>CAYOOW010000001.1:0-181328 GCA_964405715.1 uncultured Bacteroides sp.
CTTTTTTAATGCGATGGGTCATTTTTGGTTTTATCCTTTGTGAATAGCAGTTCCATGTAAATAAAATATTTGAAACAAAGACAAGGACAGTGGAGGCGTTGAAGGACATCAATCTGCATGTTCGATCAAAGGAATTTGTATCCCTGCTTGGGACATCGGGATGTGGTAAGTCAACTCTGCTCAGAATTATCGGAGGCTTGGAGACGGCGACGGACGGTACAGTTATGTTTAAGAAGAGTGAGATTAAGGAACCGGGAGCCGACCGCGGTATGGTGTTTCAGTCTTATACACTGTTTCCCTGGATGACAATCTCCGAGAATATTCAGTACGGTTTAAAGCAGAAGAAGGTTCCGAAGAAGGAAAGAGAAGAGATTGCAATGCAGTATATTGAGTTGGTTGGCCTGAAAGGGTTTGAAAAGTTGTATCCAAAGTCTCTTTCGGGTGGAATGAAGCAGAGAGTTGCCATTGCACGTGCGCTTGCAAATGATCCGGATGTATTACTGCTTGATGAACCGTTCGGGGCATTGGATACACAGACAAGAGGTGTTATGCAGGAGCTTTTATTGGATGTATGGCAGAAGTCTCCAAAGATGGTTATCATGGTTACCCACGATATTGACGAAGCAATTTTGCTTGCGGACCGCGTTGTTGTTATGTCAGCAAGACCTGGCAGCGTCAAGGAAATTATAGATGTTGATATTGAAAGACCAAGGGATTACAAGGTTCGTATGAGCAGGGAATTTATGGACTATAAAATCCACGCGACCGAGTTAATCCGTGAGGAGAGTATGAAGTTGATTTAAATAGACGACTCGGATTATGCACAGCTTTGGATAAGGGAGATGCATGACTATGACAAAAAGAACAATGTCCAGAGGAAGTGCAATGTTTTGGATTTTCATTGCAGGCTTCTTCTGGTCTATCGGAGGCCTGATGGTCAAAATATCAAAGGATAACCCGATAACCCTGCTTGGGTATCGGGCTTTGTTATCTTTGCCTGTTTTATTCATGTTCACGCCGCCAAAGAAGCTCAAAATCAATAAGAAGGTATTTCTGTATGCACTTTTTCCAACTGCGCTTGCATTTACTTATGTATTCTCGGCAAGGCTTACCACCGCTGCCAATGCAATTATGCTTCAGTACGCGTCCCCGCTTTATGTCGTGGTTTTATGCTATGTACTGTATAAAAAGAAACCGGGAAAAGAAGATATTGCGGTTGTGATAGCGTCCATGGCAGGTATGATATTGTTCTTTATGGATGATTATTCGCCGGGCAATATGGTCGGGAATCTGGTTGCCCTGCTCGGAGGTCTGCTGTTTGCCTGTTATTATACACTGACGGGAGCATCGGGGGAGGATTCCTCATCCATCATTATTATGTCACAGTTTCAGCTTGTAGTGCTCGCCGCACCGTTCATGTTCGGCATTGCGCCGCTTACAATAGAGAGAAGCTCTATTATTGCGGTACTTGGAATGGGCATTATTCAGAGAGGATTTGGAGAGGGAATATACGGAAAAACCGCATCGCATTGCAGTCCGTTGGACGCCGTGCTGATGTCTATGACAGAGCCCCTGCTTAATCCGGTCTGGGTTATGATATTTTACGGTGAGAGACCTGAGAAGTTTGCGCTGCTTGGTTCGGTGGTTATCATGCTGTCCGTACTGCTGTGGAATATATATAAGTCGAAAGTTGCGTCAAAAGAGCAGAATAAAATTTGACATTTTTTAGACAGTGCAACGATATGATAGAGATACCTTAGAAGAAAAATGAAATATGAAAATGCGTGAAGCAAGGAGGTTGGATATATGATATTGACAAAGGAAGAACAGGCGATGTTCAATGGAGAATTCGGACCGGGCGTCCGGACTGCGATGAAGGTTCAGGTTGCGCTCGGAGAAGCGTTTGATGCACCTTATATGGTTCCTGTGACGAGGACGCATGTTGCACTGAGTAATCAGGAGGCAGACCTCTGGTTCGCGGAAAAGCTCGCAAACGGGGGAGCAACCTGTAAGATTCGTCCTACGGTCAATCCGGCGTTTAATTTTGAACAGCTTTCCTGTATCACTAAGATTGAGAAAGAAGACGAGGAAATCGTAAAGCGCACCCATGATGCCTACACCCGGCTGGGTGCGATTATGACCTACAACTGTACGCCGTATCTGGAGAAAAATGTTCCGATGTTTGGGGAGGTATGTGCTTACTCCGAGTCCAGCTGTACGCCATATATGAATTCCGTGTATGGAGCCAGAACCAACCGTGAGGCGGCAATCAGCGCATTGTGTGCGGCTGTTACCGGTGTGGTTCCGTATTATGGATATCTGTTGGATGAAAATCGTAAGGGACAGATTCTTGTACATGTGGAAGCAGATATGGAAAATGATTTTGACTATCAGATGCTTGGCTATTTTGCACCGCAGAAGACAGGGTTTAAAATTCCTGTATTTGAGGGACTTCCCAAGCATCCGACCAAGGAGGCTTTGATGAATTTCGGTGCGCAGCTGAATACGGGTGGAAATGTGGCGATGTATCATATTGTCGGATTCACACCGGAAGCGCCTACGATGGAGGCAGCTTTTGGAGGGGATGAGGTAACTGAGGAGGTGACGATTACCAATGATGACCTCCGCAAGATGCAGAAGGATTTGACAGACGGATACGGCAGGATAGATTTTGCGCTCTTTGGATGTCCGCATTTTACCATTGATCAGATTACAACAGTATCAGATATGGTTAAGGGTAAAAAGCTAGCGGTTCCGCTCTTCGTTATGACCTCGGGCTTAAGTCTGGACCTTGCAAAGAAGATGGGGTATTACGATACGATTCGTGAGGCAGGTGGATATATTGTATCAGACACCTGTATGGATCAGCCGTGCTGGAAGTTCCTCTATGGCAAAAAGGGCGTAACGGATTCTCCGAAGTGTGCATATTACACTAAGCGAAGGAATATGGAGTTTGTCATCGTTCCGCTGGAGCAGGCAGTTGAAGCGGCAATATGCGGCGAGATTGCAGGATATACAAAGTAGGAATGTGTGAAAGGAGATTAAGTCATTATGAAGAAAGAATATTCGTGTCATAGAATTTCAGATGGTCAGGCAGAGGGCGAAGTCCTCTTTTCAAAGGATGATTTCTGCTTTTATCTTGTGGATCCAAAGACAGGTATTGTGATTGAGAAGCAGCATTGCCTGTATGGTAAATGTATATCAGGCAAGGTACTTGTCTTTCCAAACGGAAAGGGAAGCTCCGTCGTACAGGCTGATGGCATGTATCAGCTCAAGATGACGGGTAAGGAGCCGAAAGCGATGATAATCAAGAATCCGGATACAACTCTCGTAGCCAGTGCGATTGCAACCGAGATGGTGGTGGTTGACCGCGCGGAGACGGCATTTTACAGTGAGATTCCGGAGGGAACAAGAATCAAAGTGGATGCAACCAATGGTAAAATTACGGTGGTAGAGTAATATTTTATAAAGGAAGAAGGTCAGTATTATGGCAGATAATATGGAAGCAATGTTTTCTCCGAAGGGAGTTGCAGTATATGGTTCGGCAGCACCGGGCAAGCTGGCGAATGTATTGGTGCACAGAATCGTCGAGGGCGGACTGCGGGATGTATATGCCATAAATCCGAAAGGACTCGGTGTTGAAGATTCAGACGTACCGGGTTATACGACAATTGCAGATGTGGATGCTTCTGTGGACCTTGCAGTCATTGCAGCTCCCGCAAAGACGGTCGCAGGTGTTATGGAGGAGTGTGGTAAAAAAGGCGTTAAGGCAGCAGTCATCATCAGCTCTGGTTTCTCTGAGGCAGGAAATGCCGAGGGCGAAAAGGAAGTGATGGAGATTGCGAAAAGGTATGGAATCCGCTGCGTAGGTCCGAACTGTGCGGGACTTGTCAACACACACTCAAATCTTGTTGCAACGCTTGAGACCATGCCGCCTAAGGGAAGCATTTCCATGGTTTCACAGAGTGGTGCAATCGGCGGATCATTTATGGCACTCTCTGCAGCCGATGGTGTCGGTATAGCCAAGTTCCTGAGCTACGGAAATGGTGCGGATTTAACTGCCATTGACCTGTTGAAATATCTGAAGGATGATCCGGAGACAAGGGTTGTTGCAATCTATGTGGAATCTGTCAGAGACGGACGCGAATTTATGGATACAATCCGCGAGGTTGCATCTGCAAAGCCTGTGGTAATTGTAAAATCGGGACGCAGCAGTTTCGGGCAGCGCGCGGCGATGTCACATACAGGCTCCATGGCAGGGGCAGACAATGTATTTGATGCTGCAATCAGACAGTGCGGCGCAATCCGTGCAAATACGTTGAAGGAAATGTTTGAAATCTGTAAGGGATTTTCACTTATGCCGGATATGAGGGGAAGAAAGGTTGCAGTTGTCACCAATTCGGGAGGACCGGGTGTCATGAGTACCGATAAGGCAGAGGAGGTCGGACTTGACATCCCTGTCTCAAGTGATGCATTGAAGGAAGAACTGGCAACATTTTTGCCTGCCTTTGCCGGTATGAAGAATCCGGTTGACCTCACCGTGGAGGGTACCGGAGAGCAGTACGAGCTTGCTGTTAAGGCGGCGCTGAAGGAGATGGATGCAGCGCTTGTAATCTATGTCGGTACGCCATATCTGAAATCCATGCCTTGCGCAGAAGGAATTGTAAAGGCAGGGAAAGAATGCGGTAAGCCCGTTGCAGCTATGATGCAGGTTGGTACAGATATTGCGGAAAGTATAAAATATCTGAGGGAAAATAATGTGCCGTGCTATGAGCTGGGTGAAAATGCCATGGCAGTATTTTCAAAAATGGCAGCTTACTATGAGAGAAATAAGCTGCAGGATACATCAGGCTCCTGTTTCTATGAGGTAAAGCGGTGTGGAAGTCTGTTTGCGGCAGGCAAGGATCGTCTGCTTGAGCCTGAGGCAATGACAATCCTGCAGGAGAATCATATTCCGGTTCTGCCTCATGCATTTGTTGCAACTAAGAAGGAGGCAATGAGTAATGCGAAGAAGATTGGTTTTCCGCTGGTTATGAAGATTGTGTCACCGCAGATTGTCCATAAGTCGGACTGCGGCGGTGTAATTCTTCCTATCAATACCGCTGAAGAAGCAGGGAAGGCGTTTGAAAAGCTGAAAACAATTGGTAAGGGCAAGGATTTTAGAGGCACTCTGATGGTTCCAATGTTAAAGGGCGGACGGGAGGTTATCTTCGGCTTGACGCGGGATCCGCAGTTTGGCCCGGTTATTGCATTTGGTATGGGCGGTATTTATACGGAGGTATTGAAGGACATTTCACTTCGCATTGCGCCGATTAATAAAGCGACCGCCATGGAAATGATTCATGAACTGAAGACCTATCCGATTTTGGCAGGCGTCAGAGGGCAAAGGTCTGTGGATATGAATGCGCTTGCGGATGCACTGGTTATGTTTTCAAGGCTTCCGTTTAAGTGGCCGGATTTGAAGGAGGCGGATTTGAATCCGGTATTTTTATACGAGGATTCGCTCTGTGTAATTGATGCCAGAATCCTTGGCTGACATAAAATAAACATGCAGTCGGATATGCCCTGTATGTTTTGCTGTAGATATATGTGGTGAAAGAGGAACAGGATTTAAAAGAAAAGGGTGATGGAAATGGATAAAAATATAACGATTACAATTGCAAGAGGTTTCGGTACAGGCGGCAAACAGATTGCATCGAGAGTTGCAGAACGGCTGGGCATTGAATGTTATGAGCATCGGATTCTTACTATGGCATCCTACATAACGGAGCGTGATGAGAAAGACCTATTTGATATGGATGAGCGCTTAAACGGAAGCTATCTTAAAAATAAAATCAAGCAGCTTCCCAAAAGTCTGTCACCGAGAGCAGAATCGAAATCCTTTGTTTCGGATAGTCAGTTGTATGATATTCAGGCTGCCATTATCAGGCGTCTGGCAGATTCAGAGTCCTGTGTGATTGTGGGCAAGTGTGCGGACTATCTGCTTCGGGACAGAGATAATGTACTGAGTGTGTATATTGAGGCACCGCGGGAATTCTGTGTAAAGAGAATCATAGAGCGCCTGGAGGTTTCGGAAAAGGAAGCACACAAAAAAATCTCGGCCACCGACAAGCACAGAGCGGCATATTATAAATTCTATACTGATGGTAATTATTGGACTAATCCGGTCAATTATGATATGACGCTCAACAGCGCCCGGCTTGGCATTGATGGCTGTGTAAACGTGATTCTTGACACATTGAAGGAAAAATTCGGCCTTACGAAATAAGGACAATGTGATGCGCATACCATCATCGGAGGCAGGCAGTGTTCACAATTTTATAACAGATTATTAAAAGAAAATAATAGGCATGTCCGCCAAAATCATGTATAATATATATATAGTATGCGTGATGTTTATTACCTGAAAGGAGATGGTGGTATGTCGAGTCAGATTATTATCTCAATCGGGCGCGAGTTTGGTACGGGAGGTCATCAGGTGGCTGAAATTATAGCTAAAGACATGGGGCTGAAGCTATATGACAGGAACCTTCTTGATGAGCTTGCAGAGGAGAGAGCGCTCGACGTTGAACGTCTTGAGAAGTATGATGAAAAACCAAGAAATCCTTTTATGTCAAAAAGGGTTGGAAAATTTGCATATTCCAGAGAAGACCTGATATCCGAGCTGCAGTTTGATTTTATTCGAAAGAAAGCAGACAGCGGGGAATCCTTTGTTATTGTAGGCCGATGTGCGGAGACGGTGCTTCGCGGAAGGGAGGGTTTAATCAGCATTTTTGTGACCGGAGATAAGGAAGACCGTCTTGAACACGTTATGAAGAAATACAAGCTCAGCAAAACGAAGGCGATAATGAAAATCCGACGTCATGATAGGCGTCGGAAAGAATATCATAATAATTATTCTGAGATGAAATGGGCCGCAGCAGCTTCCTATGATGTTTGTGTCAATGTGAGCAGGCTGGGACTTGAAGGAACCGCGCAGTTCCTGCAGGATTATATAAACAGAAGAAAGAACGGTTAGCAATGGCCGGATAAATGCATGAAGCCGGACATATTGTACGGAAAAGCAGTGAGGACTATAGGAGGTATTCGCTGCTTTTTGCATTTTCAAAGCTGACAAGACAGTTGATATTTTGTATATTTATGAAAACATCCTTGTATAATTCTTATGGTTTTCCACATAATAACTTCATAACAATGATTTGGAAAATCAAATCGGACTATTTGTATTATGGAGGAAAAAATTTGTGAAAGCAACAGGAATTGTGCGTCGTATAGACGACCTCGGACGAGTAGTTGTACCAAAGGAAATACGAAGGGTGCTTAGAATCAGAGAGGGCGACCCGCTGGAGATTTTTACAGATAAGGATGGGGAGATCATATTAAAAAAATATTCTCCTATAGGGGAGTTAAGCAGTTTTGCACAGCAGTATGTGGATGCAACAGCCCAGATTCTCGGGTGTGGGGTATGCGTATGTGACAGGGATCAGATTATTGCCGTGGCGGGTATTCCCAAAAAAGAGCTGATGGGAAAGAGCCTGCACAGAGAGCTTGAGGAGGCAATCAATGACAGGGAGGCGATTCTTGCCAGAAAGGGTGAAAAAAAGTTTATCAAGATACTCGGTAACGGCGAGAATGAATATTCAGGGCAGATTATACAGACAATTATTAGTGAGGGAGACGCAATTGGCGCTGTGATTCTGCTCAGTCGTGATGGAGATAAGCCTATCGGTGAGGCTGAACAAAAAGCTGCAATCATTGCTGCTAACTTTTTGGGAAGACAAATGGAGGGGTAAAGACATCACAGAAAAAGCCCGGGAAAGAGATACATGGGGCGGGTGATAGAATATTAACCTGCCTCATATGTATAAAAAAACTAAAGGTTGTTGATTTTACATGCTTTTTTACTTGACAAATTATGGGTAACAGGGTATAAATAAGCATAGGCATTCGTGTTAATGTCGTAAAAAGGGGATTGTTATCAAGACAATCAAAAAACGTTTGTATTATAGGAGGAATATTTTGATGAACAAGAACGAGTTAGTTACTGCTTTAGCTGAGAAGACCAGCATGAAGAAAACTGAGGTTGAGAAGGTACTTAAGGCTTTCACAGAGACAGTTGGAGAAGAATTAAAGAAAGGTGAGAAGATTCAGTTGGTTGGTTTCGGCACATTTGAAGTTGCTGAGAGACCTGCAAGAGAGGGAAGGAACCCAAGAACGGGTGAGACCATGAAGATTGCTGCATCCAAGGCTCCTAAGTTTAAGGCTGGCAAGGCATTAAAGGATGCTGTAAATTAATTTGCGGAAGATTATATAAGCTTATGACTGAACGGCCGTGCCTGTGCACGGTCGTTCTTGTGCTTTTGCGGGCGGCTGCTTAACCTGAAGCTGCTGCAGTCTGTGCTTTGTAATCGCCTATATAACGCATATATGAAAGGAGATGTCAATATGAGACTTGATAAGTATTTGAAGGTATCGCGCCTGATTAAAAGAAGAACGATTGCCAATGAGGCCTGCGATGCGGGCCGTGTTCAGGTAAACGGCAAGGTTGTTAAGGCATCCCATGATGTCAGGGTGGGGGATATAATAGAAATTGCGTTTGGCAATAAGACCGTGAAAGCGGAGATAACCATGATTGCCGATACAACCAAAAAAGAGGATGCAAAGGAAATGTTTAAATACCTGTAAAACCGAAAATGACATTGCCTTTATCATGAAATGGATTTTCCGGCATATAATATCATAGACGACAGTGCCGGCATTTCGGAGGTCTATCTATATGGAAGAGGTACATATCACAAAAAACCATAGGGTTAGTCTGGATGGCAGAAGACATGGGATTCTGACCGGAATCAGGGAGGTTGAATCATTTGATGCACAGCTTGTGGTGCTTGCTACAGAGCAGGGAAGACTGACGATAAAAGGGCATGAGCTGCATGTAACCCGTCTTGATGTGGATAAGGGTGAGCTGGAATTCTCAGGTCTTGTGGATAGCATGGCATATTCGGAGATTAGAACAGCGGGGCAAATGACAACGGGTGTAATGAAGAGGTTGTTTAAATAGCGATGCAGGAGCTCATTTTCGAACAACGAAATATGTTTGTGATAAGTCTTATTCTGGGTGCCGGTATGGGTTTTGTCTATGATTGGCTGCGGTGTCTGCGCCGGATTATTCCGCATAATAATTTCTTTATTGCGTTGGAGGACATTGCTTATTGGCTGTTTTGGACCTATGCTGTCATTGATTGTATACATCAATATAACTATGGCTGCCTTCGCGGATATGTGTTTCTGGGGATTGCAACGGGAGCGCTTGCGTATTTGACTACTATAAGTTGTTTACTTATTTTTTGCATATCCCATATCTTGTATGTTGTAAAAAAATACTTGAAAAAGATGAATAAATTGTTGAAAAAGGTCGTAAAAAAGGTTAAAATTACAATGTCTTTATCGGAAAAAACAGATAAAAAAAGCAGGTATAGGTATGGGAAGATCAAGAAAAAAGAAATCAACTAGAAGGCAATCGGGTATTGCAAGCCTTATGATTGTTGTTACGGTTATTGTAGTTTGCGTTGCTTCTACCATGATTGTTTCCGGGTTGAATCAGAAGAGCAGGGAGCTTGCAAATACAGAACTGCTCCTGCAGCAGAAGATTGAACAGGCAAATCTCGAACGTGAGAATCTGGAAGCGCAGAAGCAGTACATGATGACGAATCAGTATATAGAGGACATGGCGAAAGAAAAACTGGGAATGGTTTATCCGGATGAGATCGTGATACGTCCGGCAGAATGACCGGGTTACATAATAATAAATGAAATTATAGACAAAAAGATGCTGTCACAATAAGATACATGCCATATTATCTTATTGTGACAGCACCTTTTTTTGTCATAAAAAATAACGTGTTCATTCCAGCGTTAGACACTTTATTTTGTGCGGACAGGCTATAATCTTATGGCATTGCCATGGAAGAATGGTGATAGCTATAAATCGGTTCCGCGTTTGGGAGGGGATAGGAATGAATCGAAAAGTGTCTCTGCAAGGTCTGTGGCTGGTGCTGGCGGTCTTCTTTGTCGGCAGATGTCAGGTGTTTGGTGTTTATCCGCTGGCGGTGGGCATCTTTGCGGCAGCCTGCATGACGAGAAAGCACATTGTACTGTGTTATTCCGGTATTATGCTTGCTATAGGAATGGGTATGTCGGTTGTGGATTTGGGAAGATACGGTCTCATATTATTGGCAGCCGCGTTCATTATGGGAATGAGGAATCGTTTGGATTTCAGACATGACGAGCTTTTCTTTTCATTTATGGTAGGACTTGTTACAATCACGGCGGATTTGGGCTTTCATTTTATAATGAACGGGGTTATGCCTGTTTCGACTGCATTTCTTGAGGGTGCACTGGCGTTCTCCTCGGCAATGATTTACCGTTATGCGATACGGATTATTGAGGAGGATTATGTTAAGATAGCAACGGAAAATGAGGCGGCAATCAGTGTGATTGCACTGGCGGCGACAGTGCTGTATGGAATGCCGGTTACGGTCTGGGACGGTGTTGTCGTGGCAGAGGCATTCGGTATTTTCAGCATTCTGTTTGCTACATATAAATTCGGATTCGGTTTGGGAATGGCGTGGACTGTCATATGCGGAGCCGTTGTTGCGCATATGACTTCGGAGACCGTATATTTGAGCGGTTGGATGTTAATCACACTTGCAGGGTATGCGCTGCAATGTCTGATTCGCGGAGGACGTTTTGTTTTTGCTGCGGTATATGTGGCGGTCTATTTCGGATTTGGAATGATCTTTTACGATTCTCTTATCAGCGAGGGGAGTATGAAGGCATTGGCCTCTGCGGTATTTTTGTTTTTGCTTTTACCGGCAGGGCTGCTGCTGCAGATTGACAGTAAGGTGACAGGCGGAGAACTTGCAGAGAATTCCTCAGAATGGGGGAAGCTGGTAATCGGGAGATTAAACAATCTGGCAGCGGCGTTTAAACGGATAGAATATACGCTTGCCGGAAATGTGAATACAGGTATAGGGTTAAATGATGTCGGAGAGCTGATAGAGGGCTTCACAAATCAGCTCGAGCAGGAGGTCCCTTTGAGAAAGACGGTTGAGGCTAAAATCATAGAGAGCCTTTCCGTCAAGGGCGCAGGCGTAAAAAATCTTATTTTACTGAAGAACAGCGATGACCGGTATGAAATATATATGACATTGCGGATGAACAGAGGAAGACTCCTCACGGCCGATGCCGTGAGAAAAATTGTGGAGCGTGAGACGGGTTTGCAGCTCGTTTTGAAGGAGGAGAGCCGGACGATAGTGAGCAGAAATTATGATATTATCTGCATGCAGGAAAAGCCTGCGTTCAAGTGCGTGACGGCGGTGCGGAGAATGAGCAGATATGCGGGAGAGATTTCAGGTGACAACTTTTATATCGGAAATATCAGGGAAGGGTACCAGCTCATTATGATTTCGGATGGTATGGGAAACGGAAAGACGGCGTCCTTGGACAGCGGTTCTCTCATAGAAATGCTTGAGGAACTCATTGCGGCAGGATTTCAGCAGGATATCTCCATTCGCCTTGTCAATTCTTATTTATCGGACAAAAATAAGGGTGAGAGATTTTCAACCCTCGATATGCTGTTAATTGATATGCATACGGGCTACGGAAAAATATATAAACAGGGAGCCGCGGCCACCTACATAAAACGGGGGGAATGGATGGAAATGATTAAGTCTACCTCCCTTCCTGTCGGTGTTATCGACGGGGCAGTGTGTGAACACTGCTCAAAGAAATTTTATGATAAGGATATGATTGTCATGGTCAGTGACGGAATTTTGGAGAGCATCATTTTCGAGAATAAGGAGGATTATATGCGGGAGCTGCTGCGCGATGCAGACAGCGATGATCCGGAGGAACTGGTCAGCTATGTCGCGGAGCAGATTATATCGCAGGGAGGGAACAGATTGTGTGATGATGCGACAATCATTGCATGCAAACTTGTTAAATCTTTGTGAAAATATGTACATAAAATGAAGGTTGTGGTATTATTTTAGGATAAAATTGGAAGGCAGTCTTTTTAAAAAGAGTATGAACATTTTCTTGGATGAAGTATATAATTATATACGGGAGTATCATATGGTGGAGCCCTCTGACCGTATTGTAATCGGACTGTCCGGGGGAGCAGATTCCGTGTGTCTGTTAATTTCCCTGTGTATGCTGTCGGGGCGGCTGGGAACGGATGCAGGGAATCTTTTTGCGGTACATATCAATCATATGCTGCGCGGGGAGGCTGCGGAGCAGGATGAGGCTTTTTCCCGGGAGCTGTGCGAGAGGCTGGGTGTGCATTTTGTCGGGTATCGAAGGGATATCAAGGCGTTTGCGAAGGAGCTGCACTGTACGGTGGAGGAAGCCGGACGCGAGTACCGGTATGAATGCTTTATGGAGACAGCACAGAAATATAATTGCCGGAAAATCGCTGTGGCACACAACAAAAACGATTTGGCTGAAACGGTGCTGTTCCACATAATACGCGGCAGCGGATTAAAGGGAATGAGAGGAATTTCACCGGTTCGGGATCAGATTATCCGACCGCTTTTAAATATGTCGAGACAGGCGATTGAGGATTTTCTCGCGGAGATAAATCAGAATTATTGTACTGATGCAACGAATCTCAACACGGATTATGACAGAAACAAAATCAGGCACGTGATACTACCTGTAATGGAGCAGATTAACAGTGCCGCAATGGAGCATATCTGCATGGTGGCTGAGGAAGCAGAGGAAAGCTATCGGTACATTCATGCGCAGGCATTGACACAGTATGGGGGCTGCACCGAAGATACGGACGGGAAGACGGTTGCACTTGATATTGGTGAGCTGTGTAAATGCAGTCCTGTTTTGCAGGAGCACATGATTCATGAAGCAATTACGGATGTAGCAGGCGGAAGCAAGGATGTGACGAGGCGGCATGTGATGGCTGTTGTGGGTTTGATTTATCAGGATACAGGCAAATCAGCCGTACTCCCTTACGGAATTCGTGCGAGACGGAGCTATGGCCGCCTGATTATCAGCAATGTAAGGGAACAATCACAGGATTATTGCATTCATATTTTAAAAAATGGTGTTTATGAGATTCCTGAATGGGGTAGCATTGAGATAGAACATATGAAATATAAGCCGGAAATGGAGATTTCCAAAAAAACCTATACTAAAATGTTCGATTATGGTAAAATAGGAAACAATCTTTGTATAAGAACGCCTCAGGAGGGGGATTATATTACAATTGACGGCGAAGGCAACACGAAAAAAATGTCTCGTGTATTCATCGATAATAAAATTGACCGTAATTTGAGAAATAAATGGCCGGTACTGGCCTGCGGCAGGGAAATTATATGGGCAGTCGGGTTGAGATATAACATGTCCTATGGGGTGGATGAGGATACAAAACAGGTTTTGTATATGAAATGCATAAGAAAAGGAGAGTAAGATGGAGAAAATAGGCGTGCTGATTAGCGAGGAACAGGTCAATGACAGGATACGCGAGCTGGCTGAAAAAATCAGTGCTGATTATGCAGGAAAAACGGTACATTTGGTTGGCGTATTGAAGGGCAGTGTTTTTTTTATGTGTGAGCTTGCAAAAAAAATCACGGTTCCGGTAACGATGGATTTTATGTCTGTCAGCAGTTACGGAAATTCAAAGACCTCGTCGGGCGTTGTCAAGCTTATCAAGGATCTGGACGAGAGCATTGAGGGGAGAGAGGTTATTCTCGTGGAAGATATCATGGATTCCGGAAGGACATTATCATATCTGGTGAAGATATTAAAAGAGAGAAAACCGGCGAGCTTCAAGATTATTACGCTGCTTGATAAGCCGGATAGACGTGTGGTTGATATAGAGCCGGATATGACCTGCTTTGAGGTGCCGGACAGATTCGTGGTTGGTTATGGCCTCGATTGTGCGCAGAAATATCGTAATCTTCCATATATTGGTGTAATAGAGGAATAGAAAGGAGAACTTGTATGAAGAACAGCGTGAAAAAGGGCATGGGTTTGTATCTGTTGCTTTTCCTCATTGGCTTTTGCGTCATTTTATGGCTGCAAAACAGCGACACTGAAACAGATGTAAACTATACGATAGAGGATTTTGAGAGCGATATGCGGGGAAATATGGTGGGGAGTGTTGAAATCTATCAGAACTCTGAGATACCGACGGGTATGGTCTTTTTTACTTATAGAAAATCCAATGCGACAAAGCAGTTTTATGTTTCCGATGTAAATAAGATTCAGGACATTGTGATGGAATATAATGACGGACAGACGCGCATGAGTCTTTATGATGTCACGAAACAGAGTACGTTTCTGACGTGGCTGCCGATTATCATATCTGTATTGCTGGTTCTGCTTCTGCTGGTTGCGCTTATGGGAAATATGAGTGGCGGCGGTACCGGCAGTGGCGGCGGTAAGATGATGAACTTTGGTAAAAGCCGGGCGCGGATGCTCGGCGAAAGGGATCAGAAGTTTACATTTAAGGATGTTGCAGGTCTTGACGAAGAAAAAGAGGATATGGCGGAGATCGTTGATTTTCTGAAGAGCCCTAAGAAATATAATGATCTGGGCGCAAGGATTCCGAAAGGCGTTTTGCTCGAGGGACCTCCCGGAACCGGTAAGACGCTGCTTGCTAAGGCTGTTGCCGGTGAGGCGGGCGTACCGTTTTTCTCGATTTCAGGTTCTGATTTCGTGGAGATGTTTGTCGGTGTTGGTGCCAGCCGCGTCAGGGATTTATTTGATGATGCGAAAAAGAATGCGCCGTGTATCGTGTTTATTGATGAGATTGATGCCGTGGCAAGAAAAAGAGGCTCCGGTCTCGGCGGCGGTCATGATGAGCGTGAGCAGACATTGAATCAGATGCTGGTCGAAATGGACGGTTTCAGTGCAAATGAGGGAATTATCGTGCTTGCGGCAACAAACCGTGTGGATATTCTTGATCCGGCCATCCTGCGTCCGGGACGTTTTGACAGAAAGGTTATGGTTGGCAGGCCGGATGTAAAGGGCAGGGAGGAGATTCTCAAAGTGCATGTCAGAAACAAACCGCTGTCGGACGATGTTGACTTGCATGAGATAGCGAGGACGACTGCCGGCTTTGTGGGGGCGGATCTTGAGAATCTTATGAACGAGTCCGCTATCTGTGCGGCGAAGGAAAACCGTTCTTTCATCAAGAAAGAGGATGTGGATAAGAGCTTTGTCAAAATCGGTATCGGCGGAGAGAAAAAGAGCCGGCTTGTCCCTGAAAAAGAGAGGAAAATTACGGCGTATCACGAGTCAGGTCATGCGATTTTGTTCCATTTGCTCAGTGAGGTAGGACCGGTTCACCTCGTTTCGATTATTCCGAATGGCAGAGGTGCAGGCGGATATACGATGCCGCTCCCTGAGAATGATAATGTATTTCTTACGAAAAAGAAGATGCTGCAGGATATTGAGGTAAGCTTTGGAGGAAGAATTGCGGAGGAACTCATATTTGGCGATATTACGACCGGCGCATCCCAGGATATCAAGCAGGCAACGCAGACGGCACAGGCTATGGTTGTCAAATATGGTATGTCAGACAAGGTTGGCCTGATTAATTACGAGGTTGACAGCGGAGAAGAGGTGTTCCTGGGACGTGATCTGGGGCACTCCAGAAGCTACAGTGAGAAGATGGCAACCATGATTGACAAGGAAGTCAGAAGGATTATTGAAGAGTGTTATGCGGAGGCGAAGCGCATTATCGAGGAAAATATGGATGTTTTACACAAATGCGCGGCACTTTTGCTTGAAAAGGAAAGGATTGAGAGGGACGAATTTGAAGCTTTGTTTGAAATAAATGAGCAGGATCCGATTCTTCTGTAGGGAAATATCAGTGTAACGAAAGTGACTTGTTCATATTTGCCACATCTAAACTAAATAAGTATACAATGTGCACAAAATAGTCCTCAAAAAGTGCTTTATGTAAGAGACTTTTTGAAAAAAGTTACAAAAAAAAATAGAAAAAAACAAATTGTTTGGGCACACTTTTTAACATTATTTGTTATAATAATACTTGTAACCCCCCAATACATTATATAGTTTTTTGCTACACCCCATAAGTAACAAAATACCTTCTCCGAAAAGGACAGTCGAACGGTGGCTGTCCTTTTCTCTGTTCTGAAACAAATCGGGAATGTTTGTATGAGTTTTTCCAAATAATGATTGTTAAAATGATAATAATGTATTAAAATAAAAAAAGCATATTGTGTCTAAAGTGTGAAATGGACATAAAAGAAATATAAAACAGGAGGCTTACTCCATGCCGGGAAAAAAGAATAGCTCTCAGAGAGTATTTGAATATGTGTATAACACGAAGGTAGCTCTGAATATCGGGGCACTGTTTGCTGACGGAACGGAGTTCTATCGCACCCCTGCTGAAATCGAGCTTGGTGAATCGGTAACAGTTCGATTTAGAACAGCTGCAGATAATGTGGATGCGGTGTATCTTGTCTGTAATGATGAGAGATATGAGATGACTGTCACAAAGACAGACGGGCTGTTTGATTACTATGCTTATACCATATCCGAGATTAATGGTGATATCGACTATTATTATGAGGTGCAGGCAGGGAACGTTTTGTGCTATTACAATAAGCTGGGAACACAGAAGAACCTGAATACAGATTATAATTTTCAGATTATGCCGGGCTTCAAGGTTCCGGGATGGGCAAGAGGAGCCGTATTTTATCAGATATTTGTGGATCGTTTTTGTAACGGGGATGAATCCAATGATGTGCTGGATAATGAATACAGTTATATCGGCGAGGGAACAAAGCGTGTGACGGACTGGTTTAAATATCCGGATAATATGGATGTGCGTTCTTTTTACGGCGGTGATCTGCAGGGTGTTATAAATAAACTGGATTATCTGCAGGAGTTGGGCGTCGATGTCGTCTATCTTAATCCGATTTTCGTATCGCCGTCCAATCATAAATATGATATTCAGGATTATGATTATGTGGATCCGCATTTCGGAGTTATTGTGAAGGATGAAGGTGAATGCCTGCCGGAGGGCTCGCAGACAAATAAGGAGTCTTCCCGATATATATGCCGTGTGACGGACAAGGACAATCTTGAGGCCAGCAATCAGCTCTTTATCAGGTTGGTTGAGGAAGTGCACCGCAGGGGCATGAAGATTATTTTGGATGGTGTTTTTAATCATTGCGGTTCCTTCAATAAGTGGCTTGACCGCGAATGTATTTACGAGGATCAGGAGGGCTACGAGCCGGGCGCCTTTGTGTCGGGTGACAGTCCGTATCGAAATTTCTTTAAGTTTCAGGATCAATGGAAATGGCCGTATAATACAACCTACAATGGTTGGTGGGGGCATGATACGCTCCCGAAGCTGAATTATGAGGAATCCGAAAAGTTATATGAGTATATTATGCGTATCGGTGAAAAATGGGTATCCGCACCTTACAATGCTGACGGCTGGCGGCTGGATGTTGCGGCAGACCTTGGCTACACGGAGGAGTTCAATCACAGGTTCTGGAGAGATTTCAGGACAAGGGTGAAGGCCGCAAATCCGAATGCCATTATTCTGGCCGAGCATTACGGGGATCCGAAGGCATGGCTGATGGGAGATCAGTGGGATACTGTTATGAATTATGATGCTTTTATGGAACCGATTACATGGTTCCTTACCGGTGTGGAGAAGCATAGCGATGAGTTCAGGGGAGACCTTTTGGGTAATCCGGATGCGTTTACCGGGGCACTGAGACATCATATGTCCAGATTCAACCAGAATTCTCTTGAAATTGCCATGAATGAGCTGTCAAATCATGATCATTCCAGATTTCTTACAAGAACAAACCGCCGTGTTGGAAGAATTCACACCATGGGAGCGGAGGCCGCCAACGAGAATGTAAATAAGGGAGTATTCTGTGAGGCGGTTGTGTTTCAGATGACATGGCCCGGCGCACCGACCATTTATTATGGTGACGAGGTGGGACTCTGCGGGTGGACAGATCCTGATAACCGGCGTGCATATCCATGGGGGAAAGAGGATTTGGAGCTCCTCAATTTTCATAAGGAAGTTATTAAGGTACATAAGAAGTTGGATGCTTTGATGCGTGGTTCAGTCATGTTTTTGAACGGAGAATATAAGGTGATCAGCTACGGCAGATTTACGGATCGTCAGGCTGTTGTCGTCATTTTAAATAATGATTATGAGCCGAGAGAGCTGTGTATTCATGTGCGCAGATTGGGGGTACCGGATGGTGCTGCCATGAAAACTGAGATTTTCACCTGCGAAGAGGGATATAATATGGCAGAAAAGGAATATGCAGTCAGGAATAATGTGCTCACAATCACAGTGCCGAAGATATCATCTTTGGTATTAAGCTATACAAAACCGATATAGAAAACTGCGGCTGTATTTTGTAGGAAAATGGAAGTATATAAAGGGGGATGCATATGAAGATATTGATAATAGGCGCCGGAGCTCTGGGAATCGGGATAGGAGCCTCCATAATAAACGGGGGTATATCCGTTGATTTTTTTGCAAGAGGCACGACCAGAAAAGCGATTGATGCGGATGGCATCAGCAGACGGGGAATGTTTCGGGATATAGAAATTCCGGCAAAGGATATTGTAACATATGACAGATATGACAAGCTGCCGAAACAGACTTATGATTATGTCATTATTGCGACCAAGACAACCGCAAATGAGGAGGTTGCACTCAGCCTGAGCCAGTACAGGGATTGTATGGCAGCAGGCAGCAGGATTATTTTTATGCAGAACGGATTTGGCTATGAGGAGCCTTTTTTAAGATACTTTGAGCAGGACATCCTGTATCACAGCAGAGTGATTACGGGTTTCAGGAAGACCTCTGCGTGTGACAGTGTAATTACAGCACATCAGGCACCGATTCTGATTGGTTCGCTGTATGGGGCTGATTCTGTTGTTGTGGAGCCGATTGCGAAAGCAATTCAGGATTCGGGTATTCCTGCGGAGATTGTAGATGAAGTGGATTTGAGCAAGGCTCTTTGGGCAAAGCTGATTTATAATACAACACTGAATCCGCTGGGAGCGATTCTCGGCATGTCCTACGGGGAGCTTGCAGATTCTGAATACGCGCATTCCATAATGGATATTCTAATAGAAGAGACGTTTGATATTATGATAGCTGCGGGAGGAAGTACATTCTGGCAGGATGCGGAGTCGTATCGGCAGGTTCTGTTTGAGCAGATGATTCCGGTGACATATGAGCATCGTTCTTCCACTCTGCAGGATATTGAGAAGAAACAAAGGACTGAGATTGATACGCTGACAGGAAGTTTGATTAATATGGCGTCACAGTATAATGTGGCTGCACCGATGCATACGGTGATGTATTCGCTCGTCAAGGCGCTGGAGGAAAAATTTTAACAAAAATAATCGAACAAATATTCGAATAAACTGTTGCATAAATTTATATATGTGTGATATAATGTGGGTATCGTATCGAATTGCCGTTTATGTTTGTAATGTAAATGGTGATTGGAGCGATATCCTTTTTTGATAATTTTTGGTAAGGATAAAGCTATGGATCATTTTGAATTAGTATCTGAATATGCACCTACAGGTGATCAGCCACAGGCGATTGAAGGTCTGGTCAGGGGATTTGAGGAGGGGAAGAAGCAGCAGACTCTGCTCGGTGTGACCGGTTCGGGAAAGACATTTACAATGGCAAATGTTATAGCAAGGCTGAATAAGCCTACGCTGATTATCTCGCACAATAAGACGCTGGCAGCACAGCTTTACAGTGAATTTAAGGCTTTTTTTCCGCACAATGCGGTGGAATATTTTGTTTCCTATTATGATTACTACCAGCCGGAGGCATATGTGCCTTCAACGGACACGTATATTGCGAAGGATTCATCAGTCAATGATGAGATAGATAAGATGAGGCATAGTGCAACCTCGGCGCTGATAGAACGGAAGGACGTCATTGTGGTATCGTCGGTGTCTTGTATTTACGGCTTGGGTGATCCGGAGGAATACAAGGCGATGATGATGGCACTCAGACCGGGCATGACTAAGGACAGGGATGAGGTTATCCGCCAGCTTGTAGATATTCAGTACACCAGAAATGAGATGGATTTTTCCAGAGGAACATTCCGAGTGAAAGGTGATGTGGTGGATGTCCTTCCGGTTTCGACATTTGAGGACGGACTTCGTATCGAGTTCTTTGGAGATGAGATAGACAGGCTTGTTGAGTTTGATCCGCTGTCGGGTGAGATAAAGAGAAATTTGTCCTTTGCCTGTATTTTTCCGGCATCACACTATGTGGTGGCACCGGATAAGATGGAGCGGGCTGTAATCGAGATTAAGCAGGAGCTTGATGAGCGTGTAAAGTATTTTAAGGCAAATGACAAGCTTCTGGAGGCACAGCGTATATCGGAACGGACAGAGTTTGATATGGAGATGCTCAGGGAAACGGGATTTTGCTCCGGGATAGAAAATTATTCCCGTGTTCTGGCAGGACTTGAACCCGGGGCGACACCGAATACATTGCTTAAATTTTTCAACGGCGATTTTCTGATTATTGTGGATGAATCTCATATTACGCTGCCGCAGGTCAGAGGCATGTATGCCGGTGACCGTTCAAGAAAGCAGACGCTTGTGGATTATGGATTCAGGCTTCCCTCTGCGTTGGACAACAGGCCCCTCAATTTTGCTGAGTTTGAGGAGCGTGTTGATAAGATATTGTATGTTTCCGCGACTCCGTCGGATTATGAGAAGGAGCATGAGGAAAATCGTGAGGAACAGATTATACGTCCGACAGGTCTTCTTGATCCTGAAGTGGAGGTGCGTCCGGTCGCCGGTCAGGTAGATGATCTGGTGGCAGAGGTGAGAAAGGAGACGGCACAGGGACATAAGATTTTGGTGACAACCTTGACGAAACGGATGGCAGAGGATTTGACGGATTACATGAAGCAGCTGGATATTAAGGTAAAATACCTTCATTCCGATATTGATACATTGGAGCGCCTGGAGATTGTGCGTGATCTGCGCATGGGCATATTCGATGTTCTTATCGGAATCAATCTCCTTCGTGAGGGTTTGGACATTCCGGAGATTACGCTGGTTGCGATTCTGGATGCGGATAAAGAAGGATTCCTGCGTTCCGAAACGTCCCTTGTGCAGACGATAGGCAGGGCGGCCCGCAATGTCGACGGGCATGTTATTATGTATGCGGATACGATGACGGATTCCATGCAGCATGCGATAAGTGAGACGAACCGGCGCCGCCATATACAGGATGCTTACAATAAGGAGCATGGTATTACACCGCAGAGTATCAGGAAGGAGATACGGGATATTATATCCATGGAGGTTGATTCCGATGCGGTGGAGATGGTGAGAAAAGAACGGCATACAAAGGCTCCGGAGTCAATGACGAAGAAAGAGCTAAAGGAAGAAATTGAGAGACTTACGAAGCGCATGAATAAGGCGGCAGCTGAGCTCAACTTTGAGGCGGCGGCTGAGCTTCGTGACGAATTAAAAGAATTAAAAATAAAATTGCGTGATTATGATATCTGATTTGATGTATACTAAATATAAACATGCAATGATTATATATTATAAAAGGTATAAAAGGAGGAAAAAGGTATGGTAAGAGATGAGTTGGTTTCAGAGATTTCCATGAGACGTGATATCCCTATGGAAGAGGTGGGGGAAGTATTGGAGGAGCAGGATATGATTCTTGCGGAGGAGGCTTCCCGCAAAAAGAAGAGAAAGTGCAGGTGCTTCTGGAGTACGGTTATTATTTTTATTGCAGGTATGGCAGCTGCAATTGTCTTTCTTGATAAGAAAGAAAAAATCAGTCTTGACGATATTGAGAGTATGATAAAGAGTAATGTAAAGAAATATGCGGACAAGATACGCGGATAAAATTTGACGGCACGATAACGGAGTATAGTGATGAGCGAGCATAAATATATAACGATACAGGGTGCGAGAGAGCACAATCTGAAAAATATCAATATTAAAATTCCGAGAGACCAGTTTGTAGTATTGACCGGATTATCCGGTTCAGGCAAGTCGTCCCTTGCCTTTGATACGATTTTTGCGGAAGGACAGAGAAAGTATATGGAGTCGTTGTCCTCCTATGCCAGACAGTTTCTTGGGTTGGCAGATAAGCCGGATGTTGATAAGATAGAGGGACTATCGCCATCCATCTCCATAGATCAGAAATCGACGAACCGAAATCCGCGTTCTACAGTGGGCACGGTAACAGAGATATATGATTATCTGAGGTTATTGTATGCCCGTATAGGCATTCCCCATTGTCCGAAATGCGGGAAAGAGATTATGCGTCAGACCGTAGATCAGATGGTAGACGAGCTTATGACGCTGCCGGAAGGAACGAAGTTTCAGCTGCTTGCCCCCGTGATCAGGGGCAGGAAGGGAGAGCATGTAAAATTGCTTGATCAGGCAAAGCGAAGCGGCTTTGTTCGCGTGATTGTGGATGACAGCATGTATGATTTATCGGAAGAGATTAAGCTTGATAAAAATAAAAAGCACAACATTGATATTGTTGTGGATCGTCTGGCAGTGAAACCGGGGATTGAAAGCCGGCTTGCCGATTCGATAGAGACAGTTTTGAAAATGGCTGAGGGATTGGTTAAGGTTGACGTGATAGGCGGGGAGACAATCAAATTTTCTGACAGCTTTTCCTGCCCGGACTGCGGTATCAGTATCGAGGAGATAGAGCCGCGAAGCTTTTCATTCAACAATCCGTTTGGCGCATGCCCTTGTTGTACCGGCCTTGGCTTTAGAAATGAGTTCGACGTGGAGCTGATGATACCTGATACGTCCTTGTCATTGAATCAGGGTGCAATTGCTGTGATTGGATGGCAGTCAAGCGGGGATAAAAAAAGCTATACGCATGCATGCCTTGAAGCTCTGTCGAAGGAATATGGGTTTTCGCTTGATACTCCGTTTCGTGAGCTTTCAAAGAAGGCGAAGGATGTGATACTGTATGGAACCGGAGGCAGACGTATCAGGGTATTTTATCAGAGCAGTCGCGGCGGCGGTGAATATATGGTTGCCTTTGATGGCCTGATTAAGAATGTCCAGCGAAGATATCATGAAACCTCCGCCGAAATAATAAAACAGGAATATGAGGAATTTATGACAACCGTTGCATGTGAGGAGTGTCACGGCAAAAGATTAAAGCCTGAGTTCCTTGCAGTGACGGTGGGTGAGAAAAACATAGCTGAGTTGACGGAAATGTCTATCGTACGGCTCAACCAATTTATGAAGGAGCTTCAGCTGACTGACAGACAGAATACGATAGGAGCACAGATTTTAAAGGAAATAAAAGCCCGCCTCGGGTTTCTTGTCAATGTCGGGCTGGATTATCTGTCTCTTTCCAGAGCGACAGGCTCGCTGTCGGGCGGTGAGGCACAGCGTATTCGTCTGGCAACACAGATCGGTTCCGGATTAATGGGTGTTGCATATATTCTTGACGAGCCGAGTATAGGTCTTCACCAGCGGGATAACGATAAATTGATTGCAGCGCTGAAGCGCCTGCGTGATTTAGGTAACACGCTTTTGGTGGTCGAGCATGATGAGGACACCATGCTTGCTGCGGATCATATCGTGGATATCGGACCGGGGGCCGGCTCTGAGGGAGGTTATGTGGTTGCACAGGGAACTGCCGAGGATATCATGGCATGTCCGGAATCTGTTACAGGGGCTTACCTGTGCGGAAAAATGAAAATACCTGTTCCGTCGGAGCGCAAGGAGCCATCGGGTTATATTGAGGTAATCGGTGCCCGGCAGAATAATCTGAAAAATATTAATGTGCGTTTTCCGCTCGGCGTGATGACCTGTGTGACGGGTGTTTCAGGCTCCGGAAAGAGTTCGCTTGTCAATGAGATATTATATAAACGGCTGGCACGGGAGCTGAACAGGGCAAAAATCAAACCGGGAGATCACGACGATATACTGGGAACAGATAAGCTTGATAAAATTATCAATATAGATCAGTCACCGATTGGCAGGTCCCCCCGTTCAAATCCCGCAACCTATACGGGTGTGTTCGATTTGATTCGTGACCTGTTTGCAAATACAAAGGATGCCAAGACTATGGGATACAATAAGGGAAGATTTTCGTTCAATGTATCAGGGGGACGCTGTGAGGCATGTAAGGGTGACGGTATCATTAAGATAGAGATGCATTTTCTGGCAGACGTGTATGTTCCCTGTGAGGTTTGCGGTGGAAAACGGTATAATCGTGAAACACTTGAGGTGAAATACAAAGACAAGAGTATTTATGATGTGCTTGATATGACGGTGGATGAGGCTTGTGTCTTTTTTGAAAATGTTCCGTCAGTTCTGCGGAAAATCAGTACATTAAAGGATGTCGGACTTGGTTATATCAAGCTTGGACAGCCGTCCACGACGCTGTCGGGCGGTGAGGCGCAGCGTATCAAGCTTGCGACGGAATTAAGCCGCAGGAGCACGGGAAGGACCATATACATATTGGATGAGCCTACGACAGGCCTGCATTTTGCGGATGTACACAGACTGGTGGATATTCTGCGCAAGCTCTGCGAGGGTGGAAATACAGTAGTAGTGATAGAACACAATCTTGATGTGATAAAAACAGCGGATTATATTATAGATATCGGTCCGGAGGGCGGTGAAGGCGGTGGAACAATTGTCTGTTCCGGGACGCCTGAGCAGGTTGCGGAATGTGAATATTCCTATACGGGAAAATATTTAAAAAAATATCTGTAGGCAGAAAGAGACGACAGTACCGATACGGGGGGTGGTGCTGTCGTCGCTTGTAATATAGACAGGTTATGTATGTATAATACTGTGATTGTGTAAAATTGACCGGCATGGCAAGGTTAAATTTATGTAAAACAGATGTCAGCCTTATATGCAAATATTACTTTATTTTTTGCAAATCATATAGTATAATCAGTTTGAACGCAATGAACGGTGCAGTCCTGCACTGTGAATTACAACAATATAAAAATAAATGAAAACGGAGGTTTTACAAATGTTAGTTTCAGCTACAGAGATGTTGCAGAAAGCAAAAGCCGGTAAGTATGCAGTTGGTCAGTTCAATATCAATAACCTTGAGTGGACAAAGTCAATTCTTTTAACCGCACAGGAATTGAACTCCCCGGTTATTCTTGGTGTATCTGAGGGTGCAGGTAAGTATATGACAGGCTTCAGGACTGTTGCAGCCATGGTAAAGGCTATGGATGAGGAGCTTGGAATCACAGTTCCTGTAGCACTTCACTTGGATCATGGTTCATATGAAGGCTGTTATAAATGTATCAAGGCAGGATTTACCTCCATCATGTTCGATGGCTCTCATTTTGCAATTGATGAGAATATTGCAAAGACAAAGGAGCTTGTTTCGGTTGCACATCAGTTAGGTCTTTCTATCGAGGCTGAGGTCGGTTCCATCGGCGGAGAGGAAGATGGCGTTGTTGGTATGGGTGAGTGCGCTGATCCGGATGAGTGTAAGGCAATTGCCGATTTGGGTGTTGATATGCTTGCAGCAGGTATCGGTAATATTCACGGTAAGTATCCTGAGAACTGGGCAGGCCTCAGCTTTGAGACACTTGCGGCAGTTCAGGAGAAGACAGGTGTTATGCCGCTTGTACTTCACGGAGGTACAGGTATTCCTGAGGATATGATTAAGAAAGCGATATCCCTCGGTGTATCTAAGATTAACGTAAACACGGAGTGTCAGTTAGCATTCCAGGAAGCAACCAGAAAGTATATCGAGGAAGGAAAGGATCAGCAGGGTAAGGGCTTTGATCCGCGTAAGCTTCTTGCTCCGGGTGCAGAGGCAATTAAGGCAACTGTTAAGGAGAAGATGGAGCTGTTTGGTTCTGTCGGTAAGGCATAAGCCGAAATCTGAAATTGTAATTTAACAGAAGGGAGCTGTCTCATTTAGATTATAATATGTACATGAATCTAAATAAGACAGCTCCTTTTTTAAAGGCTACGGTCTGGCTGATTGATGTACAGAGGACTGATTCGGAAAGGAACCCGGATAGTAAGGAGATAAAATGCGAGAATCAAAAGGTTCTGGTTGATGAGGCACGAAAGGGGGAGAAGGTGTGTGGTACGAAGTATCCGATACATATAATAGCGCACCTCGTAAGCCGGGTGATACCAATCCGGATTTTATAGCTGCGGTGACGGATTTAACTGCGACGGTATGCGCGGCAGGAAATGACCTTGTGAAGGAAAAAGGATATTAGAAGCGGAGATATGTGCTGATGAGAATAATGGAAAAAAGAAAATACAGCCTTTTGCCTGTTATACTGGTCATTCTTTTATTCATAAGCGGGTGCGGAAACAAAACCGATGAAGATACCGGTATCACGGCGGAAACCGGCGCGAATAGTCAGAACGATACTGCTGTGGATGAATCGGAACCGATTCAGGACAGTATGTACGAAATAAAAAGCTGCCCTGTTGAGGGAAACAGCGGGCTGTATGAGGTGGATTTCGGACTGTCAGAGTCAGAGCCCGGCCTGTCAGAGGGTGATTGGTGGATGGTTGATATGGATGTATCCGGTGAAATTATGTATGCCATTTACGAGAAGTACGAAATGACAGAGACCAAGACATATCTCTATGCGATTCAGCCGCTCCATATGAAAGTGATTGCGCGGACGGAGCTTACAGAGGGGATGTATTTTGAGAATGCAGTAACAGTCTCCGACAGCGGAAAAATTCTGGTATTTAATCATGGAAAACAGGAGATTTATATATTAAATGACCGGCTGGAGGAAACCGAAAGGTTTGCGCTCGAGGTTCCGCAGACGGAAGGTCTGGTTATTTCTGAAGATACGCAGTATGGATATTACATGGACAGTGAGTCGGGAAATGTATGGCGCATTGATTTAAATGACGGGAGCAGGATATGCCTGTTTGGAGATATTCCGATGGGGGATTTAGGCTATGGAACTGTGTGTGGTGTGCTTGGAAATGAATGGCTTGCATTTAGCTATTATAGCGCCTCGAGTGAAGAGACAATCTGGGAAATCCGCAGTATTGAGTCGGGGGAGGCTGTATATCAGAGTCCGGACAGTCTGTATGGCATGCAGGGGAATACGGAGCATTTCGTACTCAGGCATAGCGAGGATGGCTTTGATGAGATTATATGCAATGATGTAACGACCTCACCGCATGTGCTTATGCTGCGCGATTACGAGGAATATGGGAATGTACATGTGGATTGGGAAAATCAGGCTGTTTTGAGCGGTACGATGGAGCGGGATGCGATAAATAAACAGTTTGAATTTTCCTGCGGACTGTACAGTCTGGAAAACGGCGCACTGCAGTATGCCTCTGATTTTTATATTCCATATGCGAATGAGGAAATCTTTTCAATCGGAGAGATGGTCTGTCTGGAGGATACAGGGTATGTCCTGATTTATGTGTACGGAGAAAAAAACCATTTGCTTGTTTGGGATTTAAATGAACAAGGCAGTCAGACCGGTGATTCGACGTGCTATTTCCGTGACTGGCAGAATCCCGAGGAACCGGATTTTGGCGCGCTGGAGGCGCTTTCCGTCCGTGCGGATGAAATAGGGGCTAAGTATGGTGTAAAGATATATTTCGGTGATGAACTGGAGGACTGCTACAGGGATATCTATGATTATGAGATAACATATAATGCGGTTCGGCTTGAACAGGCGCTCAATATGCTGGATGAGGCGCTTGCCTTGTATCCGGACGGTATGCTGGCACAACTGGATGATACGTTTGGAAGTGCCCTGAAAATCTATCTTTCAGGGGAAATTGTTGCGGCGGATGGGACTGCTCTGACGACTGCGGTCGGTATTCAGAAGACGTTGGAGGATAATACGTTTATGGTACTTGATATCCTGGCGGTGTATGATTATGAAAGGACAATCCATCATGAACTGTTCCATGCTGTGGAAGGGCATTTGAATAATGGGGAATATTATTTTGATTACGATACCTGGATGACATACAATCCCGACGGCTTCGACTATGATTACAGCTATACTGAAAATGAAATGAACAGTGACCGGACTTACGTGGTCGGTGACAGTGAAGCAGGAGAGTATTTTATAGACACATATTCAAAGAGCTTTCCGAATGAGGATCGTGCCCGCATTATGGAATATGCGATGATGGAGCCGGAGCTTCAGACCGGATGCTTTGAATCGGAGCCATTGCGCCGCAAGCTCACCTGTATCTGTGAACAGATTCGTGCGGGCTTTGATACGACCGGATGGCCGGAAAAAACAATCTGGGAACAGAGTACATACCCGTAACCACAAAATATAAGAAATAGCGATAAAAAACTACAAAATATTCATTCAGTTCCTTGTATTCCGTCTCATAATATATTAGAATGTTAGTATCTATGTAATAATATATTAACACATATGAAGAGGTTGTCATGGCACTGAAGCACGTAATGATAAATGATATAATTGCAGAGCATAGCGCAAGGATGCAGAATCTGAAAAAGTATTACCCTTTCTTTGTGTTGAATGAAACTACGTTTTCCCAGTATCAGGATGGAAAATACGGATTTATTGACATGGGGTATATCACGATGGCTTCCCTGCGCTTTTTTATCAATGAAAATAATTTTCATGAAAAGGATGTTACGTTTGACGAGTATGAAGCCTTTATGAAGGAGCTTCTGGAACGTGATTTTCAGCTTGCGGAGACAGAGGAGGAAACCAGACAGCTTATTCTGTATATTTTTGATAAGCTAAAGAACGATGGAAGAGCGTTTGAATTTCACTTTTATGACCCGGAGGCACATGCGGCAAAAATTGCCAGAGTGAAGCTGATAGACAGCCGTATCGAAAACGGACGCGTTCTCTATACGATTACGCCCGAGGGTATAGAATTTTACCTTGATACAAAGGAAATCAAGGATGAAAGCAGGATAAACATCTCACAGCTTCTGCTGGAGAAAATGATTCAGTCCGATAATTTTAAGGGCGGCATTGATGTTGTAAGGAGAATCAACAGTCAGGTTGTCCAGCTTATGCTTGAGAAGGAAAAAGTGCTGAAGCTGCTCTCTATTGATGTGTTTGAGGGAGCCGCAGCCTATGAGCAATATATGGACACGACGGCAAAATGGTTTTCTGAGGAACAGAAGCTGTTTGCCAAGAATAAGGCGCTGGTTGATAAGGCGATAGAAAAGGCATCCTTTGAGCAGGCTGATGTGGACGGAAAGATATCTGCCGCATCAAAGGCGCTGGAGGAAATCGGGCAATTGGAGACAGAACTGAAAAAGACAATTCACAATCACAGCAGGCTTATATCAGAGACCATGGAGCTGCAGCAGATATCGGATCAGATTATCAGCCGTGCGAAGCTGCGCCGGTTAAGACCGGTATTTGATTTCAGACAGAGCCTTGTCCGTATGATGGAACAGGACAGGCCGGAGCAGATGGCACATGTATTAATGCCGATGTTTGCCCCTGCAATTGAGAAAAGATTTGCCATGCAGTCTATTGATAATATGCTGACACTCAGAACGGATGACAGAGCAGGCGGAGAAAAGGTTGAAAAACGTATATTGGATTTGGATTTTGAGTATGAGGACGAGATACTCGACAGGAAAATCGGCCGCAATTTTGCCAGATTGTTTTATGAATTGCTGGATCAGCTGGAAAAATGGAACAGGGTTACGCTGAAGGAATTGAACGGAATTTTGGAAATCAAATTCGGGGAAGAAATATACGCAAACAGAGATTATTATGCATTTCTGGTCCATTTGGCGGGCAAAAAAGAATATGATATGGGGAGAATGCTGGAAAAGCAGGACACTCTGCTGGAAGAAATGGTGATACGGTATATGCCGCGGGAGGACAGAGAGCGGTTTCGTGATATGGCATTTACGATTACGTTTGGTGCGGAGCAGGTAAGGCTTTCATCCTACCTGCACACATTGCAGGAGGAGCAGCGCGGACAGGCAGCCTCGGATGATGCAGGCTTTGCCGTGACGGATATGACATTTGAGAGGAGGAACGGATAGGCGTGGAGGAGAGAAGCTTGGATAAAGCACTTGATATATATGCCGCATTGATAACAGGTCGGGAGATATCCCGCTCTAACCCTGATACCAGAGAATTGTATGAGGAATTTTACTCAAATGCATCCGTGTATGATATTACGATGCGCATGGTAAAAAAGCTGAACCTGAGTCTGTATGAATATAATGAGGCGATTTATGTTTCACCGGGTGAGGGCAATCGTGTATTCGGATATACGAATGATGATATGAAAAAGCTGCTTGGACTCAGATTAAACAAGGAATTGTACATGGTTTATTTTATCATGTACAACGGGCTGTTGCTTTTCTATCAGGATTCTGCGTCCTATCAGGTCAAGGAGTATGTGCGCCTCGAGGATGTGCTTGAGCAGGTGTCGGATTATCTGACGTCTATCACGTCAGATCTGTCGGTATATTCCATGGATGATTTGGAGGAGGAGAGCTTTAAAACGCTTGCATTATTGTGGGATGAGCTTCCGGTGGTGACATCAGAGGACAAAGAAAGAAACCGTGCGTCCAGAGCGTCCAGAAGCGGTTATGTGAAGCTGACCTTTAATTTTCTGGTGGCGCAGAGATTATTTGTAGAGGTGGAGGACCGCTACTATCCGACAGACCGGTTTAAAGCGATTGTTGAAAATTATTTTGAGGAATATAAAGGACGTATTTATAAGGCTTTGGGAGGTGAAGCGGATGCCTAGTATCAACAGAATCAGGGTAAACAATGTAAAATATAATTTCGGTACGCAGTATTATGATGATTTTGTCATGCGGATGTACGGAAAAAATACCCTGTATGATCTTGCAAACGGCGGCGGCAAAAGCGTTTTGATGCTGCTTCTGCTTCAGAATATGATCCCGAACTGTACGCTGGATGAGAAACAGCCGATAGAGAAGCTTTTTCGTACGGGAAACGGAAATACGACAATACATTCACTGGTTGAATGGAAGCTGGACGAGGACGACCGCACAGAGGGCTACCGCTATATGACTACGGGTTTTTGTGCCAGAAAAGCAAAGGAGGAGGAATCGGAGACACAGAAGGATGTTGCCTCCGTGGAATACTTTAATTATTGTATCTTCTATCGTGAGTATAACAAAAATGATATTGTTAATCTTCCGCTTGTGAAGGACGGAGAACGGATTTCATTTCAGGGACTTCACGGATATCTCAAGGAGCTGGAGCATCGGGACATGGGACTCAAGGTGCTTGTATTTGACCGCAAGGGAGAATATCAGCGGTTCATAAGCGGCTATGGTCTGCACGAGAGCCAGTGGGAGATTATCCGTGGTATCAATAAGACAGAGGGACATGTCAGGACATATTTCGAGAACAACTATAAGACTACCCGCAAGGTGGTCGAGGATCTTCTGATTGAAGAAATTATTGAAAAGGCATATATAGTAAAGACGGAGCACGATGAGGACGGCTCTGATTCTATGGCAAGAATGCTGATGGATATCAAGGAGCAGCTTGCCGTGCTGGCAAAAAAGAAGAAGGAAATCACCGAATATGATCATCAGACAGATCTGATAAGCGTACTTCGTGACAGGGTTTCCTCTTTTATGGACCTATATCGGGAGCAGAGCAGCCTGAGCAGTATAATTGCCGATATCTATGTGACCTGTGAGGAATTTGCAAAACAGGATGAGGAACACATGGAGAAGCTCTCTGCGGCGAGAGATGAGAAGAGGGAACAGAAGAACAGGCAGCGGGAACATATAGAAACGCTAAAGGTGGCGAGAGACCGGAGAAAGCTGGAGGAATTGAATGCACAGGCGGAAACGCTCGAAAAACAGCTGGAAAATGATAAAAAAAGAATCTCCGGACTTCGCACAGACCTTGAGACGAGAGAGAGCATTAATGAATATTTGGAATATTTAGAAGATAGAAAAAAATATTATCAGCATGATGCCGTTATCAGGATGATGATGCAGGAGTCATCCTTTGATGAGGAACTGCTCTATACATATGTATATAATATCAAAATGCGCACAGATGTGGTATTGACGGATATCAGAAGGCAGATGGAGGAGCTGAAGGAAACCATCGAACAGTCGGAAGCAAAATATCAATATCGCGGGAAAATGCTGCGGGAAGCACAAACGGAGCTCGCGGTAGCACAAAATGCAAAGAAAGCAGCCGATGCGGAAATCGTTCAATTGAGTGAGCAGCTCTCTGCAATCAGGATGTCCATGCATAATATCAGGTTCACAAAGCTTTCGGAGCAGCAGCGTGAAAGCGGAGAAGAGCTTGCGCGGATAGAAGGCTGTATGCGGAAGAATGATGAGATTGTGGAGGAGTGTAAGCGTCTGCTCAATCAGGAGGAGCTGAATTGTTCCCTCTTAAATGCAAAACAGAAGGAGAATGATAAGATAATAGACAGTCTTTCTGCAAGGGAGCAGGAGTTTCAGGAGGCGGAGGATAAGCTGGAGAATATTAAGTTGGTTTATGGCGGCGCGGAGAATGTACAGCAGCTGCTCGATGTAATCGGTGAGCGTATTACAGGAGCCGTTTTGGAACGGGAACGTCTTGAACGCGATATTCGGACGGCGAAAAGGCGGAAGGAACGTCTTGCGGAGGGCAGATTGATTGACGTGTCAGCCGCTGCGGCGAATGTGATAGAGTACATTGAAACGCGTCATAATGTGACGGCGATGTATGGCATGGATTACCTGTCGGCACTTCCGGCAGACCGGCAGCAGAGTCTGCTTGCCGTCAACCCGGAGCTTCCATACGGGGTACTTACGAGAGAGTATGAGAATGTGAAAAATGATCCGAATATCTGCTCCGTTGACACGGGTGAGACATATGTAAATATATACGATATGGATGCAGTGGAGGAGCGCGGATTACACTTTGGAGAGAATGCATTTGCTGTGCATCGCGGAGCGGAATATCTGACCGATACACAGACCGTCAGCAGGTTGATGGCTTCGGAGGATGACAAATGCAGGGAATTAGTCCTGCAGCTGGAGATGAAGGAGGAGGTTCTCGCAACATACAGACAGGACCGGGAATTTGTCTACAGAGTGTCTGACAGCACATTTCAGGATGCAGGCAGGAGACTCGCGGAGGCGAGGGAAAAAGCTCGTGATATAGAACAGGAGATTGAGCAGTGCAAGGAAAAGCTTCGCGGCTACCAGAATACGATTGAACAGGAGAGTCAGCTCGCGCTTGAGAACCGCAGGGAATACGAAAAGTGTCTTGCGGATATCAATAAGCTTTATACAATCGGTCAGTTGACGGAGATAATCGAAAAGCATGAGAAAATATCCGATACATGCGGAAACGATATCGCAAGGCTTGAGGAGACGGTCAGAACGCTTTCCGCGGATACGGATGACGGCGGCCGTGATGTCGCGGAGAATCGCGCCAGATTGAAAACGCTGGAGCAGAGGTTATCCGATATCAACAGTGAGTGGGATACCAATTATAAGGCGTATTACAATGTGGATCAGGAGTATGAGGTGCTCACGCTCCGTGATGATGAGCTGCAAGCCGGATTTATGGCGATGGTGACTGCCGGAAGTGAGGATGCAAAGGCGGTTGAGGACAAGCGTCTTCTGATGGATACATTATCCGTGTCTATGGAGCGCTGTCTGAAAGGTATTGAAAAGCGCGGTACAGATGTAAAACAGCTTGAGGACCTTGAGGCGAGAGGACTGCTGTACAGGGCGGATGAGCAGGTTCTTTCTGTCAGCAGAAGGAGTATTGCGGAAGCGGAAGAGCAGATGCGTGAGACAGAACGAAAAAAAAGAGAGCTGGAGTCGGACATCCATCGTCTGGAGGGAGGAATTTCATATGCGATTTCAAATATAGAGGCGGCATATGGCAGCTACAGAGAAGAGGAAGCCTCCATGTCTGAGATTGTGGAGAACCTTGAGAATGGGGAGGCGGTTCTTGAGCGTCTGGAGCGGGAAGCGAAGGAATGTGAGGAGGAACTGAAACGCTATAGCAGGCAGCAGGGCTACATGGTCGATTTGTACAAGGATGTAAAACGCATTGTCGCGACCAATGACATTAGTGTGGAGCATGCGGTATCGATGCCTGAGGACAAGGATAAGCTTCGGGATATTTTTGAGGAAAAGCTGCTTGTCTTTGACCGGAGCACGAAGAAGCTTGAGCGGGCAAAGCATGAACTGCTGAAATTCAAGGGTAATACGGCGGCTTCGCTTGACCGGATGGAGGTATATGAGCTTGCAGCTGCAATCCGGGACGATGTGGCGATACCGGAGGATATCTCGCAGGCAGCGGAATTGGTGAATAATCTGAATGATATTATAGAGTATATCCGTCTGGAACGGGACCGGATTGAAAAAAGCCTGACAGACATGGAGACAATGAAGGCAAACTTTGAGGAGCAGTGCATACAGCGCTGCCTTGATGTGAAGACGGAGCTTGATAAGCTCCCGAAGCTGTCGCGGATTGTGACGGAGGGGGAGACAATACAGATGGTAGGTTTAAGCATACCATATGTGAAGGAGGAATTTCTGCATCAGCGAATGTCTGACTATATTGACAGGATTGTGGTGCAGGCGGACGACTATGACAGCGACAGGGAGAGAATGAAATTCATCCGAAACAGCCTTGCGTTAAAGAAGCTTTTTGGTGTGATCGTGACGGATATGAATGCAGTCAGGCTTTCCCTGTATAAGCGGGAGCGTATCAAAGAACAGAGCAGATACCTGAAATACGAGGAGGCGGTAGGAAGTACGGGACAGTCTCAGGGTATCTATATCCAGTTCCTCGTTTCCGTTATCAATTATATATCCGGTATGTACCGGCTGGGAAATGACGGTGTCAGAACTAAAACAATATTTATTGATAACCCGTTTGGAGCGGCGAAGGACGTGTATATATGGGAGCCGATTTTTGCCTTGCTCAAAGCGAATCACGTACAGCTTATTGTGCCGGCGCGCGGCGCGACACCGGCAATCACGGGAAGGTTTGATGTGAATTACATTCTCGGGCAGCAGATGTCAGGAGGAAAGCAGCTTACTGTCGTGACGGATTACACCAGCAGAGTGGACCAGGAGGAGCTGGAATATCAGGACCTTGAATATGAACAGGTAAGCTTTGATTTTATTTAGCAGGAGGAGAGAATCAGGATGCACTATAAGGAAGTGAAAGCAATTCTATCACCTCAAAATGGAATGAATCTCTATCGTGGCTGTACGCACGGATGCATCTATTGCGATTCGAGAAGTAAATGCTATCGTATGAATCATGATTTTGAAGATATAGAGGTAAAGGCAAAAGCGGATGAATTGTTGGAGCACACATTGAAAAGAAAACGAAGTAAGGGTATGATTACAACAGGCGCCATAACGGATCCTTATGTTCCGATAGAGGAGGAGCTGCAGGTAACCAGACGCTGCCTGAATCAGATAGAACGCTTTGACTTCGGCTTGACGATTCAGACAAAGTCCAATCTGATCATGCGTGATATTGACATACTGGATAAAATCAATCGCAAGACAAAATGTGTGGTTGGGATGACCTTAACGACGTGTGATGAGGATTTATGCAGGAAGCTGGAACCGAATGTCTGCACTACAAAGGAGCGTTTTGCGGTGTTGATGGAGATGAAGAAGCGGGGGATTCCGACAATCGTGTGGATGACGCCAATCCTGCCGTTTATCAATGATACCATGGAGAACATACAGGGGTTGATGGAGTACTGTATTCAGGCAGGCGTATATGGTATAATGAACGATGGTATGTCGATGACACTGCGGGATGGCAGCAGGGAGTATTTTTATGCACAGCTGGACAGGCTGTTTCCGGGTATGGAGGAGCGATATATGGAGACCTATGGAGAGGCATCCGAATTGGTGAGTCCGAATCGGCGTGAGCTGATGAAGTACTTCCGACGAACCTGTGATGAGAATGGGATTGTGCACGACCGTGAAGAATTGTTCCGGTATATGAGAGAATATAAAAATAAAACGATTGGCACACAGATGACAATATTTGATTATGTGTGATAAAATAAAACTTAAAGTTAAAAAAGAAAGGTTGTAGGGGACTATGGGTAAGAAAAAAGCAAACAGCAGGGCAAAAAGAAAAGCGGCTGCAGCGAAGGCTGCCGTGCAGCAGAAAAATGCGGCCTCCGTTGCGGCAAAGGAAACAGAGCAGGAGGCAGAGAAAAAAGAGGAGGAAAAAACGGAGCAGAGTGAGCAGCTTTCTGTGTACACCGTGGCAGCTATGCTGGAGGTACTGATTGCGGCGGCAACAACGGTGCTTGCCATGGTTATATGGGCAAAGCCGGCCTATTATTTACTTGAGGCATTGTTCGTTAAACAATACGATAAAGCCAGTCTTGACATTTTGGATTATTTTTATTTCGTTGATACGGATGTGTTGAAGTATGCAGAGGCTTTTATGCTTGCAGCGAATATCCTGCTTGCACTTGCGACTGTTCTGGCGGTCATTGTTGTAATCCGCGCCATTGATTCTTCAAAGAAACCGTATATTTGGATGAATGTAGCGGGATTTGTATTTTCGTGCGCGGCACTTGTGGTTTTTATATGTTCCGGCTATCGGATTATGCAGGAAATAAACGGACACGAATATCTGAGCACGCTGGAACAGGATCCGAGCTTTACAATTTATGCCGGGTGCTTTGTGGTAATGATTGTGAATATCGTTGGTGCTCTGGTCAATATATTTGCTTCCATGACAGGACTTAAAAGGTGGAAAAAACAGGGAACAGCATATTAAAATAATAAATAAAAAGGAGTGTGTCAATATGGGTTTTAAGGACATTATGAAAACAGTAAAAAATGAGGCGGGAGATGCAGTTGAGGTGACAAAGCTCAAAGCAAAAATAAGCAAGGAAAAGACAACGATTAAGGATACATATCAAAAAATCGGGGAGCTTGTGTACAACCGCTATCAAAATGGCGGGGCGGACGCGGAAATCGACGCAATGATTGCGGAGATTAATGAGGCGAAGCGCAGAATAGATTCCTTTAATGATGAAATAAGCAAGGTTAAGATGGATTAGGATAAAAAAGGTCCGTGTGCAGGAATATGACAGACGGGCGGAAACGAGGACAGAATATGGACTACAATGAACTGAGTTTGAAGATGCATGAGGAACATCATGGCAAGGTGGAGATTGTTTCCAAGGTGCGGGTAAAGAACAGGGATGACCTGAGTACCGCATATACGCCGGGTGTGGCGGAGCCTTGCCGCAGGATAAGAGATAACAAAGCAGATGTATATAAGTATACCTGCAAATCCAATATGGTAGCCGTGGTGTCTGACGGAACGGCTGTGCTCGGACTTGGCGATATCGGGCCGGAGGCTGCGATTCCCGTTATGGAGGGAAAGGCAATTTTATTTAAGGAGTTTGGTGGAATAGATGCATTTCCGATATGTCTGGACACTAAGGATGTGGACGAGATTGTGGAGACTGTAAAGCGGATTGCGCCTGTATTCGGAGGAATTAATCTGGAGGATATCTCTGCGCCGAGATGCTTTGAGGTTGAGAGAAGATTAAAGGAAGAGCTTGATATTCCGGTATTTCATGATGACCAGCACGGAACCGCTATCGCCGTATCGGCGGGACTGATAAATGCGCTTAGGCTGGTTGGAAAGAAATTCGAGGATGCCAATGTTGTGATTAACGGTGCCGGTTCAGCCGGAATATCTATCTGCAGGCTGCTTTTGCGGATGGGAATCGGAAATGCGGTTCTGGTTGATAAAAACGGTGCGCTGTGCCCGGGCGAGGAATGGATGAATCCTGCACAGAAAGAGATGGCGGAAATTACGAACAGGGACAGGCAGCGTGGACCGCTTGCTGAGATTATGAAGGGCAAGGATGTATTTGTGGGTGTGTCTGCACCGAATATCGTCACTGCCGGGATGGTCGCATCCATGGCGGCCGATCCGATTGTATTTGCAATGGCAAACCCTACACCGGAGATTATGCCGGAGGAGGCAAAAAAGGGCGGTGTCAGAGTTATGGCAACCGGACGCTCCGATTATCCGAACCAGATAAATAATGTGCTCGTGTTCCCGGGCATTTTCCGGGGTGCATTGGATGCGAGGGCAATCGGTATCACCGAGGAGATGAAGATGGCGGCTGCGGGAGCAATCGCATCAATTGTCACGGATGAGGAGCTGAACGAGGATTATATTATTCCGGGCGCCTTTGATGAGCGTGTGGCTATGGTTGTCGCAGGTGCGGTGGCTGATGAGGCAAAAAGGCTCGGAATTACGAAATAAACTGCCTGAAAGGATGGGAATTACAGTATGCAGGAAAAGCTAAATGCAATACAGCAGGAGGTAAATAAGGTCATCAAGGGAAAACCGGATGTCGTTAAAAAGGTTTTGGGAGCGATGATTGCCGGCGGGCATATTTTGATGGAGGATATACCGGGCGTGGGTAAAACAACGCTTGCAACAACGTTTGCGAAGAGCATGTCTCTCGATTATAAAAGAGTGCAGTTTACACCTGATGTATTGCCGTCTGATATATTGGGATTTTCCATGTATAATGCGTCGACGAAAGAATTTGAATATAAAGCGGGGGCGGTATTCTGCAATCTGTTTCTTGCCGATGAGATAAACAGGACCTCGCCGAAGACACAGTCGGCGCTTCTTGAGGTCATGGAGGAGGGGACGGCTACAGTGGATGGCGCGACCAGAAAATTGCCGGAGCCGTTCATTGTAATTGCTACAGAAAATCCATATGGCTCTTCCGGTACGCAGATGCTGCCGGAATCACAGCTTGACAGATTTATGGTCTGCCTGTCCATGGGGTATCCGAGCCATGAGGATGCGGTGGAAATATTGAAGGGAAATGCTGCAAGACCGCTCGAACATGTGCAGGGTATCATGACGGTGGAAGAGCTTGCTGCACTGCGGAATATGGTAAACGACATGTATGTCAGGGATGAAATCTATGAGTATATTGTAAGCATTGTCGAGGGGACAAGAGCTTTGGATATTTTTTCCGTGGGAGCAAGTCCGAGAGGCACAATTGCCCTGCTTCGCATGGCGAAAGCCGTGGCTGTCATTGCAGGCAGGGACTATGTGACTGCCGAGGATGTACAAAGCGTAACCATAGACACGCTGGGGCACAGGGTAAAGCTGTCGGCAAGAGCGAGAGCTCAGGGAATAGCAATGAGTCAGGCAATGCAAATGCTGCTGCAGCATGTATCTGCACCCCGCATCTGATGCTGATATTGATGCCGGCACTGACAGAAGGGAATATGAGTATGTTACATGAGGTGTGAAACTATATGGAAAACATAGTTCGTACAATTGGATATGGAATACTTTTTATCTGCAGTGCCTTGATGTTTTATTTTTTGCATAGTCATTTTTTCTATATTGTATTGATCATTATGGCTGTTTTTCCCTTCCTTTCTCTTGCTTTTGGGTGGCTGTTGAAACGGCGGGTATCAATTCAGGCAGAGTGCAGGGGGGAACGGTATGGACGGCAGCATGAGGAGGCATATTTTGTAATCAGGGTTTTAAATCCGACATGGCTGGCGTCTCTGGATGCGAAGCTGTGTCTGGCGGTCAGCAATTCGTTTTTTCAGACAGAGGGAGAGCAGATTATTTCAATTCCCATACATGCACGCAAGGGCTATACACTGGAACTGCCAATCATATCGGATTATCCGGGGATTGTACAGATAAAAGTAAAGTCATTGAAAATAAAGGATATGATGGGATTTCATTTTTTCAGGCTGCGCACTGAGGCGGCTGCCGAACTGGTTGTAATGCCGGAGCAGATTTTTAATGTATCATATGATACTGTCAATATGGAACAGGGGATGCTGGAGAGCGAGGAGAGCACAAAACGCGGCAATGATTTCTCGGAGGTTCAGGAGATAAGGGAATATATTCCGGGTGACAAGCTGATGAGCATACATTGGAAGCTATCCGCGAAGCGTGATATCCTTATGGTAAAGGACCGTGTCAGTATGTCAGATAAGCAGCTCGTCATTCTGCCGGAGCTTTGTGCGGATAATAAAGCGGAGCTTAATATGATTTTGTCGGCAGCTTACACGCTGGTACATCGGATGCTTGCGGATAAGACGACGGTCAGGCTTTTATATTGGAGCGCCGGCCGATATGAATATGAGGATATCAGAATTGATTATCCGGGGGAGGCAGATGATGCCTTTGCGAAAATGTTTTACGAGACGCCATATTCCGGTATGGAGGAGGCGGCATCCCACATGGCAGGCGTGCATCCTGAAATGAAAGCATATCTGCATGTGACAGCTCAAAACGGGGAAATCCAAATTCGTGTCAGGGAGAATGGATAGTGGCAGGAAACAAAAAAGAAGTAACAGAAAACAGTATATTATGCGAAGGCATTTCACTCAGCCGGACATTTTATGAAAAAAAAGAGAACCGGCTTTTGACGCTGCTTTTGAAGGGATTTATTGTTTACCTCCTGTCTATGGGCAGTATCGGGTTTTATTTGTCAGCGCTCAAAATAGAATATAACGTTGTCCTTTGCCATATTGTGATTGCCGTTATAGCGATTTGCTGTGCATTATTATATTACAGGCTTTTGGTGGAAAATCTCGGATATTTCCTGCTTCTTATCGTATTCGGAGGATTGGTTGTAATATTCAGGAATTATATCAACAGTGGATTTTATGCAATTGTGAATATGACTGTGGACGAAGCGGCGGAATATTTTGATGTTGATATTCAAAGACTTTACAATGAGCAGATTGGCAACCGATATGTGACAGTAACCTGTGTTGTATTGTTTATCGGAATTGTGATGGACATTTTGCTCAATGTATATATATCGCGGCGTATGCAGTATTTTACGGCGATTGTTATTGTCATGTTTTTGAATGTGATTCCGCTATATATGACGGATGAGCCGGATATGCTTTATAGTATGATGCTGCTGATTGGAATTGCGATGACGTATGCCTTTAAATCGGGAAAGCATTACAGCCCTCAGGTGTCTGTAAAGCGAACGGATAGGATATTTGAAAAAAAGGGCACACGCAAAAGGAAAAAAAGAAATTCGGAAATCGCCTATGTGTATGATGTAAAAGCTATGGGACAGGTCGGCATTACGGTTGCACTTCTGGTCATGGCAGCAGTCACGGCGATCAGCTCTTTTCGCCCGAAAGAGAATTTTAATGTGGGATATACCGGCAATAAATACAAGGAATTTACAATGGAAATTGTGAGCATGATGCTTGTGGATGGAAGAGTCGGATTTCTCGGTTCAAATGGTAATTCCGGAGGTATTGACGGCGGACGGCTGGGAACCGTGTCCTCGGTACATCTGGATTATCAGACTGATTTGGTGGTTCAGGTTGCACCGTACAGCTATGAAACAATATATCTGCGGTCATTTGTGGGTGAACAGTACAATCCGTACCAGAATATGTGGACATCCATCGATGACTTAAAATGGTATGACAGCTCGATGACACCGGAGGCGAACGCTTTGGAACAGGCGTACGAAGCGGGACAGCCCGGCAGCGCCCGCGGTATTATGCTTGTGAGAAATGTGGACGCTGACTTTAACAGGCAGTATCTTCCGTATTATTCTAAGTCCTATGAGACAGATGAGAGGAGAAATACGGAAATTATATTTTATCCGAGACTGCGGGGCAACGATGCCCGTGTGCCGGAAAAGGAATATGGCGAGCTTGGCGCGTATACGGCGGAGGATTTATATGTTCCGGAAGAGAATATGGAAGCGATAGCACAGGCTGTGGGAGAACTTGAAATAGACGGAACCAGTACGGATGCTGCTGTTTCTGCGGTATCACAGTATTTTCAGGCAAATATTCCTTACACAATCAGACCGGGTAAAACACCGAAAAACGAGGATTTTATCAATTATTTTCTGACAGATAACCGAAAAGGTTACTGTGCGCACTATGCGTCTGCAGCAACGCTGATGTTCCGCTATATGGGAATTCCTGCCCGTTATGTGGAGGGATATGCGATTGATTTTTATCAGATTACTGACGGCGAGCTGGTGGAGGGTGCGGAATACGAGGATTATTTTGACGGATATTCGGAGCTTGGAGAAACTGCACTGGTTGAAGTAAAGGTTACGGATGCTGATGCTCACGCATGGGTGGAAATCTATACCGTCGGCGAGGGATGGCATGTCGTTGATGTAACTCCGGCGGCGGAGTCGGAGGAGGTAGGAGATTTTTGGGACGCGTTTGAGAACTTTATGGGTGATTCGGATACTGCGGCTGATACGACTGACATTACGGGAGGAAACGGTCTGCATGTGTCGGATGCAGTGATACGCAGAATCTGTTATGTGCTGTTTGCCCTTGCTTTGCTGGCTGTCCTGATTGCGCTGGCTGTCAGGGGCGGTCATATGCTGGTTTATGTTATCCGGTATAAAAAATCCGGCATAAACGACAGGATCATTATGCGGTATGCATCCGCCGGAAAACGTTATGCGAGAAAGCATAAGGATTTTAAAGAGAAAATAAATTACCGGGAACAGATTGAATATATAACGGAACAAAGAGTGATACTTGACGAAAAGGAGGGAAATCAGCCTGTCGGGAAGGATGAGACGGTGAACGTGATTGATATTCTGGAACGGGCAGGCTTCTCCAATCAGGAGATTACCGGGGAGGAATATGTGCAGGCGGCTGCGTGGATACAGAAAATGATGAAATAGCTTTACATTTCTGCAAAATATTGTAGAATAGCAGATGGATTATGGTGGTAAAATAGAAATTACAGGTGAGGAGGAATACCATGGGAAACTTCATGTTTAAGGCAGCCCTGTTGGTAGGAAAGTGTGTATATGGTCTGACAAGGATTTTGCCGGGTATATCGGGAACTACATGGCCGGGCGGCTTTGCTTGTATGATAAAAAAGGATTTTGTGAGATGTTTTCAATTTAAGGATGATACAAGGGTTGTAATGGTGACAGGAACCAGCGGAAAGACGACTACAACAGGTATGTTGGCGCAGCTGGTAAAAAGCGAGGGCAAAACAATCTGTACGAATGCTGTCGGGGCGAATATGGGGCGAGGCGTTGCAACGGCTCTGATTCGCAGTGCGGGAATGAATGGCCGCGTAAATGCGGATTATGTGATTCTCGAAGTGGATGAGCGCTATATCCCTCTGGTGAGCAAGCAGATAAAACCGGATATCATTCTGGTTACCAATGTGCTGAAGGATCAGTCACAGAGAAACGGTGAACCCGGTGTTATCATGGAAAAGCTGAAAGCTGCAATCTCTTCGGAGGTACATCTCATATTAAACAGAGACGAGCCTAACTGTGCATCCCTTGGGATAACCGAAAATGCCAAAGCCGTGAGCTACTATGGTGTGGCAGGCTATGAAGCGGAATCGGCGGCGGATGACGGTATGACAGTTGCAAGCTCATGCCCTGTATGCAGCAGTGCAATACGGTATTCGTATGAGAATCTTTTGAATATAGGCAGGTTTCATTGCAGCGGATGCGGGCTCCACAGTGAGGAGGATGCAGTTGTAGTTGCGTTAGATAAGGAAAACAGAAAAATCAATGTCGGTGACAGCAGCTTTCCGGTCAAATATATGAGTACCGATTTTCTGTATTGCTATGCATCCATGATTGCGTTCGCACGTCATGAGGGATTTGCAATTGAAAATATACGGAAATCAATAGGAAAGTTCAAGATACAGAGCGGTCGTGTGGAGAAAATGAAGGTGGGGAAAAAGATCATCAATTATCTGAGAATCAAGCAGGAGACGCCGGTAACGCTGCAGAGTGCAATCAATGTCACTGCCGCAGACAAAGACGAAAAGATAGTTGTGATGGATCTGAGCGAGGTGGTTGATTTCACTCCGAATTATGCGGGCGTATATTACACCTATGATTGTGACTTCAGCAAGCTTGTGGACAGCAGTGTGACGCGATATATCTGTATGTCAGACGTTGTCTGTTATGATGAGGCCATTCGCCTTGTGCTTGAGGGCGTGGCACCGGAGAAAATTACGGTTATGCCAACGCATGATTATGACAGACTGTTGCGTGAGCTTGAGAAGTATGACTGTAAAACGGTTTATCTGCTTACATGGATGCATTCATATTACGATTGTCTGAACAGTGTGAAAAAGTATGAAAAGGGAAAAACGGGAAAGGATAGGAGGAAATAGGAATGGAAATAAATATCGTATGGTTATATCCTGACATTCTTAACCTTCATGGGGACCGTGGCAATGTGATGGCACTGCTTAAAATCGGAGAAGCGATGGGACTTCCGATTAACCTGATAAAGGCCGGCAATGCCGATGAAGTGCCGGATCTTGAATCTGTCGATTTGATAGTTATGGGAGCGGGGCAGCTCCGTGATATAGATTATGTAAAAAACGATATGCTGAAATATGAAGCAAGGCTGCGGGCATACGTGGAGCAGGACGGCTATATTTTGATAACAGGCTCAACAGGCTGTATATTTGGCAGCAAATATTATCTGGAAGACGGAAAGGAAGCAGACGGACTTTGTATCTTTGATATGGAGGCAAGAGCATTAAACAGAACCAAAATGCCGATGCTTACAAAGGAAGTCTATGGTGATGATATTTACTGGAAAACGGAGGATGGTATGGAAATCATCGGCTGTCAGATTCAGCGAATGGACTTTAAACTGAGAGGGGACACGCAGCCTCTGGGCCGGCTTGTATACGGATATGGCAATAACTGTAAGGATGACAAGGAAGGCGCCCGCTACAAAAACGTATTATTTACGAATACGGTGGGGCCGCTGCTTTCGTGTAACCCATGGCTTGGGATAAAAATACTGAAGGCAATAGCTGAAAAGAAGGAAATGGAAATCGCGGAGCGTGATGAGCGGAAGCCGGATTACTTTGAAATGGCAAAGCATTCCTTTCTGTTAAAGAAAGCCTTTATAAAAGGGAAAAAGAAGCTGCCGGGTATCATAAACAACATTGACTACTGATGATATGCAATGACCGGCGCATACAGACAATATACCTGCCATATTGTCTGTATGCGCCGGCCATTGCATGTTACCTCGTGCGTATCAGATGTATTCCCGCGCGATGAATGGACTTGCAAATGCGGTCATGAGGGCACCGTATTCGAGGTCAAAGCTGATGGTGTCACCGATTTTATATTCAGGTGCAAGCGTTAAATCAATGACGCATTCATCCGAGCAGCCACCGAGCAGCGTAAGTCTGGAGTCGCGTGGAATCAGGTGTTCAATCTGTAAATCCTGTTTTCCCACTGCAAGGATTCCTCTTCTCATGTCAGAGTGAGAGCCCTTTTCAGAAACCGGCTTCGTTTGTACCTCGATGAGAGGAACATGCATCGTGAAGACGTCATGTTCATATCCCGGAATCAATGTATTGTCTGCCGGATCACGACCGAGCATGACGGCCTCGCCCATGCGGAACTGGTTGACGGCATCGGATAGGATGTCCGAGTCTTTTGTGAGCAGCGAGACAGAGCTTGAATTGCCGCCTGATACAACAGGCGTATCTGTGTCGTATAAAGGTGTAAGCATTTCGTGCAGCGCAGCAAGGCGTGTCATATTCTGTTTGTCCGGCAGATATCCGAGAAAGCAATTATAATTGGCTGCAATTCCTGCAAGGTTCAGATTTTTGCTTGCATGTGCATAGCTTGCCAGCTTCATAAGCTGTTCGGTGTCAGTATACATAATTCCGTCGCGCAGATCACCAAGGTCAACCATTATAATCACATCATGCAAAGCTCCCTGCGCTTCGGCGGCTGCGTCGAGTGCCTGAAGCGTGTCAAGCTCTGTCACAAAGCTTGCGTTGGAGTATCTTACGACCTGTTCGGCTTCCTGCGGGGCCGCGGGACGAATCAATAATCTTGTCTTGCCGGTATTCATTTGTGCTAAATTGTCGATTCTGGAGTCTGCGATTGTCGTGACCGGTGATTCATTAATGATGTCTAAGATGCCGGTATCGGCGCAAATGCTTTTTGTTACAATTGCCAGATTAATACATTTTTTTTTGCATAAATCAAAACTATGTTGTATATTATATTTCAGTTTATCTTTATTTATGGTAATATAAAGAGTGTTGTGTTGTTCCATGAATATCATCTCCGTTATAAATGTTTGAATTTGAGTAGATATTACAGGATATAATAAAAAAAAGCAAGTGTGAGGAACAGAAATATGCAGGATAGCAGAGTAGGAAATGCCGGAAGAAACGTATTTTTCGGCATGCTGCTGAGAGGGTATCAGATATTGATGCCGTTTTTGATGAGAACGGCAATTATGTATTATATGGGAAAGGAATATCTCGGACTGAACAGTCTGTTTGGTTCTGTCCTTTTCGTACTTAATCTGGCAGAGCTTGGCGTAGGCTCTGCCATGGTGTACAGCATGTACCAGCCTATAGTGGATGGTGATAAAAAGGAAATCTGTGCATTGCTCAAGCTGTATCGCAGGTATTACAGAATCATAGGTCTGCTGATTGCGGTGGCAGGTCTTGCTTTGATGCCGTTTATTCCAATGCTGATTAAGACAGGTGTTCCGTCTGATATCAGTGTTTATGCAGTATATCTGCTGAACCTCCTGTGTACGGTAATGTCATATTGGCTGTTTGCGTACAAGAACAGCCTGCTCACTGCGCATCAGAGAACCGATATTGCAAGCAAGGTTATGCTTGCGACAAATACGGTACAGTATCTGCTGCAGTTTATTGTCGTCATCAAATTTAAGGATTATTATGCATATCTGATTGTGTCGATTGTCACGCAGGTGTGCACGAATATTATCACTGCATATTGGGCAAAAAGGATGTACCCGGATTATAATCCCGAGGGTGAGCTTCCGGCTGAACGTGTAAAAGGGATCAACGGCAAAATCAAGGATTTGTTTACGATGAAGCTTGGGGTAGTGCTGGTGTCTTCGGTGGATTCGATTACGGTATCGGCGTTTCTCGGACTTGCAGTTCTCGGTATCTACGGAAATTATACACAGATCCTGACGGCAGCATTCAATCTCGTCAAGGTTGTGTTTGATTCCTGTACAGCCGGAATCGGAAATAGTATTCTGACGGAAACCTCAGAGAAAAATTTTGCGGATTTGAAGAAGCTTACATTTATTGTAATGTGGCTTACAGGCTTCTGCAGTGTCTGTCTGTTATGTCTGTTCCAGCCGTTTATGCTGCTATGGACGGGCTCTGAGGATAATCTGTTCGGGTACAGCTCAGTTATTTGCTTTGTGCTGTATTTTTTCCTGGACCGTGTGATGCAGCTTTTGATTACCTATAAGGATGCGGCGGGAATCTGGCATGAAGACAGATTTCGTCCGATTGTGACGGCGCTGGTCAATGTTGTTTTAAATATTATTCTGATACAGCTCATCGGTATAAACGGTGTCATTATATCCACGATACTTTCTATTCTGCTTGTGGGTGTCCCTTGGATTCTGCACAATTTGTTTACCGTGCTGTTCAAGCGAAGCATGCGGGAGTATGTGGGCAGACTGATTTTCTACGCAGTGGTGACATTCGTTGTATGTGTGGTCTGTGCCGCACTTTGCAGTATGATTGCGGATGCGGGGATAGGAACACTGTTGTTAAAAGCGCTTATATGTGCTGTAGCAGCCAATGTATTGTATTTTCTGGCATTTTTCCATACGGAGGAATTTGGACAGGCAAAGGAAATTGTCGGGAGGATATTAAAGAGATAGGTGATAGCAAATGAGAAAAATATGCCGGTACAGTTTTTACGTCCTGCTTTGTCTTATGGTGTTGTGTCTCTGCGGATGCGGACGGGAGGATGAGCTTGTTCTGGTAACTACGGAGAAAAATACAGAGGGAATGACAGAACAGGATGAAGCGACAAGTGATGAAGCAAACACCGTGTCTGACGCAGAGCATGGGACCGTGACAGAGTCTGCTTCAGGTGAGGAACAAAAAATTACGCTGGAGGATGTACAGTCTGCAAATTCGGGTGATGCACTTTTGTCGGGAGGACAGGGCTGCAGCATAAATACGATATATTATTCAAATGGAACCGAGATTTATTCGGAATATCGGTTTCTCGGGTTTGATGAAAACGGAAGCTATATACAGGTATATGAGAATTCCGTGGGAGATGTGGAGATTCTGGATAATTATAATCAGTGCTGGTATGAGATTCAGAATAATGAGATATATACAAAAATATGTCCGGAGAATGGCGTCAGTGCCCGCCTGATAGATTATATGCATAATCATACCATAATGTCGCTTTCCGATGATGAGATGCTCAAAAATGTATATCGTGAGTCAGGGAAGCTCGTATTTGAGACGGAATATACGGATAATGCCGGAGAACGGTATACATGTAAATATTATACTGCCGATACCCTGCTTATTGATGAGATATATTGTTATGATGCGTCGGGGGGACAGGTGTTTTATGCGTGGGTGACAAGAGGCGCTGTGTACAGTACACCGGATGAGATTCAGAATATACTGAACGGTACGGCACAAACGAGGACGGTTCAGGTTTCCTATCCGGAGGGAGACGGGTATAGCGAGATGTATTTGGTACCTGTTTCATATCCGGTCACATTGGAGTTGTACCAATATGATGCCTATATGGATGCAGGCTGCACACAGCTTTGGACAGAAGATATCAGGGATGCGGCCGGCTTATATGGTGATTTGGAGATTTTCCTGAGAAATAATCAGTAAAATCAGTAAAATGCACAAAATGACTATTCACAAATGGAAAAAACAGGTGTATAATAATCTTGTGTCAGTAGGTGGAGTGGGTACATAGACAGTAAGGACAAGGAAGTCCACATTACCCGAAGCAATAGCAGGGATAATCAAGGAGTGATGAAAATGAGCAGTACGATTAATCTTAATGTAAGCAGTTATGCAAGTAACACGGTAAACAGCATATTTAAGAGCCTGGGAACAAACCAGTCGTCGGGCATGACAAGTCTGCTGGGCGATTATTACGCCATTAAAAACGGCAGCTACTATAGGATGGCCAGGATGTATTATGCGAAGCAGGGCTCGGACACGACGTCAAGTTCCGATTCGGTCACAGAACGCCTGGCAGCTTCAGACTCAAAAAGCAGTACGACGACTGCGGCGATGAAAGCGGCAAATACAGCGGTGGATTCTGTGAGTAAGCTTTTGGATGATGATTTATATCAAAAGACTGTAAAGACGGGTTCAGACGGAAATCAGGTGGAGGATTATGACAGGGATGCAATTCTGAAGAATCTGAAAACATTTGTAAGCGATTATAACAGCCTTGTGAAGTCTGCTTCCTCATCAGGTCGGACTGCTACGGTGCAGGCAGGCAAAAGCGTGATAGCGCAGACAGCATCATTCAGCAGTTCTCTGAGCCGGATAGGTATCAGTATAGGTGAGGATGACATGCTTTCTCTGGATGAGGATAAATTTGCCGGTGCAGATATAGCGGATGTGCAGTCTTTGTTTACCGGAAGTTCATCCTATGGAAAGAATATTCAGATGAAGATGCTTCAGGTCTACAGTACAGAGGTTATCAGTCAGAATATGTCAAACGGCATTTATTCTTCACAGTCAACAGATATATGGTCTGTGGGTAATATGTTTGACAGTCTGTTTTAGCCGATTGCATGTATTGTAATTTAATTAATTATGACAATCTACCCAAGAGGATTGTATATAAGAATGAGGAAAGTCCGCAGGTGTCCTGTGGACTTTCTGACGTATGTGGTATATGGTTTTTTGGGGGGAGGCAAGACCGACAGGGGGATACAATGGCTATAATTAGATTAGACAGATATCTGGCAGATGCAGGTCAGGGAACCGGAAAATAGGTGAAAAAGCTGGTGAGACGGGGCAGTGGGCGGACGCCTCCTGTCATTTGCGGAATATCATCAGATTAAGAGGATGTTTCAGGCGGTAGGGATGGAGGTTCTGTATTTGAAACGGCTTGCTATGGGACCGGTTATGTTGGATGGAAACCTCGCCTGCGGAGCATACCGGGCACTGACGGATAGTGAGATAGATTTACTAAAGGGGGTACATGAATCATGCATGTAGAGAGGAACGGGCAATTGGATGCCGCATTAAGCATTCTGCATGAGTGGACATTGCGATTGTTTGATTGTGCAGGAGAAAGTATTGAGGCGGCAGAGGTATTTTGGAAATCTCTGTGTGAGTCGCCGGATATTCTGCAGGAGTACGCATATTACTATGACAATCAGGAGTTTTTATGCCGATACAGTGTAGAAAATTATACTGTTGCGGACATATTGGTATGGCAGATGGATCATTTCAAGGCGCATATGGATCGTCTGGACAGCGCAAATCGATATGATAAGGATAAGCTTATATTAAGCACTTTTCGAACCATGCTGGAGATGCAGCGGAATCCTGAAAAAATAATGACAGAGTTCGCGCGGGAGACAGGAACAGACCTGGCAGGGGGATGGAATATGCATTGAGATATCACGAATTTATGCATAGTTATTATACATAAGACCGCTGTACAGGGACTGGGTGTATGAGGCCCCGAATTTATTGCGGGTGTTTGGATAGGTTACCATTAATTTGTTGATGTAAGCCATTGGATCCAATGTGAGCCGCTTTGCGGCATCCTCTATGTCATCCTTGAATGAGGATATATCGTTAAACAGCGCAGCAAATTCACCGCTGGTCACGCTCTGTACAAGTAAAGCCTCGTCCTTGACAATGCGGTTGCTATCATCGACAAATAAGCCGGAAGCCTCCAACTCGTTTTGGTGATTGCTTACAATGCCTGATATATCGTGAAAAAGATTTCTTACGCCGACATTGGTTTTCTCCCTGACATCAGATAAATCTACAAGGCTGTTGTAGGCATCCACAAACAAATCAATTTGATGCATGGCGGTTTCGGTATCCGGCACAAATGAGATGGCAATCGGATTTTCGGACGGTGCATGGAAATCCAGTTCGATAACCTGATTGATGGAAATGTGGTTTGAAGTAGAGCTGTGTCGCTCGTCATTTATATAGAATTCCGAGTTGGCAGGTCTGGTGGTAACCTGATCCATACCCAGAATATCTACAATAGATTCGTTTTCTCCCTCATTTTGAACAGTAAAATGCAGACCATCATCCGTGCCGGGAACACCTGTCTCGTTTGAGGACAGCATGAGAGCACTCTCGTTTCCCTCTGCGATAATAGAAGCGGTAACACCCAAATTACGGCTGTTAATATATTGTATTATTTTTTTCTGGACATCAAGGTTTGTATCCTCCGATGATACGGAGACTGAAAAGCGTGAGCTTGCCGCAATAGTTTCAATATTGAAGCTGTGGCTGCCGGGCTTGATGTCTGACTGATTGGAGCGCATGTAGCTGCCGGTATTGATTTGCTCTGTCGCCAGTGAGTTTAATTTTATACGCAGCTCCTGCGGCAGGGCAGAATAATCCTGTGAGCGAAATGAACCCGATATAACGGCATCATTTTCCGAGTGCATCATTTTTGTCGCATAAAGTGCGCTGTTTGTGTCGGCAAAGCTTTCAGTCACATCGCGAAGCGTCAGTGCTGCTTCCTTGATGTTAATCATGTGCTCCTGTTTTGATTCGGACAGGGACAGAAGATACAGTGGCGAGTTTTTGTTATATCTTGCCATGCTGTTGTATACTTCCTTCAGCTCGGAGGACCTGTGTGTTGTATTGCGCTTGCGTGGCACCAGATTAGTACTTAAATGATTATATACATTTGAATCAATACGCATACAAATCCTCCTTCCTGTTTCCTGTTACAAATTGCAATAAATACAGATAATATTATTATAGTATATGTTTTTCAGAATGTCTATATATCGAAATAATTTCTTTACCGTATTTATGTGCAAAAAGTACATTTATACTTGACTTTATCTGACTCATTTGATATTCTATACTTTGCGATGGAAGAAGGTCTTTTTTTTATGCCTTAAAATCAGTAAAATAAAAATGGAGGTGGAAGGCTGTGCGTGTTAAGATAACATTGGCATGTCAGGATTGTAAACAGCGTAATTACAATATGACAAAGGATAAAAAAACGCATCCGGACAGAATGGAAACAAAGAAATATTGTAAGTTCTGTAAGGCGCATACAATGCATAAGGAAACAAAGTAAAAGGCAACTGCTGATATAAAAGCGAATCGGGGAAAATCTGCAGTATGTTGTGAGATGCATGCCGCGAAGGAAAAGACCGGGGCATGCGAAAGGGAGTAAGTATATGTCAAAAAACAGTGAGACATCGTCGCCTGCTCTGAAGAGAAGCCGATTTCGGGAGCTGAAGGCCGAGTTTGGCAAAATTGTATGGCCGACAAAGGCATCTCTGATAAAGCAGTCGGCTGTGGTTATGATTGTAGCCGTGGTATTAGGCTTTTTGATTGCCGGAGTCGACTGGCTGTTACAGAACGGCTTAACTTTTATAATTGGTTAGGTAGGTGAATGTATGTCAGAAGTAGAAACAAAAGCTGCAAACCAGACAGCCGGAGGCGAGAAAATTGCCGATAGTAACGAGGCAAAGTGGTATGTGGCGCATACCTACTCAGGTTATGAGAACAAAGTAAAAAATGATATCGAGAAGACGATTGAGAACAGAAAGCTTCAGGATCAGATTCTTGAGGTGGCTGTGCCTGTACAGGATGTGGTTGAGGTCAAAAACGGAGTAAAGAAAACCGTTTCCAGAAAGCTTTTTCCGGGTTATGTGCTGCTGAACATGTACATGAATGATGTGACATGGTACATTGTTCGTAATACAAGAGGTGTTACAGGGTTTGTCGGACCGGAATCAAAGCCGGTGCCACTTACCGAAAGCGAAATGAGAACGCTTGGCATCAACGTGAACGAGGTTCAGATTGATGTTGAAGCAGGTGATATGATAAAGGTTGTAACCGGTGCATGGGAAGGAAACAGCGGGGAAGTCAAATCAATCAATGAAAGTAAACAGACAGTTACCATAGAGGTTGACATTTTCGGCCGTGCAACATCGGTGGAAATCAGCTTCACCGATATTCAGAAGGCTTAAGAGTAAGCCCGCGATTAAAAATCAAATCGCGGAGAGTCAGTGGAAGGGTATCCCCCGTTATACCACAATATTTTTAGGAGGTACGCTATAATGGCGAAAAAAGTAGAAGGATACATTAAATTACAGATACCTGCAGGAAAGGCAACACCTGCACCGCCTGTTGGTCCTGCACTTGGACAGCATGGTGTGAACATTGTACAGTTTACTAAGGAGTTTAACGCAAGAACCGCAGACCAGGGAGATATGATTATTCCCGTTGTAATTACGGTTTATGCAGATAAGAGCTTTAGCTTTGTAACCAAGACTCCTCCGGCAGCAGTACTGCTTAAGAAGGCGTGCGGCCTTAAGACAGCTTCTGCAGCTCCGAATAAGACAAAGGTTGCAAAAATTTCCAAGGCTAAGATTCAGGAGATTGCCGAGCTTAAGATGCCTGATTTAAATGCAGCATCCCTTGAAGCTGCAATGAGCATGATTGCAGGTACGGCTCGTTCCATGGGAATTGAAGTTGAGGAATAGACATTGTATAGAATTATATGGTGGGAGGGTCGCTCCCGATAATACCACAGGAGGTTTTTTTATAAGATGAAAAAAGGTAAAAGATATGCAGAAGCTGCAAAGCTTATTGAAAAGACAAGCGTTTATGACTTAGAGGAGGCTGTATCTTTAGTCAAGAAGTCAGCAAGCGCAAAGTTTGATGAGACAATCGAGGCTCATCTGAGACTTGGCGTTGATGGCCGTCATGCAGATCAGCAGGTTCGTGGTGCAGTTGTACTTCCTCACGGAACAGGTAAAACCGTTAAGGTTCTTGTTTTCGCTAAGGGAGATAAGGTTGATGAGGCTTTAGCTGCAGGCGCTGATTATGCCGGCGGAGATGAACTTGTTCCAAAGATTCAGAATGATGGCTGGCTGGATTTTGATGTTGTTGTAGCGACGCCTGATATGATGGGGGTTGTAGGACGTCTCGGACGTGTCCTCGGACCAAAGGGCTTAATGCCAAACCCTAAGGCGGGCACGGTTACAATGGATGTAACCAAGGCTATCAACGATATTAAGGCCGGTAAGATTGAGTACAGACTTGATAAGTCAAATATTATCCATGTGCCAATTGGAAAGGCTTCTTTCACAGAGGAGCAGTTAGCAGACAACTTCCAGACTTTAATAGATGCTGTAGTGAAGGCTAAGCCTTCAGCAGCAAAGGGACAGTATTTGAAGAGTGTGGTTATCGCTTCAACTATGGGTCCCGGCGTAAAGCTTAATACAGCAAAATACTAAATCGTGGGTTTTAACTATCGAATAGTGGTTTAAGGGAAAAACCGCATTGTTGACGCTTTTAAGAGCGTAACAGTGCGGTTTTTATGTGCAAGACCTTGATTTTCAGTTAAAAAAATAGTAGAATAATATTCGGTTAGTAAATTATATTCAGGGGGTACATTTAATGGAAAAAGAACAGATCGTGAAAAAACTTGAAGAAGTAATACATGATGTAATGCCGGAGATTGACGATATTGACATGAAAGCATCAATCACGAACGAATATGGGGTTAATTCGGTATCTTTGATAAGATTGATTGTTGCGGCAGAGAGTAAGTTTGATGTGTCATTTACGGACTATGAGCTTGCGTTGTCCTCGTATGATACATTTGGCGATCTTACTGCGACAGTGGAAGAAAAATTAGCATAGAGTATTGGAGGAAATAAAAATGGCAGATATGAAGAAATTACCTGTAACTTATCCGATGATTACGTCATGGCAGTGGCATGCAACATTATTTTCCATTTTGTCAGACGATGAGAATGCAAAGAAATGGATATTCAGCAATTACATACAGCTGCGCTGCTATAATATTCAGGAGATATTTACAGGGGACGATATGCTTTTGACAGATATGATGCCGGGCAGCAGCTCGTTAAAGCAGTGTCCGTATCTTGTATTTTCTCTGCTTACAAAGGAGCAGATTGAAAGCTACTGTGGAAATATTATTGATTTTATCATCAAGACAATTGACCTGAATGGTTATGTGTATGGTGTTTTTGATGAGGCAAAGATTTTGTGTGATGCCGAGGTGGATTACAAGTTCCCACATGAGCTGTTTATCTATGGCTACAACAGGGATGAGGAGATATTCTATGTAGGAGATTTCACCTTCCAGGATCACTACTCATACAATACGGTATCTTTTGCGGATGTTGAGCGCGGATATGATGTTATTACAGAGCAGGATGACCATATGTTTAAGGATGATTATAAGGGCAAACGTGGTCTGTACGTTATCATCAAGAACAGCGAGACACCGGTATATGAACTTGATATTGAGCTTATAAAACAAAATCTGAAGGAATATCTCAATTCCATAGATAGTAAGAATCATTTCCGGATGATGAGAAACAGATTTGATGATACGGTTTTCGGCATCAAGGTTTATGATAAGGTTCTTTCACAGATAGATAAGCAGCTGCATGCAGAGGAGCCGGATTTTGATATCAGGGCATTGCACGTTATGTATGATCATAAGGTGCTGATGTATGAGAGAATTAAATATATGATGAATCATGGCTTCCTGAAATATAATCAGGAGACACTGGATGAGTATGAGACGGTTGTCACCAATATGCTGACCGCAAGAAATCTTCTTGTAAGGATTTCTATCACCGGAGAGATTGAGTCCTCTGTCAGATTTAAGACGTATCTTGATGTTGCAAAGGAGAAAGAAATCGGTATCCTCTTTAGGGTTTTGGCGGAACTGGAAGATAAATAGAAAAATTTTGTATCGGTAAATGACTCAAAAGGCTGTCGCTCATATCATGTGATGACAGCCTTTTTTATTAGGGCATCTCAGGTTATAATGATAAGAAGGATGTATGGTATATGTCGACGATAAATGTGATGGTCAGGAAAATAAATTCTGCATATATTGAATTGCATTATGATGAATTGATTCTTACGCTGTATCCGGACAGAAGGGAAAAGGTAGAACGTTATAAGAACAGGCAGGCTGCCAACATATCTATAACTGCGGGGTTGATGCTGCAGGATGTCGCAAAAAAGGAATTGGATATTCTGCCGGAGCATATACGGATAGAGAGTGGTAAGTATGGGAAACCCTATATAAAAGGTCATGAGACATTTTATTTTAATATTTCGCATTCGGGCGAATATGTGGTACTCGCATATGGAGACCAGCCGGTAGGAATTGATATCGAAAAAATCCGTGATAAAAATATTGATCAGAATCTTGATGTTGCGAAACGGTGTTTTACCGAAAAGGAATATGATTATGTGGTATCCGGGTATTGCAACGGAGTGGGAAGGCTGGAGAGCGAAACAGAGCAGGAGCGTTTTTTTCAGATATGGACGATGAAAGAGAGCTATTTGAAACTGATAGGAGCCGGAATCAGTGTTCCGCTTAATTCTTTCGAGGTTGATCCGTATGCTATGTGTGTCAGTAATACGGAATATCATTTTGACGGAAGAGGAATTGCAGATTATCATGTTACGGTTTGTGCGAAAGATGTGAGTGATATAGTATATGTGTTTGCGGAGTAAATAAGTGCTTCTACGGAAGCTGGAGTAATAAAAAGTGGAAGCGGATATCTGGAAATGAAAGGTTCCGAAGTGTTCCGAAGTGTTCCGGTGCTGTTAGATGAATGAAATAAAGAAGTAAAATTAAAGCGTGGAGATAAGCTGATTTTATCCGGTTTTGGTGCCGGACTTACCTATGGTGCAACCGCTCTAATATGGTAGGAATCAATAAAATTCTATTATGGAGACAGATAGAAAAGTCTGCTGTCAGCGTACCAGTTTTTGGAAAAAGCATGATATACTATTTACGCTAGATTTTATAAAATCAAAATATTTTGTGTGAAATTATGGTATATTTAGATGGAGATATGGACGAAAATTGGGGGGCGCGTAATGGAAGAAAAAGAAAAATTTTTTGAGACAAACCACCTTATGGAGCTAGTTAAATCATCACCGGAAACACTGGGACAAATGATTCTTTCAGGAGAGTTTTCAGAAAATGTATCTTTAGCGGATTACCTTCAAGAATTGATGATGAAACACAATATGACCATGATGGAGATTGTAAGAATCTCGTTGCTTAGTAAAAGTTATGTCTATCAGATTTTTAGTGGAGAGCGAATGCCGTCTAGAGATGTGTTGTTGCGGATTGGATTGGCAATGAGTTGTACGATAGATGAGATTCAGCATTTACTAATTCATGCACAGATTGGATGTCTTTATCCAAAGGTAAAGCGAGATGCGGCAATTTTTTGCTGTATTTCTCAAGGCTTTTCTCTGATAGAAACTAATGAGTTTTTGGAGTATATGGAGGAACGACCACTATTATGAAATCTGTACACTTAAATGAAAATATGCAAAGAATGAAGGAGTCGTTGGATAATTTGTATCAAGATACTATTCTGCCGGCAGCGTTGGGAGAAAAGTACCAAATTCTTACCTGTTTAAAAGCAACGGAAGATAAGAATGTGTATGTGCTTCTTCATAAGACAAGTAATCAGCGATATATATTGAAATGCAGGACTGGTGAAACATCGGATATGTTACAGGAAGAATATGCAATTTTAACCGCCTTTGAGGACGAATCGTTACCTAAGGCGGTTTTGTGCTGTTCAGACGGAGAAAGCACTTATCTATTACGAGAATATATTTCCGGAGAAACATTGGAACAGTGTGTGGAAAAGAATGGCGCATATGACGCTGAACAGGCAGCAGCAATTCTTTGTCAGCTTTGTAATACGGTAGAAAAACTGCATCGGCATAAATCCCCCGCTGATTCACAGAGATATTAAGCCTCAGAATATTCTTGCTTCCGAGCATGGCAGATATGTGTTGTTTGATATGGATACGGTTCGGGAATATAAGAAAGAACAGACTTATGATACAGTCAGTATGGGTACAAGGGGGTTGGCTGCGCCGGAGCAGTATGGTTATCAGCAGACAACGATTCGTGCGGATATATATGGTTTAGGAATGACATTGCTTTATCTGGTGACTGGTGATTACCGTATGAAAGGGAGAGAATGGGAGGAACTTCCAACCTTTTTGCAGCATATTATTCGAAAATGTTTGGCTTTTGATCCGGATAAAAGATATAGCTCGGTTGGACAACTGCAAAAACAGCTACGACAATTCATCCATTTGGATGAAACGAAAAAATGCAGAATTTCAATTTTGTTAGCAGGTGTTGGCTTGGTATTGCTGTTGCTGTTGGGTATGAGTTACATCATTGGTATAAATGGAAGAACGGTGCAATTTGTAAATCCCGAAATTGAAATGGCTGTAAGAGTTATTTTAGAAAAGAAGGAAGAGGAAGCTATTACTACTTCGGAATTGAATCAGGTCCATACCTTAATCATATGTAATGATCAGGTGTTCACAAGCTAGGAAGAGTATGAGGCTTATCATAATGATTATTGGTCTGAATATAAAGAGAATATAGATGGGGAAAAGCAGGAATTTGATTTATCAGATATGGCTTTATTTCCTAATCTGGATACCTTGGTGCTGGACGGGCAAGGAGTAACAGATATAGACGAACTGTCAAATCATTCGCTCACCCGTGTTAGCTTAAGGGATAATCAGATAGTGGATATTTCTCCTCTTTGTAAAGATACGAAGCTGCAAGTTTTGAATATTTCAGGCAATCCGATTACTACCATAGAGCCGCTTGGGGAAGCAGAAAATCTTACAGAATTATATATATCTGAGACAAATGTATCAGATATCAGCTGCCTGTCAGGTTCTAAATTATCTGCATTCGATTGTACGGATACGGCTATAACGAATTACAGTGTGCTGGAATCTATGGAATGGTTGTCAACGTTGCGGTTAAGTGGTGTAGGAGCTGAGGTGATTCGTTTTATAAATACCAAACCGGGAATTCGGTTTCTGGGATTGTATAATTCTGATATCAGCAGCATAGAGGAGCTGTCGGAGCTGAAGTATTTGGAGTGCTTAGATATTGGTGATTGTAGTCAGGTAACATCATTAGATGGAATTGAACAATACCCCAAACTAAACTATTTAGGGATATCCCGGACAGGAATTACGGATATCACTGCCCTTCCCGGAGTAAAAGGACTGGAACGACTGGATATCGCTTATACGGATATCAAAGACTATGAAAGTATAAAAGAATGCCCCGGTTTACTGGTGGTGTTCATTGACCGTAGTCAGGAGGCGGATGTACAGGAGGTAAAACAGGATGACTGTGAGATTTTGACGGTTGATTAACAAATGTCCGCTGGCAGCGTACCACTTATGAAAATAAACATGCTATGATTCCAATATATATGCATAATGTGCCTTGCGGCGGTGTACCTTTGCGATATTGGCATAAGGCAGATACCACATGGAGCGCCAGGCGACATGCGATAGAAGGAGGAATCTATGAAGATGGAAAAGAGAAACAATAAACGGCAGAAATCTGCATGGAAGCGTGTGGTTTCCTGCATGCTGGCACTGCTTCTGACTGTGGGCGGTCTGTCTATGACTTTGGTACCTGTTCATGCAGCAACTGTTGACGATGTGGGAATGTTTGGTGTGTTTATTGGTAACGGTGACTCAGGAAATGATGAATCTAGTTTATGTGTTGATGATTTGTTTGAGTCAGAAGGGATATATGGAGATTTTGCTACTACACCATATTGGAAGCAGGATTCTGCCAATGCAGGAAAATTAGTGCAGGGTGATGCGTCGGATTATAGCTTATATTATGATAGTGCTAATAAGGAGTTACATTTAAAAGACTTGAATTTGGTTGTGAATTCTGCAACCGATGGAAATGCAATTTTTTCAAATACTGATTTGAAACTGGTTTTGGAAGGTACAAATAATCAGATTACATGTAATGGTGGCATTGCAGTTATGACAACCGGTAATCTGGAGATTACCGGCAGTGGTAATATGGATGTAACCACAACTGCAGCGACAGACTACCCGGCGTTTTTAGTTGGCGGCAGTATTATACATAGTGGAACCGGAACGGTTACATTACATCCGTCAGGTAATGCAGATGGTATCTGCTGGGATGATACAACGACAACAACACATAAGATTCTTGGGACTGGTTCATGGGCACCGGGCTCATTACCAGAAACAGGTGCAGGAAGAGGAATTTTCATTGATGATGGCGGCATGTATTCAGATGGAACGGGTGACTCTTTCTATTACTTAAATGGTGATAACGGAACAATAAAAACCGATGGAGCAGATGCAAGTAATTATAATATTAAGTATGTTCCGGGAGATAGTAAGAATACTCTTTATTTGAACAATCTGAATCTGTCAACCAGTGCATGGCTGGAGGGACTGGTTTATGAAAGTGAAAAAGAACTGGAAATTCAACTGGAGGGAACGAATTTGATTACATCTGATGTAATTGCAATGCGGCTTGGCAGATGGGATAATCCAGACGAAAATAGTACATTGCTCGAGGTATCCGGGGTAACCTTTAAGGGAACCGGAAGTCTGATGTTAACCTCCGGTGTTATGTCGGAAGAGGGGGAGGAACCCTATTATGCAACAGGTATGGTGGTAATCAGTGATGTGTTTGAAAATCATGCAACGATTCAGGTGGTTGTGAATCAAAATGCAGAATTAGGGGCTGAGATTACAGCCAATGCGGGAGAAGGAAAGGTAATAAATACAGGTAGCGTTACGGTTTCCAATAATAAAATTGTGGTTGGCGGAACCGGTGAAGCAAAAGGACTTTCCTATAGTGCTGATATAAAAGGTCACGAAATGCCACAGACAGATGCGGTTATTAAAGAGGGTGCGATTGGTAAATGCTATTATTTTTATGCAGAAGAATACTATCCAAATGAGCATATAGCAGATGTGAAAAATGCACCTCGTATCTATGGTAAGTATGACGAGAATGGCAATCCGATTCCTTCTAATATTGTGATTCAGACAGTAACCTATGACAAATATAATGTGCCAGTCATGGATGATTGGGGAGAACCGACTTGGTGGCTGGTATATGAAGAGGATTATAAGGGAGATATAGATACCATTGTTTCAGATACTGATATCGTCAGCATTTGTGATGGAAAGAAGCATACATTTAATACCAACATCTATCGTGCGTGGATTGAGGATGGAGATGTAACCATTCATGGAGATGTAACCTGTGATATTGCTTTGTTTGAAGCACCGATTCTCTCAGGACCAAAGGATTATGACAGGGATTCCAATGGCAATATCCTGTTCTGGCGCAATTCAAAGAACACAAAAATAACGATACAGGGTAATGTTGGTTTTATGAGTTTGAATCAAAGCTTTGATGGCAATGTAACCGTTGATGGAAAGATAGATGCAATTGGACTCTATGATGATGTGGCGGTAAATGATGGATATGAACCGGAGGAGACAGCTGTATATGGACCGTATGCAACCGGAACCAATATTGTATCTGCAGGTCAATTAAGCTCAAAATCGTATTTGATTGGCGGGACTGCTTTCACAGATGGTGATTTGAAAGGGTACGGTGTGTATGACGGCGATTTATACGTTATGACAGCAGGAAAGGAAGGCAATCAGGAGGTAAAAGGAACCTGTAATGTCTTAGAGGGAAATCCGGCAGTTGTGTCTGTGTCGGCAGGCAGTATTACCAGTGGTTCTGCACCAAAGGTGGAAGAGGCTGATACAACAGATAAAGCGAAGGTAGAATCTGTCATAGGAGCAGACAAAACCTATACTGCATTTGATTTGGAATTGATTGAAGATAATGCTAAGGCAGTACAGCCGGTGAAAGAAATGGATGTATTTATATCCAATACAGAAGGCTATAAGAATCCGGTGGTTTGCTATGTGAAACCGGACGGAACACTGGAGCAGCATGAAACCCAGATTTTAAACGGAAAAATCTGTTTTCAAACGAATCATTTAAGTACCTATGTGATTGTAGAAGCAGATGATTTGAAGAAGGAAGAAACAACAACGACTACGGAAACAACAACGACTACGGAAACAACTATGACTACGGAAGCAACTACGACAGTTACCACAGCACAATCTGGCACAAATCAAGGCAGGACTCCGCTGACCGGTGATGAACATCCTGTGATGTGGATTCTGATACTTCTTGGCGTTACCGGTGTTGGTGCTATATGCCTGAGACTGAAAAAAGATAAAATATAGATTAAAAAAAATCGGAACCTTCTATATGTAGGCATGACTGGCATATAGGAGGTTCTTTTTACATATATCTGCATGGGACTAAAATGTTCTTGACAAAGGATTTTAGATATTGTACAATAACCACTGTTGTAAATCATAGTTGATTGCATATATAGTGTGCGGTTGTAGCTCAGCTGGATAGAGCACTTGGCTACGGACCAAGGTGTCGGGAGTTCGAATCTTCTCAGCCGCGTATATTTAAGACAGATAAGTTTTTCTTATCTGTCTTTTTTACTTTACAGGGAAGGAAAGACGCGAAATGAAATATATTGACAAATTACGGCTAATATGATAGCATAAAATACGAACAATTTAAAAATATGTCCAAGACAAAGGTCAATAACATGCATCAGTCAGGCGGCAGACAGATGAAAATCAGTCTGCCGTCGTAATGAAACAGGGCATTCTGACCGGTCAAAGGAGGGCGTAAATGAAAATCATAAATAAAAGGATACTCGCGGTAACGCTTGCTGTAATTGCGGCGATGCTTGCGATTGTCCTTGTGAGACAGAAAACCATGATAGCTCAATATTGTAATATATCGGAAGACATAGTCGGAATGGATACTGATATAGAATACGAAGGATATCTTATATCTGTGACGAAGGCTTCTATATGGAATATGTCATCGTATTATGAATATCTTGGACCGGAATATGAGGATTTGTATATATCATCAGATGTCGAGGCAAGTGTTGTTGAGCTTACGGTACATGTAGAACGTACAGAGGAAGCCGATGACAGCAATCATGGCTTTTGGGATTTTTCTTTGGTCAGCGGGGCGTATGTGAGCGGGTATGACCAGTTTGTGGCACTGAAGCTTAATGAAGAGTATGGAGATATGTTTTTTGAAGATATAGAACAGGGGAAAGGGTGCGATTACGTCCTTCCGTATTGTATATATGAGGATGGATTTACCGAAGCGCAGTGGAATAACAGGGCTAGTCTTTCTTATGAGCTGCTTCTGGACATATATCCTGAAAAAAAGGCTATAATGCTTGATGCTATAGAGGATCATATGAGCTTCAAATATGAAGATACAGCTGCTGTGTCAGAAAGTGTGACTGTGCAGACCACGGAAGAGTCAGCAACGGAAGCTGATAATTGGATATCGGGTTATGATGAAATAAAGAATATATACGATGTGGGCTCCTGCGCCGTAATTGATGGAGTTCAGTATACAATATCGAATGCAGGCTTTGTGTATAATTTGGAGGAAATAACCGCTATGCCGGATACCGGCATATACAGTTCTCTCTATCCAAGCTACAGAGATAATTATTTTGATGCAGAATCGGGTGAGTGTCTGTCGGAGATGGATAGTTGTTTTGTGAAATACACAGTGAATGTAAATAATCTTACAGATAAGACGAAGATGATTGACGTCGGTGCCTGCAGCATTGTTAATGAGACAAATTATTCTACAAAATATATGAGTGCATTGTTGTATTCTACAGAGTATAATCGTGAGACCGATGATGAGCACCACACATATAGGATGGAACTACAGGCAGGAGAGAGCTTAAGCTATACAGTCATCGGGGTTTTGGGTGGATATGATAATTATGAAAAGGAAAAAATGTATTGTGAGATTTTCACACTTGGCTATGATGTGGAAGCTGATTCATATACAAATGATATGTACGGCTGTTATATAGAGCTTGATATGAGAGGGAGTGATACGGATGGCTAAAGCAGTCAGAAATGAAATATATAAGCTATATAGAAACAGGACTTTATGGATCTGTGCCGTTTTTACTTTTTTTCTTATGATGGGAGAGCTGATGTTCTCGTACGGAACCTTTCGGGAGTTCAATGCTTTGGCGGCACAGTACGGTTCAGAGGGTTATCCGCATGTGTTAAGCAGATTCTGGATAGGAGGAAATCTTGCGTCTGTATATAATAAGCTGTATTATTTTCTGCTCCCGATAATTGCTGTACTGCCATTTGCAATAACATATTATACAGAGATTAGAACAGGTTATATGAAAAATATCTGTACACGAATACGAAAGAAAGATTATATATTGGCAAAATATATAGTGGCCTTTGTGAGCGGCGGGTTGGGCTGCTCCGTTCCATTATTGTTTAATTTGTGGCTGGCAGCACTATACACACCAAGCTATCCTCAGTCAACTGTACTACTGATATCTGCGGTTGACAATACCTCGTTGTTTTCGGATATATTTTATAGCAGACCATTAGCTTATATATTTATATATATCGGACTGGCTTTTTTGTATGGCGGTGCGTTTGCGGTATTGTCCATGGGGATTGTATATTTTTGCAGAAATAAGTTTGTTTTTGCAACATTTCCTTTCCTTATCAATATAAGTGCGTACTATTTGCTGCTGAATACGGATAAAAGACAATATGCTCCGGTTGCGTTTTTGAATCCGTTACAGATGGTAACAGGTCTGAGCTACAGAGCCATAATAATGACATTTATTGCTTTGCTTGCCATAACATTTACCGCCATATATATTCAGATGAAGAAGGATATACTTATGTAGGAGGTATAGCGATGATTAGGCTTGAAAATGTATCTAAAAAAATAGGCAAAAATATAATTCTTGACAAGGTGAATCTGGAACTTCATACAGGCTGTATATATGGTCTTAGAGGAAGCAACGGAAGCGGAAAGACGATGCTTATGCGTGTGATAGCCGGACTTATGAAGCCGACATCCGGGAGCGTGTATATAGAGAATAAGAGATTATATAAGGATATGGACTTCCCTGACAGTATAGGTATCCTGATAGAGAACCCTGCATTTATAGGAAATATACGTGGATTGGAGAATCTGATGCTGCTTGCGTCTTATGTAAGTGATGAACCCCGCGAGATGGCGCAGACTGCCATGGAAAAGGTGGGACTAAATCCGGATGACAGACGAAAATATTCGAAATATTCACTAGGGATGAAACAGAAGCTTGGGGTAGCAGCTGCTATCATGGGAGGGCCGGATATCATACTTCTGGACGAGCCAATTAACGCCATAGATGAGGCAGGTGTGCAGCTGGTCAAGGATGCATTGATGGAGTTGAAGAAGGGCAGGGTTATTATTGTAGCATGTCACGACAGGGAGGAGCTTGACTGCCTTGCAGATGAGATCTATCTCGTGAAGGAGGGACGTGTATATGCACAGAAAGCTGATTAAGTTTATTGGGTATGATATAAGAAATGGTTTGCTGCGTAAATGGCCGGTATTTCTTGCAACAGCCGTAGCTTGTCTTATTGCGATAGAACAGGCGGACATTTCGATTAAGGAGGATGCTGCCGGAATCGATTATATATTTGGTATATTTTCAGGAATACCCAGATTTTACATATCTCCGGAGGCATTATTTATTATACCGTTTTTATGGTTTGTCTTTATGCTCATACCTGCGTTTTTGATAGGATATTATGCAGTAGACGATTTAAATGCATATGGTCTACAGCTTATCGTGAAAAGCCGTTCCAAGTTGTCATGGTGGATATCAAAATCGATATGGTGTCTGCTTAGCGTAGTTGCTTACTTTGCTGTTATCTTTGCAGTTATAGGGGGATATGCCCTGCTTACCGGAAGACCGCTTATCGGTGACAGTGGAAATTGGTGTGAATATGCGGGCGTGTATACGCCGGTTGATATCGGTGAGCTTATCCTGCATGGTATCGCAACACCTGCGTTAACGATATTTGCGCTGTGTATGCTACAGATGCTTCTTTCACTTATATTCGGGGCTCTGGCAGCCTATGTCATAATTATTGCTTACAATATACTGTCAGCATATATTACATCTCCAATATTCATAAGTAATTATTCCATGCTGCTTCGTGACAAAGCATATGTCTATGATGGTCTTAATTACTCGCAGGGGATGATTATAGAGGTGGTTATTATTGTAGTAACCTTTGTAACAGGTATGGTTATTATGAAGAAGACATCATTATTTAAGTATTCTGGAAACATAGTACAATAGAGCTAAAAAAGAGACTGTCACATGTATATCTTCATGTGACAGTCTCTTTTTTAGCTGGGCTACAAGGATTCGAACCTTGAAATGCTGGAGTCAGAGTCCAGTGCCTTACCATTTGGCGATAGCCCATCACGAGAGTTTATTATAATTGAAGTCTATATAAAATGCAAGTATTTTTTAAAAAAAATTAAATATTTGACAAACCAGTAGAAATGCTATATCATTTCACATGTTATTGGCATTTATATGCAAGGGTTTGAATTACATAAATGTGTATTTTGTGCAGATTCGGTTATGCTATTGAAAGCAATCAATTTGTCCGGCAAGTTGGTTACATATGATGGAGGAGTGAATATGAGTAACGTTATATATGTGGTACCTTGGGCTATATGCGATACTGAGAGTATATATGTAAATAAGGTGAATAGTGACACTGTCAATCCGCCTGAGAAGGGAGCACAGGTGTGGGATTGGTGTATCAGGGATGTGATTCCTTCTCCGGATAGACGAAGCAAGGATATTTATGCCGTCATAGATGTGTATAACGGATATAAGGAGAAGCTGAATGAGAAGGGAATGTCGGTTTTTTCCCTGAGTAATTCAGTGGATAAGCTTCTGGAATATGGTTTCGTGAAAGCGATGGACACAGAGACGGATTATATTAAAAACAAGGTGCTGAAGCTGGGCAGGCAGACCGGACGCGTAAAAAGCAGATAGAATATATTGACAGAATTATAATGGGGTTGTCGCACGAAATATATCTTAGTGTGACAGCTCCTTTCGTTACCGGCTGGGACGCAAATACAGTGTCGTGTATATGGGCCGTATCGGCCGGACGGATAATAGAAAGGACGGAATAACAGATGAATATTGGGGCATGGAACACCTTACAGGTCATTCGTTCCAAGGAGCATGGCGTATATCTTGGCAAGGATGGAGCGGCAGCATCAGAAACAGTTCTGCTTCCGAGAAAGCAGGTGCCGGATGGAGTAAAAGCAGGCGCTGTTCTGGAGGTGTTTATCTACAGAGATTCAAAGGACAGACTGATTGCGACGACGAATCAGCCTTATATAACAATGGGTGAGATAAAAAAACTGAAAGTAAAAAATGTCACTTCTATCGGTGCGTTTATGGACTGGGGATTGGAAAAGGATATTCTGCTTCCGTTTAAGGAGCAGACGGCAAAGGTTGAGGAAGGAAAGGAATATCTGGTCAGGATGTACGAGGATAAGTCCGGACGGCTTTGTGTGTCCATGAAGCTATATGAATATCTGGAGCCGATTTCAGGTTATGAAAAGGGAGAGGAATTTACAGGAACGGTATATGAATATAAAAAGGGCATGGGAGCTTTTGTGGCAATTGATGACAGGTATCCCGGCCTGGTACATGAGAGTGAGCTGTACAGTAAGGTAATGGTTGGCGATGTGGTACACGGACGCATAATCAATATTCGGGAGGATGGCAAAGCAGACCTTGGGCTGCGTGCTCCCGCATACATGCAGATGAATGAGGATAGCGAGATGGTCTACGATGTAATAAAAAGCTATCAGGGAGTTCTTCCGTTTACTGATAAGGCTGATGCGGAGCGTATCAGAAAGGAATTCGGGCTGAGTAAAAATGCATTTAAGCGGGCAGTGGGACATTTATTGAAAGAAAGGAAAATTATTATCACAGAGCATACGATAGAATTGACCGACAGATAAATATACAATAATGTAACATGTATTTATTATAATGCTGTAATGAAATTGCAGACAAAATAGCACTCTATTGATTTAATTGAGTGCGGAATCAGGAGGATTTATTTTATGAAGACAATTATTTCAACACCAAAGGCACCGGCGGCAATCGGACCTTATTCTCAGGCTGTTGCTGTGGGAGATATGATTTACACCTCGGGAATGATACCGATTATTCCCGAGACAGGCGAGCTTGAGACGGGAGATATCAAGGCGCAGGCAAGACAGGCAATCAGCAATCTGATTGCGTTGCTTGAGGCGGCCGGTTCCGGTGCAGAAGCTGTTGTCAAGACAACGGTGTTCATAAAGGACATGAATGATTTTGCTGCTGTCAATGAAGTGTATGCAGGCTTTTTTAAGGAAAACTGTCCGTCGCGTTCCTGTGTGGAGGTTGCGAGACTTCCGAAGGATGTACTGATAGAGATTGAGGCGATTGCGCTTAAAGCATGATGATTGCTGCGAAAATTATCTTATGACAGGCGGGTTATGTCGATAAGATAAAGTTTTTTCTTGCATAATTGCACATGCGTGGTAAAATGAATTTATATGTTGATAAATTCAGGGAAAGGGAGTATGGAAGATGAGTAAGAATATCGACTGGTCAAATCTTGGGTTTGGTTATATTCGGACTGATAAGAGGTTTGTATCCAATTATAAGGATGGTGTGTGGGACGAGGGCGTTCTGACGGATGATGCCACTGTTACCATAAGTGAGTGCGCCTGTGTTTTGCAGTATGCACAGACATGCTTTGAGGGCTTGAAAGCATATACGACAGAGGATGGACATATCGTATGTTTCCGCCCTGATTTAAATGCGCAGAGAATGGCAGATACATGCAAGAGGCTGGAGATGCCGGTATATCCTGAAGACAAATGGGTTGATGCAATTGTCAAGGTCGTTGATGCCAATGCAGACTACGTTCCGCCTTATGGCTCAGGTGCAACACTTTACATCAGACCATATATGTTCGGAAGTAATGCAGTTATCGGTGTCAAGCCGGCGGATGAATATCAGTTCAGGGTATTCTGTACGCCTGTCGGACCGTATTTCAAGGGCGGTGCAAAGCCAATTGTAATCAGGGTATCTGATTTTGACCGTGCAGCTCCACATGGGACCGGACATATCAAGGCAGGTCTTAACTATGCAATGAGTCTGCATGCAATTGTAGATGCACATAATCAGGGCTTTGCTGAGAATATGTATCTCGACGCAGCTACACGTACAAAGGTTGAGGAGACAGGCGGTGCAAACTTCATCTTTATTACAAAGGACGGAAAGCTAGTTACGCCGAAGTCTGACAGTATTCTTCCTTCTATTACCCGCCGTTCATTAATGGTTGTGGCAGAGAAATATCTTGGTATGACAGTAGAGCATAGAGAGGTATATTTTGACGAGGTGAAGGATTTTGCAGAGTGCGGTCTGTGTGGTACCGCAGCGGTTATATCTCCTGTAGGTAAAATCGTAGATCATGGAAAGGAAATCTGCTTGCCAAGCGGAATGGATGAGATGGGACCTGTTACGAAGAAGCTGTATGATACCCTGACGGGTATTCAGATGGGCCGCATTGAAGCTCCTGAAGGCTGGATTAAAGTGATAAAGTAAACAGAATGAAGATATTGACGATTACAATTCCATGCTATAATTCGCAGAATTATATGAAAAAATGCATTGAGAGTGCATTGACCGGAGGAGAGGATGTAGAGATTCTCATTGTAGATGATGGCTCTACCGATGATACTGCTGCAATAGCCGATGAATATGAGGCAAGGTATCCGGGAATTGTGAGGGCACTGCATAAGGAAAACGGTGGTCATGGTGATGCCGTGAATTGCGGTATGGCACATGCAACCGGTGTATACTTTAAGGTGGTTGACAGTGATGACTGGCTTGATGCGGATGCCTATAAAAAGATACTGAAAATATTAAAAAGGGTTGTGGAGGAAGGCCATGAGCTGGATGTGCTTTTGTCCAATTATATCTATGATAAGGTGGACAGAAGATGGAAGCGGGTTATGCGCTATCGGCATGCCCTGCCTGCAAATCGCATTATCAGCTGGGACACCTGCAGAATACATTTTAATAAATTTCAGTATGTGCTGATGCATTCCGTGATTTATCGGACAGAGCTGTTAAGGGCGTGCGGATTGGAATTGCCGAAGCATACTTTTTATGTGGATAACATTTTCCTGTTTAAACCGATGATTCATGTAAAAAAGCTGATGTATGTAAACGCAGATTTATATCATTACTATATCGGCAGGGAGGGGCAGTCGGTAAATGAACAGACGATGATTAAACGCATAGACCAGCAGATTGCCGTTAATAGAACATTGATAGAGTTCTTCAGCAATAATAAGCCAAAGAACAGGCAGATGTACAAATTTTTGCTGCAATATCTGGATATGATGATGTGCGTGGCATCGGTTATGTGTATCGTTTCTAAAGATAAAGAGCTGCTTCAAAAGAAAAAGGATTTGTGGAGCTTCCTTAAAACGACAGATAAAAAGCTGTACCGCCGGCTTCGGACGACGATATTCGGTGTAGGCATGAATCTGCCGGGTAGATTTGGAAGATGTATATCCGCAACAGGATATCACGTTATGCAGAAATTATTTGGATTTAATTAAACAGAGAGTGGCTGTCGCATTAAGACAGCCACTTCCATTTTGGAACATATACAATCAGATACATGATTGCTGCGAGCACAAAGCCGCCGATGACATCCGCAACGGAATGCTGCTTCAGGAAGACGGTTGACAGGATAATCAGCACGGACAGAACTGATGCAGCTATTTTTATGCCACGGCGGTTTTTCATTCCTTTACTTTTGAACAGAGCAATCAGACATCCGAGCGTATTAAAGACATGTATACTCGGAAATACATTTGTACTGGTATCCGTCCGGCGCAGTATACGAACCAGCCTCGCACAGAGGTTGTCGCGGCAGGCGATATCCTGTCTCAGATTTAAACCGTTTGGCCACACCGTGCAGATAATCAGGAAGATCGTCATACCTGTAAACAGGAAAGCACATGTCTGATAGTACTCGCGCCGTGAATAAAGAAATTCATATATCATAACGGCCGGTACAAATAAAAACCAGAGAAAATACGGGATAATAAAATATTCACAAAACGGAATATGGTCATCAATTGGCATATGTATCAGATTAAACCCGGTTGTAACATGCTTTTCCAGCCACATGAACCATGGCATATAGATCAGCACATAAGCTAGTGTCCATGCATGGTGATATTTTCTGAAAAAATCTCTCATTCCTAGAAGCACTCCTTTATCCTGTGTAGCTTTACTTTGCTGAGTTCTGTGAAATGACAGCAATGTAAGTGTAATTATATAATGTTTGCGATGATTTTACAATCAAAATTCATATCAATCAAATATTTTCATTTTTGCCGGATTTTTCACACTTTATACATATTCTTATGATACATTGTGTGATGGTGCCGGGACGGGGAAGGGACTGCCGCAATAAGATAATACGGCATATATACATTCCGTATTATCTTATTGTGACAGTCCCGTAGCTGTCCTTGCGTTTATCTTTAATCGGCTGGCAAATCTATGTTTGGAAAGAGGCGTAAATATGGTAAAGATATTTAAAAATCTGGGGAAGCGGGAATGGATACTGGCTTGTGTGAGCCTTTTATTTGTTGTCGCTCAGGTATGGCTGGAATTAAGATTGCCTGATTATATGAAGGAAATCACGGCGCTGGTCACAGTGGATGGCAGTGAGATGTCCGATATCCTGATAGCCGGGGGGAAAATGCTGCTTTGTGCTTTCGGCAGCCTTTTGTCTGCGGTGGTTGTGGCCATATGCGCATCAAGAATTGCTTCGAATTTCAGTGCGGCAGTCAGAGAAAAGCTGTTTGACAAGGTGCAGTCTTTTTCAATGGAGGAGATTGGACGGTTTTCAACAGCAAGCCTGATTACACGTTCGACAAACGATGTAACACAGGTTCAAATGCTTATTGTCATGGGACTTCAGGCTATGATAAAGGCGCCGATTATGGCGGTATGGGCAATAATTAAAATATCCGACAAAAGCTGGCAATGGACAATGTCAACCGGCATAGCGGTGGTAGTGCTGCTTGTTTTGGTGATTACTGCGGTTGCTCTGGCTTTGCCGAAATTTAAGGCGCTGCAGGCGCTGACTGATGATTTGAACAGGGTAACCAGAGAAAATCTGTTGGGTATTAATGTGGTAAGAGCATATAATGCGGAGGAATATCAGGAGAATAAATTTGAGGAGGTAAATGAGAAGCTGACCGGTACACATCTGTATACATCTAAGGTTATGGCAAGCCTTATGCCGGGCATTATGCTGGTTATGAATGGCTTGTCGTTGGGCATATACTGGATAGGCGCTTTTTTAATAGACCGGGCAGATATGATGGATAAGCTCGGGCTGTTCTCCGACATGGTTGTGTTCTCCTCTTACGCTATGCAGGTTGTCATGTCATTTATGATGTTGGTTATGATTTTTATTATGCTGCCGCGTGCATCCGTTGCAGCAAAGCGTATTCTTGAAGTTCTTGAAACAAATACGACTATTTTGGATGGAGATAGAGTGGAAGGTGAAAAGGGTGTCAGAGGGGAAGTTTGTTTCCGTAATGTTTCCTTCCGATATCCCGACGCGGAGGAGAATGTATTATCAAATATTTCCTTTACGGCGAAAAAGGGAGAGACGGTTGCATTTATCGGAGCGACAGGCTGTGGCAAGAGTACGCTGATTAACCTTGTACCGAGATTTTATGATGTGACGGAGGGAGAGGTTCTTGTAGACGGCGTAAATGTAAAGAAATATACACAGAAAAGTCTGCATAGTAAAATCGGATATGTATCTCAGCGTGCAATCCTTTTTTCCGGAACAATTGCGGATAACGTTGCCTATGGAGATAATGGACAGGGCAAGTGTTTCCATGGAGATATAGAATCTGCCGTGAGAACAGCACAGGCGAAGGAATTTGTGGAGAATGAGAATGTTGGGTATCAGGGATATGTGGCTCAGGGCGGCATGAACTTTTCCGGCGGACAGAAACAGAGATTGTCTATCGCAAGAGCGGTTTGCAGAAGACCGGAGATATTTATCTTTGATGATTCATTTTCCGCGTTGGATTACAAGACCGACCGTGTTTTGCGTAACACGCTGAAGAGTGACTGCGGGGATGCAACCAAGCTTATTGTTGCTCAGAGAATCGGAACAATCAAGGATGCAGACAAGATTATCGTCCTTGACGATGGCGAGATGGTTGGAATAGGAACCCATGATGAGTTGATGAGGAACTGTGAAGTTTACAGACAGATTGCATATTCACAGCTGTCAAAGGAGGAGCTTGCATAATGGAACAGAAAGAATATCAGGTTGGAAGCATAAAACAGACCCCGAGACGGAGAGGACCTATGGGCAGACGTGGAGGTATGAACGGAGAAAAGGCTCAGAACTTCAAAACTACCTGGGGGAAATTGCTTCTGTACAGCAAAAAATATTGGGGAGCAATGATTTTTGCGGTTTTATGCGCAGGTATGGGTACTGCTCTGACATTGCTAGGACCGGATAAGCTGTCTGAACTCACAGACATGATTACCCGGGGAATAGCAACAGGAATCGATATGGACGGTGTAAAGACCATCGGAATTACACTGGTCGTTTATTATGCCGCGAGTGCTGTGCTTTCGCTTCTGCAGCATCTTACTATGGCTGTGGTCACACAGAGGATTTCCAAGGGACTTCGGTCGGGTATTTCCGTGAAGATTAACAAATTGCCGATGTGGTATTACAATAAAACCTCGACAGGTGACGTGCTGTCCAGAGTAACCAATGACGTGGATACGATTGCGCAGTCCTTTAACCAGAGTATAGGAAATCTGGTGAGCGCAATTACGCTTCTGATAGGTTCGCTTATCATGATGCTCAAGACTGATGCCGTTATGACAGGTACGGCGATTTTGTCTACCTTTATCGGTTTTGGACTTATGATGGGCATTATGAGCAGGTCACAGAAATATTTTGCAAGGCAGCAGATGCACCTTGGGGAGATAAACGGGCATGTGGAGGAGATATATGCAGGGCATACGGTTGTCAAGGCGTATAATGGTGAGGAGAATGCCAGACAAAGGTTCAATGAGATGAATGACAATCTCAGACAAAGTGCATTTAAAGCGCAGTGTCTTTCCGGGCTCATGATGCCTTTGATGGGATTTATAGGTAATTTCGGTTACGTTGCAGTATGTATTGTAGGTGCACTGCTTGCCATGAATGATAAGATTACTTTTGGAGTCATCGTTGCGTTCATGATGTATGTGAGATATTTCACGCAGCCGCTTAACCAGATTGCCCAGGCTGCTCAGGCACTTCAGTCAGCTGCGGCAGCCGGAGAGCGTGTGTTTGATTTTCTGGAGGCAGAAGAGATGGAGGATGAGGGTGACAGGAACAGGCAGCTTCAAAACGTCAGAGGAGAGGTTTGCTTTGAACATGTAAAATTCGGATATGAGGGAACCGGCAAGACAATTATCCATGACTTTTCGGCGGTTGCAAAACCGGGACAGAAGATAGCTATAGTAGGACCTACCGGAGCCGGCAAGACAACGATGGTGAACCTGTTGATGCGATTTCATGAAATTAATGAGGGTGACATCAAAATTGACGGCGTCTCTATCAGGGATATGAGCCGGGAGGAGGTTCACTCACAGTTTTGCATGGTATTGCAGGATACATGGCTATTCGAGGGAACCGTGAGAGAAAATCTGGTCTACTGTACAGAGGGAGTCAGTGATGATAAAATAGAACAGGCCTGCAAGGCGGTTGGACTGCACAGGTTTATCCGCTCCCTGCCGAAGGGGTATGATACGGTGCTGAATGACCAGGTGAGTTTATCGCAGGGACAAAGGCAGCAGCTTACTATCGCGCGGGCAATGATTGCAGACAGACCGATGCTGATACTGGATGAGGCTACCAGCTCGGTAGATACGAGAACAGAGCTGATTATCCAAAAGGCAATGGATGAGCTGATGGAAAATCGGACATCATTCGTCATAGCACATCGCTTGTCAACTATCAAGAATGCCGATTTGATACTGGTGTTGAAGGATGGAGATATTATAGAGAGCGGAACCCATGAAGGACTGCTTGCACAGGGAGGCTTTTACGCGGATTTGTATAATAGCCAGTTTGAGCAGGCGTCGTAAAAACGGGTGGGAGGATTGAGAATATGAAAATTGCCGTTTACGATACAAAGCAATATGACCGGGAATGGTTTGAAAAAAAGAAGCCCGAGGGCTATGAGGTACATTATTTTGAGACAAGGCTGTCGGAGCGGACAGCAAAGCTTGCAGAGGGCTGTGAGGTGGTCTGTGCCTTTGTAAATGACGAGATTGGTAAAAATACAATTGATGTTCTGTATGCGGCGGGCGTAAGGCTGATTGCAATGCGGTGTGCGGGCTACAATAATGTGGATATGAGGTCGGCGTATGGCAGGATACATGTGGTCAGAGTGCCTGCATATTCCCCGTATGCGGTGGCAGAGCATGCCATGGCGCTTCTGCAGTGTCTGAACAGGAAGATACATCGTGCATACAACAGGACGAGGGAAGGAAACTTTACTTTAAATGGGCTGACCGGCTTTGACTTACATGGCAGGACGGTCGGTGTTGTGGGAACAGGTAAGATTGGTAAAATATTCATAGATATCTGCAAGGGCTTTGGTATGAATATACTGGCATATGATCTGTATCCGGACAAGAGTTTGGATGTAAAATATGTGAGTAAGGAGGATTTACTGCAAAACAGCGATATTATTTCACTGCATTGTCCACTGACAGAGCAGACCTATCATTTTATTGATGAAGATAGCGTTGCTTCCATGAGGGAAGGAGCGGTCCTGATTAACACTTCAAGGGGCGCACTTGTTAAAAAAGAGGCGCTGCTGGAGGGCTTGAGAAGCAGAAAGCTGGGTGCGGCGGGCCTTGATGTGTATGAAGAGGAAACAGACTATTTCTTTGAGGACTTTTCAAATGATATTATTGAGGATGATGTTCTTGCGCTGCTTGTATCTATGCCGAATGTCATTGTAACCTCACATCAGGCATTTCTGACAAATGAGGCACTGATGAATATAGCAGAGACGACATATGAGAACATTGAGGCATATGCGGATGGAAAACCTCTTGTAAATGAGATATGCTACTGCATGGATTCCCATAAGAAACATGATATTTGTCTGAAAGAGAAAAACGGGCGCTGCTTTTAACAGTGCCCGTTTCGGTTGGTTAAATGGAAATCTGCGTCCTGATGCGGTAATTGTTTTTGCCCGATAATTTAACTTCATATAGGGCTTTATCTGCAGTATGCAATAAATTGCGATAATCGGTAACCGCGTCCTCTGTGATGATTCCACCTATACTTCCACTGATGCTGCCTGCCTGTTTGACATTGATTTTTGATATTTTGTCGTTTATCTCCGCAGCAAGCCGACATACATCATCATAGCCGGTGTGTTTTATGAATATAAGAAATTCATCTCCGCCGAATCTGCCGATTAAGATATCATTGCAGATATACTTCTTTAAAATCTCACTTACGTTACACAAAACATCATCGCCGAAAAGATGTCCGCAGGTATCATTTACATTTTTGAAGCCGTCCAGGTCAATCATTAACAGGGCGGACATATCCCGACACTCACTGCTGTGTCTGTAAACCTCCACCTTCGAGCGGAATGAACTTCTGTTATCAAGTCCTGTCAGAGGATCCTTGTTGGCAATTTCAATCAGGTCGCTTGTCTGATTGTACAGGTTTCTGGCTTTTTCCAGCTCCTGCTCAAGCCGCTTCTGGTAGCTGATATCAATCAAAACTGCGAGATATACCGGATATCCGTTTTGCGTGCCGATATATTTTCCCTCCCAATGAATCCAGACATCTTTTCCCGTAAGCTTGTTGGAGGTCTTATATTCCAGTGTTATGTCCTCCCGGCCGGGCGCCTTTCTCTGTACTATATCAAGTGTTGCCTGCTTTTGGGCTTCGGTAAACCGTGCGATAGATCCGTCTGCATAATCATCCGGCGCTGTGCCGAGGAGTTCATAGAATTTGCTGTTGGCATCGAGTATTGTCAGCTTTTCATCCATAAGATATTTTACGACGGCACCGGGGATGTTGTCATATATAATGGACTTCTCATACTGCTCTGTTTTGAATTTTGTAATGTCATAAAATAGTCCATCAATAACAGGAATATTGTCCTGATAATCTATGATATCAAAGACTGCATGAACCCATCTGATATCAGACTGCTTGGTGTAGATTCTGAATTCAAGCTCATTAATGCTTGTACCACACTGCAGTCTGGCAATAAGGTTATTGTGGTCGATACACTGCATATTGCTGCGGCATTTGTTGCCGCACAGTTGGGTAAACTCATCTCTTGTATATCCTGAGAGCGCATAAAATCCATCATCTCCGTTCAGGATTGTAAGATCGCTATTCAGTAATAATTTTGCGTGCCCTCCAATTACCATAATGTTTATACCTCGTTTTCGTTTGCATATTTGGTTTAGTATATCATAAAATGCTTATGTTTAAAATTAAATATTTATTAACTGGGTTTCAATATATTTTAGACGTAATTTGGGTATTTTGTAGAAAAATTGCTTGCCATAATTCTTCGGATGTGGTAATATCTAACTCTGTGATATATTTTTTATATATTCCTTGCTTTCGGTGTTACCGGAGGCCATTAGACCATAAGGAGGTGCAATAACATGAACAAGTATGAATTAGCGTTGGTTGTTAGTGCAAAGATCGATGATGACGCTAGAACAGCAGCTGTCGAGAAAGCGAAAGCAATTATCGAGAAGGCTGGCGGTATTGTTACTAACGTTGATGACTGGGGTAAGAAGAGATTAGCTTATGAGATTCAGAAGATGAGGGAAGGCTACTACTACTTTATTCAGTTTGATGGCAATGCTGACAGTCCTGCTCAGATTGAGGCTAATGTTCGTATTATGGAATCTGTTATCAGATATCTTTGTGTCAGACAGGATGCGGAGTAGTGTCAGATAAGGAGGAATTCCAATGAACAAAGTAATTTTGATGGGTCGTTTAACACGGGATCCGGAGGTAAGATATTCACAGGCGGCAGAGCCTTTGGCAATTGCCAGATACACGCTGGCGGTTGACAGAAGATATCAGAGAAAAGATGCCGGCGGCAATGATCAGACAGCAGATTTTATTTCCTGTGTAGCATTTGGCAGACAGGGAGAATTTGCAGAGAAGTATTTAAGACAGGGTATAAAGATTGCGATTACCGGCAGAATCCAGACGGGAAGCTATACCAACAGAGATGGTAATAAGGTTTATACGACAGAGGTCGTTGTTGAGGAGCAGGAGTTTGCGGAGAGCAAAGCAGCTTCCGGCAATGGCGGAAACGGTGGATATCATTCAGAGGACAGACCTGCACCGGGTAATGCGAGTGCGGATGGCTTCATGAGTATTCCGGAGGGAATAGAGAACGATTTACCGTTTAAGTAAAAATGGAGGGTAAATAAAATGGCTTATACTAAGACAGAGAAGAGCGATCGTGCAGACGCTCCTATGAAGAGAAGACCAATTCGTAGAAGAAAAAAGGTTTGCGTTTTCTGCGCAGACAAGAATTCTGTTATTGACTATAAGGACGTGAACAAGCTTAAGAGATATATCTCTGAGAGAGGTAAAATTCTTCCCAGAAGAATTACCGGTAACTGTGCAAAGCACCAGAGAGCGCTTACAGTTGCTATCAAGAGAGCAAGACACGTTGCAATTATGCCATACGTAGTTGATTAATATGAAATGCGAGGAGCCACCGGCTTATGCCGGTGGCTCTTTTTGGCGCAGGAACTGTCTGAGAATAAGCTTATGAGGTTAGAATATTTTATATTGAAACATAAGAAAAAGGGAGATGAAATTATGTATTGTATGAATTACGAAGCACAAATGGAGGATAATGGATTTGTCCGAAATGCGATACCAGAAATACAGGTGCCGTGTGTAAGGTGTGCGGAACGACGAAAAATGATAAAAATCGGTAAATTAGTTTGATTTTTTATTAAGTAATGTGCCATTTCAATATGTTTTTATGCAAAATTAATTTATGTTAGGCAGGAGACAAGTTAAAAATGTTTTGTAATGAATGTAACAAGGAAATTTACAGTAGTAGAGAGGATTAACATGAATATACTTGTGGTGGTTCTCGGCTTTCCGTTTCTTCTCGTTCTGCTTTTTCTTTTCGTTGGCTACATGCTGTTTTGCCCGTTGCAATTCCTGCAATGCTTTTTCCAATCCACTTGTGGATTTGTTTTTGCTGACTATGATTCAATGCTTAAAGACATAAGTTATAAGCTGTAATCAAGTCCTCTACTTGAAAATACCTGTCCAAACGCACTACTTCCCACCACAAGGGAATTGTCTACTGCCTCTTTTGTTGTCGCTTGATTGGCTCCATCGCATTTTCTGCTTCTACAATAGCCCCAAGACAGTCTGACGCAGCTGCCTTATACTGTTTGCTGTTTTTATTTATGCTTTTGTATTGATATGTGTCACTATATATTGAGTTAATATTTACTGACATAAAATTATCCTCCTATCTTAATATTTTATGTGTTTACCGGCGTTTCCAGTATATTATTTAACCCGTTAGGGACAGCAACAATATATTTTCAGAGTATGGTTGAGGAAAACGGAAGGACATACTATCACTTTATTGTCAGTGAGTTAAATGCCGATCCCTACGATGAGGTTTATATTGATACGGAAACAGGAGGGTGTGAAGCGACGGAACAAGCAAGCGGAGAAGAGGCAAGCGTAAGCCATGACGGAACCACATTGACTATTTATGCAGAAGACAAAAAACGGTTGATGGTATATGTCTGCATGCGTAGTGATTATTTTGTTGATATGACTGCCGGATGTTGATAAGCTGTGATACTTGCATGGAAAACACGCTTATCAACATCCGGCAGTTGTGTTCTGCGCTTCTTCCTGTCATACATACCCCGTAATTATAATATAATGAAATAAGAACTTTGCGTTTACCGTTTGCAAAGCACATAAATGTGTGCTAAAATCTAGCGGAATGAAGGAGACCGGATGCAGCTGCATTTTACCAAGATGGAAGGTCTCGGCAATGACTATGTTTATGTGAATTGCCTGCGCGAAAGAGTTGAGAATCCGGAGCGTCTTGCTGTGCTGATAAGCGACAGGCATTTCGGTGTCGGCGCTGACGGACTGATTTTAATCAGGGCGTCCGGGCATGCGGATTTTGTGATGGATATGTACAATGCCGACGGCTCCCGCTCGGAGATGTGCGGAAACGGAATCCGCTGCGTGGGAAAATACGTGTATGATTATGGATTGACCGATAAGGAGATGCTTTCGATTGAGACGCTTGCCGGAATTAAACGGCTGAAGCTTGATATTAACATGGAAAATGCAGATGACAGAGGTACCGTCTGTCAGGTTACAGTGGATATGGGAGCCCCGGTCTTAAACCCCGCGGATATTCCTGCTGTGGTCCCGGATATGCAGGATATGCTGCGTGATTATCCAATAAGAATAGAAGAAAAAGAATATCGTATAACCTGCGTGTCCATGGGCAATCCGCATTGTGTCGCCTTTGTGGAGGATATAGAAAAGATTCCGCTGGAAAGGATTGGTCCGAAGTTTGAGTATGATGCTATGTTCCCCAATCGTGTCAATGCTGAGTTTGTTCAGCTTGTGGACAGAACGTGTATCAGGATGCGGGTGTGGGAGCGGGGAACAGGGGAAACGCTTGCATGTGGAACAGGTGCGTGTGCTGCCGTGGTGGCGAGTGTTCTAAATGGTCTTACCGAAGCCGCGGTTACCGTGATTTTGCGCGGCGGAAAATTGTCAGTCCGATGGGACAGAGAAAAGAATCTGCTCTATATGACCGGACCGGCAACAGTCGTGTTTGACGGTGTGATGGAAGTATAACATATTGATTATACATATTAAAATACAAATCGAGGAGGATAAAAATATGTTCAAGGTAAATGATAATTATTTAAAGCTGCCGGGCAGCTACCTGTTCTCGACAATTGGAAAGAAAGTGAGAGAATTTCAGGCTGCAAACCCTGACAAGGAGGTTATCAGACTTGGAATCGGTGATGTGACACAGCCGCTTGCACCGGCTATCATTGACCGGCTCCATGAGGCTGTTTCCGAGATGGGTGTGCAGGAGACGTTTAAGGGCTATGCACCTGATCTCGGCTATGAGTTTTTGCGGAGTGCCATCGCAAAAAATGATTATAAGGCAAGAGGCGTGGATATCGATACCGACGAAATCTTTGTCAGCGACGGTGCGAAGTGCGATTCGGGAAATATTCAGGAGATATTTGCGCTGGACAATAAAATTGCCGTCTGCGACCCGGTATATCCGGTCTATGTTGATTCCAACGTTATGGCGGGAAGAACCGGAACCTATGACGCAAAGACAGGCTTGTGGAGCGACGTCATCTACATGCCGTGCAGGGAGGAAAACGGATTTGCACCTGAGCTTCCGCAGGAGACGCCGGATATTATATATCTTTGTTTTCCGAATAATCCAACCGGAGCGACCGTTACGAAGGAGCAGCTTCAGAAGTGGGTTGATTATGCAAATGAGAAGAAGGCTGTTATCATATATGATGCTGCATATGAGGCTTATATCAGTGAGGATGATGTTCCACATACAATCTATGAGTGTGATGGTGCCCTGACCTGTGCGATAGAGCTCAGAAGCTTTTCAAAGAATGCAGGCTTTACCGGAACGAGGCTTGGCTTTACTGTAGTGCCGAAGAAGTTAAAGGCGAGTGACGGAACCGCGTTAAATCCGCTCTGGGCAAGAAGACATGGGACTAAGTACAACGGTGCGCCGTACATTGTGCAGGCAGCAGGTGAGGCGGTATATTCAGAGGCAGGAAAGAAACAGACCGGGGAGCAGATTGCATATTATATGAACAATGCAAAATATATCTATGAGGGCTTGAAGGGTGCAGGCTACAGTGTGTCCGGCGGTGTGAATGCGCCATATATCTGGCTCAAGACGCCTGATGGTATGACTTCATGGGACTTCTTTGATTATCTTTTGGAGAAGGCAAATGTAGTCGGAACACCCGGTTCAGGCTTTGGACCAAGCGGAGAAGGCTATTTCAGACTGACAGCATTCGGAACCTATGAGAATACCGTCAAAGCAATCGACAGAATCAAAACACTGTAAAATATCCCTTGCAGGATTAAAATAACAAAACAAATTTGACGTATTAATAAAATAATAGCATGTATATTACGGAAAACACGCTCTCGCTCCGTTGCTCTCGCAAAGGGTTTTCCTGAATATACATGCTATAATTTTATTTATGCGTCAATTTCGTTTTGTTACGTTGTCCTGTGTATTTATGCACACAGGTGCTGCAGGGTATTATTTTGATTTGGCAATCTGGAGCATTTGCAGAAGCTTATGCTTTTCATTTGGTGAGAACTCCTGCAGTGTCTCCAGAATCTGCTGATCAATTGCCTCGCCGGCAGAATAACGTTTTTTCTTGCGCCCGGCATCAATCAGTACATCAATGGGTACGTTGCACATGTTGGCGTAATAAATAATCATGCGAAGATTCATCTTAACCTTGTTGTTCTCGATGTTACTGATAAAAGCAACGGTAGCACCGATATCAGATGCAATCGTCTGCTGCGAGATACCCATTTCATTTCTTAGTTCCTTCATTTTGAGTCCGACTTTGGCGAAATCTATATTCTCCATTTTATTACCTCCAATTTACTTGTTGTATCAATGGTATTATAATATAAAATGTACAGGAAATAAATATTAATTTGAAGAAAATTGTAGATTTTCATTCGCAATGAATATGGCATGGCATATGGCACGGTATCAGGTTTTTATTGACATAAACCGTGTTGCTTATTATAATTTAATGGTTTGGAGATAGTGTCTGTGCATATTATGGAGGTATTATGTACGCAGAAGAACAGGGGAAACACATCTTAAGTGTCATTTCCAATTTCTGTATATGGCTTTATGAGGTTGTTGCATTTGGCATGATGTGGTATCACTGCTTTTTTACGGATAATCCGTTTTATATTAAGGGAAATTATGCGATTATCAGTATGTATGCAGTGTTTGTATATTTGATTACGAAGAGCTTTAACGGATATAAAATCAGTTATATGCGCGTGGTGGATTTGTGCCTGTCACATATGCTGGCGATACTTTTTTCGGGCGTTGCGGGCTATGTCATGGTCTGTCTGGCATGGAGCGATTATATGGATGTAATGCCTGTTGTTGTCATGGCAGGAACGCAGTTTATATTTGCGGTGGTATGGGTGAATTTATGCAGACATATATATCTGCATGTATATCCGCCTCGGAAAATTATTATTATATACGGGAATTATCCGTTGGAGGGCTTCCTGAAAAAATTGTATACAAGGACAGATAAATATGAGGTGTGCGAGATACTGAATTATCAGCGGGGTTATGAGAAGATATGCAGTGATGTGCTGGATTTTGAGGGCGTATTTTTGTACGATCTGCCGGCGGAGAATCGAAATGTTATTATAAAATATTGTTATCAGCATAATATCAGGACTTATGTGGTTCCGAAGATAACGGATATCATTATGAAGGGCTCCGAGGATTTGTATCTTGTCGATACGCCGATTTTGCTGTCAAGAAATCAGGGACTGAATCTGGATCAGCGCTTTGTGAAACGGTCTGTGGATATTGTACTGTCGGGTATTGCAATTGTGATTACGTCTCCGATTATGTTAATAATTGCGATGCTGATTAAGCTGTCTGATGGGGGATGTGTTTTTTACCGGCAGGTGCGGTTGACGCGGGATCGTAAGGAATTCACGATTTTTAAATTCAGAAGCATGAGACAGGATGCGGAGGAGGGTGGCGCACAGCTTGCCCGAAGACATGACGAGCGTGTGACACCGCTTGGAAAGATACTCAGGAGACTGCATCTGGATGAACTGCCGCAGCTCTTTAATGTTTTTGCCGGAGATATGTCCATGGTGGGACCGAGGCCGGAGCGGCCGGAGATATTTGAGAAATATGCAGAGTCGATACCGGAGTTTGAATTTCGTTTGAAGGTGAAGGCAGGGCTTACCGGATATGCACAGGTGTATGGCAAATATAATACAACGCCGATTGATAAGCTGAAGCTTGACCTGACCTATATACAGGAATATTCCTATTGGATGGATATCAAGCTGATGCTCCTGACCTTCCGTATTGTATTTCGTAAGGAAAGCTCAGAGGGAATTGAGGAGAATAAAAAGACACCCCTGCCATAGACGGCGGTACAAAGGAATGAGAATAAAGGAGAATAAATATGAATATAGCAATTATTATTGCCGGGGGTTCCGGCCATCGGATGGGACAGGATATTCCAAAGCAGTTTATCAACGTATATGATAAGCCGGTGATTGTATATACTCTGGAGAGCTTTCAGCGTCATCCGCTGGTGGATGTGATAGAGGTGGTCTGTATTGACGGCTGGCATGATATTTTGTGGGCATATGCAAAACAGTTTAATATTGATAAATTAAAATGGATTGTGTCAGGCGGCGGTTCAGCACAGGAATCTATCCGCAATGGTGTGGATAATCTGAAAGGTATCTGTCAGCCCTCGGATAATGTGATTATTCATGATGGAATACGGCCGCTGGTGGATGATGAGGTACTGAATGATGTCATAGAGAAATGTAATCAATATGGAAACGGAGTGACATCCTTACCGTATAACGAGCAGATTTTTGTAATTGATGATGATATATCGACCACAAAATATATTCCGCGTGAAACATTGCGGCGTGTATCTACACCGCAGGCTTATAAATATGACAAACTGGCATGGGCGTATGAGAAGGCCTTCCGCGAGAAAATAGGAATCTACGGCTCGTCTTATACCAACACGATGATGGTGGAGCTGGGAGAACGGCTGTACTTTGCAAAGGGTTCGGATAAAAATATCAAGCTGACAACAAAGGATGATTTGGAGATATTCAAAGGGTATTTGACTGCTGTAAAAGATAAATGGTTAAAATAGGGTTGTAGGAGGGAAAATAAAATGAGATTGTGCGACAGTAAATTGTATATGCAGGATATTGCCCGGACTGCGGCATATCCGCTTGACTGGGACAGGCTTGTCGGAAAGAGCATTGCCATATCCGGCGGAACAGGCATGATAGGCAGCTTCCTGACGGATGTGCTGCTGTACAGGAATAAATATATGAATCAAAATGTCGACGTCTATGTAATCGGTAGAAAACGGGAGAAAATGCAGGCGCGTTTTTCAGGGTATACAGAAAATGACGGGCTGCATATCGTTTGCTGGGACATCAATAAACCGGCAGAGCAGGCTGCGTGGGAGAGTGTGAAATTATCCTATATGCTCCATGCAGCGAGCAATACGCATCCGGTTGCATATGCCAGCGATCCGATTGGAACAATCTCGGCGAATGTTATGGGAACGGGGCATATGCTTGAACTAGCTGCGGAGCATGACTGCGAGCGGTTTGTATTTTTGTCCTCTGTGGAGATATATGGAGAAAATCGTGGAGATGTTGATGCCTTTGCGGAGGAGTATCTGGGATATATCGACTGTAATACGCTGCGGGCAGGTTATCCGGAAAGCAAGCGGACCGGAGAGGCACTCTGTCAGGCGTACAGAAAACAAAAGGGCTTATCGGTTGTGATTCCGAGACTTTCAAGGGTTTACGGACCATCCATGCTGCTGTCAGACACGAAAGCGCTGTCACAGTTTATTTTAAAGGGAGTTAAGCGTGAGAATATCGTGTTAAAGAGCGAAGGGACACAGCTTTTTTCCTACAGCTATGTTGCGGACGCGGTGTCTGCAATCTGCATGCTTATGCTTGCCGGTGAGGATGGGGGCGCCTACAATGTCGTATCAAAGGATTCGGATGTACAGCTTCGGGATATGGCGAAAATGATTGCTGATTATGCCGGAAAGGAAGTCGTATTTGAATTGCCGGATGCGGTGGAGCTTGCCGGATATTCCAAGGCGACGAAAGCCGTGCTTGCCACGGATAAGCTGCGTGGTCTTGGCTGGAAATCCATGTACGGGATGGAAGAGGGACTTCGCCATACGATAGATATATTGCGGGAAGTCATGTAGAGATATGTTAAACAGAGGTCTTTTATGGGGGAAAAGATAAGAGAGTTTAAACAATACAGCAACCTTTTTGCGGAGCTGGTGCGCAAAGGAATAAAATTAAAATACAGACGGTCTTATCTGGGTGTGATTTGGTCTATGATAGAGCCTCTGCTCACTATGATAGTGCTTACGATTGTGTTCGGAACGCTGCTCGGACATCACGGAAGGGAGTTTCCGGTGTATATATTGTCCGGAAGGGTGATTTACACGCTTTTTTCTCAGGCGACAACGACGGCACTTAAGTCAATCAGGCAGAATGAGGGTATGATTAAGAAGGTGTATGTACCGAAGTACCTGTATCCGCTGTCCGGAATTGTGTTTAACTATATACTGTTCCTGATTTCTCTGGTGGTGCTGATGCTGGTTTCACTGGTACTGCGGGTGTTTCCGACACCGAGGCTGCTGCTCGCAGCTATACCGCTCGCGATTTTATTTCTGCTCTCTGTCGGGGTGGGAATGATTCTGGCGACGGTAGGCGTTTTTTTCCGGGATTTGGAATATCTGTGGAATGTGGGATTGATGCTGGTCATGTATACCTGCGCAATTTTTTATTATCCCGAGAAGATTTTGAACAGCAGTGTGAGTTGGATATTGGAATTCAATCCTCTGTTTTGTCTGATATCAAATTTCAGAAGCTGCATATTTGGCGAGGCGATGGATATGGGCATGCTGCTGTATGCCTCCGTGTTTGCGCTGGTCTGTGTTGTGGCTGGCGGTATCGTATTTGCTAAAAATGAGGATAAATTTATATTGTATATATAGGCAGGGCAGATGGAGAATAAGGTGGAAGAAGTAATCAAGCTGGAGCATGTGGGCATGCGGTTTAACCTGAGCAAGGAAAAAGTGGATAGCATGAAGGAGTATTTTATTAAGCTGTTGAAGCACGAGCTCTCCTTCAATGAATTCTGGGCATTAAAGGATGTGACCTTTTCAGTGGCAAAGGGGGACAGAGTCGGTGTGCTTGGATTAAATGGTGCCGGTAAATCCACGCTGATGAAGGTCGTGGCCGGAGTTTTTCGCCCGACAGAGGGAACCGTGACCAGACAGGGTGTGATTGCGCCTATGATAGAGCTTGGCGCGGGATTTGACAAGCAGTACACCGGCGCTGAGAATATCTTTCTGTATGGTGCCGTGCTTGGACATTCCAGAGCATTTATGCGCGAAAAATATGATGAGATTGTAAGATTTTCAGAGCTGGAAAGATTTATTGATGTTCCTCTTAAGAATTACTCCTCCGGTATGAAAGCGAGACTAGGGTTTTCGATTGCGACGGTTGTTCAGCCGGATATCCTGATTTTGGATGAGGTGTTGTCTGTCGGGGACGCAAAGTTCCGTAAGAAGAGTGAGAAAAAGCTGGTGGATATGATGGATACAGGCGTGACGGTGCTTTTTGTATCACATAACATAGAGCAGGTCAGGCGAATCTGTAACAAAGCGATGATTCTTGAACACGGAAGGCTGTTGCATTACGGAATGATGGATGAAATCGTACCAATCTATCAGGATATGGTGAAGTAGGGGGGAGGTGAGTCCTGCCGTGAGATTTGGAGTAAAACAAATTTTCAAAATGCTGTGTCAGCATATTATATTTCCGTTTTGTTATACAATAAACAGGTGGAGAAAGCCGGAGGATGAACTGGTGGTTTTGGCAGACGAACATCATGATGCCTGCCCGCCTCATATGGAACAGCTGCGTGAGAGACTTGCGCAGGAGCATTATCATGTGGAGGAATACTTTTGTGATATATCGAAATGCGGAGCGTGGGAGGGAGTCCGGTTTATGACCCGTTTTATGAAGCTGTACGCGCGGGCTTCGTATGTATTTATCTGTGATAATTTTTTGCCGGTTGCCTCCTGCCGCAAAAAAAAGGAGACAAAGGTGGTGCAGCTCTGGCATGGCTGCGGAGCATTCAAAAAATTCGGCTATGATGCAAAGGATGATATTCCGGCAGGCTATCACGGTGATGTCTACCGCAATTATGATTTGGTTACAGTGAGCGGAGACGGCTGCGTGGAGCATTTTATATCAGCTATGGGAACCGATAGAAAAGACAAAAAACAAAAACAGCTGTCAATTGTGCGGCCGCTCGGCGTCAGCCACACAGACCGGCTGTTTGATGAGGATTATCTGGAGGCATGTCGTGATAAGTTCAGGTATGCATATCCCGATGCGGAAGGAAAGAAAGTTCTCTTGTGGGCACCGACTTTTCGGGGCAATGCCGCACAGGCGGAGCTTGTCGGACAGGATTATATTGACGCATTGCAGAAATCGCCGGAGCTTGCTGATAGAATTTATGTAATAAAAAGTCTGCACCCGCATCTGCATGATGGTTTGACGGGGGATTCCGGGGAAAAGCAGGATGCTGTCTGCATGACAACGGATGAGCTCATGGTATGTGCTGATATTTTGATTACAGATTATTCGTCGGTTTTTTTTGAATATCTGCTGTTCGACAGACCAATCATTTTTTTTGCGCCGGATTACAGGGCATACGGAAAGACCAGAGGCTTCTATCAGGAATATGATGCACTGCCCGGTTATGTGGTCAAGGGAAGCGGTCATGATGTGAAGCGAAAAGAGATGAATATTTTTATGCAGGAGGAACTGCGCAGCGCCGTGAAAATGGCTTTGCGGGGCGATACGGAGGATATGAGGCATATGCGCGGACGGTATAAGTCTCTGTACATGAATGCCTGTGACGGAATGGCGACGGAGCGCCTTATAGACCATGTATTCGGACAGGATGAGATAGGATAGGACACCTTTGGGAGGCTGTGAGAGATGGAGACAAAGAAAAGCAGGATATGCAAAGCAATTCGTAAAAGGATACGCAAGCCGTTGATAAGGCTTTATCGGTTTTATACACTTCGTTGGATGTATCCGAGACTGTATAAGCAATTTGCAAAGAAACCTGTGAATGAACGAAAGGTTGTATTTATTGAGGTTCGGATGCCGGAAATCAGTGACAGCTCCCGGCTTCTTTATGATGAACTCCGGATGCATTATGATTATGAGCTGCATACGCATTTTCTGCGCATGAGCTTTGTGCGGAAATGGGATTATATCAAACTGTGTCGGGCGATGGTGCGGGATATCGCTGATGCAAAGTATGTGTTTTTAAATGAGTCATCCGATGTGACAAGCTGTCTGCCGATGCGGAAGGAGACTGTTTTGACGCAGCTCTGGCATGCCTGCGGTGCTTTCAAGAAATTTGGGATGAGCACGGCTGACCTTATTTTCGGTGATGACAGGAAGACACTTCAGAAATATCCGTTTCATCGCAATTATACACATATGACGGTCAGTGCACCGGAGGTTGTATGGGCGTATGAGGAGGCTATGTCACTGGCGCCGGGAAGCGGCGTGGTGAAGCCTGTCGGTGTCTCAAGGACAGATGTTTTCTTTGACGAGGCATTTATCAGGCGGGCGCAGGATACACTGTATCACAGGTTTCCGCCTGCAAAGGGTAAAAAGGTGATTCTTTACGCTCCGACCTTTCGCGGTCGTGTGGCGGGCGCAAAGACACCGGATGTGCTGGATTTGAATTTGATGTATGAAAAACTGGGACAGGAGTATGTTGTCCTGTTCAAGCATCATCCGTTTGTGAAGAAAAGACCGCAGATACCGGAGGAATTTTCCGGATTTGCCGTTGATATGACGACGGATATGAGTATCGAGGATTTGTTGTGTGTCAGTGATATCTGTATCTCTGATTATTCGTCACTTGTGTTTGAATATTCACTGTTTGGCAAGCCGATGATATTCCTTGCCTACGATTTGGATGAGTACTTTGACTGGCGCGGGTTTTATTATGATTATAAGGATTTTGTGCCCGGACCGATTTACACGAATACAGAGCAGGTTATAGCATATATTTCGGATATTGAGAATCGGTTTGACAGGGAAAAAGTAACTGCATTCCGGGAGAAATATATGTCAGCATGTGACGGGCATGCAACGGAGCGTATCATGAAGCTTGTGTTTGGAGACGGTCTCGCGAAGCATCGGAAATAGCATGTAGTATATGCGGAGGAAGTATGGTATCGATTGTGATTCCGGTGTATAATGCCGGAGCGTTTATAAATGAGGCTGTGGACAGCGCTTTGGCGCAGGAGGTCGAAAAGGAATTGGTGCTGGTAGATGACGCATCGACGGATTCATCTGTGCAGCTTGTGATTCATCATCTGTGTGCGCGTTATGCGGGATGTGCCGAACAGGATTGGGACACGGGCAGCGGGATACTATCCGTGCGGTCCGTATGGGCGGGCAAATGCGGGAATACCTCCGTTCGGATTTATCGAAACCGTGTAAATCGGGGCGCTGCGGAGACCAGAAATGCCGGTGTGAGACTTGCAGAGGGAGAATATATTGCGCTGCTGGATGCGGATGATAAATGGATGCCGGGTAAGCTTGCACATCAGCTTTCAATGCTGCAGGAGACGCGAGCATGTCTGTGTAATACGGCAAGGCTGCTGATTCGGGAGGATGGCAGCAGTACAGGACATGTCATACATACACCGGAGCGTATCAGTCTGTCTATGCTCAGAAGGACAAATTATATTAACTGCTCGTCGGTGCTTGCCCGCAGGGATGTATTGCTGCGCTATCCGATGCAGCATGGCGGGGATGCACATGAGGACTATCTGACATGGCTTATGCTTTTGCAGGAGTACGATTATGTGGTCGGAATAGATGAACCGTATCTTCTATACAGGCTGTCGGCACAGGGGAAATCCCGCAGCAAATGTAAGGCGGCGCAGATGACGTACCGCACATACCGTTACGCAGGCTATGGGAGACTGCAGTCGGCATGGATGATGCTTCCGTATATTTTGCACGGTGTGATAAAGCATCTTTAAGCAATAAAATTATATGTGTAAAAAATGCTATAAATCCTTTACATTTGTGAATAATTAGCATATAATGTGTTCAGATTTATGATAAAGGCGTTGATGGAGACTGCCTGCATCAGGACATGACAGGGAATATGGTCACTGACTGAGAGCCATAACATGACACCATGCAGAGCGGAACGCTGCCGGAGCTGATATATTGAAGCCTATGTGATAACAGTGCATGCTGTCTAAGAGGTCTAGGTATATCCGAATGATTCACGTTAAGAATTAAGAGAGGGAATCGCGGCGGCGGTTTCAATACGGGTGGTACCGCGGATGTAAGATGCAGATTGACATTCGTCCCGAGGCTTTTTGCCTCGGGTTTTTTTTGTGTAGGTATTGAGCCGGGGGGCGAGGCGGTACGGCGTGAAAAAAAAAGAACAGGAGAGATATCATGGAACCAAACATTTACAGAGACATGACGATGGAAAGCATCAGTGAAGAACTGGTGGGAAAAGAAATCAGGATAGCCGGATGGGTAGAGAATATCCGTGACCACGGGGGCGTTTCTTTCGTGGATTTGAGAGATATGTACGGAGTTATGCAGGTGGTTATGAGGGATACAGGCCTGCTTTTGGGCATTACCCGTGAGGAGTGTATATCCGTGCAGGGACTGGTTCAGCATCGGGACGAGGAAACCTATAATCCGAAGATTCCGACAGGAACGATTGAGCTTGAGGCACATAAGGTTGATATTCTCGGAAAGGTATACAGGCAGCTTCCGTTTGAGGTGACAACCTCAAAGGAGGTACGCGAGGAGGTAAGACTGAAATACAGATATCTTGACCTCAGAAACCGAAAGGTAAAGGAAAATATGATTTTCCGTTCAAAGGTGATTGCTTTCCTGAGACAGAAAATGACAGAGCTGGGCTTTATGGAGATACAGACACCGATACTCTGCGCCTCATCACCGGAGGGCGCAAGAGATTACATCGTTCCGTCCAGAAAATATAAGGGTAAATTCTACGCGTTGCCGCAGGCACCGCAGCAGTATAAACAGCTTCTCATGGTGTCAGGCTTTGACAGGTATTTCCAGATTGCACCATGCTTCCGCGATGAGGATGCGAGGGCAGACCGTTCGCCGGGAGAGTTCTATCAGCTTGATTTCGAGATGAGCTTCGCCACACAGGAGGATGTGTTCAAGGTCGGCGAGGAGGTGCTTACCGCGGCATTTAAGGAGTTTGCGCCGAAGGGATATGCGGTGACAGAGGCACCTTACCCGATTATAAGCTATAAGCAGGCGATGCTTGAGTTTGGTACGGACAAACCGGATCTGAGAAATCCGCTTCGGATTATTGACCTTTCCGGGTTTTTCCAGAGATGTACATTCAAACCGTTCCATGGAAAGACTGTGCGTGCAATCAATGTACATTCCAAGCTCTCCAAGGGACAGCATGAGAAGATGCTTAAATTTGCAATCTCAATCGGTATGGGCGGACTCGGATATCTTGAGGTTTTGGAGGATGAGTCCTATAAGGGACCAATTGATAAATTTATTCCTGATGATATGAAGGCGGAGCTTGCGGAACAAGCCGGTCTGACAGTGGGAGATACGATTTTCTTTATTGCGGATACAGAAAAGCAGGCGTCCGTATTTGCGGGACAGATTCGTACAGAGCTCGGTAATCGTCTGGATTTACTTGAAAAGAATGCTTACCGCTTCTGCTATATCAATGACTTCCCGATGTTTGAGTATAATACGGAGGAGAAGAAAATCGGATTTACACATAATCCGTTCTCCATGCCACAGGGTGGTCTGAATGCGCTTGATACGATGGATCCGCTTGATATCCTTGCATATCAGTATGATATTGTCTGCAATGGTGTGGAGCTTTCCTCCGGTGCGGTCAGAAACCATGACATGCGGATCATGGAGAAAGCCTTTGAGATTGCAGGGTATGACAAGGCGGTTCTTGAGCAGAAGTTTGGGGCTCTTTACAGTGCATTCCAGTTTGGTGCACCGCCACATGCAGGTATGGCACCGGGTGTTGATCGTATGATTATGCTCCTTAGAAATGAGGAGAATATTCGTGAGGTTATTCCGTTTCCGATGAGCGGAACTGCACAGGATTTGATGTGCGGCGCTCCAAATGAGGTGACGGAGCAGCAGCTTCGTGAGGTTCATATTAAGGTCAGAAATTAATTGAGGTGATGTGCGTTCAGGATTGATTGCACGAGGGAGTCTGTGTAAAGGAGGAAAACCGTATGACAATTACAGATGAAACGATAGATTATGTGGGTATTCTCGCGAAGCTTGAACTCTCCGAGGAGGAGAAGGAGCAGGCGAAACAGGACATGTCCAATATGCTTGAATATGTCAGTAAGCTGAATGAGCTGGATACCGATCACGTGGATGCCATGAGCCATGCATTCCCGGTCAGCAACGTGTTTCGTGAGGATACTGTAACCAATGGAGAGGACAGGGATAATCTGCTGGCAAATGCACCTGAACAGAAGGATGGCTGCTATAAGGTTCCGAAAACATTTGATTAGGAGGTGTGTACCGTGGATGATTTGATGAAGCTGACAGCCGTTGAGCTGGGAAAAAAAATCAAGGCGGGTGAGGTGAGCGCTGTGGACGCCGCCGGGGCATGCCTGGATAGAATCGAGAAGCTGGATAAGGCTTATAATTGCTTTGTAACCGTAGACCGTGAGGGTGCGCTGGCACAGGCAGAGGAAATACAAAGGAAAATCGAGGCGGGGGAGCTTTCCGGGCCGCTCGCCGGAGTTCCGGTTGCAATCAAGGATAATATGTGTATCGAGGGAATGCTTACGACATGTTCCTCAAAGATATTGAGCAATTTTGTACCAACCTACACAGCGGAGGCGGTTCATCTGTTGCGTGAGGCCGGGGCTGTTGTCATAGGAAAGACCAACATGGATGAGTTTGCCATGGGAAGTACGACAGAGACTTCATATTATGGCATTACGCGGAATCCGTGGGATACAGACAGGGTTCCGGGCGGTTCCTCAGGCGGTTCCGCAGCGGCTGTGGCAGCAGAGGAGATTCCGTATGCGCTGGGCTCTGACACAGGCGGATCTATCAGACAGCCGGCATCGTTTTGCGGTGTGACCGGAATGAAACCGACATACGGAAGAGTGTCAAGATATGGTTTGATAGCCTATGGCTCATCTCTGGACCAGATTGGACCGCTGGCAAAGGATGTGACGGATTGTGCGACGATACTGGAGATAATCTGTCAGCATGACAGTAAGGATTCCACCTCCTACGCGGAGGCGGCAGGTGATTTCACAAGTGCGCTGGCGGACGATGTCAAGGGCATGAAGATCGGTATTCCAAAGGATTATTTTGCGGAGGGTATCGATGAGGATGTAAGGAAAAATGTACTTGCAGCAGCAAAGGTTTTGGAGGAAAAGGGCGCCGTTGTAGAGGAATTTGACCTTGGTATGGTAGAATATGCAATTCCGGCATATTACATTATCGCATCGGCAGAGGCATCCTCCAATCTGGAGCGTTTTGACGGGGTGAAATACGGATATCGGACAGAGAGCTTTACCGACCTTCATAACATGTACAAGAAAACACGTTCGGAGGGCTTCGGCGCTGAGGTGAAGCGCCGGATTATGCTCGGTTCCTTTGTCCTTAGCTCCGGTTATTATGATGCATATTATGTAAAGGCGCTGAAAACAAAAGCATTGATTAAGAAAGCGTTTGATGATGCATTTGCACGCTATGATGTGATTCTCGGACCGGTAGCGCCGACGACGGCATTAAAGGTCGGAGATTCCCTGAATGATCCAATTAAAATGTATCTCGGTGATATTTACACCGTGTCGGTGAATCTGGCCGGTCTGCCCGGTATTTCACTGCCATGCGGTTACGATAGAAACGGATTGCCGGTCGGCATGCAGCTCCTCGGACAGACCTTTGATGAGAAGTCGATTATCCGTGCGGCATATGCGTTTGAGTGCAGCAGGTCTTATAAAAGACCGGATGCATTGTCAGAAAGGGGGCTTTAAGAATGAGTAAGACCTTTGAGACAGTCATCGGACTTGAAGTTCATGTTGAGCTTGCAACAAAAACGAAGATATTCTGCGGATGCTCCACAGAGTTCGGAGGAGCGCCGAATACGCATACCTGCCCGGTATGTACCGGTATGCCGGGTTCTCTGCCTGTCCTGAATAAGGGCGTCGTGGAAAAGGCAATTGCGGTAGGCTTGGCAACAAACTGTAAGATTACACAGAACTGCAAGTTTGACCGGAAAAACTATTTTTATCCCGACAATCCGCAGAATTATCAGATATCCCAGCTCTATTATCCGATCTGCCGTGATGGCAAGGTGGAGATAGAGGTGGACGGAAAGAAAAAATACGTGAGGATTCATGAGATACACATGGAGGAGGATGCGGGCAAGCTTGTGCATGATCCATATACGGACAGCTCTTTGGTGGATTATAACCGTTCGGGTGTACCGCTGATCGAAATTGTATCCGAACCTGATATGCGCTCTGCGGAGGAGGTTATCGCATATTTGGAGAAGCTGCGTCTGATTATCCAATACCTCGGAGCCTCAGATTGCAAGCTGAATGAGGGCTCCATGCGTGCGGATGTGAATCTGTCTGTGCGCGAGGTCGGCGCGGAGGCGTTCGGAACCCGAACCGAGATGAAGAATCTGAATTCCTTTAAGGCGATAGCACGGGCAATCGAAAATGAGCGGGAACGTCAGATAGATCTTATTGAATCAGGCGGGCAGGTAATTCAGGAGACCAGACGTTGGGACGATACAAAGGAATATTCTTATGCAATGCGTTCCAAGGAGGATGCGCAGGATTACCGTTATTTCCCGGATCCCGACCTTGTTCCCGTCATTATCAGTGACGAGTGGATGGAGGAGATTCGCAGCCGTCAGCCGGAGCTTCGCGATGAGAAACGTATTCGCTATAAGGAAGAGTACGATATACCGGAATATGATATCGACATTCTGACAAACTCCAAGAAGCTGGCGGATATATTTGAGGAGGCAATTGCCCTTGGGGCAGCTCCGAAGAAGGTCTCAAACTGGCTCATGGTAGAAACCATGCGTCTGATGAAGGAAAGCGGAATGGATGCGGATGATTTGCAGTTTTCAGCGAAAAATCTTGCGGCCATCATAAAATTGGTGGATACAAAGGTAATCAACGGAACTGTTGCAAAGGAGGTATTCGAGAAGGTATTTGCCGAGGATATTGATCCTGAGCAGTATGTTGAGGAGCACGGACTGAAAACAGTCAATGATGAGGGCGCATTAACCAAAACGATAGAGGAGATTGCTGCAGCGAATCCGAAGTCTGTTGAGGACTATAAGAGCGGCAAGGAAAAGGCAATCGGGTTCCTTGTGGGACAGACTATGAAGGCCATGAAAGGAAAGGCGGATCCGGGTGAGGTAAACCGAATCCTCAAGGAAATTCTTTCACGATAAATCAATAATAAACACATGGGCTGTGGCAATAAGATGATATGGCATATATATCTGTATGATGCAGGAAAACCGTTTGCAAACGCCGGTACTTAGCGAGGTATTTTCGAGCTTAGTACCGCTGCGTGAGCAACCGAGCGAAAGCGGGTTTTCCTGCATCATACAGATATATATGCCATATCATCTTATTGCCACAGCCCATGTGTTTACAGTTAATTTATTTAATGACTTCCTGTGGAACCGAAACCGCCGGCCCCGCGTACTGTATCACTTAAATCGTCTGTCGTTTGGAAAATTCCCATGATGTAAGGTGTTATGACAAGCTGCGCGATACGTTCCTGTGGTTCGATTGCCGCATCTGAATTGGAATGGTTGTGGAGTGCAACCATGATTTCACCACGATAATCGGAGTCGATAACACCCACCTTGTTTGCGGGAGCAAGCCCTTTTTTCGATGCAAGCCCGCTCCTTGCGTATATCAGTCCGGCGTAACCCTCCGGCAGTTCCATGGCAAGCCCTGTTGGAATCAGAACCGTCCGGGCAGGAGCAAGGGTAAGCGGAGCATCAATGCAGGCATATAAATCTGCACCCGCTGCATTGGCGGAGCCGTAGGTCGGAATGACAGCATTTTCTTTCAGTTTTTTGATGTTTACGGGCAATTTTGTAATCATTATATTGTTCCTTTCTGATCCCATAGGATAACCTTGCCGGTCTGCAGTGATTTTGCTACATCTATGATTCTCTGGTTGTCCGAGCCGCGGAAACGAAGTGACAAATCCTTTCGGTCCTCCATAAACTCCCCGTCTACCAGAATATCAATGTATCGAATAATTTCGCGTGTTTCAGGCCATTTGACCATCATGCTGTCACGAATATCCTTCTCGAAGTCATAGCCCGTATAGCACCACACATTTTTTTCGGGATATGCCGCCTTAAAGCGGCGAAGCAGTGGAAGAAGTCCCTGCTGGTTGCTGTATTCAAAGGGTTCTCCACCCAAAAGGGAAAGCCCTTTGATGTAGTCCGGCTTCAGATATTCCATAATGGTTTCTATATCCTGCTCCGTAAAAAGCTTTCCAAAATTAAAATCCCAAGTCTCCGGGTTGAAACATCCCTTACAGTGGTGTGTACAGCCTGAGACGAAGAGAGAAACACGTACGCCGGGACCATTTGCCACATCAATACGTTTAATATCTCCGTAATTCATATACTTTTCCTTTCCTGTTATTATACAAAAGGCAGGCTGCGCCGTAGCAGTGTGCCACGACACAGCTTGCCTTCTAAAAGAATCCAATAAATTTTAAAGATGTAAGACTCTTGCTTTAATCTCCTTTGTCTTTCCTACATTCCAGAAATTTTCGCCAAGATAACCACAGGTTCGTCTTGTAACATTCATCTTTGAGTGATCCTTATTGCCGCATTGCGGGCATTCCCACTCATTGTCGTCATTTATGATAATCTCACCGTCGTAGCTGCAGACATGGCAATAATCGGATTTTGTATTGAACTCAGCGTACTGGATATTGTCATAGATAAATCTTACAACCTCCTCCAGCGCCTCCAGATTATGTCTCATATTTGGAATCTCGACATAGGAAATTGCACCACCCGATGAGATGGTCTGGAACTGGCTTTCAAATCTGAACTTGCTGAAAGCGTCTATCTTTTCCCGCACATCTACATGATAGGAGTTTGTATAATATCCCTTGTCCGTAACATCAGGAATTGTGCCGAAGCGTTCCTGGTCAATACGTGCGAACCTGTAGCACAGGGATTCAGCAGGCGTACCATAGAGGCCAAAGCCGAGACCGGTCTCTTCCTTCCACTGCTCACAGGCAGCGCGGAGCCGCTTCATGACCTTGAGTGCAAATTCCTCACCCTCCGGCTCGGTGTGGCTGACACCCTTCATGAGCTTTGTTACCTCATATAAGCCTATATATCCCAGTGAGATGGTTGAATAACCGTTCTTTAGCAGCGGATCTATCTTTTCACCCTTTTTCAGCCTTGCAATAGCACCATACTGCCAGTGAACCGGACTGACATCGGACGTAATGCCAAGCAGTGCCCGGTGGCGGCACATCAGTGCTTCGTAGCATAAATCAAGACGCTCGTCAAGCAATTTCCAGAATTTTTCCTCGCTGCCTTTTGCAATGATACCTATTTGCGGCAGATTCAGACTGACAACACCCTGATTGAAACGCCCTTCCCATTTGTAGTCACCGTTTTCGTCCTTCCAAGGGGAGAGGAAAGAGCGGCAGCCCATACAGGAGAATACATTACCTTCGTAATTCTCGCGCATCTTTTTTGCGGAAATATAATCCGGATACAGACGTTTTGCGGAGCATTTTACGGCAAGCTTTGTTATATAATCATATTTCCCGCCCTTTAAACAGTTATGCTCGTCGAGGACATAAATCAGCTTCGGAAAAGCAGGTGTGACATAGACGCCCTTTTCATTTTTAATGCCCTCAAGTCTCTGACGGAGTATTTCTTCTATAATGATGGCGTTTTCTTCCACATATTCATCGTCAGGATCCAAATTCAGGAACAGGGTAACAAACGGAGACTGACCGTTTGTTGTCATTAAAGTGTTAATCTGGTACTGAATGGTTTGAACGCCGGAGCGCAGCTCGTCGTTCAGACGCTCCTGCGCCATCTGCTCCAGAATCTCATCATCTATTCTGTCTCCGAATTCTTCCACAAGCCTGTCCTTATACTTTCTGTAGCTCTTTCGGAGATATTTGCCCAAATGTCTGATATCAACGGATTGTCCGCCGTACTGGCTGCTGGCTACCGAGGATATGATCTGTGTCATAACCGTGCATGCGACCTGAAAGCTTTTCGGACTTTCAATCAGCTTGCCATTCATGACAGTGCCATTGTCAAGCATATCTCCGATATTAATCAGACAGCAGTTGAAAATAGGCTGAAGGAAATAATCTGCATCGTGGAAATGCAGAACGCCCTCATCGTGTGCCTTGGATATTTTTTCAGGCAGGAGTACACGCTTGGTCAGATCCTTAGATACCTCGCCGGCAATCAAATCTCTCTGCGTGGATGCGACGGTCGCGTTTTTGTTGGAATTTTCCTCCATAACATCTTTATTTCTGTTCTTAATCAGGCTCAGGATGGAATCATCGGTTGTATTAGCTCTTCGCACGAGTTCTCTGGTGTAACGATAAATAATGTAGGTTTTTGCCAATACAAATTTCTTTTCGTCCATCAGTTTTTGCTCTATGATATCCTGAATGTCCTCCACAAGCATTCTGGAACGATTCTTTGCTTCAATACTCTCAACAATCTCTTCAATCTTATCCTCTGTTACTTTTTCGCATGGCCCAACCTCGGCGTTTGCCTTGCGGATAGCGGTAACAATCTTCATACGGTCATAGTTGACTGTATGACCATCCCTCTTAATTACCTTCATAGTACATCTCCTAAAATTAATATTACAGGTTTACCCCACGGATTGTAATTATAACACTCTATATGGCGTTTGTCTACTAAATATTGTAAAAAAAATATAAAATAACACAACATATGGGGAATATCGTGTTTATTATGTGAAATGTGGAATTGCTTCTTTATTTTTGCCTGAAAATATGTTATAAAAATCTAGTAACAAAATAGTCCTATGAAATATGATTATTTATAATGGAAGGAAAAACGATATGAATAAAAAGGTAAAAAAGTTTGGCTGTGGATTGGCTTTGACAGCCGGTCTGATTATGCTTGGCGGGTGCGGGCGTGTAAAACCGGAGGATATAATTGATAAATATGCCGGTATGTGCGAACTGGGTGAGTATAAAAATGTGGAGTATGTAGAGACAAAGACCGAGATTACGGATGCTATGGTTGAGAGCAAGGTGCAGGAATTTTTGTCCGGCTATGCGGTATCGGAGACACTTACAAGTGGCACGGCGGAGATGGGAGATCAGGTCAATATTGATTTTGTCGGCTATATAGATGATGAAGCGTTTGAGAATGGTTCGGGAACCGGATATTCATTGACACTTGGTTCGGGAACTATGATAGATGGCTTCGAGGAACAGATTGTCGGACATGATGTAGGTGAAACCTTCGATATTGAAACAACATTTCCAGATGAATATTCTAATGATCCGGATTTGGCGGGAGAATCCGCTGTGTTTGAGATTACACTGAATTCCATTACGAGACAGACGCTTCCTGATTATACTGATGCCTTCGTCGCATCAAACACAGATGCTGAGAGCATTGCAGATTATGAACAGTCAATCAGGGAGGAGCTTGAGATAACCTATGGAGAGATAGACGATAATTACAACAAGAGCGCTGTCATGCAGGTGGTTCTTGAAAATGCGAATATCACCGAATATCCGGAGCAGGAAATGCAGGAGGTGTTTGACAGCACACTGAGTGACGTGCAGGCGGAGGCCGATCAGTACGGCTATGACCTGGCTACATACGTTTCTGCACGGTATGGCTACGCTGAGGATGATTTTCGCAATTATGTTTCAAGCCTGGTAGAGGATTTTATGCGGGAGAAGATTGTTGTCTGCGCTGTGGCTAAGGCTGAGGGGATTACGGTCTCCAAGGATGAAATTAAGGCGTATAAAGCTGAGATGATGGAGAGCAGTAATATCACCGATGAGGATGAATTTGATGAGCGTTTCAGTGAAGAGGATGTCACATATTATACGATTGCAGATAAGGTGGTTGATTTCCTGCTGGAGAATGCAACTCCGACGGTTGCTACGGAAACAGATGCCGCAGAAGATACAGATGCTGTGGAGGACGCAAGTGAGACGGATGCAACACCGGAGGATGCAGAGCAGTAAAAAATAAAGTTGGTGATTGACATTGAATGAGATAAGTGGTATCATGCTGTATGCGGTGAGCAGTTGTGGCGGAATTGGCATACGCGCATGATTCAGGTTCATGTCCACTTACGTGGGTGTGGGTTCAAGTCCCATCAACTGCATTTTAACGGCGCAAAGCAGGACGATGCAGGTTCGTGCTTTGCGCCGTTTTGCGTGCAGATAAAAAAACAGGGCTGTTTCTTTGTCATATAGCATGATTCGGGATTTTTGCACGGAAATTGTGGTAATATTGGCATTTTTTTGTTATAATTCATATTATCTATATGTGAACGGAGATATGCATGAGCAGGAAAGTGTCAGGTAAACTGTTAAAAATGAATAGTGAGGACTTGAAGCAGTGCGTCATAAGAGAGCATAAAAAGTATATTCCGAAGCTTCCGTCATATGTTAATAAACAGTTTGATGTGGACGAGCTGAAAGAGGGTGGGAGCAAATGCTATCGCATGGTTCCAAAAGAAAATTTTAACGGCTCCTATATCATATATTTGTATGGCGGATGCATGTGCAGATTTATAGAACATGCGCAGTGGGACTTTATCATGGAGTTGTCTGCAAAAACAGGTGCGGCGCTTTTTGTGCCGATGTATCCGATTGCGCCGGAGCATTGCTGCAGGGAAACCTTTGACGTGCTGCAGCAGGCATATGCAAATATCACAAAGAGCTTTGATGTGGAGCGTGTGGTGCTGTTGGGAGACTCATCCGGAGCGGGTTTGGCATTGTCATTGGCGATACTCGCGTGGAAAGAGGGAATGAGAAAGCCCGATCAGCTTATCATGCTGTCGCCTGCCCTTGACACGGAGTTTTTTGATTGGGAATTGGAACAGAAGATGCTGGAAAATGCTGCTGATGATAAATATTGCTTCTATACAGAGGCTGCCAAGGACTTTATCAATAAATACTGGGTGAAGGATTATGCGGCAAAGACGGAGTATACCAGCCCGTATTATGAGGATTATACGGATATTTGTGATGACATTGTTATCTTTTCGGGTGAAGATGATATATTCAACTGTTATGCAAGAGCCTTTTATAATAAGGCAAAGGCACAGGGCGTCAATATCAGATTTTTTGAATTTGAGGGTGAACAGCATAATTTTATGCTGTACTCTAAATCTCAGGAGAGGGAGGATGCGTACGGATATCTTCTTGATGTTTTGAGGGGAGAATACGCACATTCGATGCGTGATTTATATCCGATTAAACTGAGGTCGGACTGGACGAAACGCTATCCGGAGATTATTCAGGATGAGTGGTCATCAAAATTCATATATGATAATAAATTTGATTTTGCAGATGCATGCAGATTAAGCGAGTATAGAAATCTGTTGCTGATGTCGGATGCGGCAGCATGTGAAAGTAAGGTCAGACGATATATTATGGAGTATCCGAACTGCACAATTGTACATATAGGATGCCGTCTCGAAAGTATGTTCAGCAGCATGGATAACGGAAGAATATTGTGGTACAGCGTAGATACGCATAACATGATGTCAGTCAGGCGTTCTATGTATGGGGAACGTAAAAGGGAGAAAACGGTCGGCAGAAGCCTGATGGATTTTTCGTGGATTGATGATATTAATTGTGTGCGGAATCAGGGCGTTATGTTTGTGTGCGAAGATGCGTTTTCTTATATGAACAAGCAGCAGCTAAAGAGCTTCGTGCAGATTTTGTGGGAGAGGTTTCCGGGCGCTGAACTTGTTTTTACGGCAGAGACAGGCGGCGCTGTAATATGGGAAAACCTGTTTTGCAGAACACAGGCGGTGCGGAAGAAGAAAAAGAAGATGGCTGTCAATGATGCGCAGAAGCTGTTTAATGCGTGGCGTTCCGACTACAGAGTGATGGAGGAGGAGCCGGTGACAAAATATCTGGGAAAGATGAGGGGCTTGAAATGGACAACCCGCATTGGACTGAAGTACAATATGATTACATATAACCACAAGATTATTCATGTAAAACTGGGAAAAGAGGCTTATGTGGTTAAGATATAAATGCTTAGTGCGACAGTCCCTTGTAAGGAGGTTTGAATTATGCTCAAAACGGAGCATCTGGTCAAGGTATTTGAAAAAAATGAAAAGCATAATAAAAAGGTCCCGTTTCGGGCTGTGGATGACATATCACTTCAGATACGGCAGGGGGAGATTGTGGGAATTATAGGACCGAACGGAGCAGGCAAGACCACGCTGCTCCGTATGCTTGGAAAGCTGATGAAACCAACCTCCGGGGAGGTCGTTTTTGAGGATGGAGAGCTTATCCTTGAGGATGAGCTCGAAATAAAGCGGCGGATTGGATATCTGTCAGGAAATACCCGGCTGTATGGCAGACTTAGTACCAGAGAACTTCTTGATATCATGGGGAATATTTATGGCATGGAGAAGGCGGATATAGAGAAAAAAATAGATGAAATTTCGGAGATATTGGGGCTTTCCTCTTTCATAGATAACAGAATCGAGAGATTGTCAACCGGACAGACGCAGAGAGCGTCGATATCCCGGTGTCTGATACACAGCCCGGAGGTATATATTTTTGATGAACCGACGCTTGGACTTGATATTATCAGCAGCAATGCAATTATTGAATTTATGCAGAAAGAGCGTGAACGCGGAAAAACCGTAATATATTCAACACATTATATGGAGGAGGCGGAGCTGCTGTGCGACCGTATTATTATGATGAACCATGGGAAGATTATGAAAGAGGGAACTGTGGAGGAGCTGAAGCGTGACACAGGGGGACGGAATCTGCGCGAAATATTTATGCAGCTTATAAAGGAGGAGCTGGAGCTTGAGGCATAATGTAATAAAAAATCTCTATAAAAAGGAGATACTGGATGTTCTGCGTGACAAGAAGACCGTTATCATGATGCTTGTGGTTCCGTTGGTATTATATCCGCTGCTGTTTATTGTAGGACTTCAACTGATGAGCGGCGTCTCCGCGAGTATGGCAGAACACACCTACCGTATCGTGCTTGATTTTGAGGATGCGGATGGGGTTATGGAAAAGCTTTTTCGGGAGGCCTCGGAGGACGGATATTCTTTTGCATTTGTGCAGTCGGAAAATCCGGAGGAGCAGCTGAAGGACGAATCAATAGATGTATATATAGAAAAAAATGAGAAAAACGGAAAAGAATGCTTTGATATATATTATGCTTCTGCGGTTACAAATTCAAACTATGCGGCGGGGATGGTTGAGGAGATACTGAATACATATCAGGCTGCGCTGATACACGAGAGAGTGGAAGCGGCAGGTCTTTCTGCCGATCAGGTGCTGAATCCGATTGATGTGCAGTATGTCGATATGTCCGGCAATGAGGAGTCGGCAGGCAGCCTGCTCGGGATGGTGCTTCCGTTTATGCTTGTGATAAGCCTGCTGCTCGGCACGATGTACCCGGCTATTGACACAACAGCCGGTGAGCGTGAGCGCGGAACGCTGGAGACAGTCCTGACGCTCCCGGTATTAAACAGGGAATTAATTATCAGCAAATTTTTAACAGTGGCAACGATAGGGGTTGTTTCCGCTGTATTAAATATTATTGCAATGTGCGGTGTCGGTGTGTACATGTATCATATGATGCTTTCGGTATCGGACAGTGTAAACGGAATCGATATGGAGCGGTTCGTTCCGACCATTATAATCGGTGTATTATGTGTGCTTGCATTTGCCGTGTTTATCAGTGCCGTAACGATGTGCGTATGCGCATTTGCAAAAAGCTATAAGGAAGCCAATAATTATATTACACCGCTTACGTTGGTTGTGATGTTTGCGTCATTTATCGGTTTTTTCCCGAATGTGACGCTGACATCGAATATGGCTCTTGTTCCTGTGGCAAATATCTGCCTGCTTATACGGGATTTGCTGGCATTTAAAATCGATATTGGAATCATCGCAATCGTTCTTGTGAGCAATGTGGCATATGGTATAGTGGCGATTATGTTTCTTGGAAGAATATACAACAGTGAGACAATATTATTCGGGGATGGGGCGAATGGTGTACAGATATTTGAGCGCAGAAGCAATATGGTGAAGGGAGGTGTCCCGACACCCGGCGATGCATGGCTGGTGGCTGCCGTGACAGTGGTCGCCATTTTGTATCTGGGGGGCACAATTCAGGTTTCGTACGGATATTACGGTGTATTGGCAACGCAGTTAATCCTTCTCGGCATACCCCTTCTGGCGGCGGTTTATTCAAAAAAGAGCCTGAGAAAAACGTTCAGGCTCAATGCTTTTTGCCTACGGCATATTGCGGGCAGCATAGTGATGATAATCGGTGCAATTCTGGTAGGAATCGTGCTTACCGCTGTGACGAGCGCCGTGTTCCCGTCAAGTGCCGAAGGGGTTTCGGTGTCCATGGACTATTTAATGGGAAATAATTTTGCACAGACGCTTCTGGTTGTGGCTCTGCTGCCTGCCGTCTGCGAGGAGCTGATGTTCAGGGGCTATATTTTCTCGGCATTTGAGGCAAAAATGAAACCTGCAGCGGCGATTTTTACAGCGTCTGTTATATTCGGACTTTACCATATGAGTATAGTACGTTTCTTTACTACGATGCTGCTGGGGGCAGTGATATGTTACGTTGCTTATCGCTCCAAGAGCATTTTTCCGGGTATGTTGATGCATTTTATTAACAATGCCTGCTCTGTCTTTACGGTGTACTATCCTGAGCAGACCAAACGGCTTTTTCCCGTACTTGTCAAGGAAACTGTCGATATGACGGATATGCTGCTCATGCTGGCCGCCGGAATTGTATGTCTGGCCGCCGGGGCTCTGCTGACAGGCCGGAAACCGCGGGAGACGGGAACGCTGAAGGAGGACTGAAAAGAAAATCCGAAAATGTGAAAAATGTTGTTTCCCATGACGGAATATGTTATAATCGTGATGATTATAACGAAAGCTTATGAATGATTTATGGGAAATATGAGAGAAGGTAAAATTGCAAAGACGATTATGATGCTCGCATCGGCATGTGTGCTGGTTTGCATTGGTGTTATTATCGGTATTAATGTCAATGCAAAAAGAATCAAGCCGGTGATGGTGATGCCGGACATGCATGCATGGTACATGGAGTGCAGTGCGGAGGGTTTCCTGATAGATGCAAATTTTTGGAGCTTTGCGAGAGCAAGCTATGTCCTGATCGGAACACCGCCGGAGTGTGAGTTTTATAAGATTGTCAGTGAAGTTCCTCGAAATGATTTTGATACCTCCCAGTTTTATATCGAGGATGATGGCTGTAAAATGTATTATCATGCGGCTGACGGTACCAGACAGAGTGTGTTGGCGATAGATGTTTCCGCTTATCAGCCTTACATTGATTGGCAGGCAGTTCATGCAGCCGGTGTGGAGGTGGCAATGCTGCGTGCAGGCTATAGAGGCTATGGCTCCGGCGCGATTGTTGCGGATGAGCTGTTTGAACAGCATATTCGGAATGCGACCGAGGCGGGGATTCAGGTTGGCGTTTATTTTTTCTCTCAGGCTGTGAATTATGACGAGGGTGTTGAGGAAGCAAATTTCGTGCTGGATATGCTTCGCGATTATAATATCCGAGGCCCTGTTGCAATAGATACGGAAGCTGTGGATGTGGCGGAGGCAAGGACCTATAATCTGGATAATACGTCAAGAACGGATAGTGTCGTGGGATTTTGTGAGACTGTCAAGGCAGCAGGATATACCCCGATGATATACTCAAATCGAAACTGGTTTGTGCAAAAGCTGGATATGACAAGGCTGGGCGGATATAAGCTTTGGGTTGCGCACTATGCAAACCAGCCGGATTTTCCGTATGAGTATGTTGGCTGGCAATATACAAATGAGGCGCAGATTGACGGAATAGACGGTAATGTGGATATGAATGTATGGTTTCGATAACAGATACCGACTGATTGGACATATATGGAAATGGAAGGATAATATGGCAGACTGGAATTTGTCTTTTGATTATGTGGCATGCTTCCTTTTGCTACTGATTGTAATATGGTATTTGAGTGAGAAAATTATACCACTCAAAAGTCATAAGGCGTTTTTTTGCCTTGTGGCAGTTATTTTTGTGGCGACGGCGACGGAAATTGCCGCAACACTTATGGCAAGGCTGTTCCCCGCATTCAGCTACAAAATCTTTTTTTTCGTGCTGAGTATACAGGGACTTGCAGTTAATCTGGTTCCGATGGCCCTTGCATATTATATTTTCTTTCTTGTACATATGGATATGGGAAGAAAAAAGTCAGTCAAATATCTGTTCGTTGCGGGGCTGGCTGCGGATGTTGTGGTAATTGTCGTGAATTTCTTTACGGAGTGGGCGTTCACCTTTGAGAACGGAAGATATCAGAACGGGTACGGAGGCCTGATTTTGTATGGTATCGATGCTGTGATGATAATTATCAGTCTTGTGCTGATTGTCAGGCATGCCACAAATTTTGTGTTTCTGCGGACACCGGCGCTGTTGTTTAATGTAGTCTGTGGCATTGTTTGCTGTTTGATTCAGCTGTTCTTATATGTACCGATGCTGAATCTTTCTTTGGCTTTGCTGTGCCTGATGTTTTACTATTATCTTCAGAACCCCGGAACGGTGACGGAGCCTGTCACAAGGCAGTTTAACAGGATGTTTATGGGAGAATATCTTTATGGTAAGTTCTCGGAGGGAAAAGATTTTGGCGTGATTGCCGTGGCGATGGACGATTTCAAATTTATTAACAAGACCTATGGTGTGGAGAACGGCGATAATCTTTTGTTTCAGGTAGGAAGCTTTCTGGACACACTGAAAGCTAACACAACGGTTTTCAGATTCGGTTCGGACCAGTTTTGCGTGGCTGTCACTAAGAATCTGGAGAATATCGGCAATCTGGCTGAGACGATACAAGCCAGATTCAAGCATCCGTGGTACAGTGAATCTCAGGTTGGCATTATGATGTCTGCATCGCTGTGCTGTATCGAGTGTCCGAGAGATGCGGCCACCTACGGAGAACTGGTAGAGGTACTGGATTATTCCATGTCTATGGTAAAGAAAACCAACAAGGGTAAAGTGATGTTCGCAAATGATATCAATCTGGACAGGGTTAAGCAGGATAAGACGGTTGAAAAGGCAGTCAAACAGGCAATGGACAGAGATGAGCTGCTGGTTTATTATCAGCCGATATATTCAGTTAATAAAGGGGTTTACAATTCGGCTGAGGCGCTTGTCCGCATGCATGATGAGGAGCTTGGATGGGTGTCACCTGAAATTTTTATTCCGATTGCAGAGAAAAACGGTCTGATTATAGAGATGGGAGAAATGATACTGAATAAGGTATGCAGCTTTATCCATGATTATAAGCTGTCCGAAACATCGATTGAGTACATAGAGGTGAACACCAGTCCCGTACAGCTGATGCAGCATGATTTTTCTGACAGGGTAAAAGACATATTGGAGAAATATGACGTATCACCGGAACAGATTAATATTGAAATTACGGAAACGGCAACGCTGACTTCCTCATCCGTTGTGACCGGTAATATTAAAAAGCTTGTGGATTACGGTATCAGTTTTTCACTGGATGATTATGGCTCCGGCTATGCGAATATTGACTATATCAATCATATGCCGTTTAAGATTATTAAATTGGATAAATACTTCATATGGGATTCCTTTAAGAATGATAAGGCGGGCATCACGTTGGAATACACAATCGGCATGCTTAACGCACTGCAGCTTTATATTGTTGCCGAGGGCGTTGAGACGGAGGAAATGCGGGATTATCTGGTTAATATCGGATGTCATTATATGCAGGGCTGGTATTACTCAAAAGCAATCGCCGACACTGAATTTATGGAGCTGATTGCCGACCGGTGACAGCATTACATATTCCATAATCCATAGGCAGGAATATTCAGTACCTTGCCGTCAAGGCAGACAGGCTCCAGAGATATACGCAGGGAGATGTCGGTAGTCGGATTTTTAGCGCGGAATGTTTTTATGTTCTGCGCTTTTTTGTTGGTAATAAAACGGATATCAACGGGAATCGGTTCGCCTTCACCCTCATATACAAACGGGACTCTGGCTGTGGCACCGGATATCCAATAGTATAAATATCCCATTTTTGCAGACAGCTCCTCAAATACGAACTGCTCGGCAACGGCTCCGTTCTCTTCTGCAAAAATGTCGAGCAGCGTTACCTCGTCATTGGCAGGAGCATTATAAACTGCACGCAGAAGACCATGGTCAAGAAAAAACAGTTCAAACGAATTGTAGTCAGCGTGAGCCTCCAGAGGGAGTTCACTGCTTAATAAGCGGGGCAGCTTCCTTATAAATCCCAGATTGCATAAATGCTGTACGGCATCTGCATATTCACGGCTGCGGGCATTTGCCTCGACAAAACGGTACATGAATTTTTTGTTGTTGTGCGTCAGCTGCTTCGGAACACTCTGCCAGATTCTGCGCATGCGCTGTGACATGGCGGATGATACGGAGCTTTGAATTATTTGACGGTAGACCTCGAGCTGAGCGAGCTGCATTGTCCGCACCTGTGCGTAGTCTTTGTGCTTCAGATAATTTTGTACGATGCCCGGCATACCGCCTATTATGAGGTAATCCCTGAGCATCAGGGAAATCGCCTGTTCCTCGAGTGAGGTAAGCGGGACATTTTTGTGGTTCTCAATCGCTGCGAGGAAAGGATGCGCTTTGTTTGCAATCATATATTCCTCAAAGCTCATCGGACGCATGCGGATGATATTAAACACATCGGCATGGTGATATTCAAATTCCGTTATTTTCATGGAAGACGCAATCAGGCATATGGAATAATGGCGGTGTTTTTTTGCGTACGCATAAAAAAATTCAGCGCATCCCGGGACATCCTGCATTTCATCATATATAAGTATTGCATTTGAAAAGTCAATCTCGCCAAAATGCTGATTCAGAAGGCTGTCCATGGCGTCGACGCGGGCCTGTATGTCCGCTTGCTCATCTGAAGAATCAGTAGTAATACCGGCTATCACATGAAAAAAATCCGGTGACTTTGACATGTCGATATAAATTGGCCTGTCAAAAAATGCCATGGAGAAATCTCTGACGCTCCATGTTTTTCCGACACCCAATGCGCCTTTTATATATAATATTCTGCGCCTGCTTTCTTCAAACCAGGTGACGAGATCATTGATTACATTTCTGTACATTGCCGTTTCACGCACCTTTCTTTTCGCACTGTATTACGACTGCTTCTGCTGCCTGTATTATATTCCATTTTAGTCATTATCGGAAAATGTGTCAACATAGAGCCATGGGAATTTATATATGAAAAAATTACAGATATTGGGGATATTTACTTGTTTGTGACATATGAAAATGCTATAATACACAAGGGAAAGTATGAGAAATCTGAATAGGAGCTTATAATGGACAAGAAGTGGAATAAAAATATCATACGAGTCGGAATAACACTTACGTTATCCGTGTGCGTGTGCCTGGTGTTTAATGAAGTAATAAAAGGCTGGAGGGGGATAACCGGATATATCGGAAATATCATATCGGCGCTTTCACCCTTTATTATCGGAATCATTATTGCATTTTTATTGAATCCGATCATGATTTATATCAGGCGCGGATTGACATTTGTTTTCAGCAAAAAGATGAAAAAGGCTGACTATGATACCATGTATAAAAAAGTGAAGACGCCGTCCATGGTTCTGACTATGATTATATTTATCGGCGCCTTGACCGGCTTTTTGTGGCTTGTGATACCTCGCATTTATGAGAGCTTGTCTGACCTTATGGACAAGACGCCGGGTTATCTGGAAAGTGCGCAGAATTGGGTTGAAAAGATGTTTGCTAAAAATGAAACGCTGGAGGGTAAGCTGTCACAGATTATTGATTATGTGGAGGATAACATCTTCGGCATTTTCAAAAATAATATTATGCCGAATCTGGATACGATAGCAATTAAGGTTTCGTCGGGCGTGGTTGTCGGCGTAAAGGCTGTCTTTAATTTCCTGATTGGTCTTATTGTATGTATTTATCTGTTGATGAGCAAGGATGTGCTTCTTGCTCAGGCAAAGAAAATTATTTACTGTATTTTTTCCAAGAAGACAGGAAATAAGATTTTGCAGGGTGCAGCCTATGCAAATTCGGTATTCGGCGGATTTATCAACGGAAAGATTATTGATTCCGTTATTATCGGAATTATATGCTTTATATTTACATCTGCGGTGGGGATGGAATATGCCGTGCTGATCAGTGTGATTGTCGGCATCACAAATATCATTCCGTTTTTCGGACCATTTATTGGGGCGGTTCCGGGAGCGCTTCTGGCGTTGATGGACGATCCGATTATGCTGGTGATATTTGTAGTCTGGATTATTGTTCTTCAGCAGTTTGACGGAAATATTCTCGGACCGCTTATCCTTGGCGATGCAACCGGATTGTCGGGAATATGGGTAATGGTCGCCATTCTGGTAGGCGGAGATTTATTCGGTGTTGCGGGCATGATACTCGGTGTTCCGGTATTTGCATGTCTGTATGCGTTTTTTGCAGTGCTGCTGCGGGACGGACTCAGGAAGAAAAACCTGTCATCAAAAACAGAGGATTATTTCAGGCTGAAGGGCTTTGACGAGGAGAGTGGAGAGCCGGTTTACAGGGACAAGCATGAAAAAAGGAAAAGTCTGCGGCAGAAACGGAGAAAGATGCTGCTTCAGAATAAGCTCCACAAAAAGAAAATGTCCGGTGCGATGGAAGAGCCGGAGGAAGAGAATGAAAATGACAGTGATATTGAATCATAGGCTAAGGAGGCATAAATATGGCAAAGGGAAGCTTTTCAACAAATCAGATTCTGGAATGGATGGGGTATTTTGCACATGCAATGGAGGTCAGTCCTGAGAAAATCAAGCTGCTGGATATCTGTGGGAAGATGAAGAATGTCATACCGTTTGTGGAGACGCACAAGCGTGTCATTATTTTTGCGGATGAGATGCACGAGGATTTATTTTACGAGCTTTGGGAAGCCGGCTTCGGCGAGTATGATATGTGGTATGGCGTCGGTCTTGAGGAGGAGGGACAGGTCAAGCATGTGAAGATTAAGGAGGTTATCAACCGGAAAATCACAGGCCCTACGGTTATTTTTATTTTGAATGAAAAGACACGGGAATCCTATCGCATCGGTATGAAGAATGACATGTTTTCCAAGGGGCCGATTAAGTACGTCGGCAATGAGATTCGGGCGGTGATTATGAGTCTCCTGGGCGTTGATTCTCAGGACACGATCTGTCTTGTCGACGCGGAGAGTATTGCAATTGAGGCAGCCTTTGTGGCAGGTGACGGAACGATTATCTGTGTGGAAAACGATAAGGGCGCCAAGGAGACCATGGAGGATAACGTAAAACAATTCGGTGTGCACAATGTGCAGATTATACCGGATTTGGGACAGGAATCCATGGATAGTATTCCGGTCCCGAGGCTGTCCTTCATCGTGGCAAATAAGCATCTCGAGGAGGATATCGTGAGACTTCTGCAGAAGAATCCGAAGATGCAGTTTGTCATTTATACTCTGGAGCTTGATATTTTGTCAGGCATCAAGGCATTGTTTGCCAGGTACAATATAGGCAATATGGAGGTTATGCAGATTACGGTGTCTAAGACGGATAAGAACAGCATTTTTGTGACACAGCCTTCCCCATGGCTTATAACAGGTGAGGTGTTGTAGATGGCGCTTGATAATCTGCCGAAGGATCCTATGATGCTTTTGTCTTTTGTGAATACAAGGCTTCGGGACGACGGAATCACACTGGACGGCTTTGCGGCACAGTTTGCCGTGGACAGGGAAGAGATAGAAGAAAAGCTTGACAAGATAGGGTATATTTATAATAATGAGCTGAACAGATTTGTATAATATTATTTTAAGGTAAAATTGGAGGATAAAAAATGGCTAGCGGGTACAATCATAAACTGATTGAGGGGAAATGGCGTAAAAAATGGGAGGAGAACCCAATCAACGTCAATGACGGAAAGAAACCGAAGTATTATTGTCTGGATATGTTTCCATATCCGTCCGGAAACGGTCTGCATGTAGGACACTGGAGAGGATATGTTATATCTGATGTGTGGAGCAGATATAAGCTGATGCAGGGGCATTATGTCATTCATCCAATGGGATGGGATGCATTTGGTCTTCCGGCGGAGAATTATGCTATCAAAAACGGTGTGCATCCGAGTATTTCAACGGCATCTAACATAGCAAATATCAAGAGACAGATTAACGAGATTGCTGCCATATACGATTGGGATATGGAAGTAAATACAACGGATCCGGAGTTCTATAAATGGACACAGTGGATATTTGTGCAGATGTTCAAAAAAGGGCTTGCTTATGAGAAGCAGATGCCGATTAACTGGTGTCCTTCCTGTAAGACAGGTCTTGCGAATGAGGAGGTTGTAAACGGAAAATGTGAGCGCTGCGGTGCCGAGGTAACCAAGAAGAATCTGCGTCAGTGGATGCTCAGGATTACGGCTTATGCCGAGCGCCTTCTGGCTGACCTGGACAAGCTCGACTGGCCGGAAAAGGTTAAAAAGATGCAGAGCGAGTGGATCGGTAAATCCTACGGCGCAGAGGTGAACTTTAAGATAGATGGCAGGGATGAAGCGATTACCGTATATACGACCAGACCTGATACCCTTTATGGTGCAACCTTTATGGTGCTTGCGCCGGAGCATAAGCTTGCAGCCGGGCTGGCTGTACCTGAGACAAAGGAATCTGTGGACAGGTATATCTATGAGGCATCCATGAAATCTAATGTAGACAGAATGCAGGATAAGGAAAAAACGGGCGTGTTTACCGGAAGCTATGCAATCAATCCGCTGAATGGCGCAAAGGTTCCGATTTGGTTATCCGATTATGTATTGGCTGACTACGGTACAGGTGCGATCATGTGCGTACCTGCTCATGACGACAGAGATTTTGAGTTTGCGAAGAAATTTAATCTCCCTGTCATTCAGGTCATCTCCAAGGACGGCAGGGAGCTTGAGAATATGACGGAGGCATATACAGACGCGTCCGGTATTATGATTAATTCCGGTGAGTGGAACGGTATGGAGTCTGCCGTGCTTAAAAAAGAGGCGCCCGCGATGATTGAGGAGAAGGGCTTCGGTAAAAAGACCGTCAATTATAAGCTTCGTGACTGGGTATTTTCACGCCAGAGATATTGGGGTGAGCCGATTCCGATTGTACATTGCCCTGATTGTGGTGCGGTTCCTGTTCCCGAGGATGAGCTTCCGCTGCTTCTTCCCGATGTGGAGAGCTATCAGCCGACCGGTACAGGTGAATCACCGCTTGCCGATATCGCGGACTGGGTGAATACAACCTGTCCGTGTTGTGGAAAGCCGGCGAAACGTGAGACCAACACGATGCCGCAGTGGGCGGGATCATCATGGTATTTCCTCAGGTATGTTGACAATAAAAATAAGGACGAGCTTGTAAGCCGTGAGAAGGCAGATAAATATCTTCCGGTAGATATGTATATCGGCGGTGTGGAGCATGCCGTACTCCATCTGCTGTACTCCAGATTCTACACCAAGTTTTTGTATGATATCGGTGTCGTTGGTTTTGAGGAGCCATTCCGGAAGCTCTTTAATCAGGGTATGGTGTGCGGACGTGATAAGGAGACCGGAGCAGCAACCAAGATGAGCAAGCATCTGGGGAATATTGTTTCACCTGATGATATTGTGCGGGATTACGGATGTGACACGCTCAGAATGTATGAGCTGTTCATCGGACCGCCTGAGCTTGATTCCATTTGGGATGACAGCGGAATCGAAGGCATATACAGATTTGTCAATCGTTTTTATAATATGGTTATGACGAACAAGGATAAGGCTGCGGCTGAGACAAAGGAGCTTGTGAAGCTGCGCCACAGGATGGTATTTGACATTACCCGGAGATTAGAACAGTTCAATCTGAATACGGTTATTTCCGGCTTCATGGAGTATAACAATAAGTTTATCGAGCTCACAAAGACAACCGGTGTAGATAAGGAGACGCTCAGAACAATGGTTCTTTTGATTGCGCCGTTTGCACCGCATATCGGTGAGGAGCTTTGGGAGCAGCTTGGCGGAACCGATTCCGTATTTCATCATGCGTGGCCAGCCTACTCTGAGGAGGCTATGGCTGAGGAGGAAAAGGAGATTGCAGTACAGATAAACGGTAAGACGAGGGTGACTGTGAATATTTTTGTCAATGATGATAAGGATACCGTGATTGCCAAGGCGAAGGAAGCGTTGGGAGACAGACTGACCGGAAATATCATCAAGGAAATATATGTGCCGGGCAAGATTGTAAATATTGTAGCAAAATAATTTTTAATGTAAATTTGAGTAAAGGAAGCGTATAAATGAGAACAGATATGACTTGTTATCAATTTGAACTTCAGAAGGACCCGTATAGAGTTGAACAGAAGCTGCTGAACTTTCTGAAAGTGTATAGATTTGGAAAGTTTCGCGAGAGATTTAAAACATATTATATGCTTGAAACAGAGTATTGTTTCAGGCTTTATATAGAATATTCGATTCGGGGGAATATATTAAGTATATATCTTTATTACAATGATTTTTATGATCCGATACCATTGACAAATGAAGGGTATAGTATATATGTCATGAAAGATTTTAAGCATATGCTGCTCGAGTTGTTTGAAGAGCTGTGTGCAGTCTCAGGCCGCACCAATTACAGAGGCTTTTACGAGCGTGAGGAGGATAAAATGAGATGCTTTTTGCAGCCGAGGTTTTATTTGACGGAGAAGAAAAAGAAACCGCTTCGTCCATGGCAGCTGAAGCTTATTGCATTAGGCAGATTTATCCTGAAGCAATACAAAGAAATTCTGGCGGTTATAGGCTTTATTGTTTCCGTGTGCGGATTGGTGCTGGCGTCGAGAGGGATGTTTTTTGAAATGTGGATTATAGGCTTTGAGTTGATAGCGGTGGCTCTAGGCATGCGGACGAAATATAAAGGGATAGCCATCACGACATTTTTGCTGTGCATTGCCTATATGCCGATTGCATATCTGCAGGTGATGTGGGGATAATAACATAATTTCCATATCAAAAAAAGAGTCTGCGGCATTAAGACAATTTGGCAGGCTATCCCCTTGTTTTTTTTCACTGCATAAAGCTTTTGAGTATATTGAATTTCTGCTTTTCCGCAGGGGACAGGGATTCCTCTATTGCGTCCATGAGCAGGGAGGTTTCGTTTTTGGTAAAATTCATGTTGCGGCGGTTTAACTCCTGATTGATTTTCATAATCTCAGGCAGCAGCTGTTCCATGGATTTTGTTTTGCTTTTTTCCCGGATTTCCATAATGATTTTGAGCTTGACAGGATCAACACCCCGCAGCTTGGGATTATTGTCAAAGCTGTCAGACTGCGCTTGACCGGATTGCTCATATCTGTTTGCATACCTGTTATTACCTTGAGAATTCATATTATAAGACTCCTATCTTTTACATGGTTTCGCTGTCTGGGGTGGAATATGCTTCATTATCATTCAGAATGGATAGAACGCTGTCGTACAGACTGGTCTCATTCGCATCGGACTCCTTGTTTGAAGGGCGGTTATTTTCACCTTCGGTTTTGCCGGATTGGCTCATGGCCTGAAAAAGGCGGGATATATCCGACATATCCGGCTTTTGGTCAAAGGTGGTATTTTCTTGTGCGCCATGGTCGGATGCAGATGTCATATTCATGACCTCCATCATCTGCATCATCTGTCGCATTTGCCGTATCGTATCGGCATAATTGCCGGGAAGAAAACGGCAGATGTCCGTCATCATGTCCTCGGGACCGGAAGGACGGCAGTTAAAGCCGCACTGCTCCACGAAGGCTCTGTCATCTAAGGCGTGGAAAATGGACATGAGCTCCTGATATTTTATGAATAACACCAGAATTTTTTTGAATGGATAATCCACGAACGGAACCATGATTTCCAGAAAAGAAAATGTATGATTTCCGATTAATTTGTCCAGGGGATGAAATTGTATGTTTCCGTCCATTGTATCATCCTTCATGTTATTATTATTAATATATGTAACAGTGCAGTCTGTTATGAGAAAAATGTTTTTCGCAAAAAAGGGGTTGCTGCCGGAGCAGCAACCCGCCTGATTTCATTACAATCAGATCTGATTAGCAGCCGCAGCCACAACCATTTCCATTGCCATTGCAGCAGAACAGGAGGATTAAGATAATCCAGATACAGTCGCAGCCGCCGTCATTTCCGAAGAAACCGCCGTTATTACCACAGCCGCAGAACAGGAGGATTAAGATAATCCAGATACATGAGCAGCCGTTATTGCCGCCAAAGCCCCAGTTATTACCGCAGCCGCACTGAGTAGCTGATAAATCGCTCATAGGTTAGCCTCCGTTTAAGATTCTTATGGTATATACTATTCTGTTTTTTCAGATTTGTTAAAAAAACTTCGGCAAAATAATGTCTGCTTTTTTCAGGGTTGATTTGCCTATTTATAAATGTTAAGATGTTTCCATAAATAGTGGGGAAATCTGTATATGGCAAATAAAAGGTTTGAAACTATATTATTGAAAAATACGGTCGCTGTTACGTTTCCGGCGATTGTTGTATTTTTGCTGCTCATTTACATGTTTATGCGTTACCCTGTTTTTGAACAGATAAAGTGCGTTAATATCGGAAATATAGAGAATCTGCCCGACCGCTTGGAGGAGCTGGATACGGCGGGTACGACAAACGTGAAATATACTGCAAAAAATTTATATTATACCGGATTTGATTATTATATAAACGGTAAACAGGAGGGCGCATATTACTATTCCATGGATCAAAGCCGTATGATATTATTTTTGCTTAAGACCGACGATATTAAGCTCCATATAGACAGCGTAACCATAAAAGGAAAAATAATCAGGGATGCAGTTTCGATAGAGCATATCATAAACAGGCTGTCGGAAAATTCAGGACTGGATGTTGAATGGATGGAGGAATATTGCAGCAGCTATGTGATAAGCGAACCCGATTATCCGTATGCTTATAATACGATGATATATGTGCTTTTTTGCGCACCCGGGGTGATATGTATTTTGATTTTTGTCTATACACTGCTTGTATGGGTAAATCCTTTGCTCCATCCGCAGGTAAGGCAGCTTGCCGTCTACGGAGAACCCGGTGCGATAATAGAGGAGCTTGACCTACAGCTTCGCAAAAAGCTGCTTTTTAAAAAAAGGAACATATATATTACCGAGGATTATATGATTGTGAGCTATATGACGAGGACAGATGTGATTCGGCTCGATAACATAAAATATTTGTCCAAAAATCTGGTGGAAAATGAAGGCGGCCTGCACCGCAGGGGAAATGTATACAGACTTACCATGTCTAATCCGGACAAAATGTTTTATGAGGTTGATTTTACCAGTGAGGCACTGATTGATGATGTCGTCCGCTATATCAGGGGAGTGAACGAGACGTGATGCAAAATGCACATTTGAAGCGCTCATACCAAAACATGGTATACGTCAAAAAAAACTTGACACATGCTGTTATTATGCTAAAATATTCCCTTAGATGAATATGAAAACGGCGGAGATGGTGCAACAAGGATTTGTAACTCCTGACAGAGATATGCGGTCGAAGGCTGAGAACCGGATACGGGTTAAGGACAAATCTCATTTTCACACCGGAGCCATATGCCTGAACGGATACAGGGTGTCTGCCCTGTGCAGGTAGGGCGTATCGTTTATGTACGTTACACATATAGAGTGCGATTATTACGGATAGTCGAAACAGGGTGGTACCGCGGAAGAGAGCTTCGTCCCTTTTTGGGATGAGGCTCTCTTTTGATATGCGCCCGATGGGAGTATGTAAAAAACCGGAAAATGGAGGATTATCATGAAGGAAAAGTTACAGAATATCAAAGAAGGTGCGTTGGCAAGGATTGACCGGGCACAGGATGCGGACATGATCAATGACATCAGGGTGGCGATTCTCGGTAAAAAGGGAGAGCTGACGCAGGTGTTGAAGGGCATGAAGGACGTGGCGCCGGAGGACAGGCCGAAGATAGGACAGATGGTGAATGAGGCAAGACAGAGCATTGAGTCAAGGCTTGAGGAAAAGCTTAAGACAATCAATGCCGCTGCCCGTGCGGAGAGGATGAAGCGTGAGACGATAGATGTCACGCTGCCGGGTGTCAAAAAAATAGACGGTCACAGGCATCCGAACCAGATAGCATTGGAGGATCTGGAGAGGGTATTTATCGGTATGGGCTATGAGGTTGTGTCGGGACCGGAGATAGAATATGATAAATATAATTTTGAATTGCTGAACATTCCTGCAAACCATCCGGCAAAGGATGAGCAGGACACCTTTTATATCAATAAGGAGATACTTTTAAGGACACAGACCTCGCCGGTACAGGCAAGAATCATGGAGCAGGGAAAGCTTCCGATCAGGATTCTCTCTCCGGGACGTGTGTTCCGTTCGGATGAGGTGGACGCAACACATTCACCATCCTTCCATCAGGTAGAGGGACTTGTTGTTGACAAGGGCATCACGATGGCGGATTTGAAGGGAACATTGGATCAGTTTGCAAAGGAATTTTTCGGAGAAAAAACAAAGACCAAGTTCAGACCGCATCATTTTCCGTTTACGGAGCCGTCTGCAGAGGTTGACATCACCTGCTTTAAATGCGGAGGCAAGGGATGCAGAGTATGTAAGGGAAGCGGATGGATTGAAATACTCGGATGCGGTATGGTGCATCCGCATGTGCTTGAAATGTGCGGGATTGATCCGGAGGAGTATACAGGCTTCGCGTTTGGTATCGGATTGGAGAGAATTACACTGCTCAAGTACGAGATAGACGATATGAGACTTTTGTATGAGAATGATACAAGGTTTCTGGGACAGTTCTAGCGTCCGTCTGTGATTGTATATGTGACGGATACTTGTTTCCATGTTTTCGGGAAAGACAGAATAATAATTAGAAAGTTGAGGTATATAATATGAATACACCTATATCGTGGATAAAAGCATATGTTCCGGATTTAGACGTTGATATCAATACATTTGTGGACAGTATGACATTGTCGGGCTCCCATGTGGAGGGCTTTGATAAGAAGGACAAAAATCTGGAAAAGATTGTAGTGGGAAGAATAGAGCAGATTGAGAAGCATCCTGACGCGGACAAGCTGATTATCTGTCAGGTGAACATTGGAGCTGAAACGATTCAGATTGTGACAGGCGCTCCGAATGTGAAGGTGGGAGATATGGTCCCGGTCGTTTTGGATGGAGGCAGGGTTGCCGGCGGACACAACGGCGAGGCGCTTCCTGAGGATGGCATTAAAATAAAAAAGGGTAAACTGAGAGGGATAGAGTCAAACGGTATGATGTGCAGTATCGAGGAGCTTGGTTCATCGAGAGATTTATATCCTGACGCTCCGGAGTATGGCATCTATGTATTCGGGGGGGAGTCCGGTGTGAAACCGGGAGATGATGCGGTGGCTGCACTGGGTCTGAACGATGCTGTTGTTGAATATGAGATAACCTCCAACAGAGTTGACTGTTTCTCCATGCTTGGTATGGCAAGAGAGGCGGCGGCTGTATTTGATAAGGAATTTATCCCGCCTGTTGTAACGGTGAAGGGCAGCGGCGGAGATGTCAATGATTATATTTCGGTGGAGGTACGGGATACGGACTTATGCCCGAGATATACGGCAAGAGTCGTTACGGACTTAAAAATCGGTCCGTCTCCGAAATGGATGCAGGAGAGACTTGCTTCACAGGGCATTCGTTCCATCAACAATCTGGTTGATATCACAAACTATGTTATGGAAGAGTATGGCCAGCCGATGCATGCCTATGATTTAGATACGATTGCAGGTCATAAAATCATTGTAAGGCGTGCGAAGGATGGAGATAGGTTTGTGACACTTGACGGTCAGGAGAGAACATTGGATCAGGATGTTCTTATGATTTGTGACGGTGAGAAGGAAATCGGTCTGGCCGGTATCATGGGAGGAGAAAACTCCATGGTGACGGATGAAATTAAAACGCTGCTGTTTGAGGCTGCATGCTTTGACGGAACCAATATCAGATTATCCTCAAAGCGTATCGGGCTTGCGACGGATGCGGCGGCGAAGTTTGTGAAAGGTCTGGATCCGAACCTTGCAATTGAGGCAATGAACAGGGCATGTCAGCTTATTGAAGAGCTTGGCTGCGGTAAGGTCGTGGATGGGGTTATAGATGTTTATCCGAATCCGGTGCAGGAGAAGGTGCTTTTGTTTGAGCCGGATAAGATAAACAGGCTGCTTGGCACCGAAATACCGGCCGGGGATATGCTTACAATCTTCAGGAAGCTTGAGCTTAGGTATGATGCCGCAGCAAACACGCTTACAATTCCAACGTTCAGACAGGATTTGAACTGCATGGCAGACCTTGCGGAGGAGGCTGCAAGATTTTACGGCTACGATAATATTCCTGTTACTCTGCCGCATGGTGAGGCTACAGCAGGTAAAAAGAGCTATGCGGAGAGAATTAATGATGTGGCGAGAACGATTGTCGAGGGAAACGGATTCTCGGGCAGCATGTGCTATTCCTTCGAGAGCCCGAAGGTGTTTGACAAGCTGCTTATCCCTGCGGATTCCGAGTATAGGAAGGCGATTGAGATTATGAATCCGCTCGGGGAGGATTTCTCCATTATGAGAACCCTGCCGCTGAACGGGATTCTTACGTCCCTTTCGACAAATTATAACAGGCGCAACAGGAATGCCAGATTATATGAGCTGGCAAATGTATATATTCCAAAGGCACTTCCGCTTACGGAGCTGCCGGATGAGCAGATGAAGCTGACACTTGGCATGTACGGAGCCGGTGACTTTTTCAATTTGAAAGGCGTAATTGAGGAGCTGACAGAGAAGCTTGGCTTCGAGAAGGAGGTAAGCTATGAGCCGACTACAGAGCATCCGTTTTTGCATCCGGGCAGGCAGGCAAATATCATGAAGGGCAAGCTTGCGCTCGGTTATATGGGGCAATTACATCCTGAAGCTGCGGATAATTATGCAATCAAGACAGAGGTGTATGTGGCTGTGCTTTCCATGGATGTCATTACCATGCTGTCGACCTTTGACCGGAAATATGAGGGGATTGCAAAATTCCCGGCAATCACCAGAGACCTGAGCCTTGTGGCTGACAAGGGAATATTTGTGGGACAGATTGAGAAAATAATTAAGAAAAACGGCGGCAGGCTTCTTGAGTCTTATAAGCTGTTCGATGTCTACGAGGGAGAGCAGGTGGCAAAGGGGAAGAAGTCGGTTGCATATTCCCTTGTGTTCCGTGATAAGACGAGAACACTTTCGGATGCAGAGGTAAATCCGGCCGTAGAAAAGATACTGGCGGAGCTTGGAAAGCTTGGAATTGAGATAAGAGCGTAGAATGATGGAAAATGAAATGAAACGAAGCGATTTTTATTATGATTTACCCGAACGGCTGATTGCGCAGGACCCGCTGAAGAAACGAAGTGACTCGCGTCTTATGGTGATTGACCGCGGGACGGGGAACATCAGCCACAGGCATTTTCGGGATATTACGGAATATCTGCATCCGGGGGACTGCCTTGTCATAAATGACACGAAGGTGATTCCTGCAAGACTGATCGGTGTGAAGGAGGAGACCGGTGCATCCATAGAGGTTCTGCTCTTGAAACGAAAGGATGACAGGGTATGGGAAACACTGGTAAAGCCGGGGAAGAAAGCCCGGGTAGGGGCGAGAATATCGTTTGGTGACGGAAAGCTGGTCGGGGAAGTGGTTGATATTGCAGATGAGGGAAACAGGCTTGTGCGGTTTTCGTATGAGGGTATCTTTGAGGAAGTGCTGGATGAGCTTGGTCAGATGCCGCTCCCGCCTTATATTACCCACACGCTGGAGGATAAGGACAGGTACCAGACAGTCTATGCAGCTCACAGCGGTTCAGCGGCAGCGCCGACAGCGGGGCTTCATTTCACGGAGGAGCTGCTTGCAAAGGTAGAAGCGATGGGAGTCGCGCTTGCAAGGGTTACGCTGCATGTAGGGTTAGGAACATTTCGCCCGGTTAAGGCGGATAATATTCTGGAGCACCACATGCACAGTGAGTTTTATATGATTGGCGAGCATGCGGCACAGCTGATTAACGACACAAAAAAGGCCGGCGGGAGGATTGCTTCCGTCGGCACCACGAGTACCAGAACGCTGGAGACGGCAGCAGATGATAATGGATTTATCAAAGCGGGGAGCGGATGGACGGATATCTTTATCTATCCGGGATATCGTTTCAGGGCTGTCGATTCTCTGATAACGAATTTCCATCTGCCGGAATCGACGCTGCTCATGCTTGTGTCTGCATTCTATGACAGGGAGAAAATATTGGATGCTTACCGGATTGCTGTGGAGCAGGAATATCGGTTTTTCTCCTTTGGAGATGCCATGATGATATTGTAGGGGACACTTGTTATATCAGATAGGGGACGCTATATGAAGGCAATGAAAAAAAATTTCGGACTGCTGCGGTATAATTTTACAGCGATTGTTTTATTTGAGATCATTTACAAGCTGCTCTCCATGGCTTTGCTGATTCCCCTGATTTACGGAATTATAAATTATTCCATCAAATTGGCGGGGATAGGGTTTATTTCGGCAAGGACGCTCGGGAGATATCTTCGGTCTCCGGCAACCTATGTTTTGCTCCTGTGTATTGTTCTGGCCATAGCAATATATTTGCTGATAAATATTTCGGCGCTGATATATGCGATGGAGTCATCGCGCAGACAGGAAAAAACACATGCGGTTATCCTGCTGTTTAAAGGCCTTGGAAATGCTGTCCGTATCATTAATCCGAGGAACATGGGGATTATTTTGTATGTTCTGCTGATTCTTCCGTTCACATATACGGTTATGATTACCGGCTCTGTGGTGAATATTAAGCTCCCGGAGTTTGTGAGTCAGTTCCTTGCGCAGCATCATCTTCTGTTTTTGCTTGCCTTCGGATTATATCTGGTATTGTGTGCGGTTTCCATACGAAGGATTTTTGCCCTGAATTATTACACGCTCTACAAGCTTAATTACAAGGATTCCGTGGTTATGAGCAGGAAGATTATAAAAAGGAAAACGATCCGCATTTTTTTCGGTATAATGCTTTTGAATCTGCTGCTTACAGCCATCCTGTTTTTGCTTGAAGGAACGCTGACGACGCTGGTTGCAGGTGTTTTGAAAAAAATTATTTCATACAAAAGGCTTAATTTCGTCCTGACAATCCTGATACAGATATTTTTTGTCGGACTTTATCTGATTTTCTCGATTGTTTCCACACCGCTTATCTATTCGTATTTATGTGCGGAGTTTTACGAGCTGGAAGGAGAAGACCTGTACGGTGAGTATGAGGAGGTAAAAAGGAAAAGAAGAAAAGAGCTTGATCCGGAGCAGCAGAAGAAGAAAAATCGGCGAATTACCGTGGGCATGGTGCTTATCGGATTGATTCTGAACGGAACCTATATTTATTTAAGTCTCGGCAACCATGTAAATCTGAATATCATGTATCCGACCCGCGCGCTTGTGACTGCACACCGCGGCGATTCCGCAAACGCACCGGAAAATACAATGGCGGCTTTTTCACTTGCGGTGGAGAATCAGGCGGATATTATTGAGCTGGATGTGCGTCAGACAAAGGATGGTGTGTATATCATCATGCACGACGAAAATCTGAAACGTACCATAGGGGTGGATCGTCGTGTGGGTGATGTGGATTTTGAATATATAGAAGGACTTGATGCGGGCGGAAAATTCTCGGAGGAATACGCAGGAGAACGTATACCGACACTTGAAGAGGTGTTGATATTTGCCAAAGAGCAGGATGTGTTCCTGAATATAGAATTGAAGCCTGCTGAGACGGATACGAATTATGAGCAGGGCATTGTAGATATGCTTGATGAGTATGACATGCTGAATCAGTGTGTTGTGGCGTCTGCGGATTATGATGCCATAAAAAATGTTAAACAGCTGAATCCCGATATACAGACCGTTTATATCATGAATATGGCGTTCGGGGAATTGGGAAATATGGAGTATGTGGATATTTTCAGTATCAAATATACCTTTATCAGTGCGAATATGGTACGGGAAATTCATAAAAACGGTAAGAAGGTTTATGCGTGGACGGTTGAGAAAGAGGAGGATATCAAAGAGCTCCTGCTGCTCGATGTGGACAGTATTATTACGGATGATCCATACCGCACCAAGGATATCATATTTAACGCAAACGATACAATTTTGAGTGATTGGCTGAAACGGCTGGTGGAGGAATACTAAGCAGTTTTTTCTGCCCGGCATTCCTCCGCGCACAGCGTCAGGAATCAATATTGAAAGTAAGCGTTAAGAAGCTTAATCAGCTCGGCATAGTCCTTACTGTGAACCAGCTCGCAGGCGGAGTGCATCGCGAGCATGGGAATACCGATATCAACGGATTTGATTGGAAGGTATGCAGCCATGATAGGTCCGAGCGTTTGCCCGCCTGCCATGCCGGAGCGGTTGACCTGCCTTTGGATTTTTATATTATTTTCTTTGGACAGTGCTGCGACGACAGCGCCTGCTTCGCTGTCTGTCACATATTTTTGGGCTGCGCTGGTTTTTAACACGACGCCGTTGCCGAGTATGACATCGTTTGTAATATCACTTTTTTCAGGATAATTCGGATGTGTGGCATGCGCCACGTCCACGGACATATTAAATGCCCGATTTATAAGCCCTTTATCAGGTAAAATGCGCTCGGTCAGCTCGCGCAGTACAAGGGAGTCGGCTCCCTGCTTGGAACGGCTGCCGATTTCCTCATTGTCAAAGAAAGCCCCGATTGCAATACAGTTTTCAATATGTTCGGAACAAAGCGCTTCTATAATGGCGGAAACGGATGAGATGTTGTCTATTCTTGCGGCTGCAATGAATTCATCCCGCAGACCGATGACTGAAGGTTTGGCGTCAATGTACAGATAAAGGTCATAATCAAGAATGTCCTCCTTTTTTACCTGCATCGTATCTGCCAGATATTGCAGCAGGAATCCCTCTGTTACACGCTCTGCATTTTCGCCGTCACATACCGCATCTAATGTCGACAATACAGGAATCAGCTCCTTTTGTACATCGACATCCTGCAGCTTGCTGTCCCGTTTAAGATGGGGTGCAAGGTTCGGAATTATGCAGATAGGTTTGCCGGAGTCGAAGAGCCGTACTCCGGGCTTGAATATATCGCTGCTTTTTAATATGACCTTGCCTGCAAGTCCGAGCGGTCTGTCAAACCATGTCTGGGTGATTAAGCCGCCATAGGGTTCAACATTTATTTGTACATACCCCTTTCGCGTGATTTCCGGATTTGGTTTCAGCTTCAGCATAGGAAAATCCGTGTGTGCGGCTGCGAATCTCACGGAGTCTGCATGCTCGCCCATAACCCAGGCGACGAGCATGGAGGAATAGGGCACGGTCATATATTTTTTCCCCGGAACAAGCGTCCAGGGCTCGTCGGATGAGAGCAGCGCAAACCCCTGCGCACTTAATATCTGTTTACATGCATCTACAACATGAAATTGTGTCTTGCCGTTTTTCAGTAAATTCATTAATTCATTCATAATCGTCCTCCTCGTAAAACAACCGGTCATATTATAGTATAAAGCGTTTTCGGATTCAAGCCGGACAGTATTTACGGCTTGCCTTGCGGGTTTATATGGGATATATTATAAATGATATGTTGAAATTTTATGCAGCAGTGCCATGCATTGCAGATGTATTTACGAAGTGGCATAAGAGCATATTAATAAAAGAAGAAAATGGAGAGTATATATGAAGCTTACAAAGGTAAAAGGCTTTTCCGGTGAGGTGACTGTTCCGGGTGACAAATCAATATCCCACAGGAGTGTTATGCTTGGCGCACTTGCTAAGGGAAAAACAGAGGTGTACGGGTTCTTGCAGGGGGCTGATTGCCTGTCTTCCATCGCATGTTTTCGGAAAATGGGTGTGGAGATAGAAAACGAAGGCCCGGCAGGAGGTGCCGTGACGATACAGGGGCGCGGTCTGCATGGCCTTACGGCACCTGATGAAACCTTGGATGTGGGAAACAGCGGAACAACAACCAGACTTATGTCGGGTATTCTTGCAGCGCAGAATTTTACTGCGCGGGTAAACGGTGATGCCTCGATTCAGAAGCGTCCCATGGGACGGATTATAACGCCGCTTTCCATGATGGGAGCGGATATTTCCAGTGAGCGGGGAAATGGCTGTGCACCGCTTATTATCCGGGGAAGGCATCTGCACGGAATCCATTATGAATCACCAGTAGCGTCTGCGCAGGTAAAATCAGCCGTTTTGTTTGCAGGTCTGTATGCGGATGAAGAGACGTCCGTGACGGAACCTGCTGTGAGCCGGAATCACACGGAGCTTATGCTTCAGGCGTTTGGAGTGGATATTTCTTCCGCCGGAAAAACCGTGACCGTAAGACCTGCGAAGGAGCTGTATGCAAGAAAGGTTTTTGTGCCGGGTGATATCTCGTCAGCAGCATATTTTATTGTTGCAGGGCTTATCACACCGAATTCGGAGATAACGATACGGAATGTCGGCATCAATCCGACGCGGGATGGAATCCTTCGTGTATGTGAGATGATGGGAGCTGACCTTCGGGTGGAGGCGCATGCGGGCGGAGCGGGAGAGCCGACGGCAGATATTACGGTGAGAACCTCTGCACTTGCAGGCTGTACGATTGGCGGTGACATCATCCCGACTCTGATTGACGAGCTTCCTGCAATTGCCGTGCTTGCCTGCTTCGCGGAGGGTGACACCATTATCAGGGATGCGCAGGAACTCAAGGTGAAGGAATCCAACCGGATAGATGTTATGGCGGATAATCTGAAGGCGATGGGGGCGGATGTCGAGGCGACGGAGGACGGCATGATTATACATGGCGGGAAAGCGCTTCACGGTGCAGCTGTCGACAGCAGGCTCGACCACCGGATTGCCATGAGCTTTGCCGTGGCGGCGATGAATGCCGACGGGGAGACGGAGATTTCCGGCAGCGAGTGCGTGGATATATCATATCCCGGATTTTTTGATGACATGAAACGTCTGGCTGTAATATAATATGTGTTTTATAGAGGAGAATTATATGAAAATACTGGTAATCGGAGGCAGCTATTTTTATGGGCGGGTGTTCGTCATGCTGGCGGCCGGAGAACATGATATCACGGTTGTAAACCGGGGAACGTATTCCATGGAGGCGTATGGAGTCCGCCAGATAAGCGGGGACAGGAGAACTGCCGGTGTATGGAAAAAATGTGATGAGGAATATGATGCAATCGTTGATTTCTGCGCCTATGAGCCGGGGGATATCGCATATGTCATGGAGCATCTCGCCGGACATACGGGACAGTATATTTTAATCAGCACGGTTGATGTATACAGAAGGCAAATCGGCGGCTGTAAGCGGGAGGACGCTCCGTTTGAGGATAGAAAAATACCGGGGGAAGCGGGTGCTTATATAGCAGGCAAGACAGCCTTGGAGCAGGAGATACGGACTGTGTGCGCGGAGCGGCAGATTGCGTATACGGTTCTGCGCCCGGCCGTCTTATATGGTCCGTTCAATTACGCACCGAGGGAGGCTGTCTATATTCAGCTTGCAGTGCAGCAGCATGTCGTGCCGCGATATACGGATGCGTCAGGCAGCTTCCAGTTTGTATACGTCAAGGATGCGGCAAGGGCGGTTCTTGCATGCATTGGAAATACGGCTGCTTATGGACAGGCTTATAATATATGCCATGAAGAGGTGCTCGATTATGATAAGTTCTTTCAGGCATTAAAGCAGGCAGCTGATGTTGAGCTTTCGGAGATTCCCATGTCCGTGCATCAGGCGGAAGAACAGGGGATACCGATACCGTTTCCGGTTACGGAGGCTGAGACGGAGCTCTACAGCAATGAAAAGAGTGTCAGGGAACTGCATATGGATTACACGGATATCAACGTGGGAATGCAGAAGACTTACAGAGCAATGAGGGACATTTATCTGTGAGCGCCGGATGATTGAAGCTGTGAATAATCGCATGAACAAATAAAAAAGGAATAATATGCATGATTTACCTCCCTGGAGGAATACTAAGAATAAAATGTGTTGTATAGCCGCGAAGAAATGGAGGTAAACATGGAATATAAAGATAAATTCAAGCCTTATGTGCCTGCCGGTCAGGTTATGCCGGAGCTTACACCCGTATCGGTAATGCTCGGGATTCTGATAGCAGTGGTGTTTGGCTGTGCCAACGCCTATCTTGGTCTTCGGGTTGGAATGACGGTATCGGCCTCCATTCCGGCAGCAGTTCTATCGATGGGAATTATCCGTGTATGGATGAAAAAGGATTCCATTCTGGAAAATAATATGGTGCAGACAATCGGTTCGGCAGGAGAATCACTTGCTGCCGGTGCAATTTTTACACTGCCGGCACTCTTTATGTGGAGTGAGGAGGGGGTGGGCGTGACCCCGCCTCATTTTCTGGAGATTGCGGTAATCACACTGTGCGGCGGACTGCTGGGCGTTTTCTTTATGGTTCCGCTCCGATCTTCGCTTATTGTTGAGGAGCACGGTGTTCTGCCGTTTCCCGAGGGAACGGCGTGCGCGGAGGTTTTGCTTGCGGGTGAAAAAGGCGGAAAAAAGTCCGGTCTGGTGTTTTCCGGTCTTGGCATTTCTGCGGTCTATAAATTTCTTGCAGACGGAATCAAGCTTTTTCCGTCTGAGGCGGATTGGCAGTTTAAGGCGCATAAAGGCTTTGGCTTTGGTGTGGATGTACTCCCTGCGCTCGCGGGAGTAGGTTACATTTGTGGTATGCGTATTGCCGGATATATGTTTGCGGGCGGTGTGCTTGCGTGGTTTGTGCTTATGCCGCTTATCGCTTTATTTGGAGCGGACGCGGTGATTGCTCCGGCGACAATACCTGTCGGTGATATGACGACGTGGGATATATGGGGCAGGTATATCAGGTATATCGGTGCAGGTGCGGTTGCGGCAGGCGGAATTATCAGTCTGATAAAATCTATTCCGACTATCTTGAGCGTCTTTTCCAAATCTCTCAGAGGATATGGCAAAAAAGGTGATAAATATAACCACAACGATTCTGTGCCCAGAACTATGCGCGAGCTGCCGATATCGGTCGTTGCGGCAGGCATCATTATTGTGGCTGTATTCCTTTGGCTGTTACCGGCTATCCCGGTTTCGCTTGGCGGTATATTCATGATTGTTATTTTTGGATTTTTCTTTGCAACTGTGTCCGGCCGTATGGTCGGTCTGGTGGGTTCCTCGAATAATCCTGTGTCTGGAATGGCAATCGCAACGCTGATTATTGCCACGGCGCTGCTAAAGGCAATGGGGTATGACGGATACGCGGGAATGGTTTCCGCTATCTGCATTGGCACGATAATCTGCATTATTGCGGCTATGGCGGGAGACACATCACAGGATTTGAAAACAGGATATATTGTCGGGGCAACGCCAATCAAGCAGCAACTCGGAGAATTAATCGGTGTTGTATGCTCCGGTCTGGCAATCGGTGGAGTTTTATATCTGCTTAACTCTGCGTGGGGGTTTGGAAGTACGGAGCTTCCTGCGCCGCAGGCAACCCTGATGCGTCTGGTTGTGGAGGGCGTAATGGGTGGCTCGCTGCCGTGGAGCATGATTTTATGCGGTGTTGGTATTGCGGTTGCTGTTGAGATACTGGGTATTCCCGTTCTTCCGGTCGCAATTGGTGTGTATCTGCCGATTCATCTTTCCGCACCCATTTTTATCGGCGGCGCAGTCAGATGGTATTTGGAGAGAAAAAAGAAAAAAAATGCTGAGGAGGCGGATTCCTCCGTGACTGAAAATGGAATCCTGTTTAGCTCAGGCTTGATTGCAGGAGAGGGATTAGTCGGCATTTTGCTGGCTGTATTGGCGCTGATTCCGGTTGATGGTCATACGCTGGCGGATGTGATTGATACCGGCCGGCCGCTTGGCAATATTGGAGGCTTGGTATGCTTTGCGGTTCTGCTCGTATGCATGATTGCCTTTTCGGTGGGAAGGCATGGTGGACGAAATGCAAAAGCATAGCAGAAAAAGCGATACACGGAAGAATTATATGGATATGCTTGTGGTTCATACGCCGAAATTACACTGGCATGTGCTTGAAAATGGAATGGTTGAAATCAGTATGGTGCATCGTGGGTTTTACGATCGGATTGCACAGCAGATATTTCACAAACCACGGGTCAGCCGTATTATGCTGGACTGCTACGGCTCCAGATTATGGCTTGCCGTGGACGGTGAGCATACAGTCTATGATATCGTACAATATATGATATATTCTTTTCCGGAAGAGGAGGATGGAATGCCGGAGCGTGTGGTTGCTTTTATGCGTATATTGCAGCGACAGCATTTTGTTGAAATATACGGGAACGAAAAGATATAAAAGAGCAAAAAAGCAAATCATTTGCATAATTACTTGACTTTTATACTGCGGAAGTATAGAATCAGTAAATGCAAATGATTTGCTTTTTTGTGAGATGGAATATCAGGAGGACATTATGTCATACATCGTGTGTGAGAATTTGGAGCTTGGATATGAAGGAAATGCGATAGTATCCAATTTGAATTTTAAGGTTGACGCGGGGGATTATCTGTGCATTGTGGGTGAAAATGGCGCGGGCAAGAGTACGTTGATTAAGAATTTACTTGGTCTTTTGCATCCTATGGTCGGGATGATTCGGATGGGGGATGGTCTCAAAGCATATGAGATAGGCTATTTACCGCAGCAGACCATCGTACAGAAGGATTTTCCGGCGACGGCATGGGAGATTGTATTATCGGGCACGCTGTCAAAGTGCGGCCCGCGTTTTTTCTACAGCAGGACGGAAAAGGAGCTGGCAGAGAAAATGATGCAGAAGCTGGATGCCTGGGATTTGAGAAAGGAGAGCTACCGCAATTTATCAGGCGGACAGCAACAGAGAATTTTGCTTGCAAGGGCGCTCTGTGCAACCGGTAAGGTTCTTTTGCTTGACGAACCTGTCACGGGGCTTGATCCGAAGGCGACATCTGATTTTTATGAATTGATACAGAAGCTGAATAAAGAGGGAATCTCTATTATTATGGTTTCTCATGATTTACAGGTTATCACATATGCAACACATGTATTGCATGTGGAGAAGGACAGTTCATTTTTCGGTACGAAGGAGGAATATATGAACAGCGAAAAGGGAAAGAGATTTTATGCATCCGGCTGTCAGGGTGCACATATGGGAGGTGAGAAGTAGGATGCTGGAAAAGCTGCAGTTTTATTTGGGATTTCCTTTTGTGTGGTATGCCATTATTGTCGGTGTTTTAATTGCGTTATGCTCCTCTCTTTTAGGCGTCACGCTGGTGCTGAAGCGTTTCTCCTTTATCGGAGACGGCTTATCACATGTTGCGTTCGGTGCAATGGCGGTGGCAACTGTCATGAAGCTGACCAACACGACCATACTGATTATGCCGGTTACGGTTCTGGCCGCAGTGCTGCTGCTCCGCACCGGGCAGAATACAAAGGTAAAGGGAGATGCGGCTGTTGCGATGCTGTCTGTGGGTGCGCTTGCAATCGGCTATCTGGTGCTGAACCTGTTTTCAACCTCAGCTAACATATCAGGCGATGTCTGCAGCACCCTGTTCGGCTCAACGTCAATTCTGACCTTGCGGCAGAGCGATGTGTGGCTTTGCATTGTTATGTCCGTTATTGTGGTGCTGTTTTACTGCCTGTTCTATAACCGTATTTTTGCGGTGACATTCGATGAGAATTTTACCAGAGCGACGGGCCAAAAAACGCAGGTATACAATCTGATTATTGCGGTGATAACGGCAGCTATCATTGTAATTGCAATGAATCTCGTGGGTTCCCTTCTTGTATCTGCGCTGATTATATTCCCGGCGCTGTCAGCCATGCGCATAATAAAAAGCTTCCGCGGTGTGGTAATATATTCTGCTGTTTTGTCCGTAATTTGTGCACTGACGGGTATTCTTGTCTCGATTTTATATTCCACACCGGTGGGAGCGACAATCGTAGCCATTGATATTGTGGCTTACTTTATAAACCGGATTATCGGCATGCTGAGGCAGACCGATTAAAACTGCGGTGATATCTAATCAATCACCCGAATGGCTGTGATAACCGGCTGCTCATCTGCGGGGATCGTGCCGTTAGAATCGACAGGCTTTGCATCCTTGCATAGCTGGTCAACGATATCCATGCCGTCGGTTACCGTGCCGAAGCCGGCATACTGGCCATCCAGACTTGTACAGTCCGTCTGTACGATAAAGAACTGGGAACTGGCGCTGTTGTAATCCTGTGCCCGCGCCATGGATATCGTACCGCGGACGTGGGAAATGTTATTTTCCTTGTGACCGTTCAGGGAAAATTCGCCCGTGATGGTCTGGTCGGAGCCGCCGGTTCCGTTGCCGAGCGGGTCGCCGCCCTGAATCATAAAACCGTCTATGATGCGGTGAAATGTAAGTCCGTCATAAAAACCGTCGTTTGCAAGATTGATAAAGTTGGTTACCGTAATCGGTGCAATATCTGCATAGAGCTCCACGGAAATTGTACCATAGTCCTTTACCTCGATTTCAACATGGTGTGTTCCCGTCAGCAGCTCTTCGGAAGCTGTTTCCATGCTGCCTTCGGTTGTAGCAGCCGGATCGTCTGTTTTCGTGTCGGATGAACCGGTATTTTTCTTGTCAGAGCCGCAGCCCGTGAACAGGCAAAGGCTGAGTACCAGTATAGTCAATAAGCGAAATACTTTCTTCATTATAATTCCTCCCCGTTGGTTTCAATTACATGCTTGTACCATGCAAAAGACCTCTTTTTGCTTCGTGCAAGTGTTCCGTTTCCTTCATTGTCCTTGTCTACATAGATAAAGCCGTAACGTTTTTTCAGCTCTCCGGTAGATGCGGATACGATATCAATAGGCGACCACATTGTATAACCGATTAAATCAACGCCGTCATAGTCAACCGCTTCCTTCATGGCTGCAATATGCGCCCTGAGATAGTCGATTCGGTACTGGTCATTCACAGAGCCGTCTGCATCCATGATATCAATGGCACCGAACCCGTTTTCAACTATAAACATCGGAAGCCTGAAATGGTCGTACATCCAGTTTAAGGAATAGCGTATTCCGAGCGGATCAATCGTCCAGCCCCAATCGCTTTTCGGAAGATACTCATTGTTTTCCATGTCGGTTTCCTCAAGATAGGTATAGTATGGCGCTCTGCCGTGGTCCCGTGCAACATAGGATGCATAGTAGGAGAAACCGATGTAGTCCACGGTTCCTTCCGTCAGAGCCTGCAGGTCATCCTCTGTAATATCGAGTGAAATATTTTTTCTCTCAAGATATTTTGTGATATAGCGCGGGTACGTGCCCCAGGCGTGTACCTCGGCAAACCAGTAGCGTTTATGCATGGCATCCACATGCGTCATCATGTCCTCGGGACGGCAGGAGTGTGGATAAATCGGGGACATGGCAATCATGCACCCGACCTGCAGCTCTCGGTTTATCTCATGTGCAGCCTTGATTGCCAGTGCGCTGGCAACCAGTTCATAGTGTGCAGCCTGATACATCAGCGCCTCCCTGTCGTCACCTGCATGAACGAGCAGACCACTGTCCTGAAACAGGTGATGCTCGGAGGTATATGCACTCTGGTTGTTGATTTCGTTGAAGGTCATCCAGTATTTTACCTTGTGCTGATAGCGAGTAAAGCAGACCTTTGCATAGCGCACAAAGAAGTCAATACATGCCCGGTTTCCGAAACCGCCGTATTTCTTAACCAGACCATAGGGCATCTCAAAATGTGCCAGCGTGACGACCGGCTGGATGCCGTATTTCAGACATTCGTCAAAGAGCCCGTCATAGAATTTGAGCCCTTCCTCGTTTGGCTCGGTTTCGTCTCCCTCCGGAAAGATGCGTGTCCATGCGATGGAGGTCCGGAAGCATTTAAACCCCATCTCTGCAAACAGCCGGATATCTTCCTTATAGTGGTGATAGAAATCAATCGCCTCATGATTCGGATAATATTCTCCCGGAATGATACCGTCGGTGATGCGTCTTGGAACACCGTTTGCGCCTGCAGTCATGACATCGGCGACGCTGATACCCTTACCGCCCTCCAGGAAGCCTCCCTCTGCCTGATGTGCGGCGATTGCACCGCCCCACAAAAAGTCATTTCTAAAAGCCATATGTTATCTCCTTTTCAGATTTGTAGTTCCCTTTTGCCTTGCAGCCTCAGACCTTTTATATTATAACAGAGGAGTGTGAAAATGTAATGTCTTTTATAAAAATGTCTGATAGTTACTTGCTTTTTCTTTGATATAATGATATATAATGTGCCATAGGGCAGCTGCGGAAGGAATGGTATGCAAATGAAGGTTGAGGAAATTCCCTTAATTTCATTGGAAAATATAAATAACAGTGAAAAACAGAACAGGAAACAGGCATGGGTAAGGCTGCTAAAGACGTCGGAAGCTTTTTGCTTCATATTGATTTTTATGATGGAGCTTGTGTTCCAGCTTGTCCGTTTTGGAGGAACCTTAGATTATCTTGGCTACAAGGCTCTGTTTTCTTTCCTGTATGGCATAATTCTGGGCGCACTTGCGGGCGCTTTGCCGAACCGGGCGTTTCGCATTGTGCTTCCGGCTTTTTTCGCTGTGATTACGATATATTATATTGTGCAGGTTATTTACAGCGGCGTGTTTAATACATATCTGTCCGTATCCGGTTCAATCGGTATGACAGGGCAGGCGTTTGATTATATGGACGTAATATGGCATGAGCTTCGGCGTGAGTGGTGGGTGATTTTGCTTATGCTTGTTCCGTTTGCGCTGTATATGGTATGGGGAAGAAAATGGGTTTGCGTGTCGGGACACCGACTCAGAGATTACGGAATCAGGCTGCTCGCGGCTGCGGGCTGTTTCCTGCTTATCCTGTTATCGCTGCAGTATAACAGGAATGCGGTTTACTCAGCTTACTCGGTTTACAGGGAATACACGTCGGTGGATATGTCGGTGGAAAAGCTTGGTGTGATGGAAACCTTGTGGCTCGATGTAAAAAACGGCGTACTTGAAATATGTGGTATAGAGCACAATAAAGTGCAGTTTATGACTGAGGATATTTCCGTGCAGGAGGATTTGACGGAGGAGGCAGCCGGAGACATAGGATTATTAATCCCTGATATTGGAATGTCGGGTATGGTACTGAACGAATATTCCTGTGAGGGTATGTTTGTCGATACATCACCGAATATACTGGACATTGATTTTGATGCCTTGATTTCGGAGGAAGCAAACAGCGGCATTGTGTCCATACACCGGTATGTGGAGTCCGTGACGCCGACAAATAAAAATGAATATACAGGCATGTTTGAGGGATATAACCTTATCTTTGTCGTGGCGGAGGGATTCTCCGGATATGTGCTTGACGAGGAGCGGACGCCGACGCTCTATAGGATGAGCAGGGAGGGCTTTTATTTTAAGAATTATTATACGCCGCTCTGGTACGGCTCCACGCTGGGCGGAGAGTATGCAGATTTGACAGGACTTATGCCGAAAAACGGAGGGTATCTCAGCATGGCAAAGGCGGGGAAGAACGGGAATGACATGATGTTTACGCTGAGCAGGCAGCTTGAGCGTCAGGGCTATAAGATTATGGGGTTTCATGACAATGAATATACATATTACGACAGACATATATCCCATCCGAATCTCGGCTATGAATGGATTGGTATGGGAAACGGACTTGAGCCTGAGCGGTATGCGGACGGGACATGGCTGTGGCCGCAGTCGGACCTTGATATGATTGAACAGACCTTTGACATGTATAAGGATGATGAGCCGTTTCATACATACTATCTGACGGTCAGCGGTCATGTCATGTATAACTGGGGCGGTAATGCCATGGCAAGGAGGCATCAGGATGTCACGGAAGCTCTTGATTATTCGGACACGACGAAGGCATATATTGCATGTCAGTATGAGCTTGAGCTCGCGCTCGCAAAGCTGAATGAAAAGCTTGCTGAGGCGGGGTTGGCAGACAACACATTGATTGTTGTGACAGCGGACCATGTTCCGTATGACAATAAGGATGTGATGGATGAGCTTGCCGGCAAGGAGCTGGACAGCGCCTTTGAATGGTATAAAAATACACTGATTATATGGTCCGCATCCATGGAGGAGCCTGTTACCGTGGACAAATACTGCTCCAGTCTGGATATACTCCCTACTGTGTCGAATCTGATGGGTCTGTCCTATGATTCACGGATGCTGGCGGGGCAGGATATCCTGTCCGACAGCGAGGGGCTGGTCATGTTTAATGACAGGAGCTTTATCACCGACCGCTGCTCTTATAACGCCGGAACGGGCGAGGTAAGGAGTATAGACGGCTCACAGATAGACGATGCTTATGTGGAGAGCAAAATAGCGCAGGTAAAAAATAAATTCAGTATGGCGGAAAGTATATGTGATTATGATTATTACAAATACATTGATGAGGCTGTATACGGGGCGGATGAATAGAAGCAGGATAACGCGGTTTGACAGGAGTAGGGAACAGGAATGATTCGGAATTATAAAATGATAATTGCATACGACGGTTCCAGATATTATGGCTGGGAGCACCAGCCAAGCACAGAGCTTACGATACAGGGTAAGCTGGAGTCGGTCCTGTCCGTGATGGCAGGCGAGGCTGTGGAGTTGATTGGAGCCGGGCGTACAGATGCGGGCGTACATGCGAAGGGTATGGTCGCAAATGCACATTTAGATATTGATATGTCAGAACAGGAAATCTGCGATTATATGAACCGATATCTGCCGGAGGATATCTGTGTCAGAGAAGTAAAAATTGCATCGGAGCGTTTTCACAGCAGGTACAATGCTATGGGAAAGACCTACTGCTATACCTGTTACGTGGGGGATTTAAAGCCGGTGTTTAACCGTAAATATGTCTATATTCCGGACAGAAAACCGGACATAAGTCTGATGCGCCGGGCAGCCGCATATCTGGTTGGGAAACACGATTTTAAAAGCTTTTGCGGCAATCCAAAAATGAAGAAATCGACAGTGCGTGAAATCTATGACATTGATATCACACAGAGAGGCGCCTATCTGAATATGACCTATCACGGCAGCGGTTTTCTGCAATATATGATAAGGATTCTTACCGGGACGCTGCTTGAGGTGGGGTTTGGAAAAAGGCTGCCGGACAGTATACCGGAGCTGCTTTTGGCGAGGGACAGAAGCCAGGCGGGCTTTACGGCACCGGCAAAAGGCTTGTGCCTCCTCAAGGTGGATTACAGCAGGATGGACCGATGACAGTAAAAAAATTAAAACTGCATATAATGACCTTTTATACGTCACATGTTAAAATAATTATATGGTATTTTAATCTGATTTTAATCTTTCATGCATTTTAGATTAATTTTTGAGCGGTAAGATAAGACTACAAGATGAGCGAAGTGCATAACAGCTGTCTCAGGAAAAGAGAGATTACAAATCAGAAAGGATGTATGTAAAATGGATAATCTGGAAAAAGTAGAAAAAATCAGAGAGAAGACAGGGGTAACCTACGAGGATGCAAAAAATGCGCTGGAGGCATGTGAGTACGATATACTTGATGCTATCGTGTATCTGGAGAAGCTGGGGAAGGTGAAAGCGCCGGAGGTAAACAGCTACAGCACCTCGCAAAAACAGCCGTCTGCGGAATTTGAACTTGCACAGGCAAGCTATGAGGATTCCTGCAAGAAGAAAACCTTAGGAGAGGGAGTGGATAGGTTCTTCGACTGGTGTGGAAGAGTTATCAGAAAGGGCTGCGATACCACATTCAATGTGGACCATGCAGGAAAACAAATTATGGCGATGCCGGTCATTGTTTTTGTACTGCTTCTGATATTTGCATTCTGGGTAATGCTTCCGCTTCTTATCGTAGGTATGTTCTGTGACTGCAAATATCATTTTGAGGGTGTCGGCAAGGTGTCCGTGGATTTGAATGATATGTGCGACAAGGCAGCCGGTGCGTGTGAGAATATCAAGAGAGATATTCAGAATAAGTAAAATCACAAAACCGAATCATCTGCTTTCGTGTGCAGGCGGATGGTTCGGTTTGTGTTGTCTGAGAGAGGAAATGTATGAGCAGAATATTAATTATTGAGGATGAGGCAAAGATTGCACGCTTTGTGGAGCTTGAGCTTGTGCATGAGGGAAATGAAGTCGATAAGGCGTTAGACGGGCGGGAGGGACTTGACAAGGCTCTTGCCGAAAATTATGACCTGATATTGCTTGATGTGATGCTGCCGGGATTAAATGGAATGGAAGTGTTAAGGCGGATTCGTCTTGAGAAGGATACGCCTGTTATCATGCTGACAGCACGAGATGCGGTGATGGATAAGGTTTCGGGACTGGATGCGGGAGCAGATGACTATATTACAAAGCCGTTTGCGATAGAGGAATTGCTTGCCCGAATCCGGGTTGCACTGAAAAATCACAGAAATGATGCGAAGCTTGGAACGGGACATCGTATTGAGATAGGAGAGGTCTGTCTGGACGAGGACAGACATGAGGTGCTTGTCCGTGGTGAGGAGGTTGAACTCTCACACAGGGAGTTTGAGCTGCTCCATATGCTGATGAAAAATAAAAATATTGTACTTGACCGGGAAAAGCTGATGAACGGAGTCTGTGGGTATGACTATATCGGAGAAACGAATATTATAGATGTTTACGTTCGCTATCTCAGAACAAAGATTGATGACAGATACGGAATCAAGCTGATTCATACGGTTCGAGGCGTCGGATATGTGATAAAGGAAAATTGATATGGAAGATAGAAGACAAGATAACAGAAGAATGACCTCCATCGCAAGGCGGATTAATTTCAGTTTTTGGCTGAAACATCTCGGAGCAGTGCTTTTGTTTGATGTGGTGCTGGCAATACTGATTTTGCTTACGATTGTCTGGTGGAGAACAGACAGCTTAAATGTGTCTGTGCCCGAGAATCATACAAATATAAAATGGGATATAGAGGGCTCGTTTTATTCGGAACTGAAGCTTATTACCACGGTTAAGTATGGACAACAGGAATATCAGGATATATTCCTGCTGCATGAGGTAATCGATTATCTTCGGCTGCCTCTGTATATTATGCTCGCATTTCAGCTTATACAGCTTGTGCTTGCATTGTTCCATACAGATGATATACGCCGCAAGCTCCGACCGTTAAATGACCTGGCAGTACGTGCCGAGGAGATAAGCACAATGGCAATGCAGTATGACGGGCAGGGAGACAGTGCACAGGGAAGAAAACAGGGCGATGGCATGCATGACGCTTCAGAAGGAAATCTTGAGCATCTTGAGCACGCCATATCCAGCCTGTCCCCGGACGCATCAGATATCAGGATATCCACAGGAGATAAGGATTTGCAAAGCATAGAGGTAGCGCTGAATAACCTTCTTGCACGTATGCAGGAGAGTAAACGGCAGCAGACCAGATTTGTCTCCGATGCCTCCCATGAGCTTCGGACACCGATATCAGTCATTCAGGGGTATGTAAATATGCTGGACAGATGGGGCAAGGAGGATGAGAGTGTTCTCGAGGAGTCCATAGAGGCGTTAAAGCATGAGTCGGAGCATATGAAGGAGCTGGTGGAACAGCTGTTGTTTCTTGCCAGAGGGGACAGCGGAAGAAATACATTAAAATGCATACAATTTGATTTGTCTGAGGTCATGAAGGAGGTCTGGGAGGAATCGATGATGATAGATGACCAGCACCGTTATGTGTATGATACACTGCCGGACGGCGCCTGCCCTGTCATGTTGTACGGAGACCAGGCCATGATAAAGCAATCCATACGAATCTTTGTCCAGAATGCCGCAAAATATTCCGCATCAGGAGATGTCATAAAGCTGGCAGTGCGGCAGGAGGGTAAATCCATACAATACATGGTTCAGGATGAGGGAATCGGTATGCAGTCCGCAGATGTTGTTCACATCTTTGAACGATTTTACCGCTCCGATGAGGCGAGAAACGAGAATACCGGAGGCTCCGGTCTTGGATTATCCATTGTAAAATGGATTGTGGATGCCCATGACGGAACGATTGATGTATTATCCCGACCTGATTTCGGGACCAGATTCACCGTATCATTTCCAATCAGATAATATTTATATATCCAGATTGAGGTTGAAAATGAAATTGAGCAGCTTTCTGGCATTTGAGAGGTTGCGTTCATTGTACCCGATAAAACAGATATAGACATTGTCATAGTCCAGATTCAGGCTTTGTGCGAATGTCGTGTCACTCACATCAATGCCGTATTCATATAATTTTCCGCTGGTATTCTCAGCCTGTGTGACAGAATCGGCATATTCCCCTGAAACAGCGTTATATACATCGGGATACAGGGCTGACTCCAAGGGCTGGATGAGAGATTGTGCTGCGCAGTACTCAAGTCCGGTTTTGTCTGTAATAATCACATCATAATAGCCGTTATAGCAGAGTGTCGGCAGAGAGGTAAAGTTGGCGCTGTTTGGGTTTGCTGCGTAATCCTCCTCATAGGTAGCCTGATTCAGGTAGGAGTAATTACCGGATATAATCTGCTGTTTTTTTGTGAAACCATAGTAATTCATGTAATCGTTAAACACACTGTCATTGATATCCTCGGGATGGTGACTGTTTACGATTGCATAGGATATAGCGACGGGACGGCTGTTTTTATACAGCGTAATCGGAATTGTAACAGCCAGAGCAAGAATAATAATACCGAATACGATTTTCCATTTATAATAATATAGGAAATAATTGATTTTTTCTTTCCTGCTCATTCCCTCCATGTTTTGGCGGAAACGCTCGCGCCTGATGCGCGTACGCTCAAAAAAACGCATACGCTTCAGATCCAGATTGTCCTCTGCAAATGCGGTATCCTCTTTTTTGGCGGCTGCCTCTGCAGCTGCTTCGGAGGAAGCGTTTTTTTTCATGGTTGCCAGGTTCTTATTGTAGGGAGAATTTTTGGCTTTCTTTTTGCTGCTTTTTTTCTGTTCGTTTTGCATATTGAGTCTCCTTATGGTAAAATACACCTGTTGCTTATTTTAGCATACAGAGGCAGGGATAAAAAGGTCTAAAATGTGAAATTTTTCTAAACTATTTACAAGTGAGATAATCTCTATTATTATAAAATAAGCGAAAAGCCGAAGCTGGCGGGATAATCAATACGGAAAATGGAGATATGAAATGAAAAAGGGTATAAAAAAGATACTGCATACATTCTTTAAAATATTTATAATATTCATGATAGCGACGGCTGCTGTCAATCTGATTCTGATTGCGTGTATTTACCTGAATCACAGGAGCAAGTTAAAGGACGAAAAAATATATTTGACACCGCCGGGGACAATGGTTGAGGTGAACGGACATCAGATGCATGTGCTGGTGGATGGCGCCGAGGATGCGGAGGAAACATTGGTATTTCTGCACAGCTGTTCGGTTGTAGACGATTCAATTGCGCTGCAGCCTCTGTTTGAGGAGCTGGGTGATTACAGGCTGGCATATGTAGACAGAAGCGGCGTCGGCTTCAGTGAGGTAAGCGGAGCGCCGAGGGATATAGATACGATATTGGAGGAAACGCGTCTGGCGCTGGAAAAAGCGGGGGTGAAGGGACCGTATACGCTGGTGGCTATAGGGACAGGCGGCATAGAAGCTTATCATTGGGCATATAAATATCCTGATGAGGTGGAGCGCATTATCGGAATCAGTATGAATTATCCTGAGCAGTTCAGTGAGGTGACGCAGGATGAATACTGCGGATTCTTTGATTATTTGCTGGTTTGGTTCTGCAAAATCGGCGGACAGCGTTTGGTGAAGAGCATATATCCCGGCAATGATTATATGATATATACGGAGATGCAGATGAATATCCGAAAGGCACTGGTGTCCAAGGGCGGCTACACGACGGATATGTATAATGAGGATCTTGCGACGGTGGATAATGCAGCCTTGGTTGCAGGTGAAGGGGTGCCGACGGACATCAATATGTATATTATATATGCAAATCCACTCATGGAGCCGTATGTCAGTGCGGATTCCGAGGTTGAGGAAGCATATAATCAGGCGGTGGAGGATAACGGGGAAGTAGATTATGTTTCCGTATATAATCAGGATGCCAGAGCATACTTTTCCCGGTTCGATAACATTGTGTTTGAGGAAATGTCGGGTCCTGCCAGATTGTATACTTACTGTCCGAAGGAGCTTGCCGGAAAAATTGCACATTATATGAAGGAAAAGTAGTTGATACATTATAATAGGACTGAAAAATTGGTAAGAATGTACAAATAGACAAATAAAAAAACAAAAAGTACTTGCAAAATTGTTTAATATGTCCTATAATGACTGTAGTTGTAGGGGACAACCTTGCACATTTATTATGGAACCAACAGTCTATGACTGATAATGAATAGGTTCATAAACATAGTTCTCTCATACATATGAGAGACAACACACACATTATAAAAGGAGGGTTTTTTTGTGAAAAAATTCAAAAAAGCAATGGCTCTTTCTTTAGCACTGGCAATGGGATTATCTCTCGTAGCTTGTGGTGATAAGGAAGACGAGACAACAACTGAGGCTACTACTACAGAAGCAACAGAAGGAGACACAACAACTGAGGAGGCATCTGATACAGATGCTGATGACAGTGTTGGTATTACAGTTCCTTCAGCTGATGGCGCGGCAATTCATGTATATTCATGGAATGAGGAGCTCGGCTCAAGAATTGATTCTCACTTCAGAACAAAGTATCCGGAGTTATCATCGTTGGTTATCTATGAGAACCTTGATGTATCCGGTACTGGTGAAGAGTACAAGACAGGTATTCAGAACGCAATCTCTGCAAATGATGACAATGTACCTTCAATCGTAGCAGCTGATAATGACGTTGCTCTCTACTTTGCACAGCAGGAGTGGGCAATTCCTGTAACAGACGCAGGTCTGACAATGGATATGTATTCAAATGCATATCAGTACACAATTGACTATGCAACTATTGACGGTGACCTTATGGCTATGACATGGCAGGCAACTCCGGGATGCTTCGTTTACAGAACTGATGTAGCTGAGGAGGTTCTCGGAACATCAGATCCGGATGAGGTTCAGGAGTATGTTAAGGATTGGGATACATTCCTTGATACAGCTGCAAAGATGAAGGAAGCAGGCAAGTACATGGTATCCGGTCCGGATGATCTTAAGTATGCATTCATCGATCAGAAGCAGTCACCATGGGTTGAGGACGGCACGCTTAACATTGATTCATGCATTGAGGATTACCTGAATACTTCTAAGGTTATCTATGATGAGGGATATTCACTGAAGTCAGCTATGTGGTCATCAGAGTGGACAGCTAACATGTCTTCAGGTGATGTATTCGGTTACTTTGGATGTACATGGTTTGTACAGTGGTCACTTGCTGAGGATTCATATGGTATGTGGAATATGTGCGTAGGTCCTGTTTCATATCACTGGGGCGGTTCTTACATGCTTATCACAGACAAGTGCCCGAACAAGGAGTTAGCAGCACTTGTTGTTTATACTCTTTGCTGTGATACAGATGTAATGTATGACCTTTACGCTGATGATTATGATTTCCCTAACAACCAGGAATCAGTTGCAAATCTGATTGCTGACGGTGTTGGTGCAAACCCAATCCTTGATGGACAGGATCCGCTTTCTGCTTGGGATGAGAGCGCTAAGGGACTTTCACTTCAGTATGCAACTTCTTATGATGCAACCTTCAATGGTTACCTTGATTCAGCAGCATCAACCTTCTGGGCTGAGGGACAGTCAGTTGATGACGCTATCGCAAATATCAAGGAGCAGGTTGCTAACGCTTACTCAGATATCGCTATCGACTAGTAACTGAAGATCTGTGAATTTAGTTTACAGCTTACTTTTATGCACCGGATTCGTCCGGTGCATAATTTAAAAAAGACATAACCACTGTTGGGCATTTTATAAGATGCATATGCATGTGTGCATCTTATAAAATGTCTGACGGGGGATACGTGAATAATATGTTCTTTTAAAAAAATAAAAGGTTGGGGAAGTGAAATCATGAAAAGAAAGACAGTAGAATATGGAAAATATGGATATATATTCATTGCTCCGTTCTTCTTGGTATTCTTATTATTCCAGTTGTATCCGCTGATATATACCTTTTATCTCAGTTTTGTTACATATAAGATGACAGATGGAAAATGGAATACACCGAAATTCTGTGGCTTTGAAAACTATATGAGTATGTTGACAAAGACAGATTTTAAAACCGGCGAGACCGTCTGGTTTAACACATTACCAATGAATTCCATTAAGAATACATTGATAATCTGGATTATTAACTTTATACCGCAGATACTTCTTGCATTATTGCTTGCAGCTTGGTTCACTGACACGGTTGTCAAGTTAAAAGGTCAGGGCGCATTCAAGGTAATGATGTTTATGCCTAATATCATTACAGCATCATCAATCGCCGTATTGTTCTATAACCTGTTTGGTAATCAGGGACCTATCACGATTCTTCTGAGAAATATCGGAATTATAGCGGATGATTACAATTTCCTGGAGAGCAAGGTCATGACAATTGGTATCATCGGGTTTATGCAGTTCTGGATGTGGTATGGTAATACGATGATTGTATTGATTGCGGGTATTTTGGGTATCAGTCCTTCGTTGTACGAAGCGGCCATGGTGGATGGCGCGAGCGGAAAGCAGCAATTCTTCAGCATTACGCTTCCGTTGCTCAAGCCGATCTTGCAGTTTACATTGGTAACCTCCGCTATTGGCGGTCTTCAGATGTACGACATTCCGTCATTGTTTAACGTTACCAACACCGGTATCGGTCAGCCTGACCGAGTCTCACATACCGTTACCATGCAGATTAGAGAGTATGCAAACTCCTCGAATCCTGACTATGGTAAGGCAGCGGCGATATCCGGTATTCTGTTCATTGTCACATTAATTATCAGTATGTTGTTCTTCGCTTTGACCAAGGAGCGTGAGCCGAAGCAGAAACATGCTGTCATTCGTTAGGGGGTGCGTAGAAAATGGCAAATACAACATCAGCTGCTGGTGTGGATGCAAGCTACGCAGCTAAAATCAGGGCGAAGAAAATTTTCAGAACGGTTATCTGTGTTATACTTTGTATAATAAGTATATTTCCGTTTTATGTTATGATTGTTAATACAACTCTTTCATCCGACGTGATTAAGCATGGTATCAAGCTTGTTCCGGGCGGAGAGCTGATTAATAACTTCAGGGGTATGCTTACAAGAACGGCTGGCAAGGGTACAACTGTATGGGAGGCAATGCTTCACAGTGTTATCATAGCTGTTCCTGCAACTATACTTCAGGTATATTTTGCAACATTGACGGCATATGGCCTCACGGTATACCAGTTTAAGCTTAGAAATATGGCATGGTCGTTCATCATGGCAATTATGATGATTCCTGCACAGGTTTCTATCATTGGTTTCATGAACCTGATGATTAAGGTAAATCTGTACAACACATACTGGCCGCTTATTATTCCGGCTATGGCTGCACCGTCCACAGTATACTTTATGAAGCAGTACATGCAGGGAGGCCTTTCCGTAGAGATTATAGAGGCAGCCAGAATCGATGGATCAAGCGAATTTGCAACTTTCAATAAGATTGCATTGCCTTTGATGAAGCCGGCGATGGCAACACAGGCAATCTTCGCATTCATCGCATCATGGAACAATCTGTATACGCCTACCATGATGATCAGTGATAACAGAAAGTATACGCTTCCTATGTTTATCACAGGTTTGAAGTCTGACTCTATCAGAACAGATTATGGTTTTGTATATGTTGGTCTGACGCTTACCGTATTACCTCTTTTGATTGTATATTTTGCGTTGTCAAAGTATATCATTGCCGGTGTTGCACTCGGTGGTGTAAAAGAGTAATTTTTGAATGAATATGCAGAAAGTCGTTATCCTCGGATGACGGCTTTCTTTTTTTGGCATTATATTCTGCGTTATAAAGGTGTGTAATATATGTGAAATAGGTTGACGAGGTGGATGAAAAGGTCTAAAATGTAACAGAATTTAAAACATTTTGGAGGATTATATGAAACGTATAAATATTGCAAGGAAGCTTTGTACATGTGGCATCGTGTCCGCTATGGCATTTGGTATAATGACAGGATGCGCAAAGGAGGAGGATAAAGCTGTATACAGTCAGGAGGAGGCATCCTCAACGCAGGCTATGGTTATCGGAGATTACAATGTTAATATAGATGAGCTGATGGTCTATGCAATTCAGGAGATTGTAACATACGGAGTCACGCCTGATATGATCGAGAGCGACGCGGCGACCTATAAGGAGCAGACGCTCTCACTGATTCGTGAGACAAAGATATTATATGACGTGGCTTTGCATAATGATGTGGAGCTGACGGATTCGGATTTGGAAGCAAGGGACACGCTGATCAGTAATTTTAAAACGGCCGTGCCGGCGGAGGTCTTTGATAATTATGGGATATCCGATGAGATTATTGAGAAGGTGTTTACAGAGAGAACTTATGTGGAGAAGTTCGAGAACGATATAAAGAATCAGATGGGACAGGATATATCCGATGATTTGGCGGAGGCATATAAAGACTATAACTTTCAGACATTGTATTATATGGTGTTCCCGACAGTTGAGGTGACTGAGGCGAATGAACCGAAGGAGGATGATGACGGAAACTACATTGAGTTGGATGATGCCGGGAAAGAGGAAGTATTAAAGCAGGCAGAGGCGGCTTTGGAGGAGATAAGAGCCGGAGAGGATCCGGAGGAGGTTGCCCGGGAATATGGCATATCGGACTATTGCTCGGACACTTCGGGGTATGTTGGCGCTTACTCAGATGAAATGAACGAAATATTGGGTAACATGAAGGCCGGTGAATGTACGGATGTCAGCGAAGGAACTACCGGGTATACGATTATATATGTAAGGACAATTAATAATGAGGAATTAAAGGAGGCTTATGTGTATGCCGTGGCGTCCGACTATCTTGAGAGTGAATATGAGACATTGCGGGAAAAATGGCTTGCATCCATTCCGGTTGATGTTGAGGGGGATATGCGGGGTGATGCGTGGGAGAACTTTTCCATGAAAGAGATGTCACAGATGCTTCTTGACGCGGGACTTTTGACGACAACTGCCGCGAATTAAAGCCCGAAAAAATCAAAGAGACTGTCTGTTAAAATAATATGGACCTGCCCATAAAAGTGATATGGCACGGATATATCCGTGCCATATCACTTTTATGGGCAGGTCCATATTATTTTCATACGTCGGCCTCTTTGTTACGTGTGAAATATACAGATGATTCGATATACATGAAATGTTTTTTGTTTTTTTAAAATTTTTTTGGAAAAATTAAAGGTTTTTTAAAGGTTTTGTAGAATAATACTAGTGGGAGTGTGTACATACATGTTGTTAAGGGAATATTTTGAAAAAAGAGAACATGATATATATAGGGCATGCGCAGCTTTCAGTGATGCGTCACAGGGTCGGGAATATCCGGAGGAAAAATGTGATATGCGCACCGAGTATCAGAGAGATCGGGACAGGATCATTCATTGTAAGGCCTTTCGCAGGATGAAGCATAAGACGCAGGTTTTTCTTGCGCCGGGCGGTGATCACTATAGAACGAGGCTGACGCACACGCTTGAGGTATCGCAGATTGCCCGGAGTATTGCAAGAGCATTATGCCTGAATGAGGATTTGACAGAGGCGATTGCTTTGGGACATGATCTGGGACATACACCATTTGGACATGCCGGGGAACGTGCATTGTCAAAATATACGAAAAAACCGTTTCTTCATAATGAGCAGAGTGTTCGCGTGGTTGAAAAACTGGAGAAGGATGGCAGAGGACTCAACCTGACATGGGAGGTGCGGGATGGTTTTTTAAATCACAAGACCAGTGGAAAACCGGCAACGCTGGAGGGTGAAGTTGTCAGAATATCAGACAAGATAGCCTATGTGAATCACGATATTGATGATGGAATCAGGGCGGGACTTCTCACGGAGCAGACACTTCCGCTCGAATGTACAAAGCTGCTGGGGCATAGTACCAGAGACAGGATAAATAATCTGATACATGCGGTTGTATTTCACAGTATGGAACATGATTATGTGACGCTGCCTGATGATTATGCACAGGCGCTGGCTGAATTAAGACAGTTTATGTTCAAGGACCTGTATACAAATCCGGTGGCGAAGGGTGAGGAAGTGAAAGCGGAACGGGTTATCGGAATGCTTTTTCAGGAGTATATGGAGCATATAGAACGACTGCCGGAGGAATATATCCGTTTTATTGATAAAGGTGAGGATAAAGAGATGGCAGTATGTGATTATATCGCGGGTATGACGGACAATTATGCCGTTGAGATGGCAAAAAAGCTTTTCATACCGAGAGCGTGGGAGGTTTCATAGATGTTTTATTCTGATGATATTATAGAAGAGGTCAGAAGCAGAAATGATATCGTGGATGTCATAGGTGGATATGTCAGCCTGAAGCATAAAGGAAACAGCTACACTGCATGTTGTCCGTTTCACCATGAGAAGACGCCATCATTCCATGTCAGCAGGGATAAACAGATGTATCATTGCTTTGGCTGCGGGGTTGGCGGCAATGTGTATACTTTTATTATGGAGTATGAAAACTTCAGTTTCCCCGAGGCTGTGCAAATGCTTGCGGAACGGAGCGGAATTGAACTGCCGGAGCAGGAAATATCAGATGCACAGCGCTCCAGAGAAAATTATAAGATGCTGCTGAAGGAAATGAACAAAACTGCCGCAGCCTACTTCCATTATTTGCTGACGAAGACGGAGCATGGCAAAAAGGCGTTGGACTATCTCCATGGCAGAGGGCTGACGGATGAAACAATTTTGCGCTTTGGCATGGGGTATTCGGATATTTATGAGAATGATTTGTATCGCTATCTGAAAGAAAAGGGATATACGGATGCGCAGATGAAAGATTCCGGTCTTGTGGAGATACGTGAGGATAAGGGCGCGATGGACAAATTCTGGAACCGGGTAATGGTGCCGATATTGGATATTAACGGAAAGGTGATAGCATTTGGCGGACGCGTTCTGGGTGACGGATTACCCAAGTATATCAATACAAGGGAGACGGCTGTATTTGATAAGGGACATAATCTGTTTGCGATGAATATGGCACGCAGGTCCAAACGACGGGGGATTATTATATGTGAGGGATATATGGATGTCATTGCGATGCATCAGGCGGGCTTTGACAATGCTGTCGCATCGCTTGGAACAGCACTCACGCTGGGACAGGCGTCACTGATTAAGCGGTATACGGATGAAGTATATCTCGCATATGACAGTGATGGGGCCGGAACCAAGGCGACGTTAAAAAATATCGGAATTATGCGGGAGGCAGGGCTTTCCACCAGAGTGATCAATATGAAACCGTATAAGGATCCTGATGAGTTTATACAGGCACTTGGCAGAGAGGCATACGAGGAGAGAATCAAAGCAGCAGTTACGGGTGCCATGTTTGAGATAAGTACCATATCGGAATCGTATAATTTGAAGGACCCGGAGGAAAAATCCAGATTTTCCAAGGAGGCGGCAAAGCGTTTGTCATCAATTGAAGAGGTGGTGGCAAGACACAGTTATGTTGACGCTGTGGCGGAGCAATACGGTTTGGACAGAGACGGCTTCAAGGCAATGGTAACAAAGTACGGCACGCTTGGTCTGGAGGGGCAGAAGCGGTATGAAATGTCGGAATCGCAGCCGCGTCCGGTGAATCGGGAATCGGAGGACGCAGGCAAGCCTCAGAGGCTATTGCTCACATGGCTGGTGAATGAACCCGGCTTATTTTCCCGATTGGAGGAATTTCTCTCGGAGGAAGATTTTATAGATTCGGATTACAGAGCTGTGGCGAGGATTTTATTTCAACAGTATCGGGATACGGGAACGGTCAATCCCGCGGCTATCGTTGATATGTTTGATGATGTGGAAAAACAGCGCATGGTGGCACAGATACTGCAGACAGAGCTTCCGTTTGAGATGTCGCTTGAGGAGAAGGAAAGAGCAATCAATGATGTGGTTCGCAAGACGAAGCTTACCAGTATTGATTACGGATTGACGCAGTGCGGAAATGACATGGGGAAATTTCAGAAATTAATTATGATGAAGGCTAAGATATCAAAAATGCATATTTCATTAAAAAATGGATAAAATATTAATCACTATGGAAGGATGGAAGAAAAATGGAAGAAAATAAGGAAAAAGATGCGCAGGTTGAAGAGAAATTTCTTGCAAAGCTGGCTGAATTATTGGAGATTGCGAAAAAGAAGAAGAATGTGATTGAGGATACGGAGATTATCAATCATTTCAAGGATTGCAGGGAGATTGAGCTTAATACCGAGCGTATGGTTTCTATTTTTGAATATCTGGACGAGCATAATGTGGACGTGCTTACAATCACGGATGACGATGACGATGAACCGGACGAGCTGATGCTGGAGGCAGAGGACGAGGCTGATGTGGATGTGGAGAATATCGATTTGTCTGTCCCGGACGGAGTCAGTATTGAGGACCCTGTCAGAATGTATCTGAAGGAAATTGGTAAAGTTCCGCTGTTAAGTGCCGAGGAGGAGATTGATTTAGCAAAGCGTATGGAGGCCGGGGATGAGGCGGCTAAGAAGAAGCTGGCTGAGGCAAATCTGAGACTGGTGGTTAGTATTGCAAAGCGGTATGTCGGTCGTGGAATGTTGTTTCTGGATTTGATTCAGGAGGGAAATCTGGGCTTAATTAAAGCTGTTGAGAAGTTTGATTACAGAAAGGGCTATAAGTTCAGTACTTATGCTACATGGTGGATCAGACAGGCCATTACAAGAGCGATTGCGGATCAGGCACGTACAATTCGTATACCGGTGCATATGGTAGAGACAATCAATAAACTGATTCGTGTGTCCCGCCAGCTGCTGCAGGAGCTTGGACGTGAACCGCTTCCGGAAGAGATTGCCGAGGAGATGGATATTCCGGTGGAAAGAGTTCGAGAAATATTAAAAATATCACAGGAGCCTGTTTCTCTGGAGACACCAATCGGTGAGGAGGAGGACAGCCATCTGGGCGATTTTATACAGGATGAAAATGTGCCTGTTCCTGCTGAGGCGGCTGCATTTACGCTGTTGAAGGAGCAGCTGGTTGAGGTGCTTGGAACTCTGACCGAGCGTGAACAGAAGGTGCTCAGGCTCAGGTTTGGACTGGATGACGGCAGGGCAAGAACTCTGGAAGAGGTCGGAAAAGAGTTTAATGTCACGAGGGAGCGTATCAGACAGATAGAGGCGAAAGCGCTGAGAAAGCTGCGTCATCCGAGCAGAAGCAGAAAGCTGCGCGATTATCTGGAAGAAAACAGTTAGTTTTATTGCAGGGCGGATTGTTATGACAGATGTCAGATTATCGAACAGAATGAAAGCGATTGTGGATATGGTGGATGAAGAGACCGTGGCGGATATCGGATGTGATCACGCTTTTGTTTCTATTGCTCTGGTACAAGCAGGAAAAGCTTTGCGTGTGATTGCCATGGATGTAAACCCGGGACCGATTCATATTGCAGGGGAAAATGTATCGGCGTACCATATGGAGGATAGGATTCAAATCAGATTGTCGGACGGATTTGCGGCATTGAGGGAGCATGAAGCGGAATGTGCAGTTATAGCGGGGATGGGAGGACAGCTGATGGTTGATATTCTGCGCGCAGGAGACGGGCATTTGCAAAACGGAATCCATCTGGTATTGCAGCCTCAGTCGGAGCCGCATGTTGTGCGTGCATATTTACATAGGGCAGGGTATGAAATAATTTGTGAGGATATGCTGCAGGAGGACGGAAAGTATTATGTGATTATGAAAGCAGTGCCGGCCGGGGCTCAGGTGACGGAATATTCAGAGGCTGAATTAATGTACGGAAGATTGCTGCTTGAAAGCAGAAATCCGGTTCTTATGGCATACTTGAAAAGCAGATATGAACGGAATCGGAAGCTTGATGAGAATCTGACAAAGGCGGGGACAGAAAAGGCAAGAGAACGTGCAGCCGGGCTGCGGCGTGAGCAGGTGTTAATAAAAGAATGCCTGCAGATTTAGGAATGGGAGGTCTGTTTACATTATGAGATGTGCGGAAATTATTCATATACTGGAACGGCAGTCGCCTCCGGAATATGCGCTTGCGTGGGACAATGTAGGTCTGCTCGTGGGGCATAGAAACAGTGAGATACATAAGCTCATGATTGCGGTAGATGCAACTGTGGAGGTTTGCCAAATGGCGTTTGAACGTGGAGTCGATATGATAGTAACCCATCATCCGATGATCTTCTCAAAGATGAATCGGGTGAATGACGATACGATTCTGGGCAGAAAGATATTGTCTTTGATTGAGAGGGGCGTGGCATGTTATGCAATGCATACAAACTTTGATACCAAGGGTGGTATGGGAAGGCTTGCGGCTGATATGCTTGGCTTGAAGAATATTGAGGTGCTGGAAGAAACATTGAACGGAGAGGGAATCGGTACGATTGGCATTTTGGATGACATCCTTACGGTTGAACAGCTCGGCTGCCGTGTGAAGGAAGTATTTGGCTTGGAGCATGTCATGCTATATGGCAATCCGGGCTGTCATGTGGACAAGGCTGCGATATGCCCCGGTTCAGGCAAAAGCGTTATTGATACGGCGGTACAGAAGGGTGTGGAATGCCTGATTACCGGTGACATCGGTCACCATGAGGGGATTGATGCTGTTGATATGGGACTTTCGATTATTGATGCATCCCATTATGGTATTGAAAAAATATTTATGCAGTATATATATAATTACCTGAAGGATTACTGCCCGGATGTTGAAATTATAACGGCGGATGTAGGCGTGCCATTTATTTTATCATAAAAATTATAACAGGAAAGCAGGGGTGTAATATGGAACGTATACAGATTACGATGAACGAATCTGTTTATAGAATGGATAAATTTTCGACTGTCGGTGAATTCATCGATACATTTATGCCGGATAAAAAATACAATTATATGCTGGCAAAATGTAATCACAAGCTCTGTGAGCTGGGAATGATTCTGGATGCCGACTGTAAGCTGGAGCTGGTCGGCAGGGATACGATTATGGGGAACGACACATATAAGCGCAGTCTCACATTGCTTATGGTAAAAGCGTTTGCCGACGTGCTGGGAGGAAGGACAAACCATAGCATAAATGTAATGTATTCTATGGGAAACGGATATTATTGCAAATTAGTTTCAGATGAGTTCAAGGTGACAGATGAGCTGATCGTTAAGGTGAAGGACAGGATGCGCGCCATGGTCGATGCGGACGAGGTGATTGTGAAGGAGTCGGTAGGGACAGAGGAAGCAATCAACCGCTTTGCAAGTCAGGGTATGGTTGGTAAGGAAAAATTGTTCCGATTTCGCCGTGTGTCCAAAGCAAACTTATATAATCTCGGCGGATATGAGGATTATTTTTATGGTTATATGGTACCGTCGATGGGATACATTCGGGTGTTTGACCTGATACGGTATGATGAGGGATTCATCCTTATGGCTCCCAAAATGGATAAGCCTGATGAATTGCCTCCTTTTGTTCCGCAGGAGAAATTGTTTACGGTGTTAAAGACCTCAGATGCATGGGGGAATATGCTCGATGTTTCTAATGTGGGGGATTTGAATGAGTGTATCACAAACGGAGAGATTCGTGAATTAATGCTGGTGCAGGAGGCACTGCAGGAAAAACAGATCGCGCATATTGCGGATATGATTCAGGAGGGAGAAAAGAGGATTGTCCTGATTGCCGGACCGAGCTCCTCAGGTAAAACGACCTTTTCACACAGATTAAGTATACAGCTGCGCGCGCATGGCCTGCGTCCATATCCGCTTGCACTCGATAATTATTTTAAGGACAGAGAGTTTACGCCGAAGGATGAGAACGGAAATTATGATTTTGAGTGTCTGGATGCGATGGATTTGGATTTATTCCGCTCTGACATGACGAAGCTTTTGGCCGGGGAGGAGATTGCAGTACCTTGCTTCGATTTTACAGCAGGTAAGAAAGAGTATAGGGGTAATAAACTGAGGCTCCGTGCAGGAGATGTGCTTGTAGCCGAAGGGATTCATGCATTGAATCCGGAGATGTCAATGGAATTGCCGGATGAAAGCAAATTTAAGATTTATATCAGTGCATTGACACAGCTTAATATAGATCTCCACAATCGGATTCCGACAACTGACGGAAGACTGATTCGGAGAATTGTCAGGGATGCCCGAACCAGGGGAAATGATGCCAGGGGAACAATTGCGATGTGGCCGTCAGTGAGGCGTGGGGAGGAAAAATATATCTTCCCGTTTCAGGAGGAAGCGGACGTGATGTTCAATTCGGCACTCATATATGAGCTCAGTGTTATTAAGCAATATGCGGAACCTTTGCTTTTTGCTGTTCCAAGGGACTGTGAGGAGTATTATGAGGCAAAGAGACTGCTTAAATTTTTGGATTATTTTCTGGGCTTGGAGGTAACCAATGTTCCGATGAATTCCATATTGAGAGAGTTTGTGGGCGGCGGATGCTTTGACGTGTGAGTTTAAGATATAAAATGTGACAAAATCAGAGAATCAGTGTATAATTTTGCCTAAAGTGTAAGTCGGGCGATAAGCCGGGTTATGTCGTGAGTGATTATCTATCTAGGCCTTATGTTACCATAAGGCTCAAGCGACCTACCGAAAGACGCAGCGGGCAACTGCATAGCCTTTACTGTTTGGTCTTGCTCCGGATGGGGTTTACAGAGCCTGCCCTGTTACCAGAACAGCGGTGAGCTCTTACCTCGCCTTTCCACCCTTACCATATATAATATGGCGGTATATTTCTGTTGCACTTGCCTGGGAGTCACCTCCACCGGACGTTATCCGGCATCCTGCCCTATGGAGCCCGGACTTTCCTCGTCTGCCCGGAGGCAGCCGCAACCACTTGCCCGACTTACACAGTGATTAGATTAACATAACTTTCTATTTCTTTCAAGAGAAAGTAAAAAACATTTTAATATTGTAAAGCATGTATGCATGCAGAAAGGAAGGAATATATGAACGCAGTAGAATGTTTGCAGACAAGACGCAGTGTGCGGAGGTACACAGAGGACTTAATCAGCCATGACACCTTTGAGTGTATAATTGACGTGGCAAAGATGGCACCGACATGGAAAAACACACAGACACTCCGGTACATATTGGTGCAGGATACGGATATGATTGCAAGGATAACAGAAGAATGTCTGCTCGGTTTTGAACATAACGCAAAGACATTAAGCAAATGCAGAAATCTTGTAATATTGACGCAGATCAATGGTATATGCGGTTATGAGAAGGATGGATCATTTTCTACAAGTAAGGGAAACGGCTGGGAGATGTTTGATGCGGGAATCGCCGCACAGACATTTTGCCTTGCAGCGCATGATATGGGAATCGGAAGCTGTATCATGGGTGTTTTTGACGATGCCAAGGTAGCTGAGGTGGTCGGACTGCCGGAGGGACAGAGCGTGGCGGCGCTGATACCTGTCGGAGTACCGAGGTTTAATCCGGAGCCGACTCCAAGGAAGGATACAAAGGAGCTTATAAGCTATAGATAGACTGATGAATATGCAAATCGGAATATGCGATGACAATAAACGTGATATAGACGTAATGGCGAAAGAAGTTGAGTCTGTACTTGTTCCTCTTGCATGCAAATATGAAATCCATCTGTTTGAGAGCGGTGGCGAGCTTATGCGGCATATGGATGATGTTTTGACCTATGATGTTCTTTTTCTTGATATAGATATGCCTGAAATCAGCGGAATTCAGATTGCAGAAATGCTTATGAACAGTACACAGGTGCTGAATGTCATTTTTGTGACAAGCCATTCTGATTTGGTGTTTGATGCCATACACTGCTGTCCGTTTCGTTTTATTCGAAAGGAACGGCTGCATGAGGAGATGGAGGAGGCAATTGCAGCGGTACTGGAAAAAATCAGAAATGAGACATTGCTGTATGATTTTAATTCAGGGCATGGTTCATTAAAAATTCTTATCCGCGACGTGTTATATCTGGAAAGTAAAAGACATTATATACACATTCATACAAAAGATGGACAGATACACGTAATAAGAGGAAAGATATCCTATTATGATGAAAAGCTGAGTGATGCAGGCTTTGTACGGATACATATAGGATATCTGGTCAACATTATGTACATATATTCTATATCCACTCGGAGTGTTGTGCTGGATAACAAAGAGGAACTGCCAATTAGTAGAAAAAATGCGGATAAGATAAAAGAAAAACATGCAAATTATGTTAGGAGGTTTATCCGTGGGATACATTAGCGTGACGGTTATGATATTGGTTATCGTCAACATATGTGTGCTGATGGCAATTCAAAACCGGAAACGACATAATATAGCGAAAAATGATATATTAAAGCTTCGGCTCCGGGAAGAGCAGAATATGTATCACAAAATAAACGGGTTGTATGAAGAAAGCAGGATTATGCGGCATGATTTAAAACACTATCTGGTAATCATTCTTGGCATGATAATTAATGAGGAGTATAAAGCTGCTGAAGATTTTATTATCGATATCATAGGAAGAAGGATAAATACGCCGATAGTGCATTATCAGGGCAGCAGCGCAATTAATGCCGTGCTGAATGATAAGTATTCTGTCTGCAAAAACAAAAGTATAGATGTACAACTGATAGTTAGCGGAAGCGTTCCGAAAGCGCATGAATCGGATATAGCAATTATTCTCGCAAATCTTCTGGACAACGCAATTGAGGCGCAGTGTACTCTGGAGGATAAGAAGATATGGGTAAGTATGGTTGAGCATAAGGGGATGTATTATATTATTGTAAGAAACAGGATTTCAGACTCTGTCCTAAACAAAAATTTCGGATTGCATACGACAAAGCAGGATAAAAGGAAGCACGGACTTGGAATCAACAGTATTATTTATCTGGTGCATAATATGGATGGGTATTATCAAAGATATGAGGAGCAGGACATATTCACGACGTTCATATCAATTCCGTTTTAATTTTGCAAAACGTGACAGAATTTCTGCAAAGTGTGCCAGCGGTCTTGCATTTGTCTGAAAATGTGTTATCATACTAGTGTATTCGACATGCGGATACATGGATATAATGCATTATAGACAGAGAATGAAAGGGGAAAAATATATGAAAGAAGGGAGAGGAAGTATAAGTATGTTAATCCGAATATAAGGATTGGCAGTATATCATTCTTATATATAACTTGGGTTGAGAACGTGAAAGACAAAGGCAAGGGGTATGTGAGTCTGCCCCTTTGCCTTTTGTTGTGCTTGATTTCCATATTAAAAGATTGTATGATATTTAAAAATACTGTGTGGTATTACAAACGCAGAAAGGAAGAATATACAATGGAAAATGGAAGAACCGAGCAGATTATAGATAAATTAGTGGATATGATTGAAAATGGACAGAGTGTACCGCTTTCTACCGGAAAGGTTATGGTAAATAAGGAAGAGGCGGTCCTTATGCTGCGTGAGCTTGAGAATATAGTAAACGGAGAACTCAAGATTTACAGGGAGGTTACCGACAGGAAGGGTAAGATTATCAATGAGGCCAAGAAAGAGGCGGAGGATATAATATACGAAGCAGAGCAGTCTGCAAGCCGTATTCGCGTGACAAAGCATATGTCCTCACATGGACTGGGGTATCATCTGGACAATTTGGATTCCGAGGATAAGAAGGCGCTTCGCACGGCAAACGATATATATGCGGCATCCGTTATATATACGGATGAAATGCTGACCGAGGTGAATGATGTTGTTGCGCAGGCATATGATTTGATTCACAATCAGTACGGAAGGATGCTTGAAAGTCTGGAAGAGAAAGCAAGGCTGATTGCGGAGAACAAGGCGGAATTGATGGAGAATCTGAAAGAGCTGAGTAAAGAGGAGCGTTACAGCCAAATACTGGAGCTTAGCCAGCTGCTGTCAAATGAATTATACAATGAACGAGCAAAAGCTCGTGAGATGGATACCTATGGTTCTTATCAGATGGAGATAAGCTTTGATAATGAGAATATGGAAAATGAGCAAAAAAACAGATCTTAAAATACATGAAGCTGTGTGGCGTTTACAGGGTTTTTAAGAATTCGGTGAGCTTTTCGATTTGTTCGGGAGTAAGTTTATCGACTGCCCGCAGCAGCTGCAACTGTTCTCGTGTCACCTCAATTACAGAAGTGCTGTCCTCCATAAAGAATTGTGAGATGGTAATCTCAAAGGCATCACATATTTTGGATAATGACGGGATGGTTGGCTGCATATTCTTACGATACCAGGATGAAATAGTAGATTGTGTCAGACCGGAGCGTTCTGCTAATTGATACTCTGTCCAATGCCGGTCCTCGCGTAATTTTGTTATGCGTTCAAGTACATTCATGATATTCACCTTAATTGTTTTTCATTAGTATTATCAATACACGTTAATTATAGTTAATTTTATCGTTGTAAAATAATACTAATAATCGTATAATTTATTTTAATAGACGTTAATGGGGTGAGGTAAATATGAATCAAACGAAGAAAAAACATAATGAGCATGTAGATAATGCAGGCACAAAATGCAGTGATGACAGGGAAATGAAGAATAGCAGAAGGATTATGCGTATTATTCTAAAGGTACTTCTTATAATTTTAGCAGTTATTATGACCCTGGCAATATTGAAATTATCATTCTGGCTGAATTATCAGGTCATTACCGGAAGAGCGGAGTCGAATATTTTGTTTTGGAAAATGGCAAAATAGTATTTGAGAAAGACTCATAAATGAAGAAAGGGGATTATGGTATGAACGGAAGTCATATTGAAATACCGACTATTCTTAAAATAGGAAGCGGAACGCTGGAGAATATCGGCGCTTATCTCAGCTCCGGCGGCATGAATCACGTTGTAATCTATTTTGGGAATGGACTGACAGACATGTTTGGGGAGAAGGTGATTCATTCTCTCGAGCAGGCGGATGTCAGGATTTCTGAGTATTGTGAGCTTGATACCACAAACATAGAGGATATCATAGAATTGGCATTTTCCATAGATACAAAGGTTCAGGGGATTGTGGGAATCGGAGGAGGAAAGGTTATAGACGTGGCGAAGTATGCGGCTTATTTAAGAAAGCTGCCCTTTGTCAGTGTACCTACCTCTGCGTCCAGCGACGGATTTTCCAGTGCAAGTGCATCCTTGATTGTAAATGGAAGGAGAACCTCCGTTCCTGCGCGGCTGGCATATGGTATTGTTGTTGATACCGATGTGTTAAAGAGCGCACCGGAAAAGTTTATATATTCAGGTATTGGGGATTTGGTGTCGAAGATTACCGCTCTGTACGATTGGGTATATGAGGACAAGAACGGATATACAGTGTTGAATGATTTCGCAATGATGATTGCAAAAAAAGCCGTAAACAGCTTTGTACGTACACCGTTTGAGAGTATACATGATGATTTGTTTTTAAGAGAATTGGTGGATTCTCTTGCAATGAGCGGAATTGCGAATGAGATAGCCGGGAGCAGTGCACCGACCAGCGGAAGTGAGCATATGATATCACATGCGTTGGATAAGCTGCTGGAGCATCCGCAGCTGCATGGTGTGCAGGTGGGGGCAGCAACCTATCTGATGAGCAGAGTACAGGATCACCGTTATAAGCGTGTCAATACAATATTTACGGATACGGGATTTTGGGATTATATTAAAACACTGCATTTAAAGCGGGAGGATTTTGCGGCAGCGATAGATTTGGCTCCTTGCATGAAACCGCACAGGCATACCTATCTGCATGAGGAGCGTTATCGTGAGGCGGCAAAGGAACTGTTGTATGAGGATCCGGTTCTAAAACAGATATTTGATTAATTTGATGTATTTTACTATTTTCAACTAAAAAAAATAATATTTTTTATGAAGTGTAACTATTTATTTCTTGTGTCAATGGTGCTATTATATGTTGGGTTGAAAATGTCCTTAAGGACAGCATATAATACATTAAGAGGAGGACGCAGGATATGACAATAGCACAGATATTGGCAGTTGTGATTTTTGTTGTAATGTTTGTACTGATGGTCTTAGATAAGATTGAAAAGCAGTATGTTACATTGGCAGCGGGGGCTCTTACATTGGTCTTTGTTTTCGGTGTTGCAATGCATAGTGGAACGGCAGTGATGAATACCTTAAATGTAAAGAGTATTTTTACACCGGGTTTTTGGATTGCTGCCGGTGAGGGCTCGGAGGAGTCCTCGGGAATTAATTGGGCGACCATTATATTTCTGGGCGGTATGATGATTATGGTGGAGGGTATGGCAAAGGCGGGATTTTTCCGTTGGTTATGTCTGAAGCTTGCGAAAATGGTTCATTATAAACCGATACCGTTATTTGTGGCATTCATGCTTATGTCTGCATTTCTTGCAATGTTTATTGATAGTATTACGGTAATTTTGTTTTTGGCAGCGGTTACGGTAGAGCTCTCAAAGCTGCTGAAAATAGATCCGGTACCAATGATATTATCAGAGGTATTTTGTGCGAATCTGGGCGGTTCGGCAACGATGTGCGGAGATCCGCCAAATATTATTATCGGTACGGGACTCGGATATTCTTTTTCTGATTTTTTGACAAATACAGGTGCTATTGCCGGCATCAGCCTGATTGCTGTTATAATATATTATTATCTTGTTTTTCGTAAGGAATTGCTGCGGGAAGAGAGACAGACGATGGATGTGTCACAGATACCTGAGCCGAAATCTGCTATCACAGATAAGAAAAGGTTTGTCATCAGCAGTATCATATTTGCATGTGCGGTTGTGCTGTTAGTGTCCCATGCGTCAACAGGTCTTTCTGTTGCTTTCATTGGTACCGTGATTGCCTTAATAACATTGGCTACAGCAGGAAAAGATGTGTTGGAGCTATTAAAGAAGGTCGATTATAAAACGCTGCTGTTCTTTATCGGGCTGTTTATTGTGGTTGGCGGTTTAGAGCAGACAGGTATATTGGAGACAATCGCATCCTTTATCGGTAAAGTCAGCGGTGGTAATGTATACGCTATGGTGGCGATTATAATATGGATTTCCGCGATTGCCAGCGCGTTTGTTGATAATATTCCTTTTGCGGCAACGATGCTTCCTATAATTAAAAGTCTGGCCGCCACGCAGGGTGTGCCGCTGGATACGCTTGCATGGACATTGTCCATGGGTACGGATATCGGCGGCAGCGCAACACCAATCGGTGCATCAGCCAATGTAGTCGGAACATCCGTAGCAGCGAAGAGCGGACATCCGATTGGCTGGGGCAGATATTGCAAGAGCGCAGCGCCTGCAACGATTATCGTTGTGACGATATCAATGCTGTTTATCTTTGTGCGCTACTGCTAAGGAATCTTATATCAGATATAAAAGAACGGTTACATTTAAAGCCATCGCGGGTATATATCCGCGATGGCTTTAAATGTAACCGTTCTTTTCCATTTGAATTAACAACCTTTTATTGATACGTGAATTCACAGATAAAATAAGGCTGCTTGTCGGCGTTGGTCAGGATGACGAAATAGTGTTCGTCATCTTTTTTTGTATGGACATACAGCGTGTCTCCGAATTTTGCCGCCACACGATATTCTGCGCGAAGCTCAGTTACCTGCAGGTCAATTGGCAGAGCATTGACAGCCAGACGGATGTATTGTCCGTTGTTTATGTGATGGTTTGTGTCAAGATAATTCGGAGATACCTCCAGCTGATATCTGTACTCCGGTTCGGAGGGACATGTTATCTTGCGGGAAGCATAGTTCATATCCAGAGGCGAGCTCAGGGTGTAAGCATTTCTTTCCTCCTCGTCAATGCGAACCGGCTTTCCGGTGGACGGATCGGCATAAAACCAGTTTGCGTCAGCATAGGCGAGGGCTGCGCCTGACGAATCCTTCATCAGATAATTCCACAAGGCAAATGTGCCCCGCATTTGATAAATCCAGGAATCTATGCTGAATTCCTCATCGAGAGAGGGACGGCGGATAAATATTATGTGCCATGAGCTCACCATCCATGCACGATTCTTTTTCAGCAGAGCCAGAGCAGAATGACCTGCAGCAGAATTGTGGAACATGCAGCCATCCTGCATGGCATCCACAGTGTTGGAAATGCTCAGCACACCATCCTTGTCAATTTTACTGTATGATACACGATTTTTATAGCTATACATAACACACCTCGTTTTAAAAACTACTTATAATGGATATTATAACCATTAATGTACAAAAGTCAACGCGCGAAAAATAAAAAGTTTAGAAAAAAGCTTGACATTGTACTATGTATGTGTTACTGTATTATCAAAGTAATACAATAATACAAGGGGGTAAAAGGATGGCATGGAAGTTTAATAATGAAGCACCTATCTATTTGCAGATTATGGATGAGATAAAATTTCGGATTGCGCAGGGAAAATTAAAGCCCGGTGATCAGGTACCGCCGGTGAGGGAGCTTGCCATGAAAGCGGGTGTCAACCCCAATACGATGCAGAAGGCTTTAGCTGAGCTGGAGCGGGAGGGCGTGCTGTATTCCCAGAGAACCTCCGGAAGATATGTTGCAGAGCCGGAGAACGGTGTGCCCTTCATGCGCGATAAGGTCAGCAGAAAATATGCTGAAGGCTATGTGACCGGCATGCGTGGACTCGGATATAACGATAGGGCGATGGTGGAGAGATTAGAGGATTATTTGGAGGAGGAGAAAAATGAGCAATATAGTTGAGATTTCAGGTATGAGCAAGGGATACGGAATCAGCAAGACCGTATTTCAGGATCTGAACCTTAATCTGGAGAGCGGCAAGATAATCGGGCTGCTGGGACCGAACGGCAGCGGAAAAACAACCCTGATTAAGACGCTTGCCGGTCTTTTGAAACAGGATACGGGTAGTATATTGATAGACGGCAGGAAGATAGGACCGGAGACAAAGGCAGTGGTATCGTATCTGCCGGAGCGGACATATTTTAATGAATATTTGAGCGTGCGCAATCTGGTTAATATGTTTAATGATTTTTATGCGGATTTTGATGAGGGGAGAGCCTATCATATGATGGAGCTTTTATCAATTGATCCGAATATGGTATTGAAGAAGCTGTCCAAAGGAAATAAGGAAAAGGTTCAGCTTATCATGGTCATGAGCCGCCGCGCAAAGCTTTATCTTCTGGATGAGCCGATTGCGGGTGTGGACCCGGCAGCCAGAGACTATATCCTGCAGACAATACTGACGAACTATGATGAGACATCTACGATCATGATATCCACACATCTGATTCAGGATATAGAGAATATTCTGGACGATGTTATATTTATCAAAGAGGGGCAGATTGTATGTCATCAGAGTGCCGATGCAATGCGGCAGCAGAAGGGAATGTCAATTGATGAGATATTCAGGGAGGTATTCAGATGTTAGGAAAATGTATTAAAAACGAATTTGTAAACCGTTGGAAACAGGTTGCGGCCTTGCTGGGCGGTATCCTTATATTTAGTGTTGTTGTGCTCGACATGGGCATATTGAATGACAAAGTGATTAAAAATGATAATGATACTTACAATGCAATTGTAATGATTACGGAGGTAATATATGTGTGTGCCCTGATAGCGGCGATTGTCGGAATGATGCTTTTGCCGTTCTTAGATTTTTCAAAACGTTTTTTTAAGGATCAGGGATATTTGACAAATACGCTTCCTGTTAAAACCTCAACCCTGGTTGTCGGAAGAATGGTATGTGACGTGTGCATGGTTGTTTTGGCTGCGCTCGTATATCCATTGGCAGGATGTATAGCGACAGGAGACTTTGGATTTTTTTTGGAGATTGGTGATAAGATAACATATTGGCTTAATATAGCAGGAAGCAACGTAGATGCCGCATTGGTGTGGGCAGTTATAGTAGCAGCATTTATAGCCGTATTTCTTGGAATTTTATTTTCACTGTGGCAGCTTAATACGGCATACGCATTTGGGCATATATTTAACAAGGGCAAGCGTCTTCTGTCCGTGGCTGCATATATCGTGTTGTGGATTATATTTGAATGCGTGATGATACTGCTTAACAAGCTTGTGGAAATACCGGGTATACACAAGTGGTTGTCCGATGCTGCGGATAGTATTGAGACCAGTGTCGGAAGTATGCTTCTTGTATTGTCGCTCATTGATATCGGGATGCTGCTTGGCGTCGTTGTTTTGGCAGTAGCAACATCCTATATCTTAAAAGATCATTTGAATCTGGAGTAAGCAAAGCAGAAGAGCAAAACTTGCGCACGGGGTTTCAAATAAAAAAATATATTCAAATGAATCAAAGAGTGTTATAATACTTCCCATATAAGAGGTACCTGGTGGAGGGATAAAAGAATGTTTCAGGAAAAAATCCGGAAAAAATCCGGACTCAATATTATTATCGTCGGATGTGGTAAGGTTGGTATAACACTGATTCGAGAATTGAGTAAAGAGGGACATGATATTACAATTATTGACCGAAATCCACAGAAGATACAGTCCTTGACGGGACTTTACGATGTGATGGGGGTGGTTGGCAACGGAGCCAGCTACAGTATACAGATGGAGGCAGGAATCAAAAATGCTGATTTGATTATATCGGTAGCAGATTCTGATGAGCTGAATATTCTGTGCTGTACAATTGCCAAGCAGGTCGGTGATTGTGCGACAATAGCCCGCGTCAGAAATCCGGACTACAGCAAAGAGGTCGGTTATCTGCAGGAGAAGCTCGGACTTACAATGATTATAAATCCTGAGCTGGAGACTGCTATTGAGGCTGCCCGTGTATTATATCTTCCGACTGCACTGGAGGTTAATTCGTTTTCCCATGGTCAGGCCGAGATGACAAAATTTAAGATACCGGAGGGAAATCCGCTTGACGGTATGACAATCGCTTCTCTGGGCGGGTACCTTGTGGGAAGCGGAAAGTCTGTGAATATACTGATTTGCGCGATAGAGCGCGGTGGCAATGTACATATTCCATCCGGTGATTTTAAGATGGAAAAGGGTGACATTGTATCCTTTGTAGCGTCGAGAAAAACAGCGAAGACGTTTATGGAGCGTATCGGTTTTAAGACTGCAAGAGTTAAGAACACCGTGATTGTCGGGGGCGGAGCGGTTGCATATTATCTTGCAAGGCAGCTGCTTCATATGGGAATATCCGTCAAGATCATAGAGAGCAGCAATGCAAGATGTGAGGAGCTGAGTGTGCTGCTTCCAAAGGCCGTCATCATAAACGGGGACGGCACAAATGAGGAGACGCTGCGCGAGGAGGGACTTGAGTACGCTGATTCGTTTGTAGCGCTTACAGGTATCGATGAGGAGAATATTTTGCTGACGCTGTACGCGCAGCAGGTTTCAGGCGCAAAGGTTATTACAAAGATAGATAGAAGTAATTTTAAGAATGTAATTAACAAGCTTGATATGGGTAGTGTGGTGTATCCGAGCAATATTACATCTGAGGCAATCATAGCATATGTCCGTGCGAAGAAAAATTCCGGTAGCAGTAATAATATTGAAACGCTGTATCATATGTTTGATTATCGCGCCGAGGCGATAGAGTTTCGTGTGGATGAGAGTTCCGAGGTTACAGATGTTCCGCTGATGGATTTGAAGCTGAAAAAAGATGTACTGGTGGCGTTCATTAACCGCAATGGCGCTATTATTCTTCCAACCGGTAAGGATTGTATCAAGGCTGGAGATAAGGCTATGATAGTTACAACGCATACCGGATTTCAGGATATCAGAGACATTCTGGAGTAGGGGAGAGTAAGCTATGAATCGTTCGATGATAAGATATATCCTTGGATATGTTATTCAGATTGAAGGTGTGCTCCTGTTGTTTCCTTGTATGGTTGCGCTGGCGTACAGGGAAAAGGAGGGGATATACTATTGTATAATAGCGCTGGTATCGCTGTTTCTGGGTGCAGTGATAAGTCACAAAAAACCGCAGGACCAGGTGTTTTACCTGAAGGAGGGGTGTGTGACAACGGCACTCAGCTGGATTTTCCTCAGTCTGTTCGGGTGTATTCCGTTTGTTTTATCAGGTGAAATACCATCCTTTACAGACGCGTTGTTTGAGACAATATCAGGCTTTACGACTACGGGCGCAAGTATTTTGACAGATGTGGAGGTGTTGTCGCACTGCTCGCTGTTTTGGAGAAGCTTTACGCATTGGATAGGCGGTATGGGTGTGTTGGTATTTTTGCTTGCCATCATCCCGCTTAGCGGGGGCTCGCATATCAATCTTATGAGAGCGGAGAGCCCGGGACCGTCCGTGGGCAAGCTGGTGCCAAAGGTAAAATATACGGCAAGACTCCTGTATATCATATATTTCGGCATGACAATTCTTGAATATGTGCTGCTTATTGTCGGGAAAATGCCTGCTTTTCATGCCTTGTGTACTGCATTCGGAACAGCCGGAACAGGCGGCTTTGGAACTAAAAATGACAGTCTGGCAGGCTTTTCACCATATATACAATGGGTTGTTGCAATATTTATGATTTTGTTTGGTGTGAATTTTAATATGTATTATCTGCTTTTGTTCCGCAATGTGAAAAAAGCGTTTGGAATGGAGGAGGTAAGGGGATATTTTATTATCATTACGGCGGCTGTCGGTATAATTTTCGTGAATATATGTCAGACATCAGTAAGTTCGGCTGCAGCACTTCGGGATGCGGTTTTTCAGGTGGCCTCCATCATAACCACAACAGGATATTCGACGGTTGATTTTAATGCATGGTCGCAGAGCTGTAAGGTTGTTCTGGTTCTGCTCATGTTCATCGGAGCCTGCGCAGGAAGTACGGGCGGCGGTATCAAGGTATCGCGCTTCCAGATACTGTTTAAGACGGTCAGGAAGGAATTGGATTCTTATATTCATCCTAAAAACATCAGGAAAATCAGAATGGATGACAAGCCGATAGAGCATGAGGTTGTAAGGGCGGTTAATGTATATTTCATAACTTTTTTGATAATCTTTTCCGTATCGGTTTTTCTGGTTTCTCTGGAGGGGAAGGATCTGGTTACCTGTTTTACTGCTGTCGCGGCAACAATTAATAATATCGGACCGGGACTTGAGCTGGTTGGACCGGCTTCCAATTTCTCTGTTTTGGGAACCTTTTCAAAGTATGTGCTGATGTTTGATATGATTGCAGGAAGATTGGAATTGTTTCCTCTGTTGATACTGTTTTACCCTCCTCTGTGGCGGGATATGATGGTAAAAAAGTATGCAGAGCGGAGAAAAAATAAGAAAATTCATGAGGTGAATTCATGAGTGAGAGTATTGGAAAGCAATTTACCGGATATGTTTCTTAATGTGATATTTGATTATGCATTGATGTTTTCGCTCGGAATGGGGATGTGCGGCGCGGCATTGGCTACCGCGCTATCGCCGCCGGTTGGAGCCTCCATCTGTCTGATTCATATTTTGTCAAAAAGAAGCAGGGTAAAATTAAAACGCATCAGACCTTCGGCAGAAAAGCTTATATATGGAAGATGACAGGAGTGTGGATGGCATTTCCGGTAGCCGAGTGTATTACAATGGTTGTTATGCTTACGGGTATGTATAAGTTTTTTCACAAAGACCTTGACAATATAGGGTAAAAGATGATACCACATATATGTAATAAAATGATAAAATACAATTTTGAGGAGTCAGACATATGCAGGAATTAAAACCAATAAAAGAGGGAAAAGTACGGGAGATTTATGACAATGGTGACAGCTTGATTATGGTTGCGACAGACCGTATCAGCTGCTTTGACGTTATTTTGAAGAATCAGGTTACCAAGAAGGGTACTGTATTGACGCAGATGTCAAAGTTCTGGTTTGATATGACCGAGGATATCCTGCCGAATCATATGATATCCGTCGATGTAAAGGATATGCCGGAATTCTTCCGTCAGGAGAGGTTCGACGGCAACAGTATGCTGTGCCGCAAGCTTGATATGCTTCCGGTAGAGTGCATTGTGCGCGGATATATTACAGGAAGCGGATGGGCGGGCTATCAGGAAAACGGTACTGTATGTGGTATAAAGCTGCCGGAGGGCTTGCGGGAGTCGGACAAGCTGCCTGAACCGATTTATACACCGTCCACCAAGGCTGAGATTGGTGACCATGATGAGAATATATCTTATGAACAGAGTGTGGAATATCTGGAAAAACGCTACCCGGGCAAGGGAGAGGAGTATGGCGCAAAGCTTCGTGATTACACGATTGCGTTGTACAAAAAATGTGCGGAGTACGCGCTTACGAAAGGAATTATTATAGCTGATACCAAGTTTGAATTTGGTTTGGATGAGGACGGAAACATTGTACTTGGCGATGAGATGCTTACACCTGACAGCTCGCGTTTCTGGCCTGCTGAGGGGTATGAGCCGGGTCATGGACAGCCTTCTTTTGATAAGCAGTTTGCACGTGACTGGCTGAAGGCCAATCCGGGAAATGACTGGACGCTGCCGGACGATATTGTACAGAAGACGATTGACAAGTATCTGCAGGGCTATGAGCTTCTGACAGGAAAGAAATTGTATAAATATAGCGGAACATGGCAAGGATAACCATATCAATCGAAATGAGGTGATGATATGGTTTTAAAGGAAAAGGAAAGAACTGCGATTGAGGATTTAAGAACGCAGGAGCAGACATGTGTTGCAAAATATGAGAAGTATGCGAAACAGGCAAAGGATCCGGTTTTGAAGGAGCTGTTTCAGACATTGCAGCAGGAGGAGCAGAAGCATTATGATTCGCTTGGACAGGTTCTGAACGGGACTGTTCCCGACAGTAACTGCAACGACAGTGACGGGGCAAATTATAATCCGACACCGACATATGATGCAATGAGTAATTCGGAAGATAAAGAGCAGGATTGTTTTCTGGCAACAGATTGTATCGGCACAGAAAAGCTGGTATCCTCGGAGTATAATACGGATGTGTTTGTATTTAATAACTCCAAGCTCAGAAAGCTCTTGGCTGATATTCAGATTGAGGAACAGAACCATGCGGATATGCTGTGGAAATATAAGACAGCGAACGGCATGGCATAGATGAATAATAGGGGATGACCTTGTTAGATGAGCGCCGATAAGGAAGCATCAGAAGCAAAACTAACTTAACGGCTGACGAACAGAATTGTAATGAATACAGTGTGTATCACCTGAAACGATACACACTGTGTTTTTTTAACTGTTCTGTTACTAAATCATAAATTAGTAAATTTAGATAAAGCCATTGACTGCCTGAAAAAGGTGAGTTAGATTTAAGTAAATTTGAATTTGACAGGCCGAATATAGTATTTGGTGTTACCCTCTGCATAATCAGCGTCATACCGCTTCTGATTGCGGCAACGCTTGATATGGGTGATTTCGTATATGTCATATGTGTTGATATCCTTCTGCTTTTTGTGGCAGCTGCAGCATATTTATTCGTAAATTCAGGCATGATATACAGCTGTTATCAGAAGCTGCTTCAGGGGGGCGATTTTAGTGTCGAGAAAAAGAATGTAAATAGGAGAACATCTCCCATTGCCGGAATATACTGGCGCAGTATTACAGCAATTTATCTTGCCATAAGCCTTTATTCAGATGCATGGGGACATACGTGGATTGTCTGGCCGGTGGCAGGCGTGTTGTTTGCGGTATTGTGCTGTGTTATCCGTGCAGTTATGTCTGAGAGAAAATAAAACAAAACAGCATGTCTGCGATTGACGATTATGCAGGCTGCATGTTAAAATGACCTCATAGTTGTTGTATAGTTCGGAATAGGAGGTATAGGCATGCTTGAGGATGATTTTATAACACTCACGATTGAACGGCAGAAAAATATTGCGCTGATTGCACATGACAGCAAGAAGGCTGAATTGATTGACTGGTGCGAGACAAATAAAGAGATACTGGAAAAGCATTTTCTGTGCGGAACGGGAACGACTGCACGCATGATTACAGATAAGACAGGGCTCCCTGTCAAGGGATATAACAGCGGTCCGCTCGGCGGTGACCAGCAGATTGGCGCGAAGATAGTTGAGGGTGTGGTTGATTTTGTTATATTCTTTTCCGATCCGCTCGCTGCGCAGCCGCATGATCCCGATGTAAAGGCATTGCTCCGGATTGCACAGGTTTATGATATTCCGATTGCAAATAACCGCTCATCGGCGGATTTCATGATTACGTCCAAATATATGGACATGGAGTATGACCATAAGATTATCAATTTCAAAAAAAATATTAAGGAACGTTCGGAAACATTGTAAAATCGATAACAAAGGAAAAAATCAAAATGACATTAACACAATTAAGATATGCAATTACAGTATCACATGCAGGCTCCATGAATGAGGCGGCGAGAACACTTTTTATATCGCAGCCCAGTCTGTCTGCAGCTATCCGTGAACTCGAGGAGGAGACCGGAATTATATTATTTCGCAGGACAAACCGCGGAATCCTTGTCACACCGGAGGGGGAAGAATTTATCGGCTATGCGCGTCAGGTTGTAGAGCAGTACGAGCTGCTTGAAGCAAAGTATGTAAATAATGACAATGTGAAGAAAAAGTTCAGTGTTTCCATGCAGCATTATACCTTTGCTGTCAACGCGTTTGTAGAGCTTGTCAAGCAGTTTGGTATGGATGAATATGAATTTGCGGTGCATGAGACCATGACGCATGATGTGATAGAGGATGTGAAAAATTACAGGAGTGAGATCGGTGTTTTGTATCTGAATGATTTTAACCGGAAGGTGCTGACCAAGCTCTTTCATGAATATGGGTTGGAGTTCCATGAGATATTGAAGTGCCATATCTATGTATATATGTGGAAGGGACATCCCCTGGCAGAAAGAGAGGTTATCACGCTGGAGGATCTGGAGGAGTATCCGTGTCTGTCCTTTGAACAGGGAAACAATAATTCCTTTTACTTTGCCGAGGAGGTTCTGAGTACTTACCATTACAAGAGGCTGATTAAGGCAAATGACAGAGCAACACTGCTCAATCTTATGGTTGGATTGAATGGATATACAATGTGTTCCGGTATTATATGTGAGGATTTGAATGGCTCGGAATACTGCGCTGTGCGGCTTGCATCGGATGAGGTCATGAGTATCGGTTATATATCCCGCAAAGGCGCCGGAATCAGCACCATGGGAAAAAAGTATCTTGAGGAATTAGAAAAATATAAAGACAAGGCTTTGGGATAAAAGCTGCCGCATCCATTGCACTTGTCTTCATCTATCTGAATAATGGTTCTTACAACCTCGTCCATAGTACAAATTTTCCTTTCTTTTGATGTAATATTTAAAACTTTTTAATTTGATATATATTTATGTATGGAAACCGGGGGAAAATAAATGTTTGAACAGGATTATATTATGCGGTTGATACGTGAGATGATTCGCGCTTTAATTAAGCTGCTGTTTAATATTGACACGCCGTCACCCACAGCGGATATGTTTGAAGATATTGAAATGAAAAAAACAGCTGAGCGTTTGCAGGGAATGGATGGATTCGGAGAGATATTTTTGGACGATGAATAATACAGACCGGGAAACAGAGGACAGGGAATATGGATACAAAGATTAAAATATTGATTGTTGAGGATGATAATGGTATAAACAGTATGCTGCAGACGGCACTTACGCGTGAGGGATACACATGCGTCGGGGCATATTCGGGTACGGAAGCACTGCTGCGTCTGCAAAATGAGACATTTTCGTTGGTAATACTTGATTTGATGCTGCCCGGCTTGGAGGGACAGGAGGTTTTGCGGCAGGTGCGAAATTTTGCAGATATGCCTGTCATAGTCCTGTCGGCAAAGGATGCGCTTGATACCAAGGTTGATCTGCTCACACTTGGCGCAAATGATTACATGACAAAGCCGTTCGAGCTCCCGGAGGTTATCGCGCGTGTCAAGGTCTGGCTTCGCAATACCAGACAATCGGAGAGTGGGAGCCGGATTCTCAGCTATGATGAGCTTTCAATGGATATGGACAGTAAGGTATTTTCCGTAAATGGAAATATAGTTCCGCTTACGGCACAGGAGCTTAAAATTATGGAGCTTTTTCTGCGGCATCCCGGCAAGGTGTTTTCAAAGAATGAAATATACGAATATGCATGGGATGACTACTACATCGGGGAAGACAAGACGATAAATGTACATATCAGCAATATCAGACAAAAGTTAAAGAAGTATGCCGGAAAGGAATACATAGAGACTGTATGGGGACTTGGATTTAAGCTGTAAAGCAGCTTGACAGTAAGGAACAGCTTATCATGGAAACAGCTGCGCTTGTTCACGATATAGGGATTAAGGCGGCAGAGGGAGGAAAATCATGGGATTATTTGGGCATCATAAAAGCGCGGATAATGGGCAGGCACAATCAAAGCAGTCCGGGCGCAGATACGTGATACGCAAAAGCATATGTACAGGGGAGCGGGTTGCGGGATATCTCGATGAGAACGGAAAATTTATCGATATCACGCTGATTAATACAAATGCGGAGCTGCGTGCCTTCTGTAAACAGTATCATGTGGACAGAAACGAGATAAAAGAGATATATTAAAATACAGTTTATCTTTAACATTTCTTTACCTTTTCTTGGCGTTTCCTTAAAATCCGTCCTGTATTATAATGTTCAACAGGGATTCAGAAATATCGAATCGGGGAAAAGGGAGGAGCAATAGCATGGAATATGTGCTGCGTACAGAGAGACTGACGAAAAGCTTTTCGGGGCATCGTGCGGTAGATTGCGTCAGCCTGCATATCAGGCGGGGTGAGATATACGGGTTTATCGGTAGAAACGGAGCCGGAAAGACAACCTTTATGAAGATGGTAAGTGGTCTGTCTGCACCGACGGAGGGAGAGATTACGTTATTTGGGGATACGGGTGCGGAGGCGAGAAAGCATCAGAGCAGAATCGGAAATCTGATAGAAGAACCGGGACTGTATCCGGGTATGACAGGTGTGCAGAATCTTCATTGTAAGAGTCTGGCGCTGGGAATCCATAAGCCGGGATATGAGGAGGAATTGCTTGATATAGTCGGACTTCATGATGTTGGGAAAAAGAAGGTTAAAAACTATTCACTTGGAATGAAGCAGAGACTCGGTATCGCTATGGCGCTGCTTGGAGGACCGGATTTTCTGATATTGGACGAGCCCATCAACGGTCTTGATCCACAGGGCATTGCAGAGATAAGAGATGTATTGCTGCGTTTAAAGCATGAGCAGAATATGACGATTATGATTTCAAGCCATATTCTTGAGGAGCTTTCCAAGATTGCGGATACCTTTGGTATCATTCATAACGGCAGGCTGATTCAGGAGCTTACCGCAGAGGAGCTGATGACAAAATGCAGTGATTATATTGAGCTGCGGACAGATGATACAGCGCGGGCAAGCACCGTGATAGAGCAGATGGGCTTTGGCGAGTACAAGGTAATCGGCGAGGATGTTATCTGTATCTATGACAGGCTCGAGCGCTCGGGTGAGCTGAACCGTGAACTGATTCAGAAAGGCTGCAACGTCAGGGCGCTTTACGTGCAGCAGGGGAAGCTTGAGGACTATTTTCTGAAAATAACAGGAGGTGACGGGAATGCTTAATCTTATCAGAATGAATGTATATAGGATGCTGCACATGAAAAGCATAAAAATAATATTAATTGCTATGACGTTATTTGCTGTTCTGAATGTATATATGTTTTGTCGTGAGATGGATGATTATACGGAAGAGGAGCTTGCATTAATGTATGAGGAACAGACAGCAGGGACAGTTGAGCTCAATGACGGGAAGATAGAAGTGGATTTCGGTATTACGAATAATCCTCCGGTGACAGAGGCCGGTGTAAAAATGACAGGGCTCGGAAACTTTACCACAGACCTTGCAAGCGGTATTGTGCTGGTGTTTGTGACGATTGCAGCAGCTCTGTTTTTTAACAGCGAGGAGAATCATGGCTTTGTCAAAAATGTGGCAGGTCAGGTAAGACATAAATATAATATTTATTTTTCACAGGTTATTGTGATGGCGATGTATCTGTTAATCAGCTTTATACTGTGGTTTCTTGCAGATGCGGCGGCGGTTGCCCTGTTTGCAGATGGCGGGTTTGTCATGGCGGATGGGAGCGTCAAACGCTATATCATGTTAATCGGGATTCAGTTTATTCTGTCACTGGCACATGTGAGCGGTATCGGTTTGCTTGCAACGCTGACAAAGAGCAATGCGGCGACTATATCCTTCGGCTTGCTGTTTGTCGTGGGCTTTAGCAGTATAGCGAGTAGCTTTATCTATATGGTCAGTGACGTGAACATCTCAAAATATTTTGTTATGTATAACATCAAATCAGTTGTGATGGAAGCCGGAAATAAAATTCTTGTTATGGCGTTTGCGGTTGGCTTCATCTACACAATTGTGTATAATGTAATCGGAAGCATATGGTTTACGAAACGTGATGTGGTATAAGATAAGCGTCCCCTTGTGACAGCAACGGAGTGTTTTTATGAAAATAGTATTGGCGGCAGTCACTGTTCTGCTAATATTTGTTACAATAAAATATATATTATATCGGCGGCAGGTTAAAGAACTCTGCCGCCAGTTGGCGTTTCTCCAGAGCACAACGACCAACAATCGTCTGCGTACAAGTATAACGGAACGGAATATCCTGAATTTGGTGCAGCAGATTAATGAGATATATGAGAAGCATGAGAAGACGGAGCTTGAGCTTAGGCGTAAGGAACGCTATATGAAGGAGATGATAACCAGCGTTTCTCATGATATCAGGACGCCGCTCACTTCTCTGAAGGGCTATTTCCATCTGCTTATGCAGGAAAAAGAGAAACAAAATCAGGATATGACGGACGAGGATTGTGAGGTGATGGAACACCGCCGACAGGAGTATGCAGCAATCATGAATGAGCGTATGAATACTCTGACAGCTCTTTTGGATGAGCTGTTTACATATACGAAGCTGCAGGACGAGGATTATAGGTTGGAGCTTGCAAGACAGGATTTTACCCGACTGGTGCTTGACACTTTGTTTTCATTTTATGAGCTGTTCAAACAGGAGCATATTGAGCCGAAGCTTGACATCTGTGAGGAAACGATACAGGTCATGTGCAATGATGTGGCTGTTAAACGGGTACTTGCCAATATCATCCGAAATGCTCTGCTGCATGGTGCGGGCGATATCTGTCTTGAATACGGCAGGACTGACGCGGGAGATACTGTGTTCTTCCGATGTGAGAACACTGTGTCAAATCCGGAGGATATAGATACGGATATGCTGTTTCGGCGGTTTTATAAGGCGGATAAGGCGAGGAGCAGGTCGTCGACAGGTCTTGGACTCGCGATAGCAAAAGAGATGGCAGAGCGGATGAACGGCAGGATTGAAGCTGATATTTCGGGTGACCGATTTATTATATGTGTTTATTTTTATGTGAGTGAAAAAGGATAACACGAGGGAGGAAACAATATGGAATTGGCAAAATATTTTGAGAGCATTGTTGCACAGGATACGTGCGCGGTTGTAATTTGCGATTTGCAGCACAGGATTATTTATATGAATCCTGCAGCGCAGGAACGGTATGCAAAGCGTGGAGGTGCTGCGCTTATCGGAAAGAAAATCATGGATTGCCACAATGAAAAATCACAGGAAATGATTCAAAGGGTAGTTGACTGGTTTGCGGAGAGCAAAGACCACAATATCATATATACATACCACAATGAGAAAGAGAATAAGGATGTGTATATGGTTGCACTGCGCGATTGTGACGGAACACTCATCGGATATTATGAAAAGCATGCGTACCGCAACAGGGAAAGCTGCAAGCTATATGATTTTGAATAAATTGCGGGGCAGTTTCCATAAAACAGATGTGGCTGTGCATTAAATTGACAGGGCATGTATATTGTAGGAAAACGCGCTTTCGCTCAGTTGCTCACGCAGCGGTACTAAGCTCTGCCAACACCTGCGGTGTCTGACATCGCTAAGTACCGTCGTTCACAAATGGTTTTCCTACAAATATACATGCCCTGTCAATTTAATGCAACAGCCTCATCTGTTTTATAGATATTGCCTAGTAATTTTCCAGTAATGATTTGTAGAACTCACAGTAATCCTTGCGTTTTTCAGCGGTAAAGGACATGGCTTCTCTCGGATGGCGATTCAGCTGACCGGTAAACATGTACTGTAGGTCGTACCCCCAAACAACTCCGGATTCCTTCAACGGAATCATATATTTTTCGATAAAGCTTAATAAGCTGTACAGGCTGTATCTCGGGTTCTTCAAAAAGCCAAGCAGCAGTTCCATCGCACAGTTGCCGGCACCTCTGCCCATGCCCTGAGCGGTTGCATCCAGATAAGAAACGCCGTAAGAAAGCGTCTCGATGGTATTTGCAAATGCAAGGTTTTGGTTGTTATGTGCATGGAACCCTACTTTTTTACCTGACTTTTCTGCATAAGACAGGTAGGTTCTGGCAAGCTCAGCGGCATTTTCGGGATATAAGGAACCATAGCTGTCAACTAAGTAAATGATATCTACACTGGTATTGCAGAGCATTTCCAGTGCTTCTTCCACCTGATTTGTATTTGCCTGAGAAATTGCCATGATGTTGCAGGTCGTTTCATAACCCAGCTCATGGAAGTATTCAATCATTTCAATAGCTGCCGGAATCTGGTGGATGTAGCAGGCAACACGCACCATATCAATTACGCTTTCGCTTCTCGGAAGGAAATCTGTTTTGAAATCACATCTTCCGACATCAGCCATGACCGCAATCTTCATATCGGAGATATTGTCGCCGACGATTGCACGAATGTCTTCTTCATTGCAGAATTTCCATTTTCCGAAATCCGCTTCGTTAAACAATGTCTTGCTTGCCTTATAACCAAATTCCATATAATCAACGCCGCTTTTAATATTTGTCTTATAAAGCTCGCGTACAAATTCATCTGTGAATTCAAAATTGTTACATAATCCACCGTCTCTGATTGTGGCATCCAGTACTTTTACATCATCCCGGACGCTCATCAAATTACCTTTTCTTGTTTCCATCTTATTCTAATCTCCTGTCATAAATTATTTGTGTTACTTTTCTACTTTAATGTAATAAAGCAACAGAATAGTGATTGAATTGTAGCACTATAACCCGTGTTTGTCAAATAGGAAATGCTGCGTCGGTCTGTATTTTGCCGAATTTGGCAGGTGAATAAAACTTTATTCTTGTATATGTACCCTGTATCAAGTAAAATTTAAGCATGGAGGTATCGACATCAGATACAGGTTCAGATATCGTAACATGTAAACCGCGTTTTATGAAATAGGGGGTAGCTGCGATGAATGTTTACACAACGGACAAGATTAGAAATGTAGTATTATTAGGTCATAGCGGAGCCGGTAAGACCAGTCTGGTTGAAGCTATGGCATATCTGGCAGGGATTACATCACGGATGGGAAGAGTCGAAGACAAAAATACGGTCAGTGACTTTGGAAAGGAAGAGCAGAAACGACAGATATCCATCAGTATGTCGGTTGTTCCCGTCGAGTGGAACGGTGTGAAGATAAACATACTGGACACACCGGGGTATTTTGATTTTATCGGGGAGGTTGAGGAGGCAATCAGTGCGGCTGACGCGGCAATCATCGTCGTATCAGGCAAATCCGGTGTAGAGGCAGGTACGGAGCGTGCATGGGAGCTGTGTGAGAAATACAGGCTGCCGAGAATGATTTATGTCACAGGAATGGATGCTGACAATGCTTCCTTCAAAAATGTTGTCGAAACGTTGACAGGTATGTATGGAAAGAAGATTGCACCGTTTCATTTTCCTATCAGGGAGAATGAGAAGTTTGTAGGCTATATCAATGTAATCAGTGAGAGCGGATACCGCTGGCAGGACAAGGAGGTCGTTGACTGTGCGGTTCCTGATTACAGTAAAGAGAATCTGGCGCTGTATAAGGATACGTTGATGGAAGCGGTAGCGGAGACCAGCGAAGAGTTTATGGACCGATATTTCAGCGGTGATACCTTCTCTGAAAATGAGATTCGTGCTGCACTCAGAATGAATGTAATCGACAGCTCGATTGTGCCGATTACCATGGGCTCCAATATACTGTGTAAGGGTACATATGCGCTGCTCGACGATATTGTAAAATACATGCCGAGTCCGGAAAATAAGGAGATTGCCGGTTTTAACATGAAGACGAACGAGGTGTTTCAGGCAAACTATGACTTCTCAAAGGTAAAATCCGCATATGTGTTTAAGACCATCGTGGATCCGTTTATCGGAAAATATTCCCTGATTAAGGTGTGCTCAGGTGTTTTTAAGTCTGATGACATGATATATAACAAGGATAAGGATATTGAAGAGAAGGTGAGCCGGTTATATGTCCTGCAGGGCAATAAAGCAATCGAGGTGCCGGAGCTTCATGCGGGTGATATCGGGGCGATTCCAAAGCTTACTGCCGCAAGAACAGGCAATACCTTATCGACTAAGGCGAACATAATTGAATACGGAAAATTTGAGATATCTACACCGTATACTTTTATGCGCTATAAGGTACCGAATAAAAATAATATTGACAAGGCGGCGCAGGCACTTCAGAAGCTGACGCATGAGGACCAGACCCTGAAGCTTGTCAATGATACGGAGAACAGACAGACCTTGTTATATGGCATCGGCGAAAAGCAGCTTGAAATCGTTCAGAGCAGATTGTTAAATGAATATAAGTGTGAAATCGAGCTTAGTAAGCCTAAAATTGCTTTTAAAGAGACGATCAGGAAAAATGCGGATGTAGAATACAAGTACAAGAAACAGTCAGGCGGGCATGGTCAGTACGGACATGTCAAGATGCGTTTTTCACCGCTTGGTGATACGGAGAGGGTTTATGAATTTGATCAGGAGGTTGTTGGCGGAGCAGTGCCAAAGAATTTCTTCCCGGCAGTTGAAAAGGGTCTGCAGGAGGCATGTGTCAAGGGCCCGCTTGCCGCATACCCTGTGGTCGGCGTCAGGGCAGTGTTGTACGACGGCTCCGCTCATTCAGTGGATTCCTCTGAGATGGCATTTAAAATGGCAGCTATGCAGGCATTCCGCAAGGGATTTATGGAGGCAAGTCCGGTTTTGCTGGAACCGATTATGAATCTCAAGGTCACGGTTCCGGATAAATATACGGGCGATGTGATGGGAGACCTGAACAAACGCCGCGGACGTGTGCTCGGTATGAATTCGGCTGTAAAGGGTAAGCAGCTGATTGAAGCGGAAGTGCCGATGATGGAACTGACCGGGTACTGCACGGTGCTTCGCTCGATGACTGGCGGACGTGGGGATTATTCCTATGAATTTGCAAGATATGAACAGGTGCCGAACGACATTCAGACAGCAGAGGTTGCGGCAAGAGCAGGTAAGGTGAGGGAAAACAACGAGGAATAATTCAGCGTTCCGAAAAGCTGAATGGTATCCGGCTTGGAAGTAGCGGTAAAGGCAATCATGGAGACATTCGGCTGGAAAGCTATGGCCCCAAGTTCGTGGAGAACAGAAGGCTTGCTTCTTCGTGCGGACGGTTACGAGACCGATTTTTATAAAAAATCATGAATTCATGATTTGCGATATTATCCCCATTATACGAAAGGGGGATTTATATTGGATGTGATATGTTGTGAACTGTAGATGTAAACATTTCCGGCAGACGCAGTATTTTAGCGGAAATGGGGCATCTGTAAGTCAGATACTTGTATCTGACTCTTGCGGCATTCGCCAAATTGATATGCAAGCATATCAGCTTGGCT
>CAYOOW010000002.1:0-96057 GCA_964405715.1 uncultured Bacteroides sp.
GATGACTCCAAGCGGCAAGACCGACAGAAGGAATCTGCCGGATCCGGATTTTACGGATAAAATAATTGAGCATGCTGCACCTGAGACGGAGCAGGAAGCGAAGCTTTGTCATTTGCTGGAAGAAATTTTACATATGGAACGCGTCGGCGCGGAGGACGATTTCTTTGAATATGGAGGAGACAGCCTTAGGGCGATTGAATATGTGGCAAAGGCACATGACCTGGGAATCGGGATTTCCCTGCAGCATGTATTTGATTATCCGACGGTAAGACAGTTATGTGATTTCTTAAATAGAGGAGTTGCCGAAAGGGTGCATTATGAGGCTTCGGATTTTGACAAATATCGGGAAATCTTTGCGGATAATGTCATAGATGAAGCTTATGTACCCCGGGAAAAATCTCTGGGGAACATTCTCCTAACAGGAGCAACCGGATTTCTTGGCGCTCATGTGTTACGCACCCTTGTGGAACAGGAAGACGGAAAGATTTATTGTCTAATCCGGAGCAATAAGGATAATGACAGGCGGGGCAGACTTCGTGAAATTCTTGAGTATTATTTTGGGGGAAAATACGAGCAGGTATTTCATAAACGTATTATTCCAATTGTGGGAGATATTGAGCAGGAAGGCTTGTCCGACCATATGCCGGATGATGTGCAGACCGTGATACATACGGCGGCAACCGTAAAGCATTACGGCTCATACGGCTACTTTCATAAAGTGAATGTGGAGGGTACACAGCATGTGATTGATTACGCTAAGGCTTGCGGGGCGAAGCTCATACATGTATCTACCCTGAGTGTCAGCGGAAACAGTATGGCAGACGATTTCTCGGTGTACCGTTCGGCAGAAGAAAAGCATTTTTGCGAGAAATCCTTCTACATCGGACAGCCGCTGGATAACGTGTATATTCACAGCAAGTTTGAAGCGGAAAAAAGGGTGTACGATGCAATGCTTGGCGGTCTTTGTGCAAAGGTCATCCGAGTAGGAAATCTGACGAACCGGACAGGTGATTACAGGTTCCAGCCGAACTACAGAGAGAATGCTTTTCTTACCAGAGTTAAGGCAATATTGGAATTCGGGCTGTTTCCGGATTATCTGATGGATCTTTATGCAGAGTTTTCGCCGGTTGACCTCACAGCGGAGGGGATTGTAAGAATTGCGCAGTATGCGGACAGACAGACAGTTTTCCACCTGAACAGTAATCGGCCCATCTATTTTGACCGTTTTCTTGAGGTGGTTCACGAGCTTGGTATTTCCATGAGAATCGTGAATGGGAACACGTTTTATCAGGAGCTGCAGAGGACAATTAAAGATGCCGGGACCAAGTACATGTTTGAGGCATTTGAAAATGATATGGATGAGAATGGACAGCTGGTGTATGACAGCAATATCCGTATTGAGAATTCTTTTACGGTGTGGTTCTTAAAGCAGACCGGATTTGAATGGAATGAGACGGATATGGAGTATATAAGCGGTTATATTGATTATTTCCGCAGGCTTGGGTATCTGGAGGTGTAAGCATGAGAAACAGACCGTATGATTTATATAAGCTGCCTGAGATAGAAAGCCTAAAGGATATGCTGGAACAAAAAGCAGCGTCCCGGCCGGAACGCATCGCATTTGCTTTTTTCGGGGGGAAAAACCGGATAAAGGAAAAAAGCTTTAAGAATTTCCGGGATGATGTGAATGCATTAGGCACATGGATGTACCGGCAGGGAATACGTGATAAGCATATCGCTGTCATTGGTGAGAATTCCTATGAATGGCTTCTGTGCTTTTTTGCGGCAGCGGCGGGAGGCAATGTGGCAGTGCCTGTTGATAAGGAGCTGCCGCCTGAGGAAATAGAGGAATTACTTCATAAAGCGGATGTGGAGATAGTGTTTGTATCTGAGACATATCGCAGCTCTGTAACGGGCGCTGAGCGCCGGGTTTATTCTATGGCACATATGGAGCAGTTCGCCGCCGCAGGCAGAAAATCGTATGAAGAAGGTGACAGGTCGTTTGCAGAGCATAGGATTGAAAGCAGTGATTTATGCTGCATCATGTATACTTCAGGCACATCCGGCAAGAGCAAGGGAGTTATGCTGAGTCACGGTAATATTGCGGCGGAGATTAACAGTGCCTGCCGGCTTTTTGCGCTGGAGGGGAATACCATGGCACTTCTTCCGTTTCACCACGCCTTTGGATTGGTGGTCGGAATACTTATGGTGTATAACTATGGATTTACGAACTTTATTAATAAGAGTCTGAAAGCGGTTCGGGAGGATTTGCAGACAGCCGCGCCGCAGACCATGATTCTGGTTCCGCTTTTTGTAGAGACATTTCATAAACAAATATGGGCGCAGGCGAAGAAGGAGGGAAAGGACAGGATGCTTCGCATATTGATGAAGATAAGCGACTGCCTGCGTGTCATGGGAATTGATATCAGAAGAAGAGCGTTTGCGTCCGTCCGGAGTTCATTTGGCGGGAAGCTGTCCTATATAATATGCGGAGGGGCACCCCTGATGCCGCAATATGTAAAGGAGTTTCGGAGCTTTGGCGTGGAAATCATAAACGGCTATGGTACGACGGAATGTTCGCCCTGTGCAGCCGCAAACCGCAATTATCATCATAAGGACGGAACGGTGGGGATTGCCGTGCCTGATGTCAGTGTAAAAATCAGCGAGGACGGAGAGGTGCTGATTAAGGGGCCGATTGTGATGCAGGGGTATTATAAGGATGAAGAATCGACAAAGCAGGCAATAAAGGATGGCTGGTATGCAACCGGTGATTTGGGAACAATTGATTCCGATGGGTTTATCACACTGACCGGACGAAAAAAGAACCTCATTATTCTAAGCAATGGAGAAAATATATCGCCGGAGGGGCTGGAGGAGGAATTTTTAAGTGATGAGGCGGTGCAGGAGGTCCTTGTGTATGAAGAAGGAAACCTGATTGCTGCAGAGATATATCCTGCGGAAGGGTATCTGGGGAATGAAGCGTATTTCAATATTTTACTCCAAAGGATAAATCGCAGCCGACCTCTGTACAAACAGGTAAATAAAATCTTACTGCGGAGTACGGAATTCCCGAAGAACACCTCTAAGAAAATTTTGCGGTATCGGAGATAAAGAAAAGGAGAAAAAATGACGGAGAAAGTAATAGACATTTTATCAGAATTTACAGAGCTTGAAAAAAATAAGATAACGGAGAAGTCCAATCTGATTTCCGACCTTGCTTTCAGCTCGCTCGATGTAATTAATGCGGCGGTAGCCTTTGAGGATGAATTTCAGATTGAGATTCCTGACGCATGCATAAAAAATATGCTCACGGTGGGGGATATTGTTGAAATGCTTGAGAAGCTTCAATCAGTGAATTAGAAGCACTCTTATTTCCGGCAGGATTTTTTTCGGGAAATCAATGAATAATTCCGACAAATAAATAAGCAAATAAAAACTCTGACAAATAAATAAGCGAATAAAAACTCTTGTCAATTACATATATTTGGATTAAAATTATGTAGGTATGGAAAAACTACATAAGGAGAATGTCAGATGGATAAGTATAAACAGGAATTTATAGAGTTTATGATTGACTGCAATGTGTTGAAGTTCGGTGATTTTGTGACAAAGAGCGGAAGGAAAACACCGTTTTTTGTAAATACCGGATTCTACAGGACAGGGGCGCAGTTAAAACGTCTCGGAGAATATTATGCGGAAGCCGTCAAGAGTAAGTTCGGGTTTGATTTTGATGTGCTTTTCGGACCGGCATATAAGGGGATTCCACTTTCGGTAGCGACGACGATGGCAATTGCGGACAAGCATGGCGCTGATATCAGATACTGTTCAAACCGTAAGGAAATAAAGGATCACGGTGATAAAGGTATTCTGCTTGGCAGTCCGATTAACGATGGGGACAAGGTCGTCATTATTGAGGATGTAACTACGGCAGGAACATCAATTCAGGAGACACTTCCAATTGTGAAGGCGCAGGGGGACGTGGATGTTCTTGGACTGGTGGTATCGGTTGACCGTATGGAGCGCGGACAGGGAAATAAGAGCGCACTTGCAGAGATTGAAGAAAGCTATGGATTGAAAACTACGGCAATTGTTACGATGGCAGAGGTGGTAGAGCATCTCTACAATAAACCATATAAGGGAAAGGTTATTATTGACGATTCACTTAAGGCAGCAATCGATGCATACTATGAGCAGTATGGTGTCAGGTAAAGTGCTGTATTTTAAAAACAGCAGATAAAAACGAATGAATGCAGGAGGTAAAGAAAAATGGAAAAGTTGTATAGAAAGTTAAATTCAATCGGTGTGAGCAGCCTGATTGTGGGGATTTTAACTATCGTTATAGGCATAGGGCTTGGCGTTGTTATGATTGTCAACGGCGCACGTTCTTTGGGAGGAAAGCACGATATTATATTCTGAGTTAAGGACTGCATAAATGTGTTTTACCAATGATTTGCATTAGGACACGGAGAAGAGCTGATATGACAGACTATATTACGACATATACAAAAATACAGGTATACCCGCTCGAGCCTGTTGCCGGGGATATCAGGATTGAGGATATCGCACATGCTTTGTCACTTTTGTGCAGGGCAAACGGGCATTATTCGAGCTTTTATTCTGTGGGGGCACACTGCCTGAATTGTTATGAGGAGGCGTGTGCCAGAAGAGAGACACCCAGAGTTAAGATGGCATGTCTGCTGCATGATGCAACGGAAGCATATATATCGGATGTGACGAGACCTGTGAAAAAATACCTCTCGGAATATCAGGCAATTGAGGAAAAACTGGCGCAGACGATCTATGAGAAATTTCTTGGCTCACCGCTCACAGAGTATGAACAGAAGATGGTGAAGATAATTGATGATGCCATGCTGTATTATGAGTTTTGGGAATTTATGGCAGTGAAGCTGGCTGACGAGCCGCCGTATGTGGCAGCTGCTCCTGATTTTTACAGAGGAACCATGCGGCAGGTGGAGCAGGAGTATCTGGACGTATTTTACGCAATTGATTTGAACGACAGCACAGGAGCGAAAGAAACAATCAAGTGGGTGAGAGACAATAAATAAAATATGTATTTATTGAAGGAGCAGCGTATGAATAAGAAAAATATAATTTTGGGAGTCGTTGTTGTCGCTCTTGTTGTTCTGTCATTTCTGGATATTCTTTCGGATCAGGCAGCCCTGCAGATGGTTTTTAATTTTGGCTTTATTGTGGCAGGCTTTACAATATTGATAAAGGGTGCAGACATATTTGTAGAGAACGCATCAAAGATTGCCACAAAATTTAATATACCGCAGATGGTAATCGGACTTACCATAGTGGCATTTGGTACATCCCTGCCGGAGGCTGCGGTCAGCATTAAAGGTGCCTTGTCCGGTAATGCAGGAATTTCGGTGGGAAATGTCATCGGAAGTAATATCATGAATATTTTGTTGATACTTGGGGTGGCATCCTGTATAGCGGCATTGCAGATTAAGAAAAATACATTTCGTATTGAGATACCGTTTGTGGTATTTATTACGGCACTGCTGCTTGTTCTCGGTATATTCGGAGAGAAATTGTCCAGAGCGGACGGTCTGATCCTCCTTGTTTTTATGGCAATATTTATGGTATATCTGGTACATTCCGCCAAGAACGGGGAGGCGGACGATGAGGAAACCGTAATAACCGGGAAGGATACGATGCTCAGGCTGCTCCTGTTTGTAATAGCCGGCGGTGTATGTATTGTTCTGGGAAGTAATGTAACAGTGGATGCCGCGAGCTATATTGCGGCTGAGCTTGGTATGACGCCGCGGTTGATTGGACTTACGATTGTGGCATTCGGTACATCCCTGCCTGAATTGGTAACCTCGGCGACTGCCGCAAAACGAGGCAAAGCGGATATTGCGATTGGCAATATTGTAGGAAGCAATATTTTCAATATTTTATTTGTTGTAGGTGTGGCTGCGGTGATTTCACCGATACCCTTTGAGGCTGCATTTATCAAGGATTCTATTGTCGCCATAGCGGCAGCAGTGCTTTTGTTCCTGTGTGTTATGAAGAATAAGAAGCTGATGCGGTCAGGCGGAGTTATCATGCTGGTGTGTTATGCTGCTTATTTTGCATATATTTTGTACGGGAACTACGCATAGAGCAGCTTTGTGTATAAAGCTTACACAATGATTCGCGGAATAAACGGAGGTAATAAATAATGGATACGCATGTTGCAGCACAGGATAAAGCTGTCTCGCAGGAACGTGAAAAGGTTGGTCTGGTACTGGAGGGAGGCGGTATGCGCGGGATGTATACGGCCGGTGTTTTAGATGTGTTTCTGCAGGAAAATATATGGCCGGATGGCGTTATCGGTGTGTCTGCAGGTGCTATACATGGTTGCTCGTACTTGGCTGAGCAGATGGGGCGCAGTGTCAGATATAATTTAAAATATATTCATGATAAGCGCTATGTGAGCTTGAAATCGTGGATTACCACCGGTGATATTTTTAATGTAAAATTCTGTTATGATACAATTCCAAACGAGTTAAATGTGTTTGATTATGATACATTTAAGAAAAACGCGGAGAATATTCCGTTTTATGTGACGTGCAGCAACGTTGATACCGGAAAAGCGGAATATATCCGATGCCGTGACTTCCGGTATGATATGGACTATATGCGCGCGTCGGCATCACTGCCGTTGGTATCACGTATAGTTGAAATACACGAGAAGAAGCTGTTGGATGGCGGAACCACAGACAGTATACCTGTTGCGTATTTTGAACATATCGGTTATAAGAAAAATATTGTGGTTTTAACAAGACCGGAGGGATATGAAAAAAAGCCGGACTCCGGTATTCATATCATAGAGAAGAGGTACAGTAAATATCCGGCATATGTGCAGGCCTGCAGAGACAGACATGAGATGTATAACCGTACACTGCAGCATATTGCGGAAGGTGAGAAAGCGGGAAATATTCTGGTTATCCGACCGTCAAGAAGCGTGAAAATCGGACGTGTTGAAAAAAATACAGATAAGCTGAAATATATGTATAAGCTGGGACGCTATGACGCAGGAAAAAAACTGTCTCTGATCAGACAGTTTTTGAATTGACAAACCGGGCTGCACCCTCCGGATTCTGAAATAAAATCAGAATTCGGAGGTGTTTTTATTTTCATTGAGAAGCTCAATAAAATCATTGGTATTAAGAGGCTTTGAGAAGAGGTAGCCCTGAAGCGTGTCGCAAAGCTGTGCCTGCAGTACCTTGAGCTGTTCGCGATTCTCCACGCCCTCTGCAACCACGGAAATTTTCATCTTGTGAGCAAGCGATATGATGGAGTCCGCAATATATTTGTCTTTTTCATTGCTGCATATTCCGTCGATAAAGGATTTATCAATTTTTAAGGTGTCAATCGGTATCTGCGTCAGATAATTGAAGGAGGAGTAGCCTGTACCAAAGTCATCCAGTGCGATGGAAACCCCAAGCTCCTTGAATTGTTTAATCAGCTTTAGGTTGTGTTCAAAGGAATTCATAAGCACACTTTCAGTGATTTCAATTTCCAGATGAGATAAATCCATACCTGTCTTCTCAGGAATCGTTTTGATAACATCAATCAGATGATCATCTTTAAGCTGTGTGGTAGATACATTGACTGATACCTTCAGCGGGCCAAACCCACTGCAGATTAAAGCGCTGTTAAAGCTGCATGCCTCAAACAAGGCCCATTCACCCAGCTGATTGATGATGCCGCTTTCCTCTGCAATCGGTATGAATTCAGCCGGAGATAAAAATCCGGCCAATTCAGACTCGATTCGCATCAGTGCTTCAAAGCCGATAATCTTTCCGTCTGATATGTTTGCCTGTGGCTGGTACATCAGATAAACTTCATTTTGTTCAATAACATGAGAGAGAATTTCAGACAAATCATTTCGTCTGTTAAAATCATCTTCCATATAGCTGTTGAAAAATCTGTAATTGTTTTTACCTGATGTTTTTGCACTGTACATGGCAATATCAGCATTTTTGATTAATTCACTGATTGTCAGACCATCATTTGGGAAAATTGCAATTCCGACACTCATAGAAACTCGCGCAATTTCGCCATCCAAATCAAATGGACTGTCAACGATATTTACCAGATGCTTTGCGTATGAGTCCAGTTCCTCCTTTGTGGAGAATTTTGATTTTAAAATCAAAAATTCATCGCCGCCGGTGCGGGCAAGTATGTCATCCTCTGATGTATAGGAATGCAGCTTCTCGGAGACCTGCATTAACAGGATATCCCCGTAATCATGTCCAAGTGTATCATTGACGTTTTTAAAGTTATCCAAATCAATAAAGAAAATTGCATGATGGTTTAATTCGGAACCATCGTTATGGAAAATATCATGTGCATATTTCATAAATGCAACCCTGTTATACAGCCCGGTAAGACCATCATGATAAGCAAGCTGTTCAATATGCGCACAGTATTTTTTCAGCTCTGCTTCATTGTCCTCCAGTGCCTTTTTGGATTCCTTCAGCTCCTCATAGTTTGAGGAAATGATATTCATCATTGTATTGAATTTATCGGAGAGCTCTCCAAATTCATCATTTGACTGAATATCCGAGAACAGATTCAGGTTGCCGGCCGCTGCTTCAGTCATATTGTTTTTCAGGGAGATAATCGGATCTGTATATTTATGTGTCAAAATCCGGCTGACAAATATGGCAATTGTGATGATAATGATAAGCGTTATACTGAGGGTGACCGGAAGCGTTGTCAGTATCTGTTGATAGCGCCTGCCGTCCTGCTTAATCAAATATATCCAATCCATATCCTTCAGAATGCAATAGCCGTATATGTTCTTGATGGAGGATGCTTCGTTATACAGATAACCGGTCGGCTCATCAGAGGAGAACAGCTGCAGGGCAGCCTGCTCAAGATTGCTGTTTTCGGATAATCCGGTAGAACTGAAAATATATTGTCCGGAGCGCGTCATAATAAATGCCTGTCCATCGTCGGGAATGAATGCACCAAAATAAGCGGCAGAAATATTGGCGCGTATCAGGCCGATTATTTTGCCCTTAACATAGACAGGCGTTACAAGCTCAATGCTGTTACTGTCTTTGTTTATATTTGAGGATTTCATGATGGTGGTTCCCGTTATTTCTGTGACAGGGGTGCTCATATATTCATTCCAGTCGCCTTTTGCGCTGTCATCAGAGCTGGCAACAAAATAACCGTTTACATCATAAATATAGAAATTGACCGTGTTATTCATATAGCCGGAGGTTTCCAGCATCAGATTTTGTACGGGCTCATAATATGCGGAATCTGTGCCGAGCGTAAGTCCGTTGTAATTTTCAAGCAATATATTCTGTATATTGCTCGCATGAGCCAGACCTTCAACCTCAGCCGTCTGAACGTTGAGCTGGGCGCAAAAACCGTCTCCGTATGTGGCCGCCAATGCTGACGCGGAGCTTTTGGCAAGCTCGAGATATTTGTTGTAGGATAATATATATGTAAGGATAGTCATAAAAATCAATGGCAGAGACGCCATTAATATTAAAGACAGTCTTAGTGAATTTTTAATTGACATAACTTTTCTCCCTATCATTTAATATAAGTATTATATAAAAAAACCGGATATTATTCAACGGATAATTGTTTATTAAGTTGATTTTCAGCTTTTTTTTGTGTATAATTATAGTCGTGAATGCACGTAGAAGGAGGATTGCAATGTTTGGTGTATATTTTGGAAAGTATTTGCAGGATATTGGGGTATTATCCGCAGAGCAGTATGAAGATATCATAGAGGGCAGCAGAACAGCCAGAGTAAAGATGGGTTTGCTGGCTGTGAATGAAGGATATATGACGCAGGCACAGGCTGAGGAAGTAAATCAGCTTCAGGCACAGCAGGATGCAAGATTCGGTGATATTGCGGTTGCAAAGGGATATCTGACAGAGGAGCAGGTGATGAGCCTGCTGAAGAAGCAGGGGGACTCATATCTGCTTTTTATACAGGCGCTGGTAGAGCGGAACCTTTTGTCATTGGAGGACATTCAAAAACATCTGAATCAATATAAGAAGTCGGAGAGATTTACATCCTTGGATTTGGATGCGCTGAAAAGCTCGGATATTGATAAGATTATTCAGATATTTATCAGAGAGTCGTCAGTACCGACTGTCGTAAAGGATTATACAGCATTGCTTGCCAGAAATATGATTCGATTCATAGATAATAAAGTCAGGTTTGAGAGAATGGAGAGAATCCATACATATACATCCAAGGCAATTGCAAGCCAGTGTTTTACAGGTGATTACGAATTGTTTATCGGTATTTGCGGTAACGGTTGTCAGCCGATTGGGGAAGCTTTCGGAAAGGAAACGTTTGATGAGATAGATGAGGATTGTCTGGATGCAGTGTGTGAGTTTATCAATGTATGCAATGGACTCTTTGCATCAAAGCTCAGTCAGGAGGAGGTACAAATTGACATGCTTCCGCCGAGCATGTATGCGGATATTACAACTATAAGCTCGGAGGGAATGATGTTCCTGCTTCCGTGTTTTGTTATGGGAAAGCGGGCGGATATCATTATCTGCATGGAGACAAAATGGAATGTAAATTAGTACACGGAAGGAAGGATTAACAGGTATGGCAAATATTTTGATTGTTGATGATTCGAGAACTTCGAGAAAAATTTTGCGTGGAATATTGGAATCGGCCGGACATACAATTGTTGCAGAAGCAAAGAACGGACAGGAAGGTATCGAAATGTATGCGCAGTATAAGCCGGATTTGGTTACGATGGATATTACAATGCCGGTTATGACAGGCGTTGATGCACTGAAAAAAATTAAGACGGATTTTCCGGATGCAAAGGTTGTCATGGTATCTGCCGCAGGACAGCAGCATAATATGATAGAGGCAGTTCAAAACGGTGCAGCCGAATTTATTGCAAAGCCTTTTGAAGAGAGTGAGATCAAGCGAGTGATTGAAGTGGTCTTAGAAAGCTAAGTGACAGTTAATTTAATTGCATAGGGTGGGCTGTTGTAGCGGATGTTGGGATATTTGGGAATCTGATGTCCGGTATGACAGCCCTTTCGTATGATATGCTTGATTAATATGGAATTTTATTGCGGGAGTTAGGATTATGATTGAGACTGTTGTATCGGTTGATTTGATGGTGGAGGAAGAGCTGAAGGTTAAGAAAAACCATCTGGCGCCTGATTTTCCTATGGGAGATGAAAAAAGAATTTGTATCGTGTCAGGATTGTATGGAGATGAGCTTCAGGGACAATATATTTGTTATGAGGTTATTAAAAGAATCAAGATGAATTATGCATCTCTGACGGGGATTGTTGATGTTTATCCCAGTGTTAACCTGATGGGACTGGATGCCAGGATGCGGGAGGTTCCGGGCTCCGGCATGGATATGAATATGCTTTTTCCGGGTTCAAAATCCGGTGCGCTTGGAGAATATACGGCATCCTGCCTGTTTGACGATATACAGGGAGCAGATGTCTGTATTGATGTGCATGCCAGCAATTTGTATATTCATGAGGTCCCGCAGGTCAGAATGAATAATGATAAGGTGGATGAGCTTCTGCCTATTGCAAGGTGTCTGAATACGGACATGATATGGATACATCCGAGCACTTCGGTTTTGAACGGCAGCCTTGTATATTCATTGAATCAGGTCGGTGTGAAATCCGTCGTTATCGAGTCGGGAGTGGCATACAGAATTGACCAGACCTACTGCAATCAGATTGTAGACGGTTTGTTTGTGCTCATGAAAGAGATGGGTATCTGGCAGGGCCAGACGGCAGCTCCAAAGCAGAATATAGTGACTGCCGATGAGGATATCACGTATATTAATGCGGAAAGCAGCGGTATTTTTATTCCGAATATCAGTATCTGCGATCAGGTAAAGTCAGGAGATGAAATCGGAACCATTGTGAATGTTATAACCGGTTCGGTGGAGGAAGTGGTTCGGGCATCCTCAGATGGCATGATTTGTTCTATCAGAGAATATCCTGTGATAGAAGAGGGTTCACTTCTGGCACGAATAGTGGGCGGTGACGGGAATGATTAAAGAAGTTATTTTTACGATGAATACAGCCTTTCGAGGTGAATATACAATACATGGTTATTCTTATGGAAAGGGAGAGAAGTCAGCTTGTATTGTAGGCGCCATGCGGGGAAACGAATATCAGCAGCTGTATATTTGTTCTCTGCTGGCGCAGAAGCTTGCGGAGCTTGAAATGCAGGGAGATATTGCGGCAGGAAAGGAAATCCTGCTCATCCCGACATTAAATTACAGTTCCATGAATGCCAAGAAGACCAAATGGATATCTGATGATTCCGATATTAACAGGTCGTTTCCCGGAAACCCGAAGGGACCGGCTACCAGCAGAATAGCGGCGACACTGCTGCAGAGGATTAAGGATTATTCCTATGGCATACAGTTTGCCAGCTTTTATCTGCAGGGTGAGTCCATACCGCATGTTCGTATGATGGAGACGGGAAAGCAAAGCACAAGCCTTGCAAATCTTTTTGGAATGCCGTATGTACTGACCGGGATGAACAGGGCATTTGATCAGGTGACCTTAAATTATAACTGGCAGACAGCTGGGACACAGGCTTTTTCCGTGTATTCGGCGACAACAGAGAAGATAGACGACCAGAGTGCACGCATGGCGGTTTCGTCCGTATTGCGATTTTTGACGCGCATGGGCATCATAAAATATGACTGTCATGGCGGGTATATCTCCACGGTATTGAAGGAGCAGGAGCTTGTCTCTGTCAAAGCGGATGAGGCGGGCTTTTTCAGAAAACTGGCGGGTGTCAATCAGGAAGTGAAAAGGGGGCAGATACTGGCGGAGATTATCAATCCTATGGATGGTTCGGTGAAGGCGGAAATTCTGGCGCCGACGGACGGAATTGTCTTTTTTGTTCAGGATTCACCTATGGTGTTTCAAAATGTGGTAATATATAAGCTTATCAGAAGGATGCATAATTAGAGATACAAACTCATAACCGGTTGTTTGGCGGTTAAAAAATAGGAGGACATGTAATGAGCAAGGTTAGAAGAATCTACGTAGAGAAGAAGAACGATTACGCTGTCAAGGCAAAGGAGCTTAAACAGCAGTTCAGAGACTATCTTGGGATTAAGGCAGAAAACGTGAGAGTGTTGGTTCGTTACGACATGGAGGGTGTGTCTGAGGATACCTACGCAAAGGCTAAGATAACAGTATTTTCAGAGCCGCCGATTGATAAGGTGTATGAGGAAGCATTTCCGATGGCCGACAACGAGGTTTGCTTTTCGCAGGAATACCTTCCGGGACAGTTTGACCAGAGAGCAGATTCTGCAGAGCAGTGTGTAAAACTGTTAAATGAGGAGGAAACCCCTCTCATCAAATCCGCAACGACCTATGTAATCGCAGGTCAGATTACAGGTGAACAGCTGGAGGCAATTAAGGAGTATGTGGTCAATCCTGTGGATTCGAGGATTACCGATGAAACAAAACCCAAGACGCTTATTTCCGTATATGAGGAACCGGCAGATGTTATCATTTTTGACGGATTTAAGGATATGGATGAGACGGGGCTCACGGAGTTATACAATTCCCTGGGACTTGCCATGACATTCAAGGATTTTCAGCATATTCAGAATTATTTTAAAAATGAGGAGAATCGCGATCCTTCCATGACGGAAATCCGTGTGCTGGATACGTATTGGTCTGATCACTGCAGACATACCACCTTCTCCACAGAGCTGACGGATGTAACCTTTGATGAGGGCTATTATAATAAAGTGCTTAGCGATACCTATAAAAGATATGTTGACGCCGCAAAGGAAATGTATAAGGGACGGGATGACAAGTTTGTCTGCCTGATGGATATTGCGCTTATGGCGATGAAGGAGCTTCGGAAAGCAGGAAAGCTTGAGGACATGGAGGTATCGGATGAGATAAATGCATGCTCTATCGTTGTCCCTGTTAAAATTGACGGAGTGGAAGAGGAGTGGCTTGTCAGCTTTAAGAATGAGACGCATAATCATCCGACTGAGATTGAGCCTTTCGGTGGCGCAGCGACCTGTCTTGGCGGAGCAATCAGAGATCCTTTGTCGGGACGCTCTTATGTATATCAGGCTATGCGTGTAACCGGAGCCGCTGATCCTACCGTATCATTAAAGGATACGTTGAAGGGCAAGCTGCCGCAGAGAAAGATTGTCAGGGTGGCTGCACAGGGTTACAGCTCCTATGGTAATCAGATAGGACTTGCGACCGGTCACGTCAACGAGATATATCATCCGGATTATGTGGCAAAGCGTATGGAGATTGGTGCGGTTATGGGAGCTGCACCGAGAAGATGTGTCAGGAGAATGACCTCTGATCCCGGAGATATTATTATTCTGCTGGGCGGACGTACCGGACGGGATGGATGCGGAGGTGCGACAGGTTCCTCAAAAGCGCATACAGAGAGATCTATTGAGACCTGCGGAGCTGAGGTACAAAAGGGTAATGCGCCGACAGAGAGAAAGATTCAGCGTTTGTTCAGAAGAGAAGAGGTTGCATCCCTGATTAAAAAGTGTAATGATTTCGGCGCAGGTGGCGTGTCAGTCGCAATCGGAGAACTGGCAGACGGACTGCGCGTGGATTTGGACAAGGTGCCGAAGAAGTACGCCGGTTTGGACGGAACAGAGCTGGCTATCTCGGAATCTCAGGAGCGTATGGCGATTGTAATTGATCCGAAGGACGCAGATAAGATGCTTCAGTACGCGGCTGAGGAAAATCTTGAGGCTGTTGCTGTTGCTGTTGTAACAGAGGAACCGAGACTGGTATTATCGTGGAGAGGAAAGGAGATTGTCAATCTGTCGAGAGCCTTTCTTGATACAAACGGTGCGCATCAGGAGACGACAGTCAGCGTATCCATGCCTGATGAGGAACATAAATATTTTGAGGAAAAGAAAGATACATCGGATATAAAGCGTCTGTGGCTTGATACTTTATCAGACTTAAATGTATGCTCGCAGAAAGGTCTTGTGGAAATGTTTGATTCGTCTATCGGCGCGGGTACGGTGACAATGCCTTACGGCGGAAAATATCAGATGACGCCGACACAGACTATGATTGCCAAGCTGCCTGTACTTCGCGGTAAGACGGATACGGTAACGATGATGAGCTATGGCTTTGATCCTTATCTGTCCAGCTGGAGTCCGTACCATGGCTCTGTTTATGCGGTTTTGACTTCTGTCGCAAAGATAGCGGCATCAGGTGGAGATGTCAGCAAAATAAGGCTGACATTTCAGGAGTATTTCAAGAGACTCGGAACAGATCCGTACAGATGGGGACAGCCTCTGTCAGCACTTTTAGGTGCATATGATGTGCAGATGGGCCTTGGACTTCCTTCTATAGGCGGAAAGGATTCCATGTCCGGAACCTTCAATGATATAGATGTTCCGCCGACGCTTGTATCGTTTGCGGTCGACGTGTCAAGCTATCTGAATGTTGTGACACCTGAGTTGAAGAAGGCCGGACATGTTCTGGTGAAATTTGATATAGACAGAGATGCATATGATATTCCTGATTATCAGGATGCGCTTGATAAATACGGCAGGCTGTATGAGGCAGTTTTAAACGGCAGGATAGAGTCTGCGTATGCTGTTGGCTTTGGCGGTATCATCGAGGCTGTCAGCAAGATGGCATTTGGCAATAAGCTTGGTGTGGAGATAGAGGAAGCGCTGTCGGCAGATGCGCTTGTGTCCAGAGATTATGGCTCGATTATTCTTGAGATGGAGGATGAGAATGTCAATAAGCTCGGTATTCCGTGTACGATAATCGGTAAGGTTGCCGCCAAGCCGCAGTTTCGCTATGGCAATACCGTGATTGGCATGGATGAAGCGCTTGCTGCATGGATTGGGAAGCTGGAAAAGGTATTCCCGACAGAGTCAGGCGTGGAGCAGGAAGATAAGATTAATGATGAATTAAAGATTGTGGACGGCAGGGTGCTGTCCGGTATCTATGATGCAGGAAGTATTTTTGTGGCAAGGAATAAGGTTGCAAAGCCGAAGGTATTTATTCCTGTGTTCCCGGGTACAAACTGTGAGTATGACTCGCTCAAGGCGTTCGAGGCAGCCGGCGCTGAGACAGAGACAATCGTATTTAAGAATCAGGACGCACAGGGTATCAGGGATTCTGTGGATGCATTTGCAAAAGCAATCAGCCGGAGTCAGATTATTATGTTCCCGGGCGGATTTTCAGCCGGTGACGAGCCGGATGGTTCAGGGAAGTTTATTGCGACTGCTTTCCGCAATGCAAAGATATCGGAGGAGGTCATGAAGCTCCTCAATGAGAGAGACGGACTTGCTCTGGGTATCTGTAACGGATTCCAGGCGCTTATTAAGCTGGGGCTTGTGCCATACGGAGAAATCAGACCACAGACGGACGATTCACCGACACTTACAATCAACAGCATCGGACGGCATCAGTCCAAGATGGTCTATACCAAGATTGTGACAAATAAGAGCCCATGGCTGAAAAAGGCTGAGCTTGGCGGAGTATATACTGTTCCGATTTCCCATGGAGAGGGACGTTTTGTAGCAAATGATGCATGGATTGAGAAGCTTTTTGCAAATGGTCAGGTAGCGACACAGTATGTTGATGCGGATGGTAACCCGACTATGGATGAATATTACAATGTAAACGGCTCCTATTATGCGATAGAGGGCATCACCAGCCCGGACGGACGTGTGCTTGGAAAGATGGCGCACTCTGAGAGAAAGGGAGATGCAGTTGCAGTCAATATATACGGCGATCAGGATCAGAAGATATTTGAATCCGGCGTAGAGTATTTCTCCTAAAAAAGCGTTATAAAAAAAGTTCAATGACAAAACTGTAGCAGGATGCTATAATAAAACATGCGTGAAAGCAAAATGATTTTGTACGAGGAGGGGCAAGATGTTTCAATTAAACAATTTTTATGACAATAACAATATGAAGTGTATTGGTCAGCTGGGACAGTATAAGATATTTGAGCATGAGAGGGACTTGTCCGTGACACCTTATTCAGCTGAGGAGGCTTATTTTTCAGCAACGATGAACGTGAGAAGAAGGCAGGTGCTGGTTGAATTGAACAACACGAGCTGTACGGTTCAGGCGGGTGCAATGCAATGGATGCTCGGCAATGTAAGCATGACATCCGGTGTCAAGGCAGGTAATTTCCTCGGAAAAGCGATAGGAGCTGCTGTGACAGGTGAGACCATGTCAAAGCCGATATATACCGGACAGGGGCTTGTGATGCTTGAGCCTACATATAAGCATATTCTTATGATTGACGTGGCACAATGGGGGTCTATTGTACTGGAGGATGGCTTATTTCTTGCCTGTGACAGTACATTGCAGCAGAAGATTGTATCCAGAAGCAATCTTTCATCGGCAGTGCTTGGCGGAGAAGGTCTGTTTAATCTGAGTCTTATGGGACAGGGTATTGCAGTGCTTGAAAGCCCGGTTCCACAGCAGGAATTGATTCAATTCAATTTGCAGGATGATGTTGTTAAGATAGATGGAAATATGGCAATTGCATGGTCAGGCAGTCTTGAGTTTACGGTAGAAAAATCATCTAAGAGTCTGATTGGCTCTGCTGTGTCAAAGGAAGGTCTGGTTAATGTCTACCGTGGTACCGGTACAATTTTGATGGCGCCAACCGCAAAATAAGGAGGAATAAATATGGTATACCAAAATTTATGTGACAGCTCCAATGTGGTGGTAAAATCTCAGCTTGGCGGCATGCAGGTATTGGAATATGCCAAAGATATGAGCGTATATCCGGAGACCTCAAAAATAGAGTATTATTGTGCGCAGATGGGTATCAACAAAAAACAGGTGTTGTTAAATCTGAATGGTAACAGCTATACAGTTCAGGCAGGTGCGATGCAGTGGATGAGCGGAAATGTGACCATGGGAACCGGCGTTAAGGGAGCCGGTGATCTGCTTGGCAAGTTTGCAGCATCCAAGGTGACAAAAGAGAGTACGATTAAGCCTGAGTATACAGGATATGGCCAGGTAATGCTGGAGCCGACCTATAGACATATTTTACTGACTGATGTAGCCTCATGGGGTGGAAGTATTGTTCTCGATGATGGTCTGTTTCTTGCCTGTGACAGTACATTACAGCAGAAGGTTGTATCCAGAAGTAATCTCTCATCGGCAGTGTTTGGAGGAGAAGGTTTATTTAATCTGAGTCTGAACGGAAACGGCGTGTGTGCACTGGAGAGTATTGTTCCACAGGAAGAGTTATTTGAAATTGTGCTTGAAAATGACGTCATGAAAATAGATGGCAATATGGCAATTGCGTGGTCGGGAAGTCTTGAGTTTACCGTGGAGAAATCATCGAAGAGTCTGATTGGTTCTGCGGTGTCAAAAGAAGGTCTTGTCAATGTATATCGTGGTACAGGTAAGATATGGATGGCACCGGTACTTGCAACAGGAGGCTCCGCAGGTGTTTCCTCGGCGACGGAGACGGCGTCTACGGGGCAGACGGGAACCAGGGCCGCACAAAATAATCCGTTGGACAAGATGGAGCGGGTTGCTAATATATTAAATAAATTCAATTAATAAAACATAGGGACTGTTGCATAAATGCGGCAGTCCTTTTTTGGTGCTATCGGAAATAAATTTGTCTTGATAATAAATACTATGCATTGTATAGTATTATGCATAAGGAGGTGTAATATGGATGCACAGTTAAGAAAAGGATTGTTGGAGTTGTGTGTATTGGCGGTGCTCCGCGAACAGGATTCCTATGGATATCAGATTATCAAGGATGTGTCTGCGTATATTGAGATATCTGAGTCTACGCTGTATCCGATTCTCAGACGGCTGGAGACAGAGGGTAAGGTGGAAGCTTATAATACGGAGTATAATAACCGCATACGGAAATACCACAGAATTACAGAACTTGGACAGAGAACATTACACGAATTTTCAGGTGATAAGGATAAGCTGATACGGTTGATTGGCTGGATTGGAGGGGAATAGATGGAAAAGAAAACATTTCTTAGGCGATTGAAAAAAGCGTTGCGAAGATTGAAACCGGATGAACGGGAAGGATATATTTTATATTATGATGAGATGATATCAGATTTGATGGAAAACGGGGTTGAGGAGAGCGAAGCCTGTGAGCAGCAGGGTGTTATAGAAGAGATAGCTGCAAATATATACGAGGATGCGAAGGAGGAGATGTTCAAAAAGAAGGATTTGCCGGGGATAATTCTCCGGATACTCAGCATCGTGCTTGCAGTGGTATCCATAATTTGTATGTTAAAAATTCCGAAAACAGGTGCATTTTCTGTGGTAGACGGGGACGGTCCGACAGCTGTATTTGTTGCGGGAAGGATAAAGGAGCCGGTTGTGCTTTATATTGTGACAGCGGTTGTTATTCTGATTCATTTATTGTATAGTTGTATCAGAAAACGAAAGACAGGGATTATCGTCGGTATCATTGTCCTTGCAGTATTTGCCGGAGTATGGCTCATACATGGCATGGGTGATGGAGAACAGAACACTGACAATATTCAAAATACCGGGGATGATATAGAGGATGAGGCATCGCATGCGGATATCCTTGAAGAACGGACGAAGGAGATTATCTGTTTGATTGAGAACAGGGATTATAACACGCTGGCGGACACATATGCAACGGAGGAGATGAAACAGTATTTGACCGATGAATATATGGATTCGGCAAGGAACGCAATATCGGAGGACTGGGGCGCATATCAGTTTGTGGGAACAATCTATACACAGGAAATCAGGGAAAACGGTGTGGATTACACGGTGGCACAGGTTGTAGCTACATATGAGAATGTCAGTGTAACCTACACGATTACCTTCGATTCAGAGTTTATGCTGGCGGGCTTATATATGAAATGAGCCTGCTCGGCACTTATATCAAAACGCACAAAGGAGATTTATCGTGTGCGTTTTGGTAAATGTGTTTGTATCAGGAGGATGGGATGGCAGGAAGTATAATCGGATATATAATATGGGTGCTGGTCAATATCGTGTTTTTCATAATCGGTATTGTTTCGTGGAAAAGTAAGGTTCCGGTGGGATTTTTCTCCAATTTCAAATCGCCGGAGAACTCTGAAATAGCAGATGTCAGAGGTTATAATCATGCGGTGGCACGGATATGGTTCGTGTTTGCTGCTATCATGGCGCTGCTTGGCCTGCCTCTGCTTGCCGGGCAGAATTCACCGCTTATTATGATATCAGTAATAGGAATGCTTTGGTTATGCATTGGTGTCTGTATGGCTTATGTGAAGGTTGAGAAAAAGTATAGGACGAAATAATAAAAAGGAAGGACAATAGAGGCCGGGACGATTTTTCTGACAATTGCGCTGTGTCTGGTCAAACTGTATAAGGCACAGTAATAACTTTCTCTAGCTTTGGGCATAATGATAATTGAAAATTAAAATGTGCTGTGATACAATAATTAAGTTTGAAAATAATACCTGAAAATGATTATAGTACATGTAAGAGGTCAGAATTATGCAGATTACAAGAGAAGATGTCAGAAACGTAGCGATTATCGCCCATGTTGATCATGGTAAGACAACGCTTGTAGATGAACTGTTGAAGCAGAGTGGTGTATTTCGTGAGAATCAGGAGGTCGCTGAGAGAGTTATGGACTCCAACGATATCGAGCGTGAGCGGGGTATCACGATTCTTTCCAAAAATACAGCCGTAACCTATAAGAATACGAAGATTAACATTATTGACACGCCGGGGCATGCAGATTTTGGCGGGGAGGTTGAGCGTGTTCTTAAGATGGTGAACGGTGTTATTCTTGTTGTAGACGCTTTTGAGGGAGCAATGCCGCAGACCAAGTTTGTGTTAAAGAAGGCACTGGAACTCGATTTGAATGTAATTGTTTGTATCAATAAAACAGACAGACCGGAGGCAAGACCGGCAGAGGTGGAGGAAGAGGTGCTTGAATTGCTGCTCGAGCTTGATGCCAATGAAAAGCAGCTGGATTGTCCGTTTGTTTATGCATCTGCAAAGGCGGGTGTTGCGTCCATGTCCGCCGATGAGCCGGGAACAGACATGAAACCGCTCTTTGAGACGATTCTCAAGTATATTCCTGCACCGACGGGCGATTCTGAAAAGGGAACCCAGATATTAATCAGCACGATTGATTACAATGAATATGTGGGAAGAATCGGTGTCGGTAAGGTTGATAACGGCTGTGTGAGGCTGAATCAGGAGGCTGTGATTGTCAATGCACATGAGCCGGACAAGAAGGTTAAGGTAAAGATTGGCAAGCTTTACGAGTTCGAGGGATTAAATAAGATTGAGGTGGAGGAAGCAGGGATTGGTTCTATCGTTGCCATCTCGGGAATACAGGATATCCATATCGGTGATACCATCTGTTCGCCGGAGAATCCGGAAGCGATTCCGTTCCAGAAGATTTCAGAGCCTACGATTGCCATGCATTTTATGGTAAATGATTCACCGCTTGCCGGAAAAGAGGGGAAATTTGTCACATCCAGACACCTCAGAGACAGATTGTTCAGGGAGCTGAATACGGATGTATCTTTGCGTGTGGAGGAGACAGATACCACAGAGAGCTTTAAGGTGTCGGGGCGCGGAGAGCTCCATCTGTCAGTTTTAATAGAAAATATGCGGCGCGAGGGCTATGAATTTGCTGTCAGCAAGGCAGAGGTTATTTATAAAGAGGATGAGAAGGGGAAGAAGCTTGAGCCTTTTGAGATAGCGGTGATTGATGTGCCGGATGAATTTGCAGGAACGGTTATCAATATGTTAAATAACCGCAAGGGAGAGCTGCAGGGAATGGCACCGACCGGAACCGGAACGACAAGACTTGAGTTTTCAATTCCATCCCGCGGGCTGATTGGATTCAGAGGAGATTTCCTCACGGCGACCAAAGGAAATGGCATTTTGAATACAATATTTGACGGGTATGCTCCGTATAAGGGAGATATGTCCTACCGCAGTCAGGGCTCCCTGATTGCATTTGAGTCGGGTGAGTCCATCACATACGGACTTTTTAATGCTCAGGAGAGAGGTACACTGTTTATCGGGCCGGGCGAGCAGGTATATGGCGGAATGGTTGTAGGGCAGTGCGGCAAACCGGAGGATATTGAGGTAAATGTATGTAAGAGAAAGCAGCTTACCAATACCCGGGCATCAGGCTCCGACGAGGCATTAAAGCTGACGCCGCCCAAGATACTCAGCTTGGAGCAGGCTCTTGATTTTATTGACACAGATGAACTGCTTGAGATAACCCCGAAGTCCATCAGAATCCGCAAAAAGATTCTTGATCCGACTCAGCGCATGCGGGCAAAGAGAGTAATGCAATCAAAATAATAAATGAAGAGATAACCCTATGTATGGAAAAAGAAAAAGAATATACGCCGTTGCTATGTTGCTAATCATAGTGGCGGCTATATTATTACAATCAGTTGATTTGAATAATGATGAGCATGTGTATCAGCAGGCAGACAGCAATATCGGGCAGACTGCGACGGTTCAGGATGCGTTAAATGAGAACAACGGACATGCGGATGATGAAGTGACGGAGCATATGCCGCAGGAGGAGACTGCGACAACGGAAGAAATCGCGGCGGATGAGAGCGGGGACGGTGCGTTTGCATGCTGCACGCAGCCGCTTGACGAGGATACGGAGCGGGAAATTGACGGCATCATAGCGCAGATGACGATAGAGGAAAAAGTCGGGCAGCTGTTTTTTATCAAGGATGACGGCAGATTCCGGTCGGATATACTTGCGCAATATCCTGTGGGAGGGATTATACTCTTTGATGGTGATTTTAAGGGAAAATCGTCACAGAATCTTAAGGATTACATCAGTGCATTTCAGGATAACAGCAGCTGTCCGCTGTTGATTGGTGCGGATGAGGAGGGTGGCACGGTAATCCGTCTCAGCAAATATTCAACCTATGCTGACGCTCCTTTTCAGTCACCGCGTAATCTGTATTCGTCAGGCGGTTTTGAGGCAATCAGGGAAGATACCGTGTTAAAATCCGAATTATTGTTATCGTATGGGATCAATGTGAATTTTGCTCCTGTGTGTGATATATCGGGAAATTCGGATGATTTTATGTACAGCAGAAGTGTGAGTGGTGATGTGGATGTCGTGTCGGAGTTCGCTGCCCTGACAGTTTCCGTGATGCGTGATGAGGGGATTGGATGTGTTCTCAAGCATTTTCCGGGCTATGGAAGTAACGGAGATACGCACACGGATGTGATTCGTGATTCGCGCAGTTACAATACCTTCGTTGAGGAGGACTTTAAACCGTTTCAGGCCGGGATTGACGCGGGGGCGGATTGCGTGCTTGTGAATCATAACATCGTTGAATGCATGGATTCCGACATGCCTGCGTCATTGTCATATGAGGTGCACAGGATATTGAGAAGCGAGCTCGGATTCAATGGTGTTATCATCACGGATGATTTGATGATGCGCGGTGTTTCGGCATATGCCGATGAAAAAGAGTCGGCTGTGCAGGCGATACTTGCCGGAAACGATATGATATTGTCAACCTCCTATGATGTGCAGTATCAGGCGGTCCTTGATGCGGTATACGACGGCTTGATAACGGAGGAGCGCCTTGACGCATCCGTCAGGCGGATTTTAGGCTGGAAATACAGCCTTGGCATTATGGAACTGTCGCATGAAGATAATTAAAATAATATGGCATGCATATATACATGCCATATTATCTTAATTCGACAGCCCTGTAACAGCTACGGTGCAATTCCGAATCCGTAGGTGTTGTCCGTCTTATACTGGTAGATGTAAAAATTTTCTCCGTCATCGTTCTTTGATGACAATGTGATACAATATATATTCCGGTCGCAGATGCCAGTGATATCAATGTAAGGATATGCTGGAATGGGATAGTCGTCAATCTTTTCTGATATGGCATCTATGGTTATATTTTTGTCGCCTAATATATTGTTGATATTCTCATTCATGTAAACCTTTTTGACAGGGGAAAAGGGCTTGCTGCTATCGTTTACCTGTGCTGCAAGAATGGTTCCGTTTTCGGTTATGAGTATCGTATGCTCAAGCATATTATCAAATTTTATGAAATGGACTACCCACAGATAAGTGGTGTATGTGTTGAACACAGTATCTGTGTAGCAGTACAGCTCTGTACTCCATGAATACCAGTTGCTGTATGAGGAGGACAGGGAATATGGGTATACGTTTTGTTCGTAATAATATTCCATCTGCTGCTTTGTCAGAGCTATGATTTCAGCTTCACTCAGTGTGCCTTCTCCGGGACTTACCTGAACACAGTTGCTTTCCCATACGCCGGATATCAGTTTGATACGGTCAAGAGAGGAGAGCTGTTGGGAGGCATTTTTAGCCATGGCTGTGCCTGAGGCAAGGTAATAGCTTTCAGGCGCGGTCTCAACCACGGAGAGCTGTTTGTCGGTTGCTTTTCTCAATATCAGCTTAGGCAGTAGTATACCGCATGCCACAGCAAGGCACGCGAGGGAAATCCCAAGGAGAAGAGAAAGTGAAAAGTTGTTTTTTGGCTGTTTACTGCTTTTATTTTTCATCCTGTTTGTTCCCCTCTCTGTCAATTTCCTGATTATTATTTTCTGCGGTTTCATCCTGTGTGCATATCGGAAAACGGATACGCATGGTGGTTCCTTTTCCCGGTTCGCTTTCAATCAAAAAATCTGCATTGTGGCATTGGAACACCAGATTGGCAAGTGAAAGACCGAGTCCTGCGCCTCCCTCCCGACGGGAACGGGATTTGTCCACCATATAAAATTCATCGCATATGCGGGAGAGATGTTCGCTGCTGATTCCGATTCCAAAATCCTGTACCGTAAATTCGTATATGTCATCCGTGCGGATGCCTGTGAATCTGATAACCGAGTTGTACTCCGAGGCTTTCCGTGCATTGTCAATCAGATTGATAAAAGAGGATTTTAAAAGCGCGGTATCGCCCGTGAGCAGTATATTTTCAATCTGCATGTCGAGCGAAATGTTTTTTTCTTTCAACGACGGCGTGACGCTGACTGATACAGCCTCTGCAAATTTTCCGGTCATAAACGGTTCGACGGTGATATCGTGCTGCTTGGTGTAGATAAAGTCAAATAATTTTTGCGACATGGATTCGAGACGCTTTCCTTCGCTGAATATGTAGGAAGCAGCCATAATCTGGTTTTCTCGTGTCATTTCCTTGGAACGGATTGTATCCGCATAGCCTATGATGGAGGTCATAGGTGTTTTCAGCTCATGTGTAAAGTCTGCAACAAATTGCTCCTTGCGCACAATCATGTCCTTTAACTCGTCGACATGGTCGGAGACGGATTGCGCCATCTGATTATAGGTACGTGCAAGGGAGCCGATTTCATCCCGGGATTTTATGTCAGCGCGGGCGTCATAATTGCCCTCTCCAAAGGATTTGGAAATCTTATTCAGGGTTTCCAGCGGTCCGGTCAGCCACACGCTGATTACAAACATGCAGACGGAGCATACGAGCACGACCAGAACAAGCAGAAAACGGAAATATATGATTTGCTGTTCCATGAGGTCGTATGCACCTGTGATATCACGTCTGTTTATTATATTGAGATTTGCATCGAAAACGGTACTGCATGAGGAGACAAAGATATATTTCTTCCCTGTGTCCTCGGTTAAGACATAATTTTTTTTGCCAATCTCGGTATTTTCCCATAATGCATCGGGATACAGGATGGAATCGTCGCTGTTGGTATATATCAGGCTGCCGTCATATACGATAAATATCGCCGATTGATTTGCCGACATGCTTGATGTGACCTCCGTACCGGTAACGGTCAGCTGGTCAATAAACTCCGATGTACGGCCGTTTATCGCATCTAACAGCTGGAATTCCACTGTGGACTGTATCATGTTGTTTTCTTCTATCGCATTTTTTATCTGGGAATCAAGTGCCAGCTTGAAATTCTTGTCAATCATTAAAAATCCGACTGTTCCGATTCCGATGGATAGAAGTATAATGTTGATAACGAGTACTTTGTATCTGAATTTCATGAATGAAATGGCTCCTTATTTCCCCTCAAGCCGGTAACCGACCTTGTAGACAGTTTTGAGCTTGTGCTCGAGTCCGGCTTTTTTTCTTAGCCGCTGAATGTGCAAATCCAGCGTTCTGGTATCTCCAAAGTAGTCGCTTTCCCATATGGATTCATAAATGCGCTCACGGAAAAGCGTGATGTTAATGTTGCGCACAAACATGACCAGCAGGTCAAATTCCTTTGGCGTCAGATCGAGAACAGTATCATTCTTTTTTGCGATTTTGTTGTCAGGATCAATGGTGATGTCCTCGTAATGCAGCATGGATGAGCTCTTGTTGTATCGTCGTAGAACAACATTGACGCGGGCGAGCAGCTCCACAATCTCAAACGGCTTTACAATGTAATCCTCGGCACCCAGTGTAAGCCCCTTTACTCTGTCGTTTAAAGCCGATTTTGCAGTCAGGAAAATGACAGGAATGTCGAGAGGTTTGATGTATTCCAACAGCTCGTAGCCGTCAATCTCAGGCAGCATGATGTCGAGCAACACCAGGTCAAAGGTGTGCGATTCAAGAATATTCGCGGCAGTCAGACCGTCATATGCGCAGGTACAGTCATATCCTGCATCGGACAGGTTTATTTTAATCAGGTCGGAGATTGGACGTTCATCCTCGACAATCAGTATTTTTATCATGGTTATCCTCCCAATTTGAAAGCAGATTTACATGTTCCTTTTGTGTTCATGTACATCTGTTTGTAGTATATAATAGTTTGTCAAAAAAGTGTATCGAAAATGTATCAAATGTATCAAAATATGCTTGAAAGATACAAAATTGATGCAATTTATTTTATAATAAATATAAAAGATGTTTTTTATATAACACGAAAATGAAATCTATTATTATGCGAGAGGGGTAAAGATATGAGAAAAAATAAAAAAGGAAAGTGTTACAGAACCATTTTCAGCATAACACTTATACTGTCATTTGTCATTGTCGGCTGCGGGAAGACAGACAGCAGTCAGATCGAGGCTGATATACAGGAAGTGGATGATGGCATCGGTACGTCTACGGACGCTGCCGTTGCCGATATCTCCGGTGAAATCCCGGAGCAGCTTACATATGAGATAGCAAATGCTGATGGCAGCATCTCCATTGACGTTGACGCGGAGGTGATTGTGCCGGAGGTGGAATCGTACAGTGTGTATGAGGAAAAACCGATTGCATTTGATGATGATTTTCTGAAAACACTGGCGGGAAATCTCTTCGACGGCGGTATATATGAGCAGATAAAGCCGGCATGGATGTGCACGCAGGAGGAGTTTGCGACAGAACAGGAATATGTAAAGGCACTTACCCAACGATATGCGGGGCAGGTGGAGCTGCCGGGATATATACCGGGATGGTTACATAATCTGTATTATCATTATAATGAGATGAGCTACGATGGAAGCATGGTGGCAGAGCTTACAGAGGGACAGCTGATTTACAGTTACATGGCATCATATGATATAGACGGAGAAACAATAACAGAGTGTTATGATAATTGTACATTGCGGGGAACTGTGGATGGTGAGGAGTGGATTCTTTACTATGAGAATTTTATTCCTAGCCCTTATCTTGATTCCGGTGTTCATGGGTCCGTTTACTCAGGGGGAACAATTTGCAGGCTGGTGATTGCGCCTGTAAATCAAAAATATTATGGAGACTACAACATGGTACAGATGAGCAGCCCGGAAAATTATCTGGATACAACCACATATGGAGAGAATGTCAGTGATGAAACACTGTGCAGACAGATGGCATATGATTTTGTGGAAAAGCTTGGTTTGTCAGATGATATGGAGATAGTCTATGCAAATAATTATATTGTGACGGATGAAGAGGAAGGCAGCATGCTTGACGGATACAGGATGTATCTGCTTCCTGTTATAAATGGAGTGCAGAATTATTTCAGCGACACGGGTTGTGTTGGCACGGAAAAGGAGACGGATACAGAGGATGACGAGGAGTCGGGTTATCTGGTTGCTCTTCAGGAGTATATTGCGGTCGATGTGTCCTCTGAGGGCGTATGTGGTGTTCTTATCGGAAATCAGTATGAAATGGGAGAATGTATGACGAAGCAGGCGAATATGCTGACATTTGAACAGATTGACATGATAGCACAGGAGTATATGCAGGAGTACGTAAACGTGACTTTTAATACGGAATATTTGGTTGAAAACATAGAGCTTTCCATTGACAGAGTAGAGCTTTCCTATGCAACAATACAGTATGAGGAGGGATATTCAATCGTTCCGGTGTGGATGTATTACCTGGAATATGATAAAAAACGTATGTTTCATGAGGCGTTCTTTGGCATAAATGCATTGGATGGCAGTATTGTCACAATTATGCATATCGGAAACTATGATTATATGTTTTATCGTTAAGGAGAATGGTATCCGGCAGATACAAAATTGATTTTACAATTCATGTATCAGGTTGGAATGCGAGAGAATAATATGAAAAGGAGAGATATAAATGAAGCGAAACGTTTGTTGGAATACAGGTTATAAGGTGAGAATAAACAGGCAGAACAGGAAAAAACGAGCGGGCAGCAGGAGGGCTTTTGCAATTTTGCTGGCATGTCTGTTTTTGTTTTCCGGCTGCGGAAAAAGGGAAAAACTGGAGGAGGACATGAGCAGGGTTGACACAGATATAAGCTCGGATTCGGATGCAGGGAAGGAGACTGTAGATATTCCCGAGCATCTGACCTATACTCTGGGCACATCGGGCTATAAATTTAATGTGGATGCAGATGTTACAGCTGCCGGTTATCAGAATGTGAAGGTCTATGAACAAAATCCCGGTACCGTGGATGATGAGTATCTTAAAAATCTGGCTGAGCATATATTTGACGATGGGGAATATGAGGTGATAAAACCATATAATCTTTGTTCGATGGAGGAGCTACAGGAGGAAAACCAGTTTTTGCAGGAGCTGTATGAGGAGGCAGGCAAGGACGAGTATCCCTCATGGAAGATAGATGCATATATTGACAACTATAATGAAGAAAATGTGTCGGAGCTGCCGGAGGGGACATTAATATACCATTATTATGAAGAAACTTTCGAAGAGGGAACAATAGGTTTTGAAAGCTGCACACTGCGTGGGCTGGTGGACGGCAATATGGCGGAGCTGCGTTATCAGTCAACGGAGGGAGAATCCGGTACGCTTTATGTTCGCAGATATGTGTGTGATCATGTATATAAGAACTGTAATACAGAATATGAGCTTGCCTCTACCTTGTATGGAGAAAATTCATGCAATCTGGAGGAGGCTTCCCGCACAGCACAGGATATCATAGATAATATGGGATATACGGATATGAAGCAGCTTGCTGTGCAGCACAGGGTGATAAACGATGGATCTGAGGCAGAGCCGGAGACTAGCATATATTTGGACGGATACAGGTTTATTTTTGTGCGGGAGACGGACGGAATCGAAAATATATTAGGCGAAATGCCATATGCTGTAATCATCAATGACAGCGTTGGGGAGGATATAGACGGTCTTCCGGGAGCCTGTCAGGAATTTATTTCTGTTGAAATTGATTCAACAGGAGTGGTTGGCATCACTTTTGGAATGCGATATGAAAGGGGCGAGCAGCTGTCAGACCAGCCGAGCATGCTGTCCTTTGAGCAGGTGGACGCAATCGCGCAGGACTATATGAATGATAAGTTGGAATTTTATAATCAGCATTCCGATGATTATACTTTCCAGATTGTTGCGGTACGTCTGGGATATGTTACTCTGTTGTACGATACGCAGTACACATTGGTGCCGGTCTGGGTGTATGTGAAGGAGAATGACTTTGCAGACCAGACGCTTGACAGCATATCATTCGGCGTTAATGCACTGGATGGCAGCATCGTGTTGTTTGAATATGATAATGTATATGGAAATCCCAGTGAAAATTATTTTTATTAATAAATTTGAATGCGTTTAGATATAAGCCGACGGATAGAGAGACATGGAGGAAAAACTATGGGAAGAAAGAAATTGATACCGCTTTTGGCGACAGCAGCACTTCTTTTCACCGGTTGCGGAAATGGGGAGAAAATACATGAGGCAAAGGTGAACGTCCCGGAGTACGAAAAAATAATATATGATTCAGTTGAAGCCTGCCGTGGGGATATCACACCGGTTCTTACGCTTAAACTGTCAGCGGTAAGCTATGAGAAGAAATCCTATTATCCTCTCTATGATGATATGGAGGTGGAAAGTGTAAATGTGGCTGTCGGTGATAAGGTAAAGAAGGGTGATGTTCTGATTACCTTTAAGTCGGGTGATATCGCTTCACAGATAAAGGAATATCAGAATCAGGTAGAACAGAATAATCTTCTGATTGACCATTATACACGGCTGTCCCAGCTGGATGCATCGGTGGATTACAGCGCTGATCTGGCACGGCTTGGGGAGGACACGAAGGTTGCCAATCTGTATATACAGGAGCTTCAGGCAAAATTATCCTTCTACAGCATATGTGCGGAGGATGACGGAAGCGTATATATACTATCAGATTTACTTGATTACGGGACGGTCGGTACATCAAATAATCTTATCACGCTGATATATGGAAACGGACAGTTCGAGGCGGAGACGACGGATGATTTTGATTTTCAGGTGGGTGAGACATATATCGCCACATACGGAGTTGCCGAATATGAGTTGGAATTAATCTCTGTTGAGGAGAAGGGGGAGGATGTAAACGGAGAGACAGTCAGGACACTTCGATTTCAGGCCGCGGCTGAAAATACGGATTTCAGCAACAGGGACAAGCTTACAATGACATTGGAAAAGCCGACGCTCACGGATGTCGTTTATGTACCCAAGGAATGTGTCTTTGATGTTGATGATGAGTACTATGTGTATTTGCTGGATGATGATGGTTTCAGAGATGCCGTCAGGGTGACGATAGGGAGCACCGTGGACGGATATACCGTGATTGAGTCAGGTTTAAACGAAGGAGACAGGGTGGTGATTCAGTGATGAGAATGATAAAATATAAGAGAGGGCTGGCTTGTCTGGTTATGCTTGCCTTTGGGCTTGCGGGATGTGGGAAGAAGACGGTGGAGGTTCCGGAGCTGCTTGCGCCTTCTGCCGGCAATGAGTCATACAGACCGGTAGAGTATGGCGATGTGGGCGCAATCGATGTTGCGTATGGTACAGTTGTTCCTACTGAGTACTGTCATTTCTGGCTGACGCAGGTCACAATCAGAGAAATTCCGGTGGATATCGGGGATTATGTGCAGGCGGGAGATGTTCTGGCGTATGCCGATATTGATGTCGCCCGTGAGACCATTGAGCAGCTTAATGCACAGCTTACACTTGAAAATTCAATATTTTCGGTTGATGAGGAGATATATCAGTTTAAGCATCAGGAGCTGGAATTGAAAAAGGCGGGTATGCAGGCGATTGCAGACGGAGCAGCCGAGGCACAGGCTGCTACGGACATTGCCGTGCTGGAGGAAAATCACAGATATGACACGCTGTTGCATCAGTACAGAGTAAAAGAGCTGAACGAAAGTATTGCAGAGCAGCAGGAGATTGTGACCGACGGAACCCTGGTTGCGCGAATATCAGGCTATGTGACATATGCCAAGGATATATCCTCAGGCGGTGCGGTAACCAATGCAGAAAATGTTGTGATTGTGTCTGACTATGAGGATTGTTATGTCGAGATGACAGGCATTACTGTTTCGGAGGATTTCCAGAGAAAATGGATGCCGTATGACAGATATTATACAGAGATAGCGGGAAAAAAATATGATTTGAAGGAATATGAATATGCGCCGAATGAGCTTGTTGTGATAGAGGATAAGGCGCTGTACCCGGATATGCGTATGCAGTTTGAGGATAAGAGCGCACTGCCCGAAGCGGGGACTAATATTCCTGTATTTATGACGGGAGATATCGTAGAGGATGTACTTGTAGTCGGAAATGATTCTCTGTATCAGGATTCACAGGGAGATTTCGTCTATGTGAAAAAGGATGACAGCAAGGAGCTGCGTTATGTCGAGCTTGGAAAATCAGGAGACAATTATACGGAGGTGATATCGGGGCTATCAGAGGGGGATATGGTGTATTACTCATCGGGCGCCATTTTGCCGGAGCAATATACGGAATTTGAAATGCAGCCTTCCGATTATGAACCGAAGCGGACTTCCAACACATACAGTATTGAGAATACAAAGAACAAGATATACTATTCGGAGTATGAGGGACGGATTACAAGCCTCAATGTCGGTGAGGGGGATGCGGTAAGCGCGGGCGACCTCGTTTGTACGATTCAGACAAACGAGGGAAGTGCGAGATTGACGGAGCTTTCCAATGCAATCAATGATTTAAAACAGAGCTACCAGAATTCTGAGAAAGGATATACGGAACAGATACAGGCGATTGAGAATCAGATGGCGGCGCTTCTGGCACCACAGCCAACACCAGAACCGCAGCCAACACCAGAACCGCAGCCGGAGGAGACGGCTACCGGTACGGATGCGGTACCGGAGGAGCCCGGCACATCGGAGGAGCCCGGCACATCGGAGGAGCCCGGCACGTCGGAGGAGCCGCCGCAGGATCCGAATCTGTATCAGGAGCTTGCCTTGCAGATAGAGCAGATTAAGGCGGAGGAGAAGAAAAATACCTTGAACTATAATTATCAGCTTGGATGTCAGGAGGCTGAATATCAAAAGGCAAGCAAAAATAATAACGGAAGCGGCACGATAAATATATATGCCGAGACAGCGGGTACGGTGACAGGCATCAACATCAATGAGGGGAAAAATGTGAAGGCGGGGGACCGCATGTTCAATATAGGCGTCGATGCTTCCAACAAGGTGCAGTTCCGGAGCTCTGATGCTATTCATCTGAATCAGACATTGGTATTTTGTGTGGAGGATTCGGATAAGACCTACACCGGGAAGGTTTCCGGAATAACAGGCGACAGTGCGAGGATATATGTCACTACCGTGGATGATAAGGTTTACTTGACCAACAACCTCTCGGACAGCAATATAAAAAGATATTATATCAGGATGGATGATGAAGCATTCTATGCTTCAGAGGATAAGTGTACGATAGAATATTCAATCAATTCTATAAAAAATACGTTCGTTCTGCCTGACGGGGTTGTCCATTCGGAGAAAGATGAAAAGGGGGAGAAGACATATTATTATGTGTGGAGGATTGTGGATGGCAATCTGGTAAAGCAATATGTCACAATAGCAATAGATGAATACAACGGTATGAAAAATGAGTGTGCAATCAATGGTCTTAAAGCCGGAGATATTCTTGCTCAGGATGAAAGTAAGTAGGTGAAAAGGATGCTTAAATTTATTAGAGAAAAAATAAAAAACAAATTATGGCTTACTGTTTGTCTGATGCTCGGACTTGTATTCCTTATTGCAGCTTTCTGCTGTCAGCCGATGTTTAAGGAGGGCTCTTTAAATAAGCTGTTAAACCGGACGTTTAATCAGTACATTGAGGACAACAACCGCTATCCGGCAATGATTGGGCGGAGCGGCTCCTATCAGACAAAGAGTACGCCGTCTGTGTCGTTAATTTGTGACAAGATAAATGAATATCAGGCAATCTGGAGTAAATATCTCACGGATATTGATGTGTTAAACTGCCAGACAAGACTGAAGCTTACGGAGGAAACCAGTCAGGGCAGCTACGGCAGCAAGGGCAATTATCTGTCTGTAAGCCATATGCCGGATATGCTTTCTCATATTCAGATATTAAAGGGAACAGACTATGAGAGCTACAGTGGCTCGGATTATTATCCATGTATTATTTCTGAGAGCGTGATGGATCAGTGCGGGCTGATTGTGGGAGAAACAATAGATTTTGTACAGTGGAAGGATGACAGCGGAAATACGCTCAAGCTGGTAGTTGCCGGTATATTCAGGGAGCAGGACAGCACAGATTTATTCTGGTATACGGCTCCGAATGATTTCGAGAAGGAAATCTTTGTAAACGAAGCCGATTTTGATGAGATACTTGAAAAATTTGACGTGGGCACAGTGTATTATGATCATGTTACGCTGCTCGATTACGGGGATATTCGGAACAGTAATGTGGATGATATTCTGTACTGTCTGGGGCAGTTTCAGGAGTTGGACAATAATTTTGTCGATACAATGCAGGACATGCTGAAAGATTTTGCGTCTGAGAGAAAATCGGTAAATGTAATGCTGTGGGTACTTGAATTGCCGATTCTGGGTATGGTGCTTGCATTTATCTACATGGTATCAGGACAGATTATCGAGACGGAGCGGAATGAGATAGCGATGCTGAAAAGCCGTGGTTTCAGCCGTGTCCAGGTGATTATACTATATGCGGTTCAGTCAGGTGTTTTGGCAGTGGGAGGCATCCTTTTCGGCGTACCGCTTGGATATGGTTTATGTAAGCTTTCTGCCGAGACAACGGATTTCCTGACCTTTTCGGGTACGGATTCCAGCCTGTACAGGTTTGTGCCGATTATGCTGGTATATGGAGTGGTTGCGGCGCTGATTGGAATTGTTTTTATATTGATTCCGGTCGTTCGCTACTCCAATGTTTCCATTGTGGAGCACAAATCCGGTTATGTGGGAAACAAAAAGATGTTTTGGGAGAAATATTTTTTGGATATTCTGCTGCTGGGACTGTCTCTTTATCTATTGTACAATTTTAATCAGTCCATAGATAATCTTCGGGTGAAAGCGCTGGAGGGAAGCAAAATGGATCCTATGATTTTTATGGATACGATTTTATTCATACTTGCTTTCGGACTGCTGACCTTGAGATTGATGCATTATCTGGTGAAGCTGGTTTATGCAATCGGTAAGAAAAAATGGAAACCGGCGGCATATGTGTCGTTTTTGCAGATAACCAGAACCTTCAGCAGACAGGGATTTATTTCGGTGTTTATGATTTTAACCGTGTCCATGGGACTCTTTAATGCCAATGCGGCAAGAACCATCAATCGGAATAACGAGGATCGTATTGTATATGAATGTGGAGCTGACGTAGTGCTACAGGAAAAATGGCAGGCAAAGCCATACCGCGATAGCAACTATAAGGTACGGTATACCTATATCGAGCCTGATTATGTGAAGTATACGCAACTTGTCTCCGAGGGATTATGTGACAGCGTGGCGCGAGTGATTCACTATGAACGGACGGAGGCAAGCGCCGGCGGTAAGAGCGTGACGGATTGCACGGTTATGGGAATTAATACCAAGGATTTCGGAGAGACGGCTTATCTGAAGGAGGAGCTGTATGGTGATGTTCACTGGTTTAATTGGCTGAATGCCATGGGACAGCGGGAGAACGGAGCGGTCATTTCACGCAATCTCGCGGAGGCACTCGGGATAGAAGAGGGGAATGTGGTAAGCTTTAACGGGCTGACCAGTGGTGAGGTTGATACGGAACAGATCATGCGGTGCTATGTCTGTGCCATTGTGGATGCATGGCCGGGCTATGACCAGTATTATTATGAGGATGGGGAACAGAAAGAACGCTATCTGATTGTGGCAAATTATGCGGCGATGACTAAAAATCTGGAAACAATTCCGTATGAGATATGGTGCAGGCTGAGTGAGGGCGTCACGGCTGACACCTTGTATGAAAAGCTGAAGGAGAGGGATATTACGATAGAAAGCTATCAGAGTGTTCAGGATAACATCTACGATATGAAAAATTCACCTGATATCCAGATTACCAACGGTATGTTCACATTGGGATTTATCATAGCGCTGGTTCTCTGTGGTGTGGGATTTCTGATATACTGGATATCCTCCATAAGACAGCGGGAGCTTTTGTTCGGTGTGTATCGTGCCATGGGTATGTCTGTCGCAAATGTCAATCATATGCTGGTAAACGAGCATATTTTCAGTACACTGCTGTCGGTGATAGCGGGCGGACTTGTCGGTATGGCGGCTACGTTCCTGTACACCAAGCTGTTTGGAGTCGTGTATCTGCCGGAGAAACATAATCTGGATATTTACATTTATTTTGAGACCGGTGATATTGTGAAGCTGTTTGCGGTGATTGCGGCAATGATAGTGATATGTATGCTGATTCTTCGCAGACTGATACGGTCCTTGAACATTACGCAGGCATTGAAGCTGGGGGAGGAATAACATGGAAGATATCATGATTGCAGAAAATATAGTAAAATGTTTTAAAACCGGTGGAGAGGATTTTTATGCTTTGAAGGGTATCAATATGGAGGTAAGCCGGGGCAGGCTTACTATCCTGAAAGGGCGCTCCGGTTCGGGCAAGACGACGCTTCTGAATGCGTTGAGTACTCTGGATGAACCTACCTCAGGTGAGGTTTATTTTGACGGGCGTGCATACAGCGAACTGACAGATAAGGATAAGGAGAAAATCAGAAGACAGGAAATTGGTTTTATCTTCCAGTCGTTTGCGCTGATTCCGATTATGAATGCATATGAAAATGTTGATTTTGCGCTCCGGATGACGGGAAATATAGAGGACAGTGATGCGCATATCAGGGAGGTGCTTGCTCTGGTCGGTATGAAAGATCGAATGCTGCACATGCCGATGCAGATGTCCGGTGGAGAACAGCAGAGGGTTGCCATTGCCAGGGCTGTCGTACACAGACCGAAGGTAATATTTGCAGATGAGCCGACAGGTGCCCTGGATACGGAGACAGGTATACGTGTCATGGCGCTGTTCCGGAAGCTGGTGGAGAAGGAGGGGATTACGATTGTGATGACGACGCATGATCCGAACCTGATGGAGCTGGGCGATATCATATATGAGATGAAGGATGGTGAGTTGGTTGACAGACGTGAAAATAACTGATGATATGTTGGAACAGGAGATACCGGATGAACAGCCGGAGCCTGAGACGGATATGGAGGGAGAGGAAGAGGATGCAGACCTGATTGAATGTGACGGTCTTGTCAAGATATATAAGACGAAGGAAATTGAGGTTATGGCGCTTCAGGGGCTTGACCTCACCATCAAACGCGGAGAACTGATGTCCGTCATCGGAAAGAGCGGAAGCGGAAAAAGTACGCTTATGAATATTGTGGGAGGATTGGAAAAACCGTCCGCCGGAAGGATTGTCGTAGCCGGAAAAAATCTGTCAGAGCTCTCGGAGAAGGAAATGGTGGAATACCGCAAGAACATAATCGGCTTTGTGTGGCAGCAGAGCGGGCGAAATTTATTTCCGTATTTGAATTCCGTGGAAAATATAGAGGCAACCATGAATTTCAGCGGAATGAAAGCGAAGGAGAAGCGTAACCGCGCGCTGGAGCTGCTTGAGATGGTCGGAATGAGTCATAAGAAGGATTCTTATCCAAACCAGATGTCCGGTGGAGAACAGCAGAGGGTTGCAATCGCCGTTGCGCTGGCAAACAATCCGCAGATACTGCTTGCCGATGAGCCTACGGGTGCGGTGGATACAAAAACCTCCAGCATGATACAGGATTTGTTCCGCAAGCTGAATCTTGAGCTCGGTATCACAATCATTATAGTAACGCATGATATAAATCTTGCAAATAAGGTCGACCGTGTGGTCATGATTTCGGATGGTAAAATCAGTACGGAAAAGATTATGAAGGAAAAATATCGTGCACAGATAGACCAGCTTTCCTCTTCCGATCTGCATGTCGATTCTCATGAGGAATATTCAGTTATGGATAAGGCGCATCGTGTACAATTAAGTGCAGATATACTTGATGCTGCCGGAATTGATTCCAATAAGGTGCGCATATCCGTGGAGGATGGAAGGGTTGTCATAGTCGGTGGAAACAGCACAAATTCTTCCGAAAATAAAGGATAAATTACAGTATTGCCGCAACAGATTAAATATATGGGGCTGTCTTATTCAGATGATATGATATGGTTATATGTATGATGCGGGAAAACCGTTTGCGAACGCCGGTACTTAGCGAGGTACTTTCGAGCTTAGTACCGCTGCGTGAGCGACCGAGCGAAAGCGGGTTTTCCTGCATCATACATATAACCATATCATGTCATCTGAATGGGGCAGCCCCATAATTATACCCTTTTTTGTGAAATAACAATGAACTCTATTGACTTGTTTTGGCTTCATGTTAAAATAAATATTCATCGTGAGTAGTTTTATTTTAAACAAAAGAAAGCAGGGTGAACAGAATGTCTGATATGGATGCTGTCATACAGAATAACATGCATCGATATAAACGGCTGAATGAGCGGAAAATTGAAAAGGTTATGCGTGAATATAATTTAAGAAAGATTGACCTGGAAATCATGATTTATCTGAAAGACTGTGGAGGAAAGAATACAGCGAAGGATATAGCCGCTACGGAGATGTTTACAAAGGGACATATATCCCAGTCTGTAAGTCGTATGCGGGATTTCGGATATATTGAGGTGAAGCAGGATGAAAAGGATCTTCGCCTGCAGCATTTGAAGCTTACGGAGGGCGCTAAAAGGATACTTGAAGATGTTATGTCTGTTAAACAGGAAGTGGAGGAATGTGTGTTTTCCGGTATAACGGAGGATGAGATATGTTTGCTGCAAAGGGTTTTACAGAAAATTAACAGCAATATATCTGCTGCCCTGGAAAAAAATTATTGATACAGGAAAAATATTTGATTGGATGGCTATAATATGTCAGCAGGATACGGAGGTATGGTATGAGACAGAAAATGATGGCTTTTATGCGCGGAAGATACGGGCTTGACCGGTTTTCAAACTTTTTGGTGATTGCTGCCTGTGTAATAATATTTATAAATATCTTTTTTAAAAGTAATCTTGTCAGTTTATTTGCATTGGCGGTGTTTGTTTATGCCTACAGCAGGATTTTTTCAAGAAATATATCCAAAAGAAGTGCAGAAAATTCATGGTATCTGAATAAGACCTATGGTATCAGACGCTTTTTCCTGAGAGAGAAGGACAGGGCGAAAATCAGACGCACGCATCACATTTACAGATGTCCGAAATGCGGTCAGAAAATGAAGGTTCCGAAGGGCAGGGGCAGGATTGAAGTAACCTGTCCGAAATGCAGATATGAATTTGTAAAAAGGAGTTAAGAGAGATGTTTGGCTATGTTGCGGTCAACCAACCGGAATTAAAGGTGAAGGACTATAACAGATACAGGGAGTATTATTGCGGTGTATGTCATGCCCTGCGGGGGGCTTATGGTATATCGGGACAGATTTCTCTGACCTACGATGCAGCGTTTGCTGCAATATTACTTTCTGCGCTGTATGAGCCAAGGACAGAACGAAACGCCTGCCGGTGTATTGTACATCCTGTGGGGAAGAAAAACTATCTGTGCAACAGCGCCATAGAATATGCGGCAGATATGAATCTGGTGCTTGGGTATTACAAGTGTCTGGATGACTGGAAGGATGACAAAAATCTTATAAAGCTGTCCTACAGCGGTATGATACGCAGCAGGGTGAAGCTCATTAAACAGAAACGCGGAAGGAAGGTTGCGCAAATCCGCGATAAGATAAAGGAATTAGCAGCATGGGAAGCAGAGCTGCAGGGACGGACGGGCGATGCAAAAGACAGGGCGTGTGATAATCAGGAGGGCGAAACCGGTGTGGAGAATATAGATGTTCCGGCCGGAATATTCGGTGATATTATGCGTGTTATTTTTTCGGTTAAGCCGCAGGAACTGTGCTGCAGCGATGCTGACGGAAACGGAAAGGATGATGCGGATGGGTGCCCGTCGTATTGCGGGGACTGGTCGCAGGAGCTTGGAGATTTCGGCTACCAGCTTGGAAAATTTATTTATATCATGGACGCATATGATGATGTCGGGGAGGATATCAAAAGAGGACGTTTCAATCCGTTTGCGGAAAAATACCGGAGTATGGAGAAAGAGACATTTCAGGCATGGGTTGGGCAGCTGCTGATGATGATAGCCTCAGATATGGCAAAGGTGTATGAAAAAATGCCTATCGTGGAGGAGGTTGGCATACTCAGAAATATTATATATTCAGGTATATGGTGCCGTTTCTATCAGGATAGGGAAAATGCGGGAAAACATCATATGCAGACGGAGAAAAGGAATAAGACTGGCAAAGTGACAGGAAATATGTCCGGAAAGGATAGACAGTATGAGAGATCCATATGAGGTTTTGGGCGTGAAAAGGGGCGCCAGCGAGGAAGAGGTAAAAAAAGCATATAGGACGCTCAGCAGAAAGTACCATCCGGATGCCAATATCAATAATCCGAATAAGGACAAGGCGGAGGAGAAGTTCAAGGAGGTTCAGGCTGCTTACAAGAGCATCATGGACGGCAATACGGGCGGTTCCGGCAGTGGATACGGAAGCGGAAACGGACATAGCGGATATGGCGGCTTCGGTGGTTTTGGCGGCTTCGGTGCCGGTCAGGACGCATGGAGACGCGCCAGAAATGAGGGCGGAGGAACCAGTCAGGATGAATCAAGGCTCGCCGCGGCGCAGAATTTTATTATGAACCGTATGTTTGCGGAGGCATTGCGTACGCTGAGTGATATTGAGGACAGAAACGGCAGATGGTATTACCTGAGCGCGGTTGCAAATCTCGGTGCCGGAAATCAGGCAACGGCGATGGAGCATATAGACCGGGCAATTGCCATGGAACCGGGAAATGCCGAGTATAGGCAGATGAAGGAGCGCATGCAGGGTGGAAACGACTGGTATGTACAGCGCGGAACCGGGTACGGCATGCCAAGCTATAACAGCGGGAATTTCTGTTGCGATTATCTTCTTTGCAGTATGTGCACACCATGGGGCGGATTGTGCTGTTAAAATAACGAGAGAAATTTGCTTAGGACGGCAGGCTTGCTTTTTGTGCCGGGATATACGAAGCCGACCGTTCTTTTTGGTATTTCCTGATTTAACTGCAGCTCGACGACCTGACCGGATGAAATATAGTCCGTGGCAAATTCCCGCACGACACTGGCAATGCCCATTCCGATTGCGGCAAAATCAAGCAGCAAATCAAGATTATTTATTTCAAGAATTTGATTTGGGTGTATGTTCTCCTTTTCCAGATAAGTATCAATATGCGTTCTGGTGATATTGTTTTTTTCAAGCATCATAAGATTTGACTTTTCCAAGATATCCTTTATGGATAAATTATCTTCACGCTTACTTTTATTTCCGGCATCCTCGTCGGGTAAAAATGATGTCAGATTGCCCGCAAACAGCCATGGGTTTTCCGGCTGGGCGGTCTGTTCCTCATGCTCGCGCAGATGCAGGTTATCAAGATAAGCCTCTGTTGCGACGAAGGTGTCATGAATTTCGGTGAGCTCCTGATAGACGAAGCCTTTCGGAATGGTTGTCTCACATATCAGTCCGATATCAATTTTTCCGTCCTGTAAAAGCTTCATTGTGTTCACGGTGGAGTGGCAGTCAATGATTACCTTGATATGAGGATTTGCAACAATAAAGCTTTGCAGATAATCGAGCAGGATATGTTTGCACAGGGAGGTACTGACGCCGATGCGGAGCTGTCCGATTCCCAGCTCATTCATCCTTTTAATCTCATCCTCGCCCTGCGTGATGCTTTCAAATGCATCTTTGATGTGCTCGTATAATATGCCGCCCTCGTCGGTCAGCTTTACGCCCTTTGAAGTCCGCTCGAACAGCTTTACATGAAGCCCTTCCTCAAGTCTTGATATGGATTTGCTGATGGCAGGCTGGCTGATAAACAGGATGTCAGCAGCCTTGCTGATATTGCCTGTGCGTGCAACCGTGTAAAATACTTTATAGTTATTCAGATTATCGTACATATTTGTCACCTCTGTTGGATTTATACTGCAATTTCACATGCATCAGTTGATTTTTTATTTCCGTTTACTTAACATGATTCTCAGCGTTATAATATCATAAGAGCGTTATAACTTCAAGTTATGGAGAATATTAAAAATATATATTTTTATTATGGTTTACCTTATGATACAATGTATCAAATATTATTTTAGACAAAGATGGAGGTAACGGATATGGGAATGACAATGACACAGAAGATTCTTGCGAAGCATGCAGGACTTCCGTCTGTTTCGGCAGGACAGTTGATTGAGGCAGAACTTGATCTTGTTCTCGGAAACGATGTGACAACTCCGGTAGCAATTCACGAGATGGAAAAATTTAATAAAAAGGAAGTTTTTGATAAGGAGAAGATAGCCCTTGTCATGGATCATTTCACTCCGAATAAGGATATTAAGAGTGCGGAGCACTGTAAATGCGTAAGACAATTTTCCGGTGAGAATGAGATTAAGAATTTTTTTGATGTGGGAGAGATGGGAATTGAGCATGCGCTGCTTCCCGAAAAAGGTCTGATTGTTGCCGGTGAAACCTGTATCGGTGCGGATTCTCATACCTGTACATATGGTGCCCTCGGTGCATTTTCTACCGGTGTGGGAAGCACGGATATGGCAGCCGGAATGGTGACAGGTAAGGCATGGTTCAAGGTTCCGTCAGCAATTAAGTTCAATATTGTGGGTGAGAAAGCACCATGGGTAAGCGGCAAGGATGTGATTTTGCATATCATTGGTATGATTGGTGTGGACGGCGCACTGTACAAGTCCATGGAGTTTGCGGGTGACGGTATTAAGAATCTCACCATGGATGACAGATTTACAATTGCGAATATGGCGATAGAGGCAGGGGCGAAAAACGGCATATTCCCTGTGGATGAGCTTACAGAGGAGTATATGAAGGAGCATTCGGTCAAGCCTTATACAAAGTATGAGGCAGACGAGGATGCAGAGTATGATGAGGAGTACACGATTGACCTTTCAACATTGAAACCGACGGTTGCATTTCCGCATCTTCCTGAGAATACAAAGACAATCGATGAGGTTGGAGATATTAAGATAGATCAGGTAGTAATCGGTTCGTGTACCAATGGACGTATATCGGATATGCGTATTGCGGCTGAAATCATGAAGGGAAGACATGCGGCAAAGGGAATTCGTGTTATCGTGATTCCCGGCACACAGGATGTTTACTTAAAGATGCTTGATGAGGGACTTACAAAGATATTTATAGAAGCGGGTGCAATTGTGTCAACACCGACATGCGGACCTTGCCTCGGAGGACATATGGGTGTCATGGCAGCCGGTGAGAGAACAGTTTCTACAACAAATCGTAATTTTGTGGGACGTATGGGACATGTTGATTCTGAGGTTTATCTGGCAAGTCCTGCAGTTGCAGCGGCATCAGCAATTACGGGCAAAATCAGCTGCCCTTGTGAGCTTGGGTTATAGGAGGTGCGGAAATGAAAGCATACGGAACAGTACATAAATATGGAGACAATGTGGATACGGATGTCATAATACCTGCAAGATACCTCAACTCATCGGATCCGGCAGAGCTGGCGAAGAGTTGTATGGAGGATATCGATAAGGACTTTGTGAACAGAGTGAAGCCGGGGGATATCATGGTGGCAAACAAGAATTTTGGCTGTGGTTCATCCAGAGAGCATGCACCGATAGCAATCAAGGCGTCAGGTATCAGCTGCGTTATCGCAGAGACGTTTGCGAGAATCTTCTACAGAAATGCAATCAATATAGGACTCCCAATCATTGAGTGCCCGGAGGCGGCAAAGGGGATTGAGGCAGGTGATATGGTTGAGGTGGACTTTGACAGCGGTATGATTTATAACAAGACCAAAGGCACGGAGTTTAAAGGTCAGTCTTTCCCTCCTTTTATGCAGGAGATTATCAGGAGTGAAGGCTTGATTAATTATATCAACAGCAAACATGCATAGCATTAATTTTTATATGTTGTAAGGTACAACAGAATGGAGGAAGTCATGGATTGTAATATAGCGGTCATCAAGGGCGACGGAATCGGTCCTGAGGTTGTAGCCCAGGCTATGAAGGTCCTCGATGCAGTCGGGAAAAAATATGGACACACATTTTGCTATGAACAGCTTTTGATGGGAGGCTGCTCAATTGATGTACATGGTGTTCCGCTTACGGATGAGGCAGTTGCGAGAGCAAAAGCAAGTGATGCGGTATTGCTGGGCTCCATTGGCGGAAATACAAGTACATCACCGTGGTATAAGCTGCCGCCGGAAAAAAGACCGGAGGCCGGATTGTTAAAGATTCGTAAGGAACTGGGACTTTTTGCAAATCTGAGACCGGCACTTTTATATGAGCAGTTAAAGGGGGCCTGTCCGCTCAAGGAGGAGATTGCAGACCGCGGCTTTGATATGATGATTATGCGTGAGCTTACCGGCGGACTTTATTTCGGCGCCAGAAGGACCGAGGAGGTGGACGGCGTTATGACAGCGGTGGACACCCTTACATATAACGAAAATGAAATCAGAAGAATTGCTGTCAAGGGCTTTGATATTGCCATGAAGCGGCGAAAAAAGGTGACCAGTGTAGATAAGGCAAATGTGCTTGACTCGTCGAGGTTGTGGAGAAAGATTGTGGAGGAGGTCGCAAAGGATTATCCGGAGGTGACCTGTGAGCATATGCTGGTTGATAACTGCGCAATGCAGCTTGTCAAGGATCCGGCACAGTTTGATGTGGTTCTGACAGAGAATATGTTCGGCGATATTCTGTCCGACGAGGCTTCCATGATAACCGGTTCCATCGGAATGCTTGCATCCGCATCCTTAAATGAAACAAAGTTCGGCATGTATGAGCCAAGCGGCGGATCTGCACCGGATATTGCAGGGCAGAACAAGGCAAACCCGATAGCAACAATTTTGTCGGCTGCGATGATGCTGCGTTATACCTTTGACCTTGATAAGGAGGCGGACGCGATAGAGGCGGCTGTCAAGCAGGTGCTTGTGGAGAATTACAGAACCTGCGATATCGTATCGGAGGGAACACAGCTTGTGAGCTGCTCCGAGATGGGAGCGCTTATCGCGGCGAGAGTTTAGTGCGGGTGATTGATATGGCATTTATAGGCTTATTGGGCGTGATGATTGTGCTGTGGATTGCCGTGCTTGGCATATGTGCAACGGCAATTATCATTGGAACAATCTTAAAAAAGAAAACAAATCATCAGGTATTGGGAACAACCCTGAGAATTATTGGTTTTGTTTTATTGATACCGGTACTTGTATTATCAGTTATACTATTGCTTATTTTAACAGGAATAATAAATTAACTTCATAAAAAGGAGACGATAACATGAAGAGTGATAACGTAAAAGTCGGCATGCAGCAGGCACCGCACCGAAGCCTGTTCAATGCCCTTGGAATGACAGATGAAGAAATGAAGAAGCCTATGGTAGGTATTGTTTGTTCTTACAATGAGATTGTACCCGGTCATATGAATCTGGATAAGATTGCGCAGGCTGTTAAGCTTGGCGTAGCGGAGGCCGGCGGTGTTCCTGTTATGTTCCCGGCAATCGCCGTATGTGACGGTATTGCAATGGGGCATATCGGGATGAAGTATTCGCTTGTTACAAGAGATCTGATTGCAGACTCCACCGAGTGTATGGCAGTTGCACATCAGTTTGACGCGCTTGTCATGATTCCGAACTGTGATAAGAATGTACCGGGTTTACTTATGGCAGCAGCCAGAGTCAATGTGCCGACTGTATTTGTATCGGGCGGTCCGATGCTTGCGGGACATGTGAAGGGACATAAGACCAGCCTTTCATCTATGTTTGAGGCTGTGGGTTCTTATTCGGCAGGAACGATGAGTGAGGATGATGTATATGAGTTTGAGTGCAAGGCATGTCCTACATGCGGTTCCTGCTCGGGTATGTATACCGCAAACTCTATGAATTGTTTGACAGAGGCTCTTGGTATGGGACTTCCCGGAAACGGTACGATTCCGGCTGTATATTCCGAGCGGTTAAAGCTGGCAAAGCATGCGGGAATGGCCGTTATGGAAATGTACAGAAAGAATATTCGCCCGAGAGACATTATTACAAAGGAATCCATATTAAATGCACTGACTGTGGATATGGCACTCGGATGTTCAACAAATTCCATGCTGCATATTCCGGCTATCGCCCATGAGATCGGATTTGATTTCGACATATCACTGGCAAATGAAATCAGTGCAAAGACTCCGAATCTGTGTCACCTCGCACCGGCGGGTCCGACTTATATGGAAGATTTAAATGAGGCGGGCGGCGTATATGCGGTAATGAATCAGTTAAAGTCAGCAGGACTTTTAAATGAGGCTTGTATGACTGTCACGGGAAAAACAATCGGCGAGGCTGTTGACGGTGTGGCAAATAAGAATCCTGAGGTAATCAGACCGCTTGATAATCCATACAGCAGGACAGGGGGACTGGCAGTGCTGAAAGGAAATATTGCGCCGGATGGTTCCGTTGTAAAACGTTCTGCCGTTGTTCCGGAAATGATGCAGCATGAAGGTCCTGCACGTGTGTTTGACTGTGAGGAGGATGCTATTGCAGCTATAAAGGGAGGAAAGATTGTTGCCGGAGACGTTGTTGTTATCCGTTATGAGGGACCAAAGGGAGGCCCGGGCATGAGAGAGATGCTGAATCCTACCTCTGCCATTGCCGGTATGGGACTTGGCTCCTCAGTCGCATTAATTACGGACGGACGTTTTTCCGGTGCAAGCCGCGGCGCATCTATCGGGCATGTATCTCCTGAGGCTGCTGTGGGCGGACCGATTGCGTTTATTGAAGAGGGAGACATAATCAGCATTGATATTGATGCATGCAGGCTGGAGCTCAAGGTTTCCGATGAGGAGCTTGCCGGAAGAAAGGCGGCATGGATGCCTCGTGAGCCGAAGGTAACCACAGGATACCTTGCAAGATATGCAAAAATGGTGACATCCGGCAATCGCGGTGCAATCCTTGAGCTGTAGGGCGGCAGATGCCGCACATGTCGGATATATGGCGGAAAGTGTTGAATAATGTGCCATAATATGTTATTCTAAAGCTTATGAAATCAGAAAAAGATAAAATAACCGCAAAGTCAGGTAGAAGATTTTTATAAAGGAGAAAGAATATGAAACAATTAACAGGTTCAGAGATTATTATCGAGTGCCTGAAAGAGCAGGGTGTAGATACAGTATTCGGATATCCGGGAGGAACAATACTGAATGTATACGATGCACTCTATAAGCATCAGGACGAGATACATCATATATTGACCTCACATGAGCAGGGAGCAGCACATGCGGCTGACGGTTATGCCCGTGCCACGGGAAAGGTTGGCGTATGTATGGCAACCTCAGGTCCGGGAGCGACAAACCTTGTGACGGGCATTGCCACTGCATATATGGATTCCATACCGCTTGTTGCAATTACGGCCAACGTGGGCGTGTCACTGCTTGGTAAGGACAGCTTTCAGGAGATAGATATTGCAGGTGTTGTAATGCCGATCACAAAGCACAGCTTTATTGTTAAAAATGTACATGAGCTTGCAGATACAATCCGCAGAGCATTCAAGATAGCGCAGAGCGGAAGGCCCGGTCCTGTTCTTGTGGATGTAACAAAGGATGTAACAGCGAATGTGGCTGATTTTGAGCCGAAAGCGCCGGAACCGATTGAAAGAGTAACTTCTACAATTAAGGCGGATGACTTGGATCAGGCAATCCGCATGATTGAGAAGTCGGAGAGACCGTTTGTCATAGCGGGCGGCGGTGTGATAACTGCCGATGCATCAAAGGAGTTAAAGAAGTTTGTTGAGAAGATTGATGCCCCTGTCTGTGATACATTGATGGGAAAGGGCGCATTTGACGGTACATCCTCCAGATATACCGGAATGATAGGCATGCATGGAACAAAGGTATCCAATTTCGGTGTTAATAAGGCGGATCTGCTGATTGTAATCGGCGCCAGATTCTCAGACCGTGTGATAGGAAATGCATCAAAGTTTGCCAACAATGCGAAAATCATTCATATCGACGTGGACGCGGCTGAAATTAATAAGAATATCATCGTAGACTGCAGTGTGATTGGAGATGCAAAGGAAGTCCTTAAAATGATTGCAACCAGAATCAAGGCAACCGGGCATCCTGCATGGATGGCTGAGATAGAGGAGCTCAGGAAAGAATATCCTGACCATGGTGATCTCGAGAATCTGACAGGTCCTGCAATCATAAACAAGATATATGAGCTTACCGACGGAAAGGCGACAATTACAACAGATGTCGGACAGCATCAGATGTGGGCGGCACAGTATTACAGATATACATCTCCGAGACAGTTCCTTTCCTCAGGCGGACTCGGAACCATGGGATTTGGCGTTGGAGCATGTATCGGTGCAAAGGTCGGTAAGCCTGAGAAGGTGACGGTAAACATTGCAGGAGACGGATGCTTCAGAATGAATATGAATGAGATAGCAACTGCTGCCAGATATAATATTCCGATTATACAGGTTGTCATCAATAATCATGTGCTTGGCATGGTAAGACAGTGGCAGACGTTGTTCTATGATCAGAGATATTCTAATACAATATTAAACGATAAGGTTGATTTTGTGAAAGTTGCAGATGCGCTTGGTGCAACCGGAATGAGAGCCACAACGCTTGCCGAATTTGAGGAGGCGTTTAAAAAGGCGGTTGAACTCAATGCACCGGTAGTGATAGATTGCATCATAGGCGAGGATGACAAGGTATGGCCTATGGTTGCAGCGGGAGCAGCTCTTGAAACCTGTTTTGACCAGCAGGATTTAGATAATAAAAAGTAGGAGGAGTCAGATAATGGCAAGAGTATTTAATTTTTCGGCGGGGCCTTCGGTTTTACCTGAGGTTGTATTGAAGCAGGCTGCGGAGGAGATGTTGGATTACAGGGACTCCGGCATGAGTGTAATGGAGATGAGCCATCGTTCCAAGGTCTATGATAACATTATTAAAGAAGCAGAACGTGATTTGAGAGATTTGATGGATATTCCCGATAATTATAAGGTACTGTTTCTGCAGGGCGGAGCTTCACAGCAGTTTGCTGCGATTCCGATGAACCTGATGAAGAACGGTGTGGCTGATTATATTATCACAGGCCAGTGGGCAAAGAAGGCATACGAGGAAGCGAAGAAGTATGGTACGGTAAATGCGATTGCATCTTCGGCTGATAAGACATTTTCTTACATACCGGATTGCTCGGACCTTCCTGTTTCCGAGGATGCGGACTATGTGTATATCTGTCATAACAATACAATCTATGGAACAACCTATAAAGAGCTGCCGAATACAAAAGGAAAGCTTCTTGTTGCGGATATGTCATCTGACATTCTCTCACAGCCGGTAAATGTATCGGATTATGGCCTTATTTACTTTGGTGTGCAGAAGAACGTAGGTCCTGCCGGCGTTGTAGTTGTAATTATCCGCGAGGATTTAATCAGAGATGACGTTATGCCGTTTACACCTACCATGCTTAAATACAAGACGCAGGCTGATAATGATTCCCTTTACAACACACCGCCATGCTATGGTATTTATATCTGCGGGCTGGTATTTAAATGGGTAAAGGAGATGGGCGGCCTTTCCGCGATGAAGATACATAACGAGAAGAAAGCCGCTATCCTCTATGATTTTCTGGATTCTTCAAAGCTGTTCCACGGAACCGTTGTGAAGAAGGACCGTTCCCTTATGAATGTTCCGTTTGTGACAGGCAATGAGGAGCTGGATGCCAAATTTGTAAAGGAGGCGACGGCAGCAGGCTTCGTCAACCTGAAGGGCCACAGGACCGTCGGCGGTATGCGCGCGTCCATCTATAATGCAATGCCGATTGAGGGTGTGGAGAAGCTTGTTCAGTTTATGAAGGGATTTGAGGCAGCTAATTCATAAAGCCTGTCACAACCGAATTTGAATAAAACATATATATTAAATATGGGTTTTGTAATCATCTATGAAGTATATGATAGGGAGATATGGAAATGATAAAGATAAATTGTTTAAATCCGATCGCGGCATGCGGTATGGATTTATTGGATGACAAATATGAGAAGACGGATGATTTTGCAGCAGCTGATGCTGTGCTTGTAAGAAGTGCAGCCATGCATGACCTGGAGCTGTCAGATAATCTGCTTGCCGTGGCACGTGCGGGTGCGGGTGTAAACAACATTCCGCTTGATAAATGTGCAGAGAAGGGTGTCGTTGTATTCAATACACCCGGAGCGAATGCAAATGGTGTTAAGGAGCTTGTGATTGCAGGTCTGCTCCTTGCATCCAGAGATTTGATGGGCGGATATAACTGGGTGAAGGAGAATGCTTCTGACGAGAATATTGGCAAAGCAGTGGAAAAACAGAAGTCCAAATATGCGGGGTGCGAAATTCAGGGAAAGAAGCTCGGTGTCATCGGCCTCGGCGCTATCGGCGCCAAGGTTGCAAACGTAGGCTTTCGTCTCGGTATGGAAGTATACGGATACGATCCGTATGTTTCCGTTGATGCGGCATGGAGACTTTCAAGTCATGTAAAGCATATTACCAACGTAGAGGATATTTACAGGGAGTGTGATTATATTACAATTCATGTTCCTGCTCTGGATTCTACAAAGGGAATGATAAATAAAGACACGTTTGCACTGATGAAGGATGGCGTTAAGATATTGAACTTCGCCCGGGATATTCTGGTAAATGATGATGATATGCTTGAGGCACTTGCTTCCGGGAGGGTTGCAAAATATGTGACTGACTTCCCGAATGCAAAGATTGCAGGGGCAGATAATGTCATTACATTACCGCATCTCGGCGCATCAACGGCAGAGTCAGAGGACAACTGTGCAGTTATGGCAGTTCAGCAGATTAAGGATTACATCGAAAATGGCAATATCAAAAATTCCGTGAACTACCCGGCATGCGATGCAGGCGTATGTGCTTCAGCAGCCAGAATCACGGTATGCCACAAGAACATCCCGAATATGATAACACAGTTTACCGGTGCGTTCGCTGCAAAGGGGATCAATGTATCCGATATGGTAAGTAAGTCCAGAGGCGATTGGGCATATACGATTCTGGACGTGTCAGAGCAGGCAGACGCTTCTATTCTTGATGCAATAAAAGCTATAGATGGAGTTGTAAAGGTGAGAGCCGTAAAATAGATCAGCATAGTTTGCACAGAATGGAGGGAAGATAAAATGAGTGATAAGTTGAAGGTAGGTATCCTCGGCGGAACCGGAATGGTAGGACAGCGATTTATCGCCCTGCTTGAGAAGCATCCATGGTTTGAAGTGACAACAATTGCCGCAAGCCCAAGAAGTGCAGGAAAGACCTACGAGGAGGCTGTCGGTGACAGATGGAAGATGGATACGCCAATGCCTGAGGCAGTTAAAGGGCTGGTTGTTTATAATGTGAATGAGGTTGATAAGGTAGCCTCCACGGTTGATTTTGTATTCAGCGCAGTTGACATGTCTAAGGATGAAATCAAGGCGATTGAGGAGGCTTATGCCAAGACTGAGACGCCGGTTGTATCTAACAACAGTGCACATAGATGGACGCCGGATGTACCGATGGTTGTACCGGAGATAAATGCCGGGCATATGAAGGTGATAGATTTTCAGAAGAAGAGACTCGGGACAACGAGAGGTTTCGTTGCAGTGAAGCCGAATTGCTCCATTCAGTCCTATGCACCGGTTCTTACTGCATGGATGGAGTATGAGCCGTATGAGGTTGTGGCAACCACATATCAGGCAATTTCCGGTGCCGGAAAGACATTTAAGGACTGGCCGGAGATGGTAGGAAATATTATCCCATATATCGGAGGAGAAGAGGAAAAATCGGAAAAAGAGCCGCTTCGTATCTGGGGAGAGGTTAAGGATGGCGTGATTGTACCGGCGGAGAGTCCGAAAATTACATGTCAGTGCATCAGAGTTCCTGTATTGAACGGTCATACTGCTGCCGTATTTGTCAGGTTCAGAAAGAAACCGACAAAGGAGCAGCTGATACAGAAGCTGGCTGCATTTAAGGGCGTGCCGCAGGAGCTTGCACTTCCAAGTGCGCCAAAGCAGTTTATCCGGTATATGGAGGAGGATAACAGACCACAGGTAACACTTGATGTGGATTATGAGAACGGAATGGGTGTCAGTGTCGGACGGCTTCGCGAGGACTCCGTATATGACTGGAAGTTCGTAGGTCTGTCACACAACACCGTAAGAGGCGCCGCAGGTGGTGCGGTACTTTGTGCAGAGCTTTTGAAAGCGCAGGGGTACATCAGTAAAAAATAATAAATTTTTAAACAACATTTGACACACGGATAAAAGTTCGTGTGTTCAAGTGCTTGTTTGGATACATTTTTTATGATAAGATAGCAATACAATGACAGGAGGCTACATTATTATGAAGAGATTAGTTTTGGTTACTTCACCACCGGCTTGCGGAAAGACATTTATTTCAAAGAAACTGGCGAAGGCATTGCACAATTGCGTGTATCTTGACAAGGATACGCTGATTGTTCTTTCAAAGCAGATTTTTAAGGTAGCAGGGGAGGAGTATAACAGGTCATCTGATTTTTTCCAGAGGGAAATCAGAGATTATGAGTATTATGCTGTTCTGGATTTTGCTTTTGAGGCACTCGAATACAACGATACAGTGCTTATCAATGCACCGTTTACGGACGAGATCAGGGACAATGAATATCTGGACAAGCTGCGTGCAAAGCTTGCTGAAAAGGATGCAGAGCTTTTTGTGGTGTGGGTGCACACAGATGTTGAGGTATGCCATCAGAGAATGATTAAGCGGGCTTCGGACAGGGACGCATGGAAATTGGCACACTGGGATGAATATATCGCAACGCAGAATTTTAAGCAGCCGGACAATATACCGGAGCTGTTTGTTTTTAATAATTCCTCCGAGGAGGAATATAAGAAATCAATCGATGCGGCAGTGAAGGCTATCAGAGGATAAAAAGCATATTTAGGAGAAAATAAATGGCTGTAATAAAACCATTTTCGGCATACAGACCGAGAAAAGACATTGTGAGCCGTGTGGCTGCATTGCCGTATGATGTATACAACAGGGCAGAGGCAAAGAAGGTGGTTGCGGATAATCCGCTTTCTTTTCTGCGGATTGACAGGGCTGAAGCTTCATTTGATGACAGTGTAGATATGTATGCTCCGTGCGTCTATGAGAAAGCAAAGGAATTGCTGGATAATATGATTGCAAACGGGGAATATATTAAAGATAGTCAGGATATTTATTATATCTATGCGCTTACCATGGACGGCAGAAAGCAGACCGGAATTGTCGCATGTGCATCCATTGATGATTATGAGAAGGGTGTCATTAAAAAGCACGAGAACACAAGAGAGGATAAAGAGCTTGACAGAATTGCCCATGTTGATACCTGTAATGCACAGACAGGGCCGATTTTTCTGGCATATCGGGCACAGGCGGATATTGATGGAGTTGTGGAAAGAATCTGTACACAGCAGCCGGAATATTCATTTACATCTGAGGATGGAATCAGTCATACTGTGTGGCTGATTGACAAGCCTTCGGATATAGCAGCAGTGAAGAACGGCTTTGAAAAGCTGTCGCAGATTTATATTGCGGATGGTCATCACCGGGCGGCATCAGCAGTGAAGGTCGGGCTCAAACGAAGAAGTGAAAATCCGTCGCATCAGGGAACGGAGGAATATAATTATTTTCTGTCTGTTTTATTTCCGCATAATCAGTTGAAGATACTTCCATATAACAGAGTAATCAGAGATTTGAACGGATACAGTGCAGATGAATTTTTGAGTAAGCTTGAGACATGCTTTGATGTAGTGAAGGCGGACGAAGCCTTTGCTCCGTCCGAGAAGGGTACATATGGAATGTATTTGGAGGGACAGTGGTACAAATTATCTGTAAAAGCGGAATATCTGTCGGAGGATCCTGTTGCAGGGTTAGATGTTTCTGTTTTGCAGGACAATGTATTAGGACCGATTCTGGGTATTGAAGATCCGAGAACAGACAAAAGAATTGATTTTGTTGGCGGCATCAGGGGCTTATCAGAGCTGGAGAGACGGGTTTCTCTGGATATGAAGCTTGCATTTTCCATGTATCCGACATCGATAGAGGAGTTATTTTCTGTAGCTGACGCAAATATGTTAATGCCGCCGAAGTCTACATGGTTTGAGCCAAAGTTGAGAAGCGGAATCTTTATTCATAAATTGTAGAGAGGGGATCTTCGGTATGTCCAAAAGAAAAGAAGTGTTTGCAATCAATTGGATGGAAGTGGATGCGCTGGTACAGGGCAGACATACAAATCCGCATCATATACTCGGCATACATGAATGTATAGATGATGTATATATCAATGCGTATCTGCCGGGTGCAAAGGTTGTAACTGCAATAAATACAGCTACCAGAAAAAGGTATACGCTGGTTTCAGAGCGGGTGGAAGGATTTTTTTCGGTTGTCATTAAAAACCAGAAAAAGTTTGATTATAAACTGAATGTAAAGTATGATAATGGGGAAGAGCTCAATTATATTGATCCGTATATATTTGAACCGGTTATTGATCCGATAGATATCAGTCTTTTCAATGAGGGAAAGCATTACGGGATTTATGAGAAGCTGGGGGCGCATCCGATGACTGTAGATGGTGTGGACGGCGTGCTGTTTGCCGTTTGGGCGCCGAATGCAGAGCGTGTCTCGGTCGTAGGTGATTTTAATAACTGGGATGGCAGGCGGCACCCTATGCGTAAGCTTGACTATTCCGGGATTTTTGAGTTGTTTATTCCGGGCAAATATGTGGGTGAAATCTACAAATATGAGATTTGTGCGAAGTCCGGACGCGTATTTATGAAGAGTGATCCATATGCGTTTTGCAGTGAGGTTCGACCGGCGAATGCGTCCAGAATTGTCGATTTGTCATATAAGTGGAAGGACAGCCAGTGGCTTGCCGCCCGTGATAGTGATATGATTGACAGCAGTCCGATGGCAATCTATGAAATGCATCTGGGCTCATGGAAGCGCCCCGACGACGGAAGGGAATTCTATAATTACAGGGATATTGCTTCACGTCTGGCAGAATATCTGCAGATGATGCACTATAATTATGTTGAGCTTATGCCTGTCATGGAGCATCCTTATGATCCGTCATGGGGGTATCAGGTGACGGGATATTATGCGCCGACTTCAAGATATGGCCTTCCGGAGGATTTTATGTATTTTGTGGACTATCTGCACGGCAAAGGAATCGGTGTTATTATCGACTGGGTTCCTGCGCATTTCCCGAAGGACGAGCATGGATTGGGACGATTTGACGGAACCGGTCTGTATGAGAACGAGGATCCGAGACGCGGTGAACATCCGCATTGGGGCACCTATATATTCAATTATGGCAGAAATGAGGTCAGAAACTTTCTGATTGCCAACGCGCTGTACTGGGCGGATAAATATCATATAGACGGTATCAGGATGGATGCAGTGGCATCCATGTTATATCTGGATTACGGAAGAAACGGCGGCGAGTGGCTGCCAAATAAATATGGCGGAAACGAGAATCTCGAAGCAATAGATTTTATTAAGGAATTAAATAAGCAGATGCATGAGAGGCACAAGGGTGTGCTTATGATAGCGGAGGAATCCACTGCGTGGCCTATGATGACGCATCCTGTTGAGGAGGGCGGTCTGGGCTTTGACTATAAGTGGAACATGGGCTGGATGAATGATTTCCTGAATTACATCAAGCTTGATCCGCTCTATAGAAAATATCATCATAATGATTTGACCTTCAGCATGGTATATGCATACAGTGAAAAGTTTGTCCTTGTGTTATCCCATGATGAGGTAGTGCATGAAAAAGGCTCTATGATTACCAAAATGCCGGGAGGATATGAGGATAAGTTTTCCAATTTGCGTGTTGCATACGGTTATATGATGACGCATCCGGGTAAGAAGCTGTTGTTTATGGGACAGGAGATTGCTCAGTTTTCGGAGTTTGATGAGGCCGGTGAGGTTGACTGGTCATTGTTTGAATTTGACGCACACGTATTTATACAGGGATATGTGAAGGAATTAAATAAATTATACACAACGGAGCCCGCTCTGTATGAGCTGGATTCTGTGCCTGAGGGCTTCGAGTGGGTGAACTGCAACAGTGCGAATACCAGCCTGCTTTCCTATATTCGCAGGGGAAAGAAACCGGAGGACGCACTGGTAATTATGTGTAACTTTACACCGATTGAGCATAAGGCATACAAGCTGGGTGTACCGTCCGGTGGAAAATGGCAGGAGATATTCTCCAGCGATAATGTGAAGTTCGGCGGAGAGGGAAGAAATAACAAGGTTGCAAAGCAGGCGAAAAAAGAGGTCTGTGACGGACAGGAGCACTATATATCCGTTAACGTTCCGCCGTTATCCATATCGGTATTCAAGAAAAAGCTTGGCAAGTAATAATATGAAATAAAACACGATTCCGTCTGTGCAGTATTATCGGCAGACGGATTTGTTATGCATAAGAAATATTCGGAAACAATAATGTTATGGTTATGTGTGGAATCATGGAAGGAGATAGTATGCTGTTGACTGGTGGTATTGAGATGGAGGACCTGCAGGATATAGACAAATCAAAACTGGAACAGTATCTGGATGAGCTGGGAGACTGGCTGGTTGATAAAATGTTTGATCTGTTCATTGCAGCTGTATTTATGATTGTCGGCTTTAAGCTGTGTAAGCTCATTGTTAAGCTTATACGCAAATCATTTGAAAAGTCCGGCATGGAACACAGTGTGTCAGGTTTCCTTCTGTCTTTGATAAAAGGAATCCTCTATTCTGTCGTCTTTATCATGGCAGCGTCTATCATAGGCTTTCAGGTCACCTCGCTTGTGACAATTCTCGGAACTGCCAGCTTGGCGATTGGTCTTGCTTTGCAGGGAAGTCTGGCAAACTTTGCGGGCGGAGTCCTAATTTTGCTTATGAAGCCGTTTAAGGTCGGGGATTATATTATTGAAAACGACAAGGGCTGTGAGGGAACGGTTGAATCTATCGATATATTTTATACAAAGCTTATAACCTATGACAATAAGCTGATTGTAATTCCGAACGGCAATATAACCTCAAATTCTTTGGTAAATGTTACGGCTGCGGGAACCAGAAAGCTGGATATATCGGTCGGGGTGTCTTATGCTTCGGATCTGAAGCTGGTCAAGGAGGTTTTGACTCATGTTGTTGAGGAATCCGGGTATTATGAGGCTGATCAGGAGTTTGATGTGTTTGTTGATTCCTTTTCGGACAGCAGTATCAAAATGGGTGTTCGTTTCCGGGTGGAATCCGGTAATTACTGGAAAGCAAAATGGGAGGTCACGGAAAATATTAAATCAGCCTTTGATGAGGCAGGGATAGAAATACCATTTAATCAGATGGAGGTCACGGTCAGGAAATAATCACATATAGAAAAAAATGGAATAGTGTGGTATTATAAAGCGAATGAACAGTACCCGTATCATGCGGTGAGCATATGCGGCGTATAATAGAAAGATAAAAGAGGCGAAGTAATGTATTATAATAATGTTTTGGATTTGATTGGCGGAACACCGCTTATGTGTCTGAAGGAGACAACGGGCTATAATATATTTGCAAAGGCTGAATTTTTGAATCCGGGCGGAAGCATTAAGGACAGAATTGCAAAAAATATGCTGGAGGTCGCGGAAGCAGAGGGAAAACTGAGACCGGGAATGACAATCATTGAGCCGACCAGCGGTAATACAGGTATCGGTTTGGCCCTGTGTGGTGTCCGTAAAGGATATCCGGTTATCATTGTTATGCCGGAGAATATGAGTGAGGAAAGAAAGAAAATTATCAAAGCGCTTGGAGCAGAGCTGATTCTGACAGAGCCAAAGCTCAGTATAGGCGGTTCCGTTGATAAGGCGACGGAAATCTGTAATTCAGATCCCGAGAAGTATTTTATGCCGCAGCAGTTTGTGAATCCTGCGAATCCGGATATTCATTATCGTACGACGGCAGTGGAGCTTACTGAGCAGCTGGAGCAGAACATAGATATCTATATATCGGGAATCGGAAGCGGCGGTACGCTGCAGGGTGTAGCCAAATATTTGCTGGAGCGTAATCCTGATACCAGAATCGTAGCGGTTGAGCCGAAGAATGTGTCTGCACTGCTGGGAGATGAACCGGGCCTGCACCAGATACAGGGTATTGGCGACGGATTTATTCCTGAAATTCTGGATACCGGTATCATTACTGATATCGTTGAGGTTACAGATGAGGATGCCATTGAGACAGCGAGGATGTTGGCGAAGATACAGGGCCTGCTGGTGGGAACTTCATCCGGCGCAAATGTTTGGACTGCCATCCGGATGGCGAAGAAATATGGCGGGGATAAGGTGATAGCAACAATTCTACCGGACAGAGTTGAGCGATATTTCAGCACATCGCTGATATAATAATATATAGTATAAGCTGGTATCCGTTTGTCAGATATCTGCAGGGAGACATATTGTGTCTGTTAATAAGGAGGAAAAAAATGACAAAAATTGATATTTTATCCGGCTTTCTTGGAGCCGGCAAGACGACATTGATTAAAAAGCTGATAGATCAGGCGTTCAGTGGAGAGAAGCTTGTCCTGATTGAGAATGAATTTGGAGAGATTGGCATAGACGGAGGCTTTCTGAGGGACGCCGGTGTGGAAATCACAGAGATGAATCAAGGGTGTATCTGCTGTTCGCTGGTTGGCGATTTCGGCACTGCACTGAAGAAGGTCATCACGGACTATACACCTGACAGGGTGATTATCGAGCCGTCCGGTGTGGGCAAGCTCTCCGATGTGATGAAAGCGGTTGAGGATGTCCGCAGGGATGTTGATGTCTGTATTAACAGTGCAACGACAGTGGTGGATGTAACAAAATGTAAGATGTATATGAAGAATTTTGGTGAGTTCTTCAACAATCAGGTTGAAAGTGCGGGAACTATCGTGCTGAGCCGCACACAGAATACCTCAGAGCAGAAGATTCTCGATACGGTCAAGCTTTTGAGAGAGCACAATCAGAATGCAGCCATTATCACGACTCCATGGGACGATATAGATGGAAAGGTAATTCTGGATGCCATGGAGCATGCCAATACTCTGGATGAGTTGATTAAGGAGGCTGTGGAGATTGCACGCCGACACGAGGAGGAGCATGCACATCACCATCACGACCATGACGAGGAGGGACATGAGCACCATCACCATCATGACCATGATGAGGAGGAACATAAGCACCACCACCATCATGACCATGACGAGGAGGGACATGAGCACCACCACCATCACGACCATGACGAGGAGGGACATGGGCACCATCATCATGAACATGATGAGAATTGTACATGTGGCTGCCATGAGCACGGACATCATCACGATCACCATGCAGATGATGTATTTACAAGCTGGGGAAGAGAGACAGCTGCAAGGTATTCAGAGGAGGACATGAAAGCAATCCTCGGGGAGCTCAGTAAAGAGTCGAACCGGTTCGGTATCATTCTGCGCGCAAAGGGTATGGTTCCGAGTACAGGAGATTCGTGGATTTATTTTGATTTGGTTCCGGGTGAGTACGAGGTTCGTAAGGGTGCGCCGGATTATACAGGCAAGCTGTGCGTTATCGGCAGCGATTTGAAGGAAGCTTCGTTGGAAACCCTGTTTAAGCTTAACTGAAGTGGAAAGTTGGGATGTGAATTATGAGACAAAATAATGCGGTGGAAGAGATTCCGGTATATATGTTTATGGGATTTCTGGAGAGTGGAAAAACAACATTTGCAAATGAAACGCTGATAGAGAGAGGCTTTACAGAGGGGGAGCCAACTCTGCTCCTTGTATGTGAGGAGGGTATCGAGGAGTATGATGACGCATATTTGAAAAGCAAAAATATTTTTGTCGAGTATCTTGAGGAGGAAAACCTGAACACGGAGTATCTGCTTGACCTTCAGGACAGGTATCAGCCTACCAGAGTTATGATTGAATATAACGGAACGTGGAAGATGGAAAAGCTGTTTGGAATCAGAGTACCGAAGGGCTGGACTGTCGTGCAGGTTATTACCTTTGTTGACGCGGCTACATTTGATGTATATATCAATAATATGAAAGCAATGATGATGGAGCAGCTTTCCACAGCGGATATGATTATATTCAACCGTTGTGACGGAAATACGAAGAAAGCGGAATACAGACGAAGTATAAAGGCATTTAACAGAAGGGCGCAGGTCATATTTGAGAATAAGGATGGTCTGGCTGAGGTGGATGACGACGAGGTGTTTCTGCCATATGACATAAATAAGCCGGTGATTGAGCTTGAGGATGACGACTTCGGCATGTTCTACATTGACGCCTGTGATAATCCTGACAAGTATGTGGGAAAGAAAATTGTATTTAAGGCTATGGTTCATAAGCCTAAGGAATATAAAATCAATGAGTTTGTGCCGGGCAGATTTGCCATGACCTGTTGTGCGGAGGATATTGCATTTATCGGGTTTAAATGCTACTTTGATGCCGCGAAGCACCTGAGAGACAGACAATGGGTGACTGTGACGGGAACAATTGATAAGGAATACTATCCTGAATTTGAGGGAGACGGACCGGTTATAAGGGCATTAAAGGTAGAGCCGGCAAAGCCTGCCGAGGAAGAACTGGTATATTTTAATTAGAGGCAATGAAAAAAACAAATTCTTTCGAATGCTTCAGAAATCAGGGATATAATATATGGCAGGAGCACTCAGGCTCAGTATGCTTCAGACCGCTGACGGAGGAAAAGAATGGGCAGAGCAAGCAGTTATGCAACGGAAAAAAGGGCAAAAATATTAGAATATCTGAAGGATCATCAGGATGAAGCCGTCAGCGTCAAAGATATAGAGATGTATCTGCAGAGCAGGCAGGTTGCGATTAATGTGACGACGATTTACCGGTATCTGGGCAAACTGGAGCAGGAGGGGCAGGTGTTGAGGCACACGGCTGAGAATGGAAATACTGCCTCCTTTCAGTATATTAATCCGGAACATGCCTGCCATAGTCATCTGCATATGAAATGCAGCGGCTGTGGAAAAATATTTCATATGGACTGCGCCTTTATGGATGAGTTTCAGAGACATATATATGAACATCACCATTTTACGCTGGAATGTAAAACCTCCATGCTGTACGGTTTATGTGAGAGCTGTCGCAGCGGCAGGGAAATGAAATAGTGTATTCACATTTTCTTGACAAAATCATCAAAATTTTAACAAATTTTTTTTTTATGATATGAGAACAATAAGATAAATTGTAACATTATAGTTTTAAAAGTGATGTTGAAAGGAAGATGATATATGAGCGAATTGAATGAAAATGATTATAGCAATATGAGTACCAGAGAATATATGAGTTCTATGGCACAAAAGGCATATGAACAGAGTGCATATGCACAGACAGGGTATGCTTACGAGCAGCCGTGCAGCGGTGCACAGTCATATTACCGTAATGAATCCGGTATGGAGGATTACACCGGTACGCATAAGAAGAAAGCAAAAAATAAAAAGGGTAAAAGGGGTAAAACGGGTGCGGTATTGAAACGAGGCGTCGCCATTGTGGTAAGCGCAGCGTTGTTTGGCGGGGTTGCCGGAGGCGTATTTAATGCCGTATCCGGTGACAGAATAGAGGAGCTTAGAGAAGCGGGGACAACGGAAGCTGTGTCTGATGAATTGGAGGAGGCGGCAGAGACGGTTGTCGGAACGGGCGAAGCTGTGATTCCTACCGTAAGCGTGGAGTCGGATGGAAATTCAAACGGACAGACCTATGATGTGTCCGATATTGCGAAAAGCGTCATGCCTTCCATCGTTGCAATCAATATCAAAACAGTGGAGGAAGTACAGAATTTCTTCGGACAGGTACAGCAGTACGAGGCAGAGGGCTCCGGTTCGGGGATTATTATAGGAGAAAATGATACAGAACTCCTGATTGTGACAAATAACCATGTTGTATCAAATGCAGAGAATGTTTCGGTCTGCTTTATCGATAATGAGGTATATGAGGCGAAGGTTAAGAGCACGGACAGTGAAAATGATCTTGCGATTGTTGTTGTAGAGCTTAAGGATTTATCTGCTGATACATTAGCGCAGATTAAGGTTGCAAAGCTCGGCAGCTCCGATGATTTGGAGGTTGGGGAGCAGGTGGTTGCAATCGGTAATGCGCTTGGCTATGGTCAGTCGGTGACAACCGGAATTGTGAGTGCAAAGGATCGCGAGACCGAGATGAATGCTACGCCGTTGATTCAGACAGACGCAGCTATCAATCCCGGGAACAGTGGGGGCGCTCTTCTCAACATGCAGGGTGAAGTGATTGGTATAAATTCATCCAAATATTCATCTACCGATGTGGAGGGTATGTGCTATGCAATTCCGATTTCGGCCGTGGAGGATGTATTGAATGAGCTTATAAACAGGGAGACAAGAGAAAAGGTTGACGAGGAACATAGGGGTTACCTCGGAATATCCTGCGGAACTGTTTCCGAGGAAGCCTCCGAGATGTACGGGATCCCGGTCGGTGTATTGATATCCGAGGTATTTGAGGACTCCGGAGCTGAGGAAGCGGGACTTAAAAAGAACTATATCATCACAAAATTTGACGGTCAGACAGTAGAGTCAGCCGAGACTTTAACTGCTCTTTTGGAATATTATGCGGTTGGCGAAAAGGTTGAGGTAACATATATGGTATTATCTGATGACGAGTATGTGGAGAAAACTGCAATCGTGACGCTCGGTAAAAAACTCACACAATAGAAAATAAAATGCATATCATAGAAAACCCGCTTGCGCTCGGCTGCCCACGCAAGCGGGTTTTTATGCATCATACATATATACATGCCATATTGTCTTATCTGTTACAGTCCTGTCGTTTATTTAAAATTATATTACTGTGTAGCGTCGCTTTCCATATTTTTGCGTGCCGTGGCAAGCATCAGCTTGATACGGTTTACCTGATTTACCTCTGATGCCCCCGGATCATAGTCTATGGCGACGATGTTTGCCTCAGGGTATGCCCTGCGCAGGGACTTGATAACACCCTTTCCCACGATATGATTTGGCAGACATGCAAAAGGCTGGCAGCATACGATATTGCCCGCGCCGCTCTTGATAAGCTCTACCATTTCTCCGGTTAAAAACCAGCCCTCACCGGTCTGGTTACCGATGGATACAATCGGTTTCGCATATTCAGCCAAATGCGAGATGTGTACAGGCGGTTCAAAACGCTTGCTTTTTTTCAGTGCCCGGGTTACCGGATATCTTAAAGCCTCGAGTGCAGCGATGCCGAGGTTGGAATTTCTGGCACTCTTTTTGGATTTTCCAAGGTATTCATATTTGTAATTATTATTATAGAAGCAATATTGGAAGAAGTCGAGCAGGTCAGGCATGACAGCTTCGGCTCCCTCGGATTCAAGCAGCTCTACGAGGTGATTGTTGGCGGAGGGAAGGAATTTTACCAGAATCTCTCCGACAATACCGACTCTCGGTTTTTTTACATCCTCACGCAGTGGGATATTATCGAAATCCTTTACAATGCTGTTGACGAGATGGGTGAATCCGCGCCCGCCGTTTTCCATACAGCGTATGCAGGCGTGCTCCCATTTTTTATGAAGCTTGTTTACAGAACCCGGAATCTTCTCGTATGGTCTGGTTCTGTATACGACACGCATGAACAGGTCTCCGAGCGCAAGCGCCTGCATTGCACATTTGATGGTTTTCAAATTAAACTGAAAGCCGGAATTTTTCTCAAAGCCCTGAACGCTCAGCGCGATAACAGGTATCTGCGGATAACCTGCCTTTGTCAGTGCGCGGCGTATAAATCCTACATAGTTGGTTGCACGGCAGCCGCCGCCGGTCTGTGTCATAATAAGCGCCAGCTTATTTAAATCATACTTGCCTGAATTAATGGCGTACATCATCTGTCCGACCACAATCAGAGAAGGGTAGCAGGCATCATTGTTTACATATTTTAATCCGGTATCAATAACCTCTTTTGTGGCATCCGGCAGCATGACAAAGTTCAGTCCCATGTGGCGCATTGCAGGCTCTAAAATGCTGAAATGAATCGGCGACATCTGCGGAACCAGAACGGTATAATCCTTCATATCAGCAGTAAATTCTACACGGTCAATGCTGCTCGGGGCAGGACATGGTGTAAAATTGTGCTTACGGCGTACATTTACTGCACTGATCAGGGAACGGATTCGGATACGGGCTGCACCCAGATTACTTACCTCGTCAATCTTGAGCACCGTATATATCTTACCTGAATTTGTCAGGATATCATTTACACAGTCGGTTGTCACGGCGTCCAGACCGCATCCGAAGGAGTTGAGCTGTATCAGCTCCAAATTCCTGCTGCTCTTGACATAGTTTGCAGCCCTGTACAGACGGGAATGATACATCCACTGGTCTGATACGATGAGAGGACGCTCAACATTTGCGAGATGTGATACGGAATCCTCGGTCAATACGGCAATATCAAATGAGTTAATAAGCTCCGGCAGGCCGTGATTGATTTCAGGATCCAGATGATATGGACGTCCCGCCAGCACGATGCCGAGTTTATCGTTTTCATTCAGATACTGAATGACCTCCTCACCCTTTTTCTCTATATCAGCTTTCACGGCGTCGGCCTCGCTATATGCAGCCTCAACCGCCATGGAAATTTCCACTGCAGTCACATCTGTATATTTGCTGAATTCACGCAGCAGACGGTCCTTTAGCGCATCCTTGTTGTCGAGTGCAAGGAAAGGACGGATATAGGTGATATCGGGTGCAGAGATTTCTTCCATGTTGTTTTTTATATTTTCCGCATAGGATGTTACAATCGGACAGTTGTAATGGTTGTTGGCATCCGGTGTTTCATTCCGCTCATAAGGAATACAAGGATAGAAAATGGTTTTGATTCCCTGTTTTAAAAGCCACATAACATGTCCGTGGGATATTTTTGCCGGATAGCATTCGGATTCACTTGGTATGGATTCGATACCCAGCGTATAAATATCTCTTGATGACTTTGGTGAGAGCAGAACACGGTATCCGAGCTTTGTCAGGAAGGTATGCCAGAACGGATAGTTCTCGTACATATTCAGAACTCTCGGTACACCGATTACACCTCGTTTTGCCTCAGCCTCAGGCAACGGTTCATAATCAAAAAGACGATTGAATTTGTATTCAAATAAATTCGGCACATTGTGCTGATTCTTCTTTAAGCCAAGTCCCTTTTCGCAGCGATTTCCCGAGATAAACTGTCTGCCGCCCGAAAATTTGTTGATTGTAAGGAGACAATTGTTGGTACAGCCTTTGCAGCGCGCCATGCGCGTCTCGTAGGTGAGGGTTTCAAGCGCCTTTCTGTCAAGCATGTGAGTTTCCTGTCCCTCCTGATAACGCTCCTTTGCAATCAGAGCGGCACCGAAAGCACCCATAATACCGGCAATATCCGGACGGATTGCCTCACGGCCTGAGATAAGCTCAAAGCTTCGCAGCACGGCGTCATTATAGAAAGTACCGCCCTGCACGACAATTGTTTTGCCGAGGGACTTCGGATCGGTCAGCTTGATTACTTTGAGCAAAGCATTTTTAATAACCGAATAGGCAAGTCCGGCGGAGATATCCGCAACGGATGCGCCTTCCTTCTGTGCCTGCTTTACCTTGGAATTCATGAACACGGTACATCTTGAACCGAGATCAATCGGACTTTCGGCAAACAGTGCAATTTTTGCAAAGTCCTTGATTTCATAGTTCAGGGATTTTGCAAATGTTTCTATAAAAGAGCCGCAGCCGGACGAGCATGCCTCATTCAGCATGACATTGTCCACAACCTCGTTTTTAATTTTGATACATTTCATATCCTGACCGCCGATATCCAGGATACAGTCAACGTCAGGATCAAAAAATGCAGCTGCGGTATAATGCGCAATGGTCTCAACCTCACCGTGGTCAAGCATAAGCGCCGATTTGATAAGCGCCTCGCCGTAACCGGTGGAGCAGCCGGAAGCAATCGTAACATCCTCCGGCAGATGTTCATATATATCCTTCATGGCACGCAGGGTTGTCTTGAGCGGACTGCCGTTGTTGCTGCTGTAGAAGTCATAGAGCAGAGAACCGTCCTCGCCTACAAGGGCAACCTTGGTTGTGGTTGAGCCTGCGTCAACACCGAGATAGCATCTTCCGCGGTAGGATGCCAGATCGCCGCGTTTTACTTTATATTTGGATTGTTTTTCTATAAATGCGTCATATTCCTCGTGTGATGCAAAAAGAGGAGGCAGACGGTCAACGTCAACTGCAATCTTTAAATCGTCCGTCAGTTTTCCGCTGATTGTCTCAAGGCTGTATGTAACATCCTCCTTTGCCTGAAGTGCGGCGCCGACTGCCGCAAAAAGATGGGAATGCTCCGGTGCGATAATATGCTCGTCCGTAAGATTCAGTGTGCGGATAAATGCCTCGCGGAGCTGGTCCAAAAAGTGAAGCGGACCGCCCAGAAAAGCGACATTGCCCTTAATTGGCTTGCCGCAGGCAAGACCGCTTATGGTCTGGTTTACTACAGCCTGAAAGATGGATGCAGCCAGATTCGGCTTTGTGGCACCTTCGTTAATCAGCGGCTGAATGTCCGTTTTGGCAAATACGCCGCAGCGGGCGGCAATCGGATATATGGTATCATAATCCTTTGCATATTCGTTTAAGCCTGACGCGTCAGTTTGAAGCAGGGTTGCCATCTGGTCAATAAAAGAGCCTGTCCCTCCTGCACAAACGCCATTCATACGCTGTTCCACACCGTTTGTAAAATAAATGATTTTTGCGTCCTCACCGCCGAGCTCAATTGCAACATCAGTCCGGGGTGCATAGTCAGTCAGTGCTTCGGATACACAGATAACCTCCTGCTCAAACGGGATATGAATCACTTCGGCTAAAGCAAGTCCGCCTGAGCCTGTGATGGTAGGGGCAACGTCTATATTGCCGAGTTTTTCTTTCGCGTGCTCAACCAGCTCTTTCAAGGTTTCCTTGATATTTGCAAAATGACGCTTGTATTCGGAAAAAAGAATCCTGTGACTTTCGTCGATTACAGCGACCTTGACTGTGGTTGAGCCGATATCTATTCCTAATCGTTTCATATGTGTATAATATATGGCCTGTGCCATACCTCCTTTATTAAAATGCATGATTCGACATAGTCATTATAATGGAAAGAGAAAGGTATTTCAACAGTTAATCGACTGAACTTTCTGCCACATTTTCCATAAATCAGCATATAATAATGAAAAAGGGGAAAAATATGGAACAGGAATGTAAGGGTACCGTGCATCGGGTTGTAGCCGGAGACACATTATATAAGCTGTCCAAGATGTATGGTGTAAGACTGATTGATATTCTGAAGGAAAATCCATATGTGAATGTGTATAATCTGCAGGTTGGAGATGAGATATGTATTCCGACAGAGGTTTATGAGGAAGAGGAACGCAGATATTATACCGCAAAGGTAGGAGAAACCCTGGGAACTCTTATCCGGGAGCTCAACACAGATATCGAAAGCCTGATGCAGTATAACCGTGAGCTGTATGACATCAGGGTGCCGTTGGGAACAATTATCCGCATACCGCCGGAAAACGGCAGACGATAAAAGGGTGGTTCGTGTGATGTATTTTCACAGATAGATTTTGGTTGTGTTTTGTTGGGCAATACGATATAATTAGATAGATTTGGTTGCTGTGTACCGATGTGTTTTCAGCGGGATGACTGTTTTATGTAAGATGGTATTCGTCAGCTGACGGTGTGGTATTTTCACGTAAAAATGCATTGGTACATGGCAAAATTCAGACAAGTAAGGATGATGAGCTTGAAATTTATTGCGAAAATGGAACGTAAATTTGGCAAATATGCGATTAAGAATCTGCCGTTTTTTCTGATTCTGTGTTTTGGCATCAGCTACCTGATTGCAGGGTTTGCACCGGAAATCACAATGAAGCTTTCTTTTGCACCGGCAGATATTATTGTGGGACATGAATATTGGCGCTTATTTACATGGGTTTTAACACCTCCGGGTGATTTCAATTTTCTATCGCTGCTTATGCTGTTCTTTTATTACAGCTTTGCGGTATCAATAGAACGCGGAATCGGAACATTTATGTTTAACGTCTATATTTTCGGCGGCTGGTTTGTGAATACGATAGCCTGTCTGGCGGTCAGTTTATTTTATTATTTCCGGATTGGAGATGCAAGTATATTTTATCTGTTTGCACTCGGAAATGATGGTATGTCAATGATGCAGCTTATGCAGTACAGCCTGTTCCTCGGCTTTGCGCTGATTTATTCGGAGTCGGTTGTCATGCTGTATTTTGTGCTTCCGCTTAAGGCAAGCTGGATTGCGTATATTGATATGATATTCCTCGCGTATATGTTTGTAAATACATCCAATGTGCTGACTAGAACCTCAATTATTGCATATCTCATAAACTTCTTTATATTATATCTGATTATGCGCAGCTATGGTAAAAAATACAGACCGACGGCAGCGCAGATGAAGAGGCGGAGAGCATATCAGCGTCAGGTAAATCAGGGCCGGCATGCAAGGCAGCAGGGTGCGAAGGGGGACGAGCGTATTCCTGCGGGTATAACCAGACATAAGTGTGCAATCTGCGGCAGAAGCGAGGAGGATGATCCGAATCTGGAATTCAGATTCTGCTCCAAGTGCAAAGGGAATTATGAGTACTGTAATGAGCATCTGTATTCGCATGAGCATGTAAAATAAAAGAATGCCGGGTGATATATAAAAGAGAAATATATGACAGAGAAATATATGACAGGAGAATACACACATGAAAAGCAGATATAAAATATTAGTTACGGATTTAGAGTGCGGTAAGGATGTCGAGACGAAGCTTGCGGAATATGCGCAGCTGCTTGGAAATCAGTATAATTGCTATGCGGCCGTCAAGGTGGCCATGAATTATTATACCATGAAAGAGATGCTTGCGGAGCAGGGAGATCAGAATACGGATGTATGCAAATACTTTGACTTGCTGACAAATCTGCTGAAAAAGCATATATTGGGCGATGCGGCTGTGGATGACAAGGCACTTGAGACGATTGGACAGCTGAGAAAAAATGTGGAATATAAGATGAAGAATCTGACTGCATTTACGGATGGCTATGAATTGTATGAATACATTTTAAATCGTATAGAAGCGGGAATTAAGGGAGACATTGCAAGGGTTGATGTGGAGCAGCTGTCGGCAAGGATGTTCGGCTATGTGTTTTCCGGGAACGATACGGTTGTCGTGAACAGCAAATTACAGCTTCTGATGGCGCAGCTGCCTGTTCGTATGACAAAGAATAAATTTTACGATATTGTCACAAATACGCTGATGATATATAAGGGCGGTGACAGGGCTGCCGTAGACGAATTTGCGGACATGCTGCGGGCATCGGTTCTCATTCACAGACCAAAAGGGTTTGAGACGGAATATCCGTTTTTGTACCATGTATATAATGATTTGTGCGAGGCTGATTATAATAGTATGAACGAAGAGCAGTTTGATTCGTTGTCAGCACGGCTGAATCGGGCGGCAGATATTATAAATCACGAGGTCTCGGCACTCATGCTGCTTGAGGAGATCATTAATGATGTGTATACGCTGCTGCTCACGGAGGAAAAAGCGGGAAATGAAAACGGGGAGAAAGCAGGATATAAGGCTGCACTTCGCATTTTGGATGCGTGTGTGGAGTGTAAAAATAATAATATGGACGATATGCTTGCGGGCCTGGCTCCTGAATTTATGAATGTGGAGGGCGTACAGGAGGATGTCTATGAGAATGTTATTATATTGGAAGCCGCTTTTGACGATATCAGACAGGCAAATGCGGATTTGATAGACACGCTGGGTTTAAAGGAAATGTTTGACAGGCTTAAGACTGTATCAAAGCTTCTGTCTACGAGCTTGTTTGTTGATTTGGATAAGGAGGAGGGCGCTTCGTCTGAGCCTGCCGATCATGCATATATTATGAAGCTGCGCGATGTACTGACGGCCGAACTGGCAGATTCCTTTGCAGGCAAGGATAGAAAGGTTGTGCGGAGCATGATGTGCAAAATACTTGCCGGTATGCCGATATTTATGAACAGTCAGCAGGAGATAAAGGATTATTTTGATTATGTATTAAATAATTGTAAGGATGACAGTGAATTGACAGCCTGCAGCAAGCTGATATCTGAATTGATGGAGGAATAAGCTGCAGGAAGGTTTGAGGTGGTTATGTGAATATATCAGATGCATTGTATACATACGGGATAAGGGATAGGAAGCTTGACAAGATATTAAAGCGGATTTCAAAGGGCAAACGCGTTCATAATCTGTATGTGATTGTGCTGCCTTTGGGGCGGGACGGATTGCTGGAGATATATGTGTATAATCAGCTGCTGCAGCCGTTTTACAGGCCTGTTGTTGACCAAATACATGTGCTTGGTGTTGCATTGAGTAAGGAGGATGCAGAGGAGCTGGTATTGCAGATGGTACAGGATATGTATGATGCAGGAGACGGAAACAGTCTCGATATGGATTTTTTTGCTTGTGATGCATAGAGAAATGGGTGTGAAATGAGATGCTCCATGTTTTGGTATTTGTATTAAAAATAATATTATGGTTGCTGCTTGGTTTGCTTGGCCTGCTTTTGCTTTGTGTTCTGCTTGTGCTTTTTGTGCCCATTACATACAAGGTGGATGCTGCCTACGATGGAACGGCAAAAATAAATGCAAAGATACGTTTTTTGATTTTTTCGCTGCGGCTCAGCTTCGACCAGAAAGCAAAAAAGATGGAGCAGGACATGCGCATTGCATTTTTCCGGCTTGGGAAAAAGGGCACGGAGAGGGTTGATGAGGCAGTTGAAACCATAGAAAACGTGATACCGGATGATGAGGATGAAGAAGAGTTTGAGGCGGAGCCATCAGACGACAGAACATCTGAAGATATAATATCGGATACTGTGGCGTTGCACACAAAGGGGCAGCCTCAATATGATGCGCTTGAGGACAGTCCTGCGAATGAAGAATATGATTTGTGGAATAATGAAGATGAGGACTGTTTTCAGGAGGCGGTTGTGCCGGAAGAAAAAAAAACGTTTGGAAAAATCAAGGCATTTTTCGTAAAAGTGTCTGCATGGTTCAGAAGAATACGCGGTTTTGCGGCGCAGCTTACACCGGCGCAGCTTACGGAATCCTTTGAAAAGAAGCTGAATGAGCTGAATAAAAAGAAACTGCAGATTCAAAAGAGGCTGGAGCGTATAAAAAGGTTCTGGAATCTGAATTGTACGGTTAAAACCAGAGCGTATCTGAAGAAGTATATAGGCAGTGTATTGCGGCATATCAGACCGAGAAAGATAAAGGGACGGATACACTATGGCTTTGATGATCCGTGCAGGACAGGACAGGTGACGGGATATTTAAGCCTGCTGCCTTTTGTATATCAGAAGGGGCTTAGTCTGGAACCGGATTTTTATAACAAGGTGATAGAGGGACACATCAATATGCGGGGGCATATTCAGCCGGGTTATCTTTTGAGGATTGTTCTTAAAATTAATATATGGAGAACCGTGATGGCTGCAAGAAAGCCGGCTGATTCATAATAACAAAGGCGGCCGCCGGTTTCCGGCGGAATTAAAAGGAGGTTATAAAATGGCAAATGAATTTAATGAAACCCTTGCTTCTCTGTTCAAGGGTATGGATGCGATGCTTACGACAAAGACAGTGGTCGGGGAACCTACAATGCTGGGGGATACGATTATTCTGCCGCTTGTGGATGTAAATTTCGGAGTGGCAGCGGGAGCGTTTACAAAGTCAGGTAACAGTAACTCTGCCGGAGGCGGTATGGGGGGAAAGATGTCCCCGTCGGCTGTACTTGTGATACAGAACGGACATGCCCGTATGGTCAGTGTAAAGAGTGAGGATACAATCAGTAAAATTATTGATATGGTGCCGGATATTGTAGATAAAATCGGTAATATTGTCGGTAAAGGAGAGAAAGATAAAAATCAGGAAGAGGAGATAAATCAGGCAATCAGTGATATTGCGAAGGAAGAGGAGATTTAGAGTCTTTGTCACAGATGACCGGCATATAATGTTCTAAGACGGCTTTTATTGAAAACGGGTGATACGTTGTGAGGGCTTTGATTGGATATGCCATGCTGTTTATGGCTGTAGGTATGCTGTTGTCATATTTTGTAAGCGGATTTGGAGAGTTTTTGTGCGTAGTACTGTTGCTGGTCGGTGCATATTTTTTGTTATGCAGATGCCAGCGCTGAGGCAACAGGCGGGAAGAGGAAGAATGGAAGAGAAAAAACCGAATGAGTTGATAGAATTGCTGCGGGGACATCGCGTGTTTTTGCAGACACACAATTTCCCTGATCCGGATGCCATATCGAGTGCTTTTGGATTGCAGCGATATCTGGAATATTATGGTATTTCGTCTATGATATGTTATGTGGGCAGTATAGACCGGTTTAATACCAGAAAGATGATGGATACTTTTGGAATTGAGATTTATTCTTATGATGAAATCGATGATATGCAGCCGGAAGATTATATTGTGCACGTGGACTGCCAGAAGCCGAATGCAAATACGACAGACCTGCCGGGTGATGAGGCAGCGTGTGTGGATCATCATCCGATTTTTGAGAAAACACGGGATTATCGGTATCAGGATATCCGAATCACCGGTGCATGTGCGAGTATTGTAGCCGGCTATTATGCGGCTACGGATACACCGATTGAAGAGAATGTCGCAACGGCGCTTGCATATGGTATCAAGATGGATACGGATGATTTGATTCGGGGCGTGACGCAGTTTGATATGGACATGATGTCATATCTGTTTCGCCATGCTGACTGGCGGAAGCTGTCCTCCATGTATAATTCCACGATTGAATTTCAGGATCTGATGGCATATGGTGCGGCGATTGAGAATATAGAAGTGTTTGATTCAGTGGGATTTACATATATACCGTTTGAATGTCCGAATTCACTTGTGGCAATTATATCGGATTTTGTGATGTCACTTGATGTTGTCGATATATCTGTGGTATATTCGGTCAATGCGGCAGGCATTAAATTTTCAGTGCGAAGTGAGAAAACAAACGTAGATGCGGGTAAATTGATTCATGAGGCACTGGAGGGTGTGGGCTCCGGAGGAGGACATGCAACTATGGCGGGAGGCTTTATCTGCGAATCGGTCATGAAGCGGTTTGGAAATCAATATGATAGAAAAATTAAGGAGCTGTTTATGACGGCGCTAAAGAAAATGAATGAAGTTACATAGTAAGAGGTGGTTACAATGAGTACGGCAGCCGATATGAGTGTTGAGGTATTGATGAATTCCGAAAATCCGGAATTGGTGTTGAAGAATATGCAGCCATTCATAGATTTGATGATGAATTATGAGTGCGCGTTAATGGAGATAGAGACGAAGCTAAAGGTGTTAAATACGGAGTTTGCCTTGCGGCACAACAGAAATCCCTTTGAGTCAATCAAATGCAGACTGAAGCAGCCGATTAGTATTGTGCGGAAGATGCGGAAAAAGAATCTTGATATCACCATAGAAAATATAGAGAATAATCTGACTGATATAGCAGGTATCAGAGTAATCTGTTCATTTCCTGAGGATATCTATAATTTGGCCGATTTGCTGTCCCAGCAGGATGATATCAATGTTGTGTGCGTCAAGGACTACATACGGAATCCGAAGAAAAACGGTTACAGGAGCCTGCATCTGATTGTTGAGGTTCCGATATTTTTATCCAATGAGAAAAAGTATATGAAGGTAGAGGTACAGTTTCGGACGATTGCCATGGACTTCTGGGCAAGTCTGGACCACAAGCTGAAGTATAAAAAGGACAATTTGAAGCATCCGGAGATTATCGTGCAGGAATTAAAAAAATGTGCAGATACGATAACCTCGGTAGATTATAAGATGCAGGAAATCAGAAATATGCTGGAGGACTAGCCTGATGGGAAAAAAATTATGGAAGCCGGGCAACATGTTGTATCCGGTGCCTGCCGTTATGGTGACGGTAGGAGACGGAAAAAAGAACGATAATATTATCACGATTGCATGGACGGGAACGATTAATTCCGATCCGCCCATGGTATCTATATCTGTCAGAAAATCCAGATATTCTCATGACTTATTGATGGAGCATGGCGAATTTGTCATAAATCTGGTGACAAGGGAACTGACCTATGCCATGGATTACTGCGGTGTAAGGTCCGGCAGAGATATAGACAAATTCGCAGCGATGAAGCTCACCAGAGGAGAGGGAAGAACGGTTTTGGTGCCGGTTATAGCGGAGAGTCCGGTCAACATAGAGTGTAAGGTGACGCAGGTGCTTGAGCTTGGTTCTCATGATATGTTTCTGGCTAAGGTAACAGGTGTGCAGGCAGACGAGAAGTACATGGATGAAAACGGCAAATTTGATTTGCGCAAAGCCGATTTGACAGCATATTCCCATGGTCAGTATTATACTCTGGGAGAGAATATCGGCAAGTTTGGATACAGTGTGCAGAAGAAGCGTAAATAAAAGATAAACGAATTTATGCACACATGCTGTTGATAAGCGGATGATTCTTTTTGACAGTGCATCACAATTGTGGCTTGACATGCTTTTATAATACTATAAAATAATAGGTGAACGAAACGGTTATCTGCATGAATATAACCGCTTTGTTCACTTATTTATTGTGCTCATTCTGCATCCGGAGAGGGATAAGGAGTAAGCATATGTTCAGTAAAGTAACGAGCTGCGCCGTTCTCGGTGTGAATGGCGTGCAAATTAATGTGGAAGCTGATGTAAATGACGGACTTCCCATGTTTACCATGGTCGGTTATCTTTCTTCTTCCGTGAAGGAGGCCGGCGAGCGCGTCAGAGCCGCGCTCAGAAATTCAGGATATCACGTTCCTCCAAAACGAATCACAATCAATCTTTCCCCGGCTGATCTGAAAAAGGATGGCTCCGGTTTTGACCTTCCCGTGGCAATTGCAGTGCTGCTTGCAACGGGTATTACGCCGGAGCTTGACATGGAAGCGTTTGCGGTTATAGGTGAGCTCAGTCTGAATGGTACGGTTAAGCCGGTGCCGGGAATATTGCCGATGGTGAGTCATTGTCAGGCGTGCGGTATGTCGGGGTGTATTGTACCGAGGAAAAATGTCAGGGAAGCATCGCTTGTGAGAGGAATGAAGGTATATGGTGTTTCCACATTACAGGAGGCTGTTGCGTTCATTCAGGGAACTTTGCAGATTGACGCAGAGACGTTCACGGATGATTCATGGATACAGACCGAACAGACCGCTCAGATGAATTTTGCAGATATCCGCGGTCAGGAAATTTTAAAACGGGGAATGGAGATTGCGGCATCCGGATTTCATAATGTTCTGATGACCGGAGCTGCGGGGGCGGGGAAGTCCATGCTCGCCAAATGTCTCCCCGGAATTATGCCGGCGCTCTCCTTTGACGAGTGTCTCGAAATAACAAAAATATACAGTGTGAGCGGATTGCTGACGGGTACACAGTCCCTTATTGCAAAGAGACCTTTTCGTGCGCCGCATCATACGATATCGGAGCATGCTTTGGTTGGCGGAGGACTTGTTCCGAAGCCGGGTGAGGTAAGTCTGGCGCACAATGGCGTGCTTTTTCTGGATGAGCTCCCGGAATTCAGCAGAAGTGTATTGGAGGTTTTGCGACAGCCGATAGAGGACAGGCAGGTGACAATATCCAGAGTGCATGCCTCTTATGTATATCCGTCCGATTTTATGCTGGTGGCAGCAATGAATCCCTGCCCCTGCGGGCATTATCCTGATTTGAGACGCTGTACCTGTACACCATCTCAGATTAAGCGGTATCAGAGCAAAATCAGCGCTCCGCTGCTGGACCGAATCGATATAAATATGGAGGTGAAACCCGTACAGTACGATGATTTGTTCTGCGAATATCATGCGGAGGATTCTGAAAGGATTCGTGAGCGGGTGGAGAGAGCCAGACAGATACAGCAGCGCAGATATGCGGATGAAAAAATACATTTTAACTCTCAGTTAGAGGGGAGATTATTGAACAAATATATACATCTGGGTTATGAGGAGCAGGCTTTGATGGAGCGCGTCTTTGAACAGAGCAGTCTGAGTGCCAGAGGCGCAAAACGCGTCCTCAAGCTCGCACGGACAATTGCCGACATGGAGGGAAGTACGGAAATTTGCTGCTCTCATATAAAGGAGGCTGTATTTTACAGAAACAGCGGGGTGAATACTTATGTGTACTGACAGAGAACGAACATTATTTAATTTATGGTTTTGTAATATTGCAGGTGTGGGGGCGAAAACAAGGAAAAGGCTGCGGGAGAAATTCGGTGAACCGGAAGCTATATTCCAAATATCGGAAAAAGAGCTGTATGAGGTGATACAGGATGCTGATACGGTAAACAGTATATTAAAATCAAGAGATATGCAAAAGCCGGAAGCGCAGCTGTGTGAGCTGGAGAGCCGCGGAATCAAGGTCATATATCCCGGACATCCCGCTTATCCCGTGCGTTTATATCATATTTATGATCCGCCGGATATTCTGTATGTAAGAGGAATAATACGGCAGGAAGGTCATATACATAATAGCAGTATAGGAATTGTCGGTTCGCGGAGACCTGATATATACGGCAGAGAGATGGCAGGAATGTTTGCAAGAAAGCTGGCCGCAAAAGACTGTACAATCGTCAGTGGTTTGGCGCACGGAATCGACAGCGCCGCTCATCGCGGAGCGCTGAAGGCCGGAGGTTACACTATGGCGGTGCTGGGGTGTGGAATTGATGTCACATATCCGCCGGAAAATGCGGAATTGTATCATCAGATTGAATGCTCGGGCGCAATAATATCCGAGCATGGACTCGGCGTATCACCACATCCCGGCTTTTTTCCGATGAGAAACCGTATCATCAGCGGGCTGTCCGACGGTGTACTGGTAGTGGAGGCAAAGAGAAGAAGCGGTTCTCTCATTACCGCAGACAGTGCATTGGAGCAGGGACGGCAGGTTTACGCACTTCCGGGAAGAGCGTATGATCAAAACAGTGTTGGAACAAATAATTTAATTAAGCAGGGAGCGGTATGCGTGACAGAACCCGAAGATATTTTAAGGGATTTGAATATAGGGGAGGAGAGGAATATGCAGTTACATTCCGAAATTATTTCAACGAAAGAAGATGATTATAAGGATTTTGCGGCAGATGTCGTCAAAAATTCACTTGCGCCTGCGGAAAAAATGGTGTATAGTTGTTTGAGTTTAGAGCCGATGTATATTGATGACATTATACAGCAGTCAGGGATTGGTATAACAAATGTAATCAGTATTCTATACGGTTTGGAGGAAAGAGGGATGATTAAACAGCCGGTCAGGGGATATTATATCCTTGCTGTTTGATTGGGAATAAAAATCAGAAGTATGCTTTTTGAAGGAGCAGAGAGGTATGGCAAAGAATCTGGTAATCGTTGAGTCTCCGGCAAAGGCCAGGACGATAAAAAAATTTTTGGGAACAGGCTATGAGGTCATTGCTTCAAACGGACATATTCGGGATTTGCCTAAGAGTCAGATGGGTATTGATTTTGAGCATGACTATGAGCCGAAATACATTACGATAAGGGGAAAAGGGGAGCTGCTTTCAGAGCTGAGAAAGGCTGTGAAAAAAGCGGACAAGGTATATCTTGCAACTGATCCTGACCGCGAGGGAGAAGCAATTTCTTATCACTTAATGGTTGCATTAAAGCTGGAGAATAAGAATTATAAGAGAATAACTTTTAACGAAATCACGAAAAATGCCGTAAAAGCATCCATAAAAAATGCAAGAGAGATTAATATGAATCTGGTGGATGCACAGCAGGCAAGGCGTGTGCTGGACCGAATGGTCGGATATTCTATCAGCCCGCTGCTGTGGGAGAAGATAAAAAGAGGCTTGAGTGCAGGACGTGTGCAGTCGGCTGCCTTAAAGCTTATTTGTGACAGAGAAGAGGAAATCAGTGCATTTATTCCGAAGGAATACTGGAGTCTGGAGGCACTTTTATCGCAGAATAGCGGTCTGAAGCCGGTCAGATTTCACTATGTGAAGGAAAAGGTGGCAAAGGACGACCTGGATCGCCTGCAGAAGGCCGTGGGTGAGGGCGGAGATTTTGTGGTAACCGGCATCAAAATGACAGAGAAGGTGAAGAAGCAGCCGGTTCCGTTTACCACCAGTACGATGCAGCAGGAAGCCGGGAAAAAGCTTAATTTTGCGACAGGAAAGACGATGCGGATTGCGCAGCAGCTGTATGAGGGCATTGATATCAAGGGCCGCGGAAGTATCGGTCTTATCACATATTTGAGAACAGATTCCATCCGCATTTCCGATGAGGCGGATATGAGCGCAAAGGCTTATATCGAAGCACAGTATGGCAGGGAATATGTGGGAGAGGTAATGCAGTCCTCAACCGGTAAGAAGATACAGGATGCGCACGAGGCAATCAGACCGACGGATATCACTTTGACGCCTGCCATGCTGAAGGAACAGCTGACCAGAGAACAGTTCAGGCTGTATCAGCTTATATACAACCGCTTTCTCGCGAGCAGAATGAAGCCTGCCATCTATGAGATTAAAACGGTGTCGGCTGAATGTGGGGGCGTTGCCTTCCGCGCATCTTCTTCGCGTGTATCGTTTGAGGGATTTCAGGCGGTTTACATCGGTGATGAGGAGAAAACGGAGAACAACAGGCTCGGCAGCATTCACGAAGGGGATAAGCTGACACTGTCGGAGCTTGTTCCGATACAGCATTTTACACAGCCGCCTGCACATTATACGGAGGCGCTGCTTGTCAAGACTATGGAGGAGCTTGGAATCGGAAGACCTTCTACCTACGCGCCGACAATCAGCAATATTTTAAATAGAAGATATATTGTCAAGGAGAATAAAAATCTGTATGTATCCGAGCTTGGGGAAGCGGTAAATCAGATGATGACACAGGCCTTTCCTGAGATTGTGGACACGAGCTTTACGGCAAATGTAGAATCTCTTCTGGACAAAATTGAGGCAGGAGAAATCAACTGGAAGGTTGTTATTCGCAATTTCTATCCGGATTTGGAGACCTCCGTGGAGGAGGCAAAGAAGGAGCTTGACACGGTTACGATAGAGGATGAGGTTTCTGACGTGCAATGTGACCAATGCGGAAGAATGATGGTGGTTAAATATGGCCCGCACGGAAAGTTCCTCGCCTGTCCGGGCTTCCCGGAATGCAGAAATACAAAGCCGCACTATGAAAAGCTTGATGTCCCCTGCCCGAAGTGCGGGAAGGACGTTGTGCTGCGGAAAACCCGAAAAGGCAGAAAATACTATGGATGTATTGATAATCCCGACTGCGATTTTATGTCATGGGCGAAGCCGGCCGCAGAGCATTGCCCGAAATGCGGCAGCTATATGGTTGAAAAGGGGAAAAAGCTTTTATGTGCCGCTGAGGGATGCGGATATTCCTGCGAAAAAAATAAATAATTTTAAAATATTTTGTGGCATTTCATATTTTTGTTGCTGAAACGCACAAAATATGGTACTATAAATATCGTATGGAGAGTGACAGGACTGTCCGTACGATATTTTGGATATTACAGGTGTTCCGTATGAGTGTCCGGCTGCTAGACAGGATCAGAAAAGTGAATAGGCTGCTGCATAACAACGCCGGTTACAGGATTGCAACTGATGAGTTGTGCGGTCTGTTTGGGACACTGATGCATTCAAATGTATTGGTTACAGACAGACAGGGGAAGGTAATCGGCATGTACACAGACCAGAATATTCCCGTGATTGGACCTTTCGGAGAGCTCGACATGGATTCGGTGATAGAAGCTGCATTAAATGAGCGCTTTATGTCAGTGCTGTCCACAAAGGAAAATGTAAATCTGAGCATGATAGGCTTGGAATGTGACGAGGACGATTTGTATGAGGCCATTATTCTTCCTGTTGACATGGCAGGGGAACGCTTGGGAACAGTTTTTGTATACAGGATTAAGAATCCGTATGAAATTGACGATATCATTCTGGGAGAATATGTCACCACGATTGTGGCCATGGAACTGTTGCATGATCTATATGATGCCGGTTTATATAACACGAACAGGAAAAGGCTGGTTTACACGGCACTGCATTCTCTTTCCGAGTCTGAGATACACGCCGCAAGGTGTGTGCTTGACGCGTATGAAAAGACAAAGGGGGTACTGGTGACAAGCCGGGTTGCTGAGGAATACGGGATAACCCGTTCTGTGATTGTTAATGCCATCAAGAAGCTGAATAGCGCAGGCGTAATTCAATCGAGGTCTCTGGGTGTGAAGGGCACCGCCATTCGGATTGAAAATGAATACATCAAGGAGGCTCTTGCTCATTGGGACACCGGCGATAATTTAAGATAAGTAATTCTGAAAAAGGATGTTCAGAGTATATAAGTGGTGTTGTGCAAAAGGATTTGTGAGAATGCTCATGAGTCCTTTTAAAGTGTAAAATGAAACGGAGGAAAACGAATGATTAACACGGACATTTACAACTATATTAATATTCTGGACAAGGCTGCGGATGCATCTAATTTGAGGAATGAATTAATCAGTAATAATATATCAAATGTTGATACGCCGAATTACAAGAGAAAGGATATTAATTTTGAATCGATACTTCAGGCTGAGCTCGGCGGGGAGAAGAGCCTGTATCAGGCGGTGAAGTCGGCAAATGAGGACCTGACGACACTTGATCCTCAGGTATATACAGACAATTCGTCCTTATCCTACCGCTTGGATGGAAATAATGTGGATATTGCAACGGAGGAGGCTTATCTGGCAGAGAACCAGGTTAAATATCAGGCGCTGATTGACTTGATGAATCAGGAATTTTCAAGATATAAGTCTGTATTGAGCAGTTCATCGTAATGCTTTGCGATATAGTTTTGTTGTGAGAAAATGAATTTGAATTTAGTCAGGAGGTAACAGGATGGGTGTTTTTTCAGCGATGAATGTGGCTGCCACCGGTATGACGGCGCAGCAGCTCCGGATGGATGTAATTTCAGAAAATATTGCAAATGCCAGCACGACGCGTACCGAGGATGGCGAGGCATACAGGCGCAAGATGGTTGTATTTTCAGAAAAGGATACTACATCCTTCGATCATATATTAAACGGATATCTGAGCCATTATCAGCCTAATGGTGTGAAGGTTACACAGATTGTGGAGGATCAATCGGATCTCAGACTTGTCTATGAACCGGATAACCCTGATGCCAACGAGGATGGATATGTGGAATACCCGAACGTGGATACGGTTACGGAGATGACAAATTTAATTGATTCAAGCCGCGCATACGAGGCGAACGTGACATCCTTCAATGCCGCAAAAAGCATGGCAATGAAGGGATTAGAGCTATTTACGAGTTAGGAGTGATTTTAAATGTCAGTTACACCGGTTTCTTTATACAGTGATGAGTTTACAACATTAAACAGCATTGACGGCATGAGCAGTATCGCCTCGGCAGAGAGAGCTGACAGGACATCCGAAACAGAGGGAACAGCTTCCTTTGATTCCATTTTAAATGCAGCGGTTGACATGTATAAGGAGGCTGATTCCCTGCAGAAATCCGCGGAATCGGCCGAGATGAGCTTTGCCCTTGGGTACACGGACAGTATTCATGATTTAGCGGTGGCACAGCAGAAAGCGAATATATCGTTGCAATATACGGTTAAGGTGACGAATGCGGTTGTTTCTGCATATAAAGAGCTTATGAATATGCAGTTGTAGCATCTGATTACCTGCGGAGGCATATATGAGGGATTGGTTTAAGCAACTTCCATCCAAGATAGTTGAATTCTGGAATCGATATACGGCAAAACAAAAGACCTTGTTTTTTTCAGTGGTGGCGGCGGTTGTGATTACGCTGGTTGCACTGTTTCTTTTGTTGAATAGAACTACATATACACGTCTCGGGACGTATGATGATACGGCTGCTGCGGCACAGGTGACAGATCTCCTGGACGAAAACGGGATTACATACAGGGTATCTGACGATGCGCTTTCCATTGATGTGGACGAGAACCAGCTGTCTCAGGCAAGATTGCTGCTCGGGGAAAATGGCATCAGCAGCAGCGTCAATAATACGGATTATGACTGGCTGTTTGATAACAGCTTTAATACAACCGATTCTGAGAAGAAGCTGAAGGCAAAGATTAATCTGCAGTCGGATATGGAACAGGATATCCGTACGATAGAGGGCGTCACGAAGGCATCGGTTACAATTAATCTGCCGGATAACACGAATACAATTTATTCTAATGACGAGAGTGCATCTGTCAGCATCATGCTGACAACAAACAGTAATTTCAGCCGTGACAGCGCAAAGACGATTGCAGAGTATGCAAAAGGCTGTGTCGGCAATGCGAACACGGATGGTATTACAATCATTGATAATCAGGGTACCTTGCTTTTTTCCGGGGCAAGCACCAGCAGTACTTCCTATGATGTGTTGCAGATTGAGCAGCAGGTTGAGGAGTATTATAACAGTAAACTGTGGAATCTGATGGTCAATTCGGGTGTGTATGATGAGGTATCCGTAGCGTCCAATCTGGCTGTCAACGTATCTCCGGGGGAGATATACAACATAGAGTATTATTCAAACGATGATGATGACACCGGACCGGTGGCGTCACATTACTATTATCTGGCCGAGAACACGGACGGCACGGGCGGCGTTGTAGGAACGGACGCGAACGGTGAGGAGATTACGGATTATGATTTGCTGGATGATTCATACGGAGAGTCAACGTTGAGCCTCCTCAAGGAGACATATGAAACAAGCTATACGGAGACGACGAAGGTTGAACAGGTCGGCGAGGTTGACATGACCAATTCCAGTATGGCGATGTATCTGACAAAATATCAGATATATAATGAGGAAGATATGGAGGAACAGGGACTTCTGAAGGATCAGACATTTGCTGAATTTCAGGCGTCAAATTCCGAGGTGACAGAGAATGTGAATCCGGAAGAAATCGTTACCATGCTTGCCACGGCAACCGGGATGCGTGAGGCAAATGTGTATGTTGTAGAGCGTATGGTTCCGATTTTTTATCCGAAGGAGGAGACAGCTGTCCCGGTACAGAGTATTATCTCAATTGTGCTCGCCGCGATTATCGGTGCATTGCTTTTGTTTGTGGTATTCAAGGGCATGAAGCCGGAGGAGGTTGTGGAGGTTGAACCGGAGCTTTCTGTTGAGGCCCTGCTTGCAACAACGAAAGAAAATCAGACACTTGATGATATAGAGTTTAGCGATAAGTCAGCATCTAAGCTGCAGATTGAGAAGTTTGTGGATGAGAATCCGGAGGCGGTTGCATCTCTGCTCAGAAATTGGCTGAATGATGATTGGGAGTGACGATTATGTCAGGAATAAACAGCATTTCAGATATATCGGGTGTGCAGAAGGCTGCGATTCTTTTGATTGCACTCGGGCCGGAGCGATCGGCACAGGTGTTCAAGCATCTGAAGGATGACGAGATTGAACAGCTGACGCTGGAAATTGCCAATACGAAAAGTGTTCCGTCGGATTTGAAAGACGAGGTATTGGATGAGTTTTATGAGGTCTGTCTGGCTCAGCAGTACATTGCCGAGGGCGGTATCGCCTATGCAAAAGAACTGCTTGATAAGGCACTGGGTGAGGACCGTGCAAGAGATGTAATCGGCAAGCTGACAGCGTCTCTTCAGGTACGTCCGTTTGAGTTTGTGCGTAAGGCTGATCCGGGTCAGCTGCTCAATTTTATTCAGGACGAGCATCCGCAGACGATAGCCCTTATTCTGGCATATCTGCCGTCAGCGCAGGCAGCTGCGGTAGTGGGCGCTCTGGCACCGGAGAAACAGGCTGACGTTGCAAGAAGAATTGCAACGATGGACAGGACAAGTCCGGATATGATAAAAGAGGTTGAGAAGGTGTTGGAGAAGAAGCTGGCATCTCTGGTAAATCAGGATTACACAATTGTCGGCGGTGTGGATTCGATTGTAAGTATTTTGAATACGGTTGACAGAAGTACCGAGAAGCATATCATGGAAAATCTGGAGGTCGAGGATCCGGAGCTGGCAGACGAGATAAGAAGGAAGATGTTTGTATTCGAGGATATTCTGCTGCTTGATAACCGCTCGATTCAGACCGTGCTCCGAGAGGTGGATAACAATGAGCTTGCTATTGCCTTGAAGAATGCAAATGATGATGTTCAGAAGATTATATTTGACAACCTTTCTTCGCGTCTTGCAACGATGATAAAAGAGGATATGGAATTTATGGGACCTGTGCGTTTAAAGGATGTGGAGGACGCGCAGCAGAAGATTGTAAATATTATCAGAAAGCTGGAGGATGCAGGCGAAATCGTTATTTCCCGTGGCGGAGGTGACGAGATAGTTGTCTAATTTATATAAATCGGGCGTTCAGAATATGTCAGTGAAACAGGGAGACACATTTTTCTTTGATGCCGGCAATCACAAAAAAAACAAGACGCCGGAGCCTGCCGGAAGGATTATCCGTTCTGTTGAGAAAGAGGAAGAGGAACGGACGGAGGGCGCTAACAGCATCCTTTTGAGTGACGCGATGGATAAGGCAAAGGTATTGCGGGATGATGCGATGGTCCGTGCAGCGAATATTATATCCGATGCGGAGAAGGAGGCAGAGCAGATTGCTGAACAGGCAAGACAGGAAGGCTATGAGCAGGGACTGAAAGAGGGCAATATGGAGGCAATGAAGCGTGCCGATAAATATCTGTCCGATATTCATAAGGAACAGGATATATTGCTTCAGAAAAATCAGGAGGAACTGCAAAAACAAATAGAAAAGGCTGAACATGACATGGTTGATGTGACCTGTGATTTGATAACAAAGCTGACGGGAATCCTGGTTTCTGAATACAAACCGGTCATGCTTTATATGATTAATCAGGCGTTAAGTAATGCTGAGACCAGCAAAAGGTTTGTGATTCATGTTGCGGAGGAGACTTATCCTTATATTGCGGACAATCATGACAGACTGGTCGGTGCGGCAAATCCGGGTATTGAGATAGAAATATACGGTGACAGTAAAATGGATAGAAGCGCCTGTCAGATTGATACTGATAACGGAATAATAGATTTATCGATGGATGTTCAGGTTAAGAATCTGATTACGGCAATAAGGCTGCTGTCAGATTCGTAGATGGCTGCCGAGCCGGATATATACTTCCGGATGCGACAGCCATGCTTGATATTATGGTGATTGATATGGGTGCAGGATTTGATATAACAGCATACAGAGCGTTGATTGACAGAGATTATACGGAACACTATGGGAAGGTGAGTAAGGTGGTCGGCCTGACGATTGAGTCGGTGGGACCACCGTGCAATCTGAATGATTTGTGCAGAATTGTTTCAAAGGACGGTTCTGTTCAGGCAATGGCAGAGGTGGTGGGTTTCAAGGATAACAAGGTCCTGCTGATGCCGTTTGACTCGGTAGATGGAATCGGACTTGGAGCAGTGGTAAAAAATACAGGAGAGGTTTTGAAGGTTCCCGTGGGAGAACAGCTGCTTGGAAAGGTGCTTGACGGAATCGGAAGACCGATGGACGGAGCTTTGTTTGAGACGACGGATGCATATCCGATAGATGCGGTACCGCCTGATCCGTTGAAAAGGAAATTGATTGACGAGGTGTTACCCCTTGGGGTTAAGGCTGTAGATGGGCTCCTGACGCTCGGAAAGGGACAGAGAATCGGTATTTTTGCAGGCTCAGGCGTCGGAAAAAGTACACTGCTCGGTATGTTTGCCAGAAATACCCGCGCGGACATAAATGTGATTGCATTGATAGGGGAGCGTGGCAGGGAGGTTAGGGAGTTTATTGAACGCGATTTGGGAGAGGAAGGAATGAAGCGTTCGGTTGTTGTCGTTGCAACATCTGATAAACCGGCATTGCTCCGCAATAAAGCTGCCAAGACAGCGACCGCGATAGCAGAGTATTTCCGTGATCAGGGGAAGGACGTGCTGCTTATGATGGATTCCATGACTCGTTTTTCAATGGCACAGAGAGAAATTGGTCTGGCATCGGGAGAACCGCCGGTAACCAGAGGGTATCCGCCGTCTGTTTATTCTGAGATGCCTAAGCTGCTTGAGCGCGCGGGCAATACATACGATGGCTCTATTACGGGACTGTATACTGTACTTGTGGATGGTGATGATTTTAATGAACCAATCACGGATACAGCACGAGGCATATTGGACGGACATGTGGTTCTGTCAAGGCGACTTGCACAGAAAAATCACTACCCGGCGATTGATGTGCTGGCAAGTATATCGAGGTGCATGAGCGCTGTGGCGGATAAAAATCATAAGAGCAAGGCCGGCATGTTAAAAAATGTGCTGGCAACCTATAATGATGCGGAGGACCTGATTAATATAGGGGCATATCGTCCCGGTTCAAACAAGGATATCGATTATGCAATAACAAAAATAGACAAGGTGAATGAATTTTTGATGCAGGACGTTGATACAAAATATTTATTTGAGGATGAAATACAAATGCTGAACGATATATTTGAGTGATGCTTCAGTATGAATTGAGGTGGTTAGATGGCTAAGTTCATTTATAGAATGCAGAATATACTGGATATCAAGATGAAATTGGAGGAGACTGCTAAACAGGAGTATGCAGAGGCCAGACACCGTCTCGATGATGAGGAAAGGAAGCTTGATGCACTGCGTAACAGGAGGAGGATATATTATGAACAGTACAGGCAGGCTATACAGGGAGCGCTTGATTTCCTCGAGATAGAGAGCGGAGGAAATGCTCTGGATGTCATGGATGATATGATTGCCGGACAGGAGGAGGCGGTAAGAGGACGCAGCAAGGAACTGGAACAGGCGAGACAAAAGCTGAATCAGATTATGCAGGAGAGAAAGATGCATGAGAAGCTGAAGGAAAAGCAGTTTGATGTGTTTAAATTGGAGTTAAACGCGCAGGAGGGTAAAGTGACGGATGAGGTAGCAGGATATCAGTTTAATCACGCGGGACGAGATATGGAGGAATAGGCTATGGCAAAGGAAATAAAGCAAAACGATGGCGGCGCATCAAAGGGCTTAGGGATATTGATTGTTGTTCTGATTGTTATAACATGGCTGTCTGTTATGGCACTGCTGATTAAATGTGATGTGGGTGGCTTCGGAAGTGAGGTGCTGCGTCCGGTATTTAAGGATGTGCCTGTTATTCGTGCAATTTTGCCGGATGCCTCGGATGAGGAGGTTGCCAAGGAAAGTGACTATCCCTATGATAATCTGGCCGACGCTCTGGCGCAGATAGAGGTGCTCGATGCTGCAAATGCCAGCAAGGATGCGGAAATCGCTTCCCTGAATGACAGGATCGCGGAACAGGATGCAGAGATAATAAGACTTTCTGCCAGTCTGGAGGAGCAGGAAGCATTTGAACAGAAAAAAAATGAATTTTATGATGAGATAGTCTATGGAGAATCGGCTCCGGATGCCGATACATATATAGAATGGTACAATGAACTCGATGCAGAGCATGCCGAGGAGATTTACAGGGAAATCATTTCAGCAAATCAGGCTGATCAGGAAATCCTTGACCTGGCGGCGGCGTATGAGAGCATGGATGCCAAGGACGCAGCTGAAATTCTTGAAAGCATGAGTACAGACATGGATACGGTTGCGTTGATCATGAATAATATGAGTACCGAGGCACAGGGGAAGATTCTTGCAGAGATGGAGCCTGCGTTTGCTGCGAGTGTAACCAAGAAGCTTCTGCCGTAAAATTCTCAGTATCGGTATGTCATATGGAAAGGAGGAAAAAAATATGATGGCAATTTCAGCAGGAGGAATTGGCAGAATGGATGTGCAGACACCGAAAACATCAAGGTCTGCAAAGGATGATACCAAAGCGTCAGAAACATTTGCAAGCCTGATAAATATGTCCTCTGTGCAGAATAGCGATGTCGGAACAGAAAAACAGTCCGCGCCGGTTTGGAATGATGGTGAGGAAAAAACGAGCGCACTGACGGAATATGACAGCTGCAAATCCGGTTCCGTTTCAGAGCAGGAGCAGCCTGCATCCGGAGATGTAAAGGAAAAGACGGATTCATCGGTACAGAATGTGAAGGATGAACCGAAGTCCGATGAAGCACCTGAACGGAACGATGCAGATGAGATGCTGACGGATTTGAAAGAAAGTCTGGAGGAGCAGCTTGGTATAACCGAGGAGGATATGGAAAATATTCTCTCATTGCTTGGATTTGAGATTCAGGATTTGATTGAGCCTGATGCGATGAAAAGCTTTATGATGAATGTGCAGGGCGTGACTGAGGTCGATCTGCTGCTTAGTGAAGATTTGGTTAATCAGCTCACTGAGCTTACGGATATGGTTGACAGCTTGCTCGAGAAATACGGACTTACAGGAGAAGAGGTTCTGTATGTGCAGTCTGATGTGACGGATCTGCAGGGCGTGCAGGAAACTATGAACGCAGAAAAACAGAATATATCCGTGGCGTCTCCTGTTCAGATTCATCAGGCGGAAGAGTCTGAGGATAAATCGGCGGATGTGGTTATTCAGGTGCAGGAAAATGCCGATATAGCAGATGAGGTGGTAAAAACCGGACCTGCCGGCAGCGATATGCAGCAATCCGGCCAGCCGGGAGAGCAGGAACAGTCGGACAGTCAGATTCTGGCAAATCTGAATCAGGCAATTGAACAGGTGGTACAGACAGAGGACATCGGTGATGTTCCTTCCAATTTTTTGGATGCTGCCCGGGAAGCGGATATTGTACGTCAGGTTATCGACAATATTCGCGTGAATATATCAAGTGACAGCACATCACTTACCCTGCAGCTCAATCCGGAAAATCTGGGTAAGGTACAGGTAAGCGTCGCAAATAAGGACGGCGTTATGCAGGCACAGATAATAGCGGAGACCGAGGCTGCAAAGCATGCGATTGAAAGCAGTATTTCTTTGTTGAAGGAAACATTTGACAATCATGAATTGAAGGTGGATGCCATAGAGGTAATGGTAGCGTCCTATGAGTTCTTCAACGAAAATGGTGGGGGTGACTTTGAAGAGAACCATGAGGGAAAGGCTTCGGGGAAAAATGCAGCATTAAATCCGAATGACGATTTTGATGAAGAGATATTGACTGAGGACGAACAGCTGCAGATAACAATGATGAAAGCGCAGGGAAATAGCGTGAGCTATTCCGTATAACAGAAAGGAGGCGCAAAGGGATGGCAAGTGTAGATACAACAATCAGTGGTATTGTCGGTCAATCAAACAGCTATACCTCAAGTAAGACGACGGATTCGTCATCGACGGACCTTGACAAGGAGGCGTTTTTAAAGCTTCTGGTGACACAGATGCAGTATCAGGATCCGCTCAATCCCGGGGACAGCACGGAGTATATGTCACAGCTTGCACAGTATTCAGCGCTTGAGGCCACGATGAATATCAGCGATGCGGTTGAGAAGGGCAATGCTTTGAATCTCGTCGGTGAGTATGTTATTATGAATACTACGGATTCAGCGGGCAACAGCTCTATGGTGAGCGGACTGGTAGAATATGCTACAGTGAAGGACGGTGAGATTCTCCTGTCCATCAACGATACATATTATCCGGCAGAGGATTTGGATTCGGTTGTTGATTATGATTATTTCCTTTATTTGCAGCAGCAGGCAAATAAGGACGAGACTGATACCACGGAAACCGCTGATGCCGCAGAAAGCACTGACGACCAGAGCGATGCCGGGACAGATACGGCCGTGTAAAGAGAGGGGGAGATGCAATGAATGGATTCGATGCAGGGCTCCTTTCTATTGAACAGGCAAGCCGTTTATATCTGAACCGGGATAAGGGGACGGTTTTGTGTACTCAGAATGACGCGGATACGCAGCTGTCTTTTCGCGATATTCTGAATGAAAAAGCGGCGCAGGAAACGGATGTAAGATTTTCCAAGCATGCGAACCAGCGGCTGGAAAGCAGGAACATTACTCTGTCGAAGGAACAGATGGAGCGCTTGAATTACGGCATAAGCCGTGCAAGAGATAAAAGCATTAACGAATCGCTTGTTATGATGGATGATTTGGCATTTATTGTAAATGTAAAAAATAATACGGTTGTCACGGCACTGGAGCAGGACGAGGACAGCGTATTTACCAATATTGACGGAGCGGTTATTGTGTAACAGCCGGACCTGTATGGAGGCTGGAATCCCGGAATGACAGAAGGGATTGAATGAAACGACGAAATGGAGGTCATGAATTATGATGAGATCACTTTACTCTGGTGTGGCAGGTCTTAAAACACATCAGACGAAGATGGATGTAATAGGTAATAATATAGCGAATGTAAACACGATAGGCTTTAAATCATCCTCGGTGCTGTTCAGAGACGTATTGTATCAGACGTCTTCCACGGCGACAGGGGCAACTGCAACAACAGGCGGTACAAACGCCTCACAGATTGGTCTTGGTACGAAGATGTCTTCCATTCAGACATCCGTTACGGAAAACGGAGCTGCACAGACGACAAACAATCCGTATGATTTGATGCTTGACGGAGCCAGCTTCTTTATTATCAGCCGTGGCGGTGTGAATTATTTTACAAAAGTCGGTGCGTTTCAGACGGACGGCGCGGGTTGTCTGACTACCAGCAACGGATATCAGGTTATGGGCTGGCAGGTGGATCCGGATGATCCGACTCATATCAAGAAGGATACGGTATCAGCCTTATACCCTGAATCTGAGCAGAACAAGGTGTCATCGCCTGAGCAGACATCAAAATGTTATATGACCGGAAATGTGGACAAGACAGATCCTGATCTTACATCGACGGATGGTAAATCCATAGCTGTTTCCATATATGATTCTTTGGGATATAATTATACGGTGAAGTACAAGCTGACACAGGATCCTAATCAGGAGGATAAGACGCTTTATAATCTGCAAATTGTATCTATCAAGGATTCTGAAAATGTGGAAATCCTTGGGGCTGATGATCCTACTACGGCAGATGTGGTTGAGGGAGGATATACGGCAACGATCGGAGGAGCCAATTCGATTCAGGTAAAATTTAATCAGGATGGTTCGTTTGATTACGTAGGAAGTGCGGGAAATGATGATGCACTGCTTAAAATCACACCGATTAACAGTAACCTGAACGGTGATGTTTTCACCTCTGTAATCAACGGAGAGAGCGTGGACGGAATTACGATAGATTTTTCCAATCTGACCATGTATGAGTCTGATGGACAATCTACGGCAAAGATGGTGCGCGGGGGAACTGATTCTACCGGCGGCGGACGTTCTATCGGTAAGCTTCAGGATGTGAGCATTGATACGGCAGGTATGATATATGGTGTTTACAGCAATGGCGAATCCAGACTGCTCGGACAGATTGCGGTCGCAAACTTTGTCAATCCCATGGCACTTGAGGCGTTGGGCGACAGCATGTATCAGGCAACCCAGAACTCCGGCTATTTTGACGGGATCGGTTCTGCTGTTGATGAGGATGGAGGAAAGATGTCTCAGGGCGTGCTGGAAATGTCAAATGTAGATTTGTCAACCGAGTTTACGGAGATGATAACAACACAGAGAGGATTTCAGGCAAATTCCAGAATTATCACAACCTCTGATTCGATGCTGGAGGAGCTTGTAAACCTGAAACGATAGCTTTTACCTTAGGGCTGTCACGTTAAAATAATATGGTATGTATAGTGTGGGAAAATTGTTTGTGAGCAGCTGAACGGCAAAGCTTTCCGGAATTTATACATATATACATACCATATTTTTTAATGTGACAGCCTGTCTTTTTTCGGACTTTCCTCCTTTATTTTTTGTAGACATAAAATGTTAATTGTGCTACAATCAAACTAATTGCAGTGCTGTCAATTATCACATTGAGGGGAAGAGTGGGGAATTTGATAGAAGTAACAAGATTAAAAGGGAAAAAAATCACCATCAATGCAGAACTCATTGAAGCAGTTGAGGAAACGCCGGATACTGTGATTACGCTGACAAACGGAAAGAAATTCGTGGTCGGTGAATCGGTGAAGGAGGTTACGGCATTGGTAATTGAATATAAAAGAAAGATACATACAGTCTGTTCTGTATATAGTTAGAGGTGAAATAGATTGGATTTAGCATCAGTTATCGGATTGATTGCGGCGCTGGCACTCATGATATTCGGTATGGTAAACGGTAATGGATTCGGAGTTGTTGCGGATAGCTTTTTGCACGCACCGTCGGCATTGATTACATTTGGCGGTGCGCTTGGAGCGACATTGGCGATGTATCCTCTGAAAGGTTTTGTTTCGGCACTGAAGTCGTTTCTGCTCATATTTAAGCTGCCAAGCTCAAACGAGATGGAAACCATACGTACCATTATTGATTTGTCAAATCTTGCGCGGCGTGAAGGCCTGCTTGCATTGGAGGAGTCAGCCGGCTCTCTTGACGATGAATTTATGAAGAAAGGTGTTATGCTGATTGTGGATGGTACTGATCCTGATCTCGTCCGCAGTATTTTAGAGGCGGAGCTGGTGAATCTGGATTCCCGCCATCAGTCCAACATCGGTTTTTGGAAAAACCTTGGAGCTATGGGACCTGCATGGGGTATGATTGGTACGCTGATTGGACTGATTCTGATGCTGAAGGATTTGTCTGATCCGGATTCCATCGGCCCGAATATGGCGGTTGCATTGATTACAACTCTCTATGGCTCTATACTTGCAAACTGGATCTGTTCTCCGGTTGCGAATAAGCTGACCGGAAGGAACGAAACAGAGATAAAATTAAAAGAGATTATGATAGAAGGAATCCTGTCCATACAGGCGGGCGAGAATCCTCGTGTGATTGAGGAGAAGCTCAAGTCGTTTCTTGCACCGAAGGAGAGACGCGGTTATGAAGAAGAGGGTGGTGGTCAGTAATGGCAAAGAGAAAACAGCAGCCGCCTGAGGAAGGTTCGCCGGCGTGGATGGCCACATTCAGTGACCTGATGAATCTGTTGCTTTGTTTCTTTGTGCTGCTTTTTGCAAGCTCAACCTTGGATGAGGGAAAAATCCAGAAGATTGCCGCATCGTTTGAAAATTCTTCTATCAGCATTATAGCTCTGAATTCGTCTTCCCTTGTTGCGGGAGGTATGATGTCCGGCGGCGTCACACAGCTCCCGGATACGAACAGCATGCTGGAAGCGGGGAAAAATGTAAATGGGGATATTGAAGACGGTGACCATACCGTAAATACTCAGAGTGATGCGGAAAAGCTTTCAGACGAGGAGCTGCAGAGTGAGTATGAGAAGCGTGGAGAAGAACAGTCCGAGGAAATGTATGAGGAGATTGTTCAGATGGCGGAAAGCAGCAGAATAGATGACCAGATATCCATAGATTTCACGTCACAGTATGTGGAACTTGATTTAAACGGTTCTATTCTTTTTGACTCTGGTGTGGCGGAAGTCAGAGACGACTCAAAGATGTTTTTGCAGAAAATTGCAAGCATTCTTGTGAAATATAAGAATAATGTTATCGAGATAGAAGGGCATACGGACAATGTTCCGATTTCAAATTCCCAATATGAGAACAATCGGGAATTATCTACGGAAAGAGCAAGAAATGTATATGAGTATATTATAACACAGGAAAACTTTATTGATTCGAACATGAAGATTGCAGGATATGGTGAAAGCAGACCGATTGCCTCCAATGCTACGGAGGAGGGACGGGCCAGAAATCGACGTGTTACAATCAAGATATATAATCGGCAATACTCATCGAATTAAGGAGAACGTAAGATGAAGAAAAATCTGATATCAGTCCTAATATTGGCAATATGTATAATTAATTTGGTATTTAACATTCTGTTGGTGTTTGTGTTCATGCCTTCGGCCACGAAGACAAATAAATTGATTACAGATATATCAGAAATTCTGGATTTGGAGATTGAATCGCAGTCCAATGGAAATGGTACATTTGATGTAAGTAATCTTGCTGTATTTGAGCTGGAACAGGGTAATCCGGTTAATCTTGCGGCGGATGGCTCTGATGAGATTCATGTTTTGCAGTACGGTCTTACAATTAATCTTGACAAGACTGCGAGCGATTACAAGAAGACAAATGAAAACCTGACAGCATCCACGGCGCTTATTTATGATACCGTGCGTGGCATAATCGGAAAGTATACCTACGACCAATGCACGGATGTTGCGGTTCAGGAGCAGATTAAAGAGGAAATCCTGACATCCCTGAGGGAAACATTTAATACAGAGTGCATCTATTCGGTTAGCTTTTATAATTGGATAGCACAGTAGTAAATTACGATAAGCTGGGAGGTGAGATGTGTGGCTGACGTACTCTCACAAAATGAAATAGATGCGTTGCTGAAGCAGCTGAGTTCCGGTGAACTTGATGTGGATGACATTGAGGAAACACAAAACGTCAAGATTAAGGAGTACGATTTTTCAAGACCTGCAAAGTTTTCCAAAGAGCATCTCAGAACTCTGGAAATTATATTTGAGCATTTTGGCAGATTGCTGAGCAGTAACCTGCCTGCTTATCTGAGAAAGAATGTTCAGGTTGAGGTGATGAATTCGGAGGCGGTAACGTATTCGGAGTTTTCCAATGCGCTGTCTAACCCTGTGTTGCTTGGGGTTGTCAATATGGCGCCCTTAACCGGAAATATTATTCTGGAAATGGCACCGAATATAGGTTATACTATCATTGACAGGCTGCTCGGGGGTTCTGGGGAGCCGCTTGTGAAGACAAGGGATTTCTCGGAGATTGAGCTCTCGATTCTGGAAAGAATATTTAATATTATTATTGATTTATTACGCGAACCGTGGGAAAATGTCGTTGAGATTACTCCATATCTGGAGCGAATAGAGACCAATTCTCAGTTTGCACAGATTATATCGCCCACTGAGATGATTGCGATTGTGACAATCAATATCAATATCGGAGGGGTTGAGGGATTGATGAATGTATGTCTTCCATATATCACACTGGAGGATGTCATGGATAAGCTGAATACCAAGTATTGGTTCTCAACAATGCAGGACAGAGATGAACAAAGCTATGCTGATGTGATAGAGACAGCAATTAATAAGGCTTTGATTCCTGTATCTGCGGAGCTTGGAAGAAGTACGATTACGGTGCTGGATTTTGTGAATCTTCAGGCGGGAGATATCATAAAGTTAGACAGAAGTGTGGAGGATGAGCTCGATGTATATGTGGGAAATATTGTGAAATTTAAAGCATTGCCTGGTACATTCAGTGATAATTATGCGGTAAAAGTTACAGAAATCTATAGAGAGGAGGAATAAAGAAAATGGATGGAATGTTGTCTCAGGAAGAGATTAACGCATTGCTTGGTGGAATGACGACGGATTCATCCGCTTCAGGTGAAGATGAGCTTACCCCGGAGGAGAAGGATGCCATTGGTGAAATCTCCAATATATGCATGGGAACGGCTGCTACTACACTTTATTCCTTAGTGAACCAAAAGGTTGTCATAACGACGCCTGTAGTTGAGGTTACAGATTGGGATACATTGACATCGACTTATGCAAAACCGTGTGTTTTCATTAATATTCTGTACAAAGAAGGAATCGATGGAAATAATGTATTGATTCTGAAAGAGGATGATGTTAAAGTTATAACTGATTTAATGATGGGCGGGGATGGTTTGAATCCTGCACCGGAGCTCACGGAATTGCATTTTTCCGCAATCTGTGAAGCGATGAATCAGATGATGGGCTCATCGGCAACATCATTGTCCTCTATGATGAACTGTAAAATTGATATCAGTCCGCCGGAGGCGGAACTGGTTGATATGGCAGGAAATATTAATACATCAAATGCTGAGTTTTTAAATCATAATTTTGTCCGGGTTAAATTCAGAATGACAATCGGTGATTTGGTTGACAGCACAATCATGCAATTATATCCGTTGGAATTTGCCAAGATATTGTATACAAAATTTAACGGAGGCAGTGAACAGCCAAAGCAGGAGTCAAAGCCGACAGAGCCGCAGCGTACACCTGATGTGAATGCCGGCAGTCAGCCGATGATGAATCAGACAATGCCGGGACAGCCGATGATGAATCAGGCAATGCCGGGACAGCCGATGATGAA
>CAYOOW010000002.1:96157-158171 GCA_964405715.1 uncultured Bacteroides sp.
CAATGCCGGGACAGCCGATGATGAATCAGGCAATGCCGGGACAGCCGATGATGAACCAGGCAATGCCGGGACAGCCTGAGGTAAGTGTGCAGAATGTACAGTTTCAGGCATTTAATCCGATGGCGAATCCTGTATTACAGCAGGAGAATATAGATTTGATTATGGATGTGCCTCTGGAGGTTTCCGTAGTGCTGGGAAGAACAAGAAAGTCCATCAAGGAGATTCTTGAATTTGCGCCGGGTACAATCATAGAGTTAGACAAGCTGGCCGGGGAGCCGATAGATGTTATGGTAAATCAAAAGCTTGTTGCAAAGGGAGAGGTCGTTGTTATCGAAGAGAGCTTCGGTATCAGGATTACTGAGATTATTAAGGAAAAAATATAAAACAGAAGGAGTATGAATAATGGCAAAGAGTATACTTATATGTGATGATGCAGCTTTTATGAGAATGATGATTAAGGATATCCTTGTAAAGAATGGCTACAATATTGCAGGGGAAGCGGAAAATGGACTGAAGGCCGTAGAGAAGTATTCCGAGACAAAGCCGGATCTGGTTTTGATGGATATTACGATGCCTGAGATGGATGGTATTCAGGCGTTAAAAAAGATTAAGGCCGAGGATCCGAATGCAAGCGTTGTTATGTGTTCTGCTATGGGACAGCAGGCAATGGTTATTGAGTCCATTCAGTCAGGTGCAAGGGATTTCATTGTAAAACCATTCCAGCCTGATCGTGTCCTTGAGGCAGTAAAAAAGGCAGTGGAGTGATATGGCTTTAATGGATTTGACAGGAACCTCAGGGGGGATGAATTCCGTCTTGAGCGTTATCTCTTTGATTTTAATCTTTATTTTTATTATAGTGCTGGCTTATTTTACGACTAAATTTATTGCAAAGCATCAGAATAATGCGCTTAACAGCAAATCTAATATCAGGGTGGTTGAATCCTTTCGTGTCGGGACAAACAAGTTTATTGCGATTATAAAAATCGGAAAGGAATTTTACGCGATTGGTGTCGGGAAAGATGAGTTTACGATGATTGATAAGCTTAGTCCGGAGGATTTGACGGATTTTAGCGTAACGCGTGTGGAATCCCGCGGAACGAAAATTGATTTTAAAGAGATTTTGTCTCAGATAAAAAATAAAGGTTCAAAAGATAATAACGATACAAAGTAGGTAGTGTGATGAAATATAAGAGACTGCGCAAGTACATATTGCTGTTTATGATTGCCTTAGCTGTTATATTTTCCGGTTCAAGCTCGTATGCTACTAACATTACACCAGATACAGACGCTGAGGAGGGACTTGATGATGAACTGACCGATGTGGATGATGATGGTGTATCAGTTGGTTTAACGTTAAATTCCAATTCTGATGAGACAACCCTGTCCGGGACTCTTCAGATATTGTTGTTAATTACTGTAATTTCTATAGCTCCGTCAATTTTAGTTATGGTGACGTCCTTTACGAGGATTATTGTAGTGCTGCATTTTCTTAGGACTGCAATCGGCACACAATCGTCACCGCCAAATAACGTGTTGATTGGGCTCTCATTATTTTTAACCCTTTTTATTATGGGTCCTGTTTTTGCACAGGTAAAAACGGAAGCACTGGATCCGCTGTCGGCAGATGAGATTACACAGGAGGAGGCACTTGACCGGGGATTGCAGCCAATACGTGAATTTATGCTGAATCAGACGAGACAGGATGATTTAAGATTGTTTATGGATATTGCCAAGATGGACACGGTTGAGAGCACGGATGAGATTCCGATAACTGTTATTATTCCGTCCTTTATCATCAGTGAGCTCCGGGCTGCGTTTATCATTGGTTTTATGATTTATATTCCTTTTATTGTAATAGATATGGTTGTGGCTTCGGTTCTCATGTCAATGGGCATGATGATGCTGCCTCCGACGACGATTTCCATGCCGTTCAAGATATTGCTTTTTATACTTGCAGATGGATGGAATCTGGTGATTGGTAATTTGGTTAACTCATTCAATTTCTGATACGGAAGCATGTGAGGTGACAAAGGGTGAGTACAGGTGATGTTATTAATATTGCGGTTCAGGCTGTATGGCTTATAATTAAATGCAGTGCGCCTATGCTGATATCCTCCCTGATTGTAGGCTTGGTTATCAGTATATTCCAGACGGTGACTTCCATTCAGGAGCAGACACTTACATTTGTTCCGAAGCTGATTGTGATACTCCTTGTGCTGGTTATCTGTGGCGATTGGATTTTGAATAATATTGTAGGCTTTATTCAGGATTTGTATGGTCAGTTTGGCAGTATGGTGAGGTAGTGCAGATGGATTTGACTATATCGACATTAACCTTGGAGTCATACCTCCTGGTTCTTGTCAGAACAGGGGGATTTGCAGCTGTAGCACCATTGTTCGGGCATAAAAGCGTAAATGCCAGACTTCGTGTGCTGATTGCTGCCTGTATATCGCTTACAATCTTTACGGCTATGGATATTTCTCTGCCGGAATATGAGACAGTGCTTGGATATTCATGGCTTATTATTAAAGAAGCTGCTGTGGGGCTGTCACTTGGTTTTACAGCAAGCCTTGTTATGTCCGCTCTCATTGTGGCAGGTGAATTTATTGACAGGGAAATCGGATTTACAATGGCGACGAATTTTGATTTGTCAGTCGGCGGTATGGTTACGATTACATCAGAATTATATGACAGAATGGTATATGCGGTGATTTTAATAACCAATCTGCATTATTATATTTTGAAAGCTTTGGCTCAGTCATTTGAACTGATTCCGGTCGGACATGTGAGTGTAAGGTTCACTTCACTGTATTCGGAAGTAGTTGGATTTTTCAGTCAGTATTTCAGTATAGGATTTCGCATTGCAATGCCGGTATTTTTGGGAGCGATTATTTTAAATGTCATTCTGGGTGTACTGACGAAGAGCTCTCCGCAGATGAACATGTTTTCTGTAGGTATGCAGCTAAAGGTTTTTACGGGGTTGGTTATTCTGTCTCTGGCGGTTATGTTTATACCGAATATTGCGACATATCTGATGGAGCGGATGCAGGATATGCTGCTTACGCTCATGGGAGGATTATAGCATGGTTCAAAATCAGCCTATAATATATAATCTCCAGTTCTTTGCAAATGACGAGGGCGGAGAAAAGACAGAGGAGCCGACCGCGAAAAAGATTGAGGATTCCAGAAAAGAAGGACAGGTCGCAAAAAGTAAGGAAGTGTCAGGTGCATGTTCTCTTTTTGCACTTTTTCTGTGCCTGAAGATATTTGTCGGATTTCTTGGACAGAGGCTTGTCAATATTTTTTATGTGCTCTGGAGAGAAACGCCATTATATGTGAAAGAGACCTTTGACTCAGTCACGGTGTGGCAGATTCTGCTTGACGTGCTTGTCTATTTTCTGATTACATGTATGCCGTTTCTTCTCGTGGCTTTTGTCGTGGCTTTTCTGTCCCAAAGGGTGCAGATTACATGGAAGGTGACCGGAAAACCATTAGAGCCTAAATTCAGTAAATTAAATCCGATTAACGGGTTTAAGAGGATATTTTCAAAGCAGGCATTGTTTGATTTGGTTTTATCAATATTTAAGATTATCCTTTTTTCTGCAGTGAGTTATTCTGTGATTAAGGATAATATAGGTATTTTTGTGTCAGTGTATGATTTGACAATTAAGGATTGCCTTGGAATACTGTTTGATCTGGTTATTGAGCTTGGAATGAAAATCTCTGCTGTTTATCTGATTATCAGTCTGGCTGATCTTGTATTCCAGAGATGGAAGCATAAGCAGGATCTGAAGATGACAAAGCAGGAGGTCAAGGATGAGTACAAGAATCAGGAGGGAGACCCGAAGGTTAAGTCGCAGCAGCGTCAACGTATGCAGCAGGCGTCCAGACGTCGAATGATGCAGAGTATACCGGAGGCAGATGTAGTTATTACGAACCCGACGCATTTTGCTGTGGCGCTCAGGTACGATAATACGCAGAGTCAGGCTCCGATTGTTACGGCAAAAGGAGCGGATTATCTTGCGTTTAAGATTCGTGATATCGCGAAGGAAAATGATGTTGAGATTGTGGAGAATAAGCCTCTCGCGAGAATGCTGTATTCAAACGTTGAAGTAGGAAATGAGATTCCGGCAGAATTATACCAGTCCGTAGCTGAGGTTCTGGCATATGTTTATCGTATAAAAAATAAAGTCAGCTGATTGTGAAGACTTACAGTTAATATATTAGAATCAGGTATTGCGATTGGAATGAATGATAGGAAGGAGGAGCGGGAAGTGAAAAAAAATGATTTGTTTTTGGGCGCTTATCTTTTGGCTGCCGTCGTGTTTCTCATTATTCCGATTCCTTCCAGATTGCTGGATATATTAATTTTGTTTAACATATCAATGTCTCTTATCATTGTATTTAACTGCCTGTTTACCAGTGAGACGCTTAATATGTCAGGCTTTCCGACATTGCTCTTGTTTACGACGGTATTCCGTATATCGCTGAATGTTTCCTCAACAAGACTGATTTTGTCAACAGGTAATCCGGGGCAGGTCGTTGAGGTCTTTGGTTCGTTTGTCGGTGGCGGAAATTTGGTAATCGGTGCAATTGTGTTCGTTGTTCTGATTATCGTGCAGATGATGGTTATCAATAAAGGCTCCGAGCGTGTATCTGAGGTAACCGCGAGATTTACGCTGGACGCCATGCCCGGTAAGCAGATGGCGATAGACGCGGATTTGAACACAGGCGCTATTACGGATCAGGAGGCAATTGCCAGACGTGCAAAAATTCAGGAGGAATCTGCGTTCTTCGGTGCAATGGATGGTGCATCAAAGTATGTAAAGGGAGACGCCACGGCCGGTCTTATTATCACTGTAATTAACATTGTCGGCGGTCTTATTATGGGCATGACCAGCATGGGTCTGTCTCTCACGGAGGCATTGAACAAGTTTACGATTCTTACAATCGGTGATGGACTTGTTTCCCAGATTCCGTCTATGCTGATATCATTGTCGACAGGTATTCTGGTTACAAAGGCGTCCAAGGAAGAGAATATCGGTGATATTCTGATTGGACAGCTCTTCAGTATTCCAAAGGTTCTTTTTATGGTTGGCGGTACCATGATCGGCCTTGGTATTTTGACACCTCTTAACCTTTTGTTTTGCGGGGCATACGGCGTTTTATTTATCGTTCTGGCGGTTGCTATGCGCGGGAAGGAGCAGGAGAAGGCAATCAAGGAGGAGGTTGAAGAAGAGGAGGTTCAGGCTGATGAGGTCAGACGCCATGAGAATGTCAATTCGCTCTTACAGGTGGATCCTATTGAATTGGAGTTTGGCTATGGTATAATACCATTAGCGGATGTCAATCAGGGCGGAGACCTGCTTGATCGTGTTGTTATGATAAGAAGACAGATTGCTTTGGAGTTAGGAGCAGTTGTGCCGATTATCCGTCTGCGTGATAACATTCAGCTGAATCCAAACCAGTACATTATAAAAATTAAGGGTATTCAGGTCAGTGAGGGTGAGATTTTGTTTGATCACTATATGGCGATGAATCCGGGGTATGTGGAGGAGGAAATCACGGGTATTCCGACTTTTGAACCGGCATTTCATCTGGAGGCCATGTGGATTACAGAGTCACAGCGCGAGCGCGCTGAGTCGCTCGGATATACGGTGGTTGATCCGCCGTCTATTATCGCTACGCATTTGACAGAGGTGATTAAAGGCCACCTTGATGAGCTGCTCACGAGGCAGGATGTTCAGAATCTGATAGATAATATCAAAGAAAATAATAAGACGCTTGTTGATGAGCTTGTTCCAAAGCTGCTTGGCGTCGGGGATATACAGAAGGTTTTGCAGAATTTGCTGCGTGAAGGAATTTCAATCAGGGATTTGATTACTATTTTTGAAACATTGGCTGATTACGCCGCTACGACAAGGGACACGGATATCCTGACTGAATATGTAAGACAGAGCCTAAAACGGGCAATCTCCAACAAATATTTTGGTGATGCGGACACAAATACAGTTGTTACACTGGATCCGAAGATAGAGCAGATGATTATGAGCGCAATCAAGCAGACGGAACAGGGGGCGTATATCTCTCTGGATCCTGCTGTGACAAAACAAATTTTAAAGGCAACCGAGGTTGAAATACAAAAGCTGGAGAATAAGGGACAGGCACCGATCATTATAACTTCTCCGATTGTCAGAGTGTATTTTAAGAAGCTGACAAGTGATTATTTTAAGGACCTGATCGTTGTCTCATACAATGAGATAGATTCCAACATAGAACTGAAATCCGTGGGAGTGGTGACAATCGATGATAATTAAGAAGTACAAGGCGAAAAGCGAACAGGAAGCAATTTTGATGGCAAGAGATGAGCTTGGTCCGGAAGCTATTGTGATGAATGTAAAAACAATTAAGCCGGGGGGCTTTATGCGTTTATTCAAAAAGCCGAAGGTGGAGCTTACGGCTGCCATAGACGACCATATGGCTGATAGAGCGGAAAGCAGTCAAAGGAAGAAGGATGGAAATGATACCTCTCAGTTTGGCGGCATATTGCCTGAAAAAAGAGATCTATACAGTGAAGAGGCAAAGAATGCCATCGAGGAAAAGATAAACAGTATTGCGAAGCTTTTGGAGCAGCAGATGGCGGCAAAGAAGGAGACCGCAGCGGAGATGACGCCTGCGCAGCCTGTATATGGTGTGACGGATTCCGAACTGCGGTCTGCCGATATACGGGATAATGCTGCTGCGCAGGGAGAGGCAGCAAGGGGTAAAGTGGTTGAGCTGATTCACAGGCAGCTGGTAGAGAATGAGGTTAAGAATGAATATGCAGACATTATTGTAGAAGAGGTGGAGGATGGATGTGATAAGCAGCCGATAGATAATGCCCTTGCAAATGTGTATCAGAAGATTGTGCTGAAGCTGGGAGAGGTAGCGCCATTGAACTTCTGTGAGAGCAAGCCGAAAATTGTTTTCTTTGTCGGGAATACCGGCGTTGGCAAGACGACTACGATAGCAAAGCTCGCTTCCAAATGTAAGCTGGAGGATAAGCTGTCGGTAGCCATGCTGTCGGTGGATACATACAGGATTGCGGCAATTGAACAGCTTAAAACCTACGCAAATATACTGAATGCGCCGATGGATGTGATATATACACCGGAGGATATGCGAAAATCCGTAGAGAAGTATCGGGACTATGATATTATTATGGTCGATACGGCCGGGCATTCTCACAGAAATGAAGATTGCCGGAAGGAACTGAAAGCAATCGTCGATTGCGTGTCGGAATATGAGCACGAGATATATCTGGTTGCAAGCATAACAACAAAATACAGTGATTTATGTGATATTGCCGAGATATACGGTAAATTATTTGATTATAGGATTATATTCACAAAATTAGATGAAACAAAGGGATTGGGAAGTATATTGAATCTGAAGCTTGATACAGGGAAAAAGCTGTCCTATGTAACATGGGGACAGAATGTTCCGGATGATATAGGCATCCTGAACCCGCAGATTATCGCAAAGAAACTGTTGGGAGGTACAAAGTAGTATGGATCAGGCGACAAAACTCAGACAGCTGGTACAGGAAGAGCAGTCAATGTCTGCTGCGAGAGTGCTTGCAGTAACCAGCGGTAAGGGCGGTGTAGGCAAGACAAGTATTTCGGTTAATCTTGCAATCGAGATAGCGAAGCTGGGTCAACGGGTAGTTATCTTAGATGCGGATTTCGGCCTTGCCAATGTGGAGGTTATGCTGGGAATCAGACCGCGTTTCGGACTTCTTGATCTGATACGCGAGCATATGGATATCAGGGATATCATCACGAAGGTCACGAATGATATCGGTTTTATATCGGGAGGCTCCGGTGTTGCTGAGCTGGCTTCACTTGACAATGACAATATAAAATTGTTAATATCTGAATTAGTTAAGCTTGATAAAATGTACGATGTGGTTATCATTGATACAGGGGCGGGGATTACGGATTCGGTTATGGAATTCGTGGTAGTCAGTCCTGAGGTATTGCTTGTGGTTACGCCTGAACCGACATCAATTACCGATGCATACTCTCTGCTTAAGGTATTGCGCAAAAAAGAAAAATTTAATCCTCTGTATAAGACAATTCATGTTGTATCCAACAGAGTAAACAGCATGGGGGAGGGAGAGGAAATATATAATAAAATAAATACGGTTTCCTCTAAATTTTTAAATACAAAGCTTCATTTTTTGGGCTCCGTACCGCAAGATAAAAATGCGTCTATGGCGATTATTGAGCAAAAACCGGTGGTACTTTCATACCCTGCTTCACAGGTTGCAAAAAGTATTTCGGCACTGGCGGGCAGGCTTATGCATGAACCACAGGTTGAGTATAAGAAACGGGACGGCATTGCCGGTGTATTCCTTGATTTTATAAAATCGAGGAAAAAAAGGAAATAACGTTTGAAGGGGGATGGAGTATGGGTATTTCAATCGGAAACAAAATTGAGCTTGTTTTGCTTGATCAGATAATAAGAAATGATAAGAACAAAAAAGTGTATGTCAGCAAAATATATGATATTTTGGAAAAAAATACACTGCAGATTGCCATGCCGATTTATGAGGGGAAGATTGTCCCTTTGTCACTGGATGATAAATATTCTGCCTGTTTTTATACGGATAGGGGTCTGCTGCAGTGTAATATCATTGTCACATCGAGATATAAAAGCGGTAATTTGTTCTATTTGGAGGTTATGCTTCTCGGTGAGCTGACAAAGGTTCAGAGACGCGAGTTTTACAGATATAATTGTTTTTTGGATGCAAGGCTTCGTATTGTTTCTGATGAGGAATTCACAACAGGTGTGCCGGATCAGATTGATATACCGGAGAGTGATTTGGATTGGCAGCCTGTGAAAATGCTGGATGTGAGCGGTGGTGGAGCGAAGATAATTTCCAAGCTGCGTCTGGACAGAAATGAAGTTGTTAAGCTGAGCTTTTATGTGACAATTGTTCAAGAATTTGTACACTTTAATCTCTTCGCCCGTGTTCTTGGAAGCAGCCCTGTTCAGGCGAGAAATGATTTGTTTGAGATGAGACTGGAATTTATGAAGATAAGGCAGGAGGAAAGGGACAAAATTATCCGCTATATATTTGAAAGCGAAAGGTTAGATAGAAAGAGCGAGATAGGTTGATTAGATATGAAAAAAATACTCATAATAGATGACTCTGCACTTATGAGAAGAGTGTTATCTGATATAATTGGGGAGACAGATAAATATAAAGTATCATATACTGCCAAGAACGGCAGAGATGGGTTGAAAATCCTGAGACAGCAGAAGGATATTTCTGTTGTTCTGTGCGATATCAACATGCCTCAGATGAGCGGTCTGGAGTTGCTTAAAGAGGCAAAAAAGAATAATATCAGGACTCCTTTTATTATGATCAGCTCCAGTCAGGATGCTTCGGATACGATATCAGCGCTGGAACTGGGGGCCGTTGAGTTCGTAAAAAAGCCACAAAATGTGTTTGCAGATACGAATACAATGTTTAAGGAAAGACTGTTGAAGGCAATTGACATCGCCGCACATATAAGGGATCATAATGACGGATTGCTTACTTCGCCTGTTCCGGGAGACGGGAAGCCCGCAGATGTAATGAGGCAGAAACAGGATTTCGTACCTGTAAAGGGGCGCCGTAAACTGGTTGCTTTGGTATCATCCACAGGCGGTCCGAGGGCCCTTCAGCACGTGATCCCAAAGCTGCCCAAAAATCTTGCGGCTCCGGTTCTTGTTGTGCAACATATGCCGGCAGGCTTTACAGGCACACTGGCAGCGAGGCTCAATCAGCTGAGCGATATTTCGGTGAAGGAGGCGGAGGATTGTGAGGAGATTCGACCGGGCAATGCTTATATTGCCAAGGGTGGAGTGCATCTGACAGTGGATTATAAGAATGACAGTGGCAGAATTTTGTTTGATGATTCTGCACCGGTGGTTGGTTTGAAGCCATGCGGAAACAAAATGTTCCTCAGCTTATGCAAAGCCGTGTATGATGAGATTGTCTGTGTGGTGCTGACCGGTATGGGAGCTGACGGGACAAGGGGAATCAAGGAGCTTTCAAGGCATAATCGTGTTTTTGTGATTGCACAGGATGAGGAATCAAGCACAGTATATGGCATGCCGAGAGCAATATATGAGAGCGGGCTTACGGATGTGGTATGTGATATTAATGAGATTGCAGATGAAATTGTTAAGAGGATAGGGGTGTTATAATGGATTTAAGTCAATATCTGGAGATATTTATCGATGAGACCAAAGAGCATATTCAGACACTGAACGATCAGGTGTTGATTCTGGAAACGGAGCCGGAGAATATTGACACGGTAAATGAAATATTCCGTGCAGCACATTCCCTGAAGGGGATGGCCGGTACGATGGGCTTTAAGCGTATGCAGAGATTGACACATGATATGGAGAATGTTTTTTCCGAGATCAGAAACGGAAAGCTGAATGTCAATGCTGATATGATTGATATTGTATTTAAATGCCTGGATGCGATAGAAGGTTATCTGGCAAATATTGTTGAAACCAGTGATGAGGGCACGGAGGACAACGAGGAGTTAATCACGCTTCTGAATGCGGCATTGGAACAGGGAAGCTCCGGTGATAATGCGGAAAAGGAGGAGGAAAAAGCAGAGAAATCGAAAGTGGAAAAACCGGCAATCGGCTCACAGGAACGCAAGAAATTCCTCTCGATTCCGATTGCCGACTATGAGAAGAATGCAATGCTTGAGGCCAAGGCAAATGGACTGCATGTATATGCGGCCACTGTGTACATACAGGAAAGCTGTCTGCTTAAAGCAGCAAGGGCGTTCCTTGTATTTAAAGGACTTGAGAACAAGGGCGAAATTATTAAATCCGTGCCAAACGCCCAGGACATAGAGGATGAAAAATTTGATTTTGATTTTTCAATGTTTATCATATCAGATAAATCACTGGAGGAAATTAAGAAAGTAATTGAGAATGTCTCCGAGATTGAAGAAGCTGTTGTGGAGGAATATGAGATACCGGATCAGGTACAGAGCACAGAACCAAAGGCGGAGGAGACGGAAAAGCAGGATGCAAAGGAGGACAAGTCTGCCAAGAGTGAGGATAAGAAGACGCCTGCAAAGGCAGGAAACAACAAACCTGTGGTGAATCGCTCTGTCCGCGTAGATATTGAGAAGCTGGATGACCTTATGAATCTGGTTTCGGAGCTTATTATTGCGAAAAACGGTCTGGTTTCGGTTACAGGCGAAGTGTCCGGACAGGCTCAGTCCTTCAATGAACAGATTGAATATCTGGAGAGAATTACAACAAATCTGCACGAATCCGTCATGAAGGTTCGTATGGTGCCGATTGAAAGCGTTGTCAACCGCTTCCCGAGAATGATTCGTGACCTGTCAAAGAAACTGAATAAGGAAATGGAATTGATTATGACAGGTGAGGATACGGAGCTGGATCGTACCGTTATAGATGAGATTGGAGATCCTTTGATGCACATGCTGAGAAATGCAGCGGATCATGGACTGGAATCAACGATAGACAGACTGAAGCTCGGAAAACCACAGGTGGGAACAATACGTCTGGACGCATATCAGGATGGAAACAATGTTACGATTGAAGTGTCGGATGATGGTGCCGGTGTTGATGTGGAAAAGATAAAAAGAAAAGCAGTTGAGAAAGGCACTATCACGGAGGAGCAGGCAGAATATATGACTGAGAAAGAGGCGGTTGATCTGCTATTCCTGCCTGCGTTTTCGACGGCGGAGAAGGTATCGGATGTGTCGGGAAGAGGCGTCGGCTTGGATGTTGTAAAAAATAAGATAGAAGGTTTGGGCGGTGACGTGGAGGTTGTTTCTAAGCTGGGCGAGGGAACAACGTTTATTGTCAGACTTCCGCTTACGCTTGCCATCATTCAGGCGCTTATGGTGGATATTTCAGGTGAAAAATATGCGCTCCCGTTAAACTCTATTGTGACACTGGAAGAGATTATGCCGGAGGATATAAAATATGTTCATACAAAGGAGGTCATAAATCTTCGTGGAACGGTTATCCCGCTTGTCAGATTGAGTGAGGTTCTTGATATTGAACCGATTGAGCGTGGGGATGACGAAATAGATGACTCGTTGATTGTCGTTATTGTGAAGAAGGGTGATAAGCAGGCGGGTCTTGTTATTGACAAGCTGCTCGGACAGCAGGAAATCGTTATCAAGCCGCTTGGCAAATACATGCGTGTTCCGAAAATGATCAGCGGAGCTACAATACTTGGAAATGGTGAAGTTGCTTTGATAATTGATTCAAATACATTGGTATAAACGGGGGTGACAGAATGGATACTAATATGGTAAACCAGGATTCCAAACAGTATATTATATTAAGGTTTGACGGTGAGCAGTATGGTATAGATATTGCCTATATAGATAATATCGTGAGATTACAGTCGATTACACGGGTTCCCCATACGCAGTCGTATTTTTTGGGGATAATCAATCTGCGTGGTGAAATTATACCTGTTATGAGCCTGCGCAAAAGATTTGATTTGCCGGACAAGGAGAATACAAATGCAACGCGTATTCTGATTCTCAAGCTGGAGGGAAACAGCAAGATCGGAATTCTGGTGGATGAGGTGCGCGAGGTTGTAACGTTGGATGAGGATGAAATCGAAAAAATTACGTCTGATCCGTCCGATGTGAGAGCTTATCTTATCGGAGTGGGTAAATATAACAATACACTGATTTCTCTGCTGAATATTCAGGCATTGATTTCAGATATTGAGAATGATTGTTAAAAATATAGCCGAGGGGGGAGCTTGCATGGATGAAATGAAGGATAAACTGCCGGATCAGGTACAAAATGCTTTGATGGAGCTTGGAAATATTGGCGCGGGAAATGCCGCAACATCTTTGTCGGTGCTGCTGTCTTCCAAGCTTACAATGAGTCCGCCTAATGTAGAGTTATATGATTTTGATTCACTGGAAAGTGTGCTGGGGGGACCGGATGCGACAGTTGTTGGTGTGCTGAGCGGAGTTGAAGGCGAACTGAAAGCAATGCTTTTGTTTGTGGTCGGTATTGAGGATGCAAAGCATCTGGTGCGTTCATTAATCAGCCGGGAGATAGAATGGCATTCGGAGATGGGCATGTCCGCAATTAAGGAAATCGCTAATATCATCATAGGCTCTTATGTTGCATCGCTGGAGACACTTTCGGGAATGAAGCTGAGATATTCACAACCGGAAATATGTATCGATATGGCCGGTTCCATATTGAGTGTTCCGTGTATAGAATTCGGCAAGGTGGGAGATAAGGCGTTGCTGATTAATTCACAGTTTATGGCGGGACAACAGGAGATAAACGGTTTTATTATGATGGTGTCAGAGATGCACTCCTATGATCGTTTACTGAGAAAACTGGGAATCGGAGGCACCAATGAGTGAGACAATCAGAGTAGGAATAGCAGATATGAATGTTTGCAGGACACCTGATAAGATTACGACGATTGGTCTCGGCTCCTGTGTTGGTATTGTGCTATATGATGCCTCCTTAAAACTGGCGGGGCTTGTTCATATTATGCTGCCGGACAGCACAAAAATAAAAAACAACCAAAATAAGATGAAATTTGCTGATTCCGGAATTATGCTTCTGGTAGATGAAATGGAAAAAAGGGGCGTTAGGCGCAGCAGCTTGAAAGCGAAAATTGCCGGCGGGGCTAAGATGTTTAACTTTTCTTCCACAACCGAGATGGGAAGCATCGGTGATAAAAATATTGCAGCTGTCCACGAAAAATTAAAGGAATTGGGTATTCGTATTGTTTCGGAGGATGTGGGATTAAATTATGGAAGAACAATCATTTTTGATCCTGATACGACCGAGCTTACGGTAGTTAAGGCCGGAAAGCAGAAGAACATCATATAGGACCGACCGGATATCGAAAAAAGGCTTTTGTGACGGAAATTGAGAGGTGTTAACTTTGAATTTTAAAGCAAAGAGTAAGAATGCCAGAGCGTTTATTGTGTTGCTGGCAACGCTGATTGCGCTTCTGTTGAATATTAAATATGACCGGGAGCTGTTGGAGTCTCTTATTATTCTAATCATTGTAATTGCAGTATTTTATGTAATTTCTACAATAGCAATTCGCTTGATTGAAAAGATATGTAATATGGAGCAGAAGCGTGCAGTAGATGAAGCGGCCGAGAATGATGATGAAGATGAAGTGGGACAGGATGAAAGCGGCGGTCCGGCAGAACAGTAGGTTGTATTTGAAGGGGTGTAACGACAGATGACGGTACTGGATAATAAAGAGCGTCTATGGATTGAGTATTCTCATTCAAAGACCGGTGTTATACGAGAGCAGATAATAATTGAATATGTTCCTCTGGTAAAAATGGTTGCAGGGCGTCTTGCGGTTTATCTCGGCTCAAATGTTGAATATGACGATCTGGTGAGCTACGGCATATTCGGCCTGATAGATGCAATAGATAAGTTTGACTATGGGAAAGGTATAAAATTCGAGACGTATGCCAGTCTGAGGATCCGCGGGGCGATTCTGGATCAGATTCGTAAAATGGATTGGATTCCGCGATCTGTCAGACAAAAGCAAAAGGCAATCGATGCCGCAATTAAAAAATTGGAAGCAGAGCGCGGAAGTAATTACTCAGACGAAGATGTTGCAAGGGAATTGGGAATATCGGAGGATGAGTATTGTACATGGCTCGGGCAGACCAATATATCGAATATTGCTTCGCTGGACGATTTTGTAGATCAGGGAAATGATGTTAAATCATCCAATAATGCGGCATATATGAGAATTGAACCTGAGCGGGTGGTTGAGGAAAAGGAATTAAAGCGCGCATTATCTGATGCCTTGTCTGCGCTGACGGAGAAAGAGCAGAAGGTCGTTTTATTGTATTATTATGAGGAACTGACATTGAAGGAGATAAGCCGTGTGATGGAGGTATCCGAATCACGCGTATCACAGCTCCACTCAAAGGCACTTAAGAAATTGAAGGGCTTTTTAAATGAGGATTTTGTGCTTTTTATGGGATAGAGGAGAGATTACCATGAAATACAAGAATTCATTTTTCAGGATTGTAACCAAGGATAACGGCACATATTTGGATTTATTTCCTGCTGTCAGTGACGGAAAGAAGCTGGAGATAACAGAGGTTTTTGATTTTTTGGACAAAAAAGGCTTTTCGGATTATTCTCCGGAAACAATAAAGGGTGCATTTTCTTCTTTGGGTGACAAGCCGATACAGGTGAAAATCAGCGACATTTCCATGCCGCCCTTTGACGAGAGTGTGAGTATTATCGTGTCAAAGGATAAAATGGTGGCATATATGAGATTTTATCCGCCGTCTACCGGTGGAAAAGTGATGAATAAAAGAGAAATATTGGCCGAGCTGGAGCGGGAAAAAATAATATATGGAATTTCAGACAGGGTTTTGGATGTTTTTTTGCTGGCAAGGCAGTATTGTCTTAATATTCCGGTTGCCAAGGGCACAAAGCCGGTTAAGGCGAGAGATACGAAAATCACATATAATTTCAACACAAGTCCTCTTGCAAAGCCTAAGGTGTTGGAGGATGGCAGTGTAAATTTTCATGAATTAAACCTCTTCACGCGGGTTCACAAGGGTGATGTACTGGCAACACTTGTTCCCCATGATGTGGGTGCGCCCGGAAAGGATATATATGGCTGTGCTGTCATGCAGAACAGACCTAAAATAATGTATCTGAAGCATGGACGAAATATAACTCTGTCAGAGGATAAATGTACCATTACCAGTGATGTGGATGGCAATGTGACACTTACAGACGGGACGGTTTTCGTTACCGATACCTACAATGTAGCTGCGGATGTGGATATGTCTACGGGTGATATCGATTATGACGGGAGTGTCATGATTGCCGGGACGGTCAAAACGGGATTTACGGTCAAGGCAAAGGGAGATATCCAGGTAAATGGCGTTGTGGAAGGCGCGACGCTGATTGCAGGAGGTAATATCGTTATCAAACAGGGAGTGCAGGGAATGGGACGCGGTGCGCTCACAGCCGGGGGAGATATCTGTGCACAATTTTTCGAGAGTGTAAAAGTGGATGCGAAAGGCAATGTTATTGCAGGCTCTATTTTGCACAGTAACATTGTGTCGGGTGATAAGATTATTGTCAGCGGAAAGAAGGGCTTTATAGTTGGCGGTGAAGTGTTCAGCGAGTCCTCCGTGGAAGTGAACACTATCGGAAATAAAATGGAAACACAGACCTTGATTAAGGTTGGTGTAAAGCCTGAGTTACACGATGAGATGAAGTGTTTGGTGGGTGAGATGAAGGAAATTAATGAGGTTGTCGATGAAATGACCTCATACTTAAATGATTATAAAGAAAAAATTAAAAAAGGAGCAAGGCTGACGCCCGCTAATATAAAAAAGCTTAACGAATATAATATAAGGCTGGGAGATTTGAAAAAGGAAAAGAAAGAAAAGGATGAGAGATTATCCGAGATAAAGCAGGTACTTGACCGAAATAAAAATGCATGGGTTAAGGTATTCGGAAACACCTACAGAGGCGTCAGTATACATATATATAATTGCATTTATGCGGTAAAGGATAAGGATGTACACAGCTTGTATAAAATTGTAAATGGAGATATAAAGCCAACATCGTTTTAGAAACCGATTTTGTCTAGGAAGGGAATGGTAATATGATTTCACCGATTATTACTGCACAGAATTCAGTACCGATGGCGCCCATACAACACAATGTGGAAGGTCAGGCAGCCTTGATGAGCGAGCATGCCGGTCATCAGGTTCGGGAAGAGGAGCGTCAACTGCGTGAATCTGTTGTACAAAAGGATGAGGCTGTTTTTTACGAGCAGCATCATGATGCGAAGGAAGAAGGCAGAAATAAATATGTCAATCTGTATGGCAGGAAAAAGAAAACAGGTGAGCCGAAACAGGAGAAACAGGAGCAGTCGGTAAACAGGGTTAATTTTGATTTAAAAATATGATGTTACACGATAGGAGAAAGATATGTCAGCAGTAGTGGTTGTTCTAATTATTTTGGGTATTATTTTTATTTTTGCCAGCTTTGGCATTACATCCAAGCTGGAAAAGGGTGATGAGGATGAGGAAGCTGTAATCAGATTGCCGAAGAAGCTCAGTGACGAGCAGAAGGAAAAGATAGATAAGCTCATAGATGAATATATGGACGAGCATGTGGATGGAAAGCTGTCAGAGATTGACGGAAAGCTGTCAGAGATTGTTAATCAGAAAACCTTAGCACTGGGTGACTATGCAGTGACAGTAAATGAGGAGATAGAAAGAAATCATAATGAGGTTATTTTTTTATACAGCATGCTGTCCGATAAGCAAAAGGAAATCATGACAACGGCTACCATGGTGGATGAGTACCGCAAGGATGTTGAGGCTTTTGTTCAGGCGAATAATATATCCGAGGAACAGCAGGTGCAGAATCAGGAGGAGGAAGAGCTGCAGGAGGCAATCAAGGAGATTGATGAAAACATACATGAGGAGGAAGCTCCCGAGGAGGTTGTGCCTGTTGACAGCAGTAAGGACATTATCCTTGAGATGCACAGATCAGGGCTCAGTATTTTGGAGATAGCGAAGCATCTGGGCTTGGGCGTAGGCGAGGTAAAGCTTGTGGTAGACTTGTATCAGGGGGAAGATAAGGCATGAAGTTAAAATATTTTTTAAGAGGATTGGGTTCAGGTATTATCTTTTGTGCTATTATACTGCTTGTCGCATATATGACGTCGGGCAGCTACAGACTGACTGACAAGGAGATAATCAGCAGGGCTGAAAAGCTTGGAATGGTATTCGAGGAAAATGATACGGCTTCTGACAGTGACGCAGCGAAGGATGGTGCAGAACAGACTGAAGAAGCTGTGACAACCGAAGAAAAAGTCACAAGCGGGGGAATTATGACAGCTGACGGCCTGTCAACAACTGAGCTGACAACAGAGAATACGACTGAGGAGTCTGAAGCATCAACGACCGCGCCACAAGGAGAATATGTAACTGCGACTATAACGGTGGTTGGCGGTATGGATTCAGAGCAGGTAGCCCGGCTGCTTGAGGATGCGGGAATTGTGGAAAGTGCTGCTGATTTTGACAGCTTTTTAAATCAGAACGGTTATTCCACCCGTATTGAGGTAGGCACCTTTGAGGTACATGGCGGAATGACTTATGAGGAGCTTGCAGATGTTTTATCTGCTAATAAGCAATAATATATGACAAATAATGAAAAAGTGCTTGAATGCACTTTTTTTTTATGCTATAATCGACTTCGTGTGAAAAAAACATGTGGGTGGATCGGCAGAATGGTGCCATGAACGCGATGGTTTCTGTCATACAGCTTAAAAAGAGCATATCAAAGCTGTATGAAGCCCTCAGAAGGAAAAACCGGCAGGAGGTATATTATGAGCGTTATTTCAATGAAACAGTTACTCGAGGCAGGTGTTCATTTCGGACATCAGACAAGAAGATGGAATCCAAAAATGGCTGAGTATATTTATACTGAGCGTAACGGAATTTATATCATTGACCTTCAGAAGTCAGTTGGCAAGGTTGATGAGGCTTACAAGGCAGTTCTTGACTGTGTTGCAGAGGGCGGCAAGATTCTCTTTGTAGGTACGAAGAAGCAGGCTCAGGATTCAATCAAGTCAGAGGCTGAGAGATGTGGTATGTATTATGTCAACCAGAGATGGTTGGGCGGTATGCTTACAAACTTTAAGACAATTCAGACAAGAATTGCAAAGCTTGCAAAGTATGAGGCTATGGAAGCTGATGGTACATTTGATGTACTGCCTAAGAAGGAAGTTATCGAGATCAGAAAGGAAATGTACAAGCTTCAGAAGAACCTTGGCGGTATCAAGGATATGAAGAAAATTCCCGATATGATCTTTATTGTGGATCCTCGCAAGGAGAGGAACTGTGTACAGGAGGCACACGCACTTGGGATTCCTCTTGTTGGTATTGCCGATACAAACTGTGATCCTGAGGAGCTTGACTATGTTATTCCGGGCAATGATGATGCAATCAGAGCAGTTAAGCTTATCGTTGCGAAGATGGCAGACGCTGTCATCGAGGCTAATCAGGGCGCTGACGTAATGACAGAGGAAGAGGCAGAGTCAGCAGCTGCGGACGCTGAGGAGACAGAGGAGTAATATATAGGTTTTTAGGAGGATTATGTAATGGCAGCTATTTCAGCTAGTATGGTAAAAGAGTTAAGAGAGATGTCCGGCGCAGGCATGATGGATTGTAAGAAGGCGTTGACTGAGACGGATGGTGATTTTGATAAGGCAATGGAGTTCCTGAGAGAAAAGGGACTTGCCACCGCACAGAAGAAGGCTGGCAGAATTGCGGCTGAAGGCATTGTTATGACAACAGTTGTCGACGATGGCAGGAAAGCGGCTATTGTTGAGGTAAATGCAGAGACAGATTTCGTAGCAAAGAATGATGTATTTCAGGGCTACGTTAAGGAAGTAGCAGACCAGATTGTAAGAAGCTCAGCGGCTGATGTTGACACATTTAAGGAAGAGAAGTGGGCAATTGATCCGTCTATGACCGTGGCTGAGAAGCATGCGGCCATGATCGCCAAGATTGGTGAGAACATGAATATCAGAAGATTCAAGAGAATTGAGACAGCAGGTAAGGTTGTATCTTATATTCATGCAGGCGGCAAAATCGGTGTTCTTGTTGAGGCTGATACAGATGCATCAGGGGATGCAGTTGACGAGTGCTTAAAAAATGTCGCCATGCAGGTTGCAGCAATGAATCCAAAGTATGTGACAACGGATGAGGTTTCTGAGAAGGACAAGGCTCATGAGCTTGAGATTCTCGTGGCACAGGCTAAGAATGATCCTAAGAATGCGAGCAAGCCGGACAATATCATTGAGAAGATGGTGCAGGGCCGTTTGAATAAGGAGCTTAAAGAGGTTTGCCTTCTTGAGCAGGAGTATGTTAAGGCTGAGAGCAGGGAGAATGTTGCACAGTATGTAGCATCTGTTGCAAAGGCAAATGGCTGTAAGCTTGCTGTCAAGAGATTTGTTCGTTTTGAGACCGGTGAAGGCCTTGAGAAGAAGAATGAGGATTTTGCTGCTGAGGTTGCAGCTCAGATGGCAGGTAAGTAGAAAATATTTGAATGAAATTATAAGACGTCATTACTTGTAGAGATACGGGTGATGATGTCTTTTTTTATACCTCCGAGCTGATGTAAGGCAAAATTACTTGATTTGGAGGTTTTATTTATGCTTGACATTATTTTTATGAGGTGATAACATAAATAAGGTTAGTTCAAACTAACTAACTTCAAGCAGGTATAATATAATAAAGAGATAATTTTAAAGGGAGAGGAGAGGAATGGGAAATGTTATTATTATATGTCTGATTGTGCTTCTGATACTGAATGGGATACGGTCAGGCATAAAGCATTTTAAGGGAGAAGGAGGCTGCTGTGGAGGCGGCAGTACCACGTCTAAGACAAAAAGAAAGAAACTGAAGTCGGTGATAGCAACAAAAACGGTTATAATTGAGGGGATGACATGTGAACACTGCAGGAATCGGGTTGAGAACAATATCAATGCAATAGATGGCGTGGCTGCTAAGGTTAGTTTAAAGAAGAAAAAAGCAGTTGTTTCTATGGAAAAGGACGTGAATGATGAGCAGCTCAGAGCGGCAATCGAAAAAGCAGGGTATCAGGTAGTCAGTATCCGATAAAGTATTTTCTGAAATGCTTTGCTTCGATATATGGTTTGGTGTCCGGTATGGAAGGAGATATTATGTCAGAGGAAGAAAGAAATTTTTTGGAGATTGTAGATTTAAAGAAAGGATTTGGCAGCGGAGAAACCCGTCAGGAGGTGCTTCGCGGTATGAGCTTCTCTGTTGCAAAAGGGGAATTCTGCGTGCTTCTTGGACCTTCCGGTTCGGGAAAATCCACGCTGCTGAATATTATCGGCGGGATTGACAATGCGGACGCGGGATATATATGCATCCATGGCGATAAGCTGGAGGAAATGGGTGAGAAGCGGCTCACACAATACCGCAGAAAACATCTCGGATATGTTTTTCAGATGTACAATTTGATTGCAAATCTGAATGTAAAGGAAAATATTGAGGTTGGAGCATATCTTTCAGACAGTCCGCTCGATATTGATGAGCTTTTGCACACCCTCGGACTTTATGACCACCGCTATAAGCTCCCGAATCAGCTTTCCGGAGGACAGCAGCAACGTGTTTCCATCGGCCGTGCGATTGTTAAGAATCCTGATATATTGCTCTGTGACGAGCCGACCGGTGCGCTGGATTACAATACATCCAAGGAAATATTAAAGCTGATTGAGGATGTCAATTCAAAATACGGAAATACCATTATTATGGTCACCCATAACGAAGCGATTAAAAATATGGCGGATCATGTGATTAAGCTGCGTGATGGAGCTGTTCGCCGCAATGAAATCAACACAGATAAGGTTTCTGCGGAAGATTTGGAGTGGTAAGGAGCGTGGCAGATATGAATAGAAGAAAAGTGAAAAATCCACTCGCAAAACGAATCCTGAGAGAGCTTTTGGGCGATTGGAGAAAGTATCTTGTGGTGGGCCTGTTTTTGATTTTGACAATCGGATTTGTCTCAGGAATGTATGTCGCAAACGGAAGTATGATGAAGGCCGCGGACGAGTGTGTGTCCGTATATAAGCTGGAGGACGGACACTTTGAATTAAGCAGTAAGGCGGACGGGGATTTATTGTCAGCGATTCAGTCGGGGGAAAAGGCAGATATTAAGCAGTATTATCTGGATCATGCGAAGGAAGAATTGGAGGAAAAGCTCGAGGATGAATTTGAACAGGAATTTACAAAGGAATTTGATTCTGAATTTGACACGGAATTTTACGAAACGTTTGAAATGCAGGCGAAAGAGACGCTGCTTGCACAGGGCCTTGATGAAACGACAGTGGAAACAATGCTGCCTGCGGTGATTGCGCAGGCAAAGCAGACAGGCGATTATCAGGCCGCCTATGATGCCGCATATGAGGAAGCTTATGAAACGGCATACGACGAGGCATATCAAATGGCATATGATGATGCATGGAAAGAAATCCGGGACGAGATTGATGGGGAATATGCGGATGCTGAGGAAAAGTATGAATTGAATGATCCCGATTTTGCGCCTGTTCCGGTAAAGGTGTATGAGAATTTTTACAGAAACGAGGAAGAAGATAACGATAACGATGGTGTGGCTGACGGAACGATTCGGGTTTATGCAAAGACAGAGGACGTGAATCTGGCGTGCCTTATGGAGGGAACCTTCCCGGAGGCAAAGGATGAAATCGCGATTGACCGTATGCATGCTGATAACACGGAAATTGAAGTGGGAGATACAATCACAGTCAGCGGACAGTCGTACAGGGTTGTCGGTCTGATTGCCTATGTCAATTACTCCACGCTTCACGAAAAAAGTACGGACCTTATGTTCGATGCGCTGAAATTTAATGTGGCGATGGTTACGGAGGAGGGTTTTGAATGTTTGAATAAACCCGTTCATTATGCATACGCATGGCAGTACGGGGAGAACCCGGAGGATGAAAAGGAGGAGAAGCGTCTTTCGGATGATTTTCTGAAAGTGTTGCTCACACAGACGGTTGCTGCGGACAATGAAATAGAAGATTACATACCGAGATATGCAAATCCGGCGATAAATTTTGCAACGGAGGATATGGGCTCTGACGAGGCAATGGGCGGCGTCCTTCTGGATATTTTGATTGTGATTATTGCGTTTATATTTGCTGTTACAATCAGCAACACAATAGTAAAGGAATCACAGACAATAGGAACACTCCGTGCCTCCGGATATACAAAAGGAGAATTAATCAGGCACTACCTTTCCATGCCGGTTATTGTGACACTTATCTCAGCGGGTGTTGGAAATATACTGGGATATACGGTGTTCAAGAGGGTGGTTGTGTCTATGTACTATAACAGCTACAGTCTCCCGAATTATGAAACAATTTGGAATCCTGAGGCATTTTTTAAGACGACCTTGATTCCGGTTGCGTTGATGTTAGTAGTGAACCTTGCCGTTATCATTAGGATGATGCAGCACACACCGCTGCAGTTTTTGCGGCATGATTTAAAGAAAACGAAACGAAAGAAGGCTATGCGTCTCCCGAGATGGGGGTTTTTAAGCAGATTCCGCCTGCGGATTATATTCCAGAATATCTCAAATTACCTCATTCTTTTTGTAGGTATTTTCTTTATTATGGTGATGCTTGCCATGGCGGTGGGAATGCCGTCCACATTGAAATATTATCAGGAAAATGCTGCGGATATGATGTTCGCCGGATATCAATATGTGCTGAAGTCATACGAGGATGAGGACGGAAATGTAATCAGCACAAAAAATGAAGATGCGGAGCAATTCAGCATGCAGTCACTGCAAAAAAGGAATGAGAATCTGGATGAAGAGGTTTCGGTATACGGAATTTCAGATGACAGTGCGTATGTAAGGATTGCTGATTTGGCAGCGCTCAGCGAAAGCGAGGTTTATATTTCGTCGTCCTTTCAGGATAAGTACGGGCTTGAGATAGGTGACACGTTTTCTCTGGATGAAAAATACGAGAACATGCAGTATCAGTTTAAGGTTGCGGGGATTTATGATAGGTGTCAAAGCATTGCGGTTTTCATGCCGTTAGGAAATTACCGTTCCGTATTTGGCTCGGAGAAGGATGAATTTTCCGGCTATCTGTCTGATTCGGAAATTACGGATATTTCGGAGGAAAACATAGCGACGGTTATTACCGAACGGGATATTACCAAAATGTGTGACCAGCTTGACCATTCCATGGGAGCATATATGGAGTATTTTCAGTTTCTGTGTATTCTTTTGTCGGCAGTGCTGATTTATCTCCTCACCAAGATAATTATAGAAAAGAATGAAAATGCCATTTCCATGACAAAAATATTGGGATATGAAAATCGGGAAATTGCGAGTCTGTATTTGCTTTCCACAACGATAATCCTGATTATTTCCGATGTTATCAGTGTCGCCCTGGGCACATTTGTTATGGCACAGGCATGGAAGGTGATAATGTTTGACTACAGCGGGTGGTTTGCGTTTGTGATTGAACCGGTGGGGTATGTAAAAATGTTTGGATATGTCCTGATCGGATATCTGATTGTTATGTTTTTTGATTTCAGAAGAATCAGGCGTATTCCGATGGATGAGGCGCTAAAGCACGTGGAGTAATGTATAACGGTGTGTGCATAGATAAAAAGGTACGAGGGAGCCGTCTTATTAAAATAATATGATAAATAAAAGATAATATGGCTGCAACCCCGCGGTTACCGGGCGATGAAGTTGTTTCATTAGTCCGGTTCGCGGGGCTTTTTACTTGCATTTTTTTAAACTTTCTATGATTTATTTACATAATTTAGAGAAAAAGAGAAAAACTTTTCTGTATGAATTGACAAGTATTTTTTTTTGTGATTAGAATGTATTAGGTTATAAAATATACCTATACAGGCAGAAAAAGACAAGGTGATTAAAATGAACTACGTAAAACAGTTTGGTATTATTTTATTTATTTCTTTTTTTGGGGAGATATTACACTATGTGATTCCCCTGCCTGTGCCGGCAAGCATATATGGAATTATACTGATGTTCGCGGGACTTTTGACCGGACTGATACCATACGAATCGGTTCGCGATACGGGACATTTTCTGGTAGAGATTATACCGCTCATGTTTATTCCGGCTGCGGTTGGACTTATTTCAACGTGGAGCCTGATTCGGAGCTCGTGGCTTGCATATTCCGCTGTCACAGCGCTTTCAACGATAATTGTCATGGCGGTATCCGGGCTTGTGACGCAGACGATGATTGGGACAAAGCAGAAAAAGAATATGACATCAGCCGGACAGGCATCTGTCAAACAGGAATCAGAGAAGGGAGTGTTATAATATGAATGAACTATTATTGCATTCAACCTTTTTCGGGGTATTTATCAGTATTGTATCCTATATGGCGGGTATGTGGTTAAAAAAACATTTTCGGCTGGGTATATTCAATCCGCTGCTCATATCGATTGTAATAACAATTATCGTGCTTCTGGCGGGAGACATTGATTATGAGACATATAATCAGGGCGCAAAATATTTGAGTTATCTTCTGACTCCTGCAACTGTCTGCTTTGCCATACCGCTTTATGAGCAGCTTGAGATGCTGAAAGCAAACTGGAAGGCGGTCATTGTCGGTATTTTCAGCGGATGTCTGGCGAGCCTCGGCAGTGTGCTTGCCTTGGCTGCGTTGTTTGGTTTTTCTCATGAGGAATATGTGACCTTTCTGCCCAAGTCCATTACAACAGCAATCGGAATTGGTGTGTCGGAGGAACTGGGAGGATATGTATCAATTACGGTCGCAGTTATCATCCTGACAGGCGTGCTGGGCAATATTATGGCAGAGACGGTTCTCAAGGTGTTCCATATTAAGGAACCCGTGGCAAAGGGGGTTGCAACAGGAACGGCAGCTCATGCGGTAGGAACGGCGAAGGCGATGGAGCTTGGTGAGATTGAGGGCGCCATGAGCAGTCTGTCAATCGTAGTTTCAGGCTTGATTACAGTTGCAGGTGCGTCCGTATTTGCAAACTGTATGTGATATAATCCTGATATATTTGACAATGTGGTTTGTTTTGCCGGACATGCATGTACGTTTGGATAAAATCAATCTGTGCCGGGAGATTGGAGGAAATTATGAGATATAAGCTTGCGATATTTGATATGGATGGAACGATTCTCAATACATTGGAGGATTTGAAAAACTGTCTGAATTATGCTCTGCGTCATAATGGTTACCCGGAGCGCTCGTTTGATGAGGTACGGCGGTTTGTGGGAAACGGTATCAGGAGGCTGGTGGAGCGCGGCGTGCCGGAGGGCACCGGGGTTGAACATACAGATAAGGTTTTTGAGGATTTTAAGATATATTATAAGGTGCATTGCACAGACCTTACGGTTCCGTATGAGGGGATTCCTGCGCTTATAAAAAGGCTGCGGGAGAAGGGTGTTCTTACGGCAGTAGTCTCAAATAAGCTGGATTTTGCAGTGCAGGAGCTTGTGGAGCGTTTTTTCAGCGGACTGTTTGATATGGCGGTGGGAGACCGTGGGGGTATTGCAAAAAAACCGGCACCGGATTCTGTTTTTGCCGTATTGGATACGCTTCACATAGAGAAGAAGGATGCAGTTTATATCGGAGATTCGGATGTAGATATTGCCACAGCGAAAAATGCGGGACTTGACAGCATTATCGTTGAGTGGGGATTTCGTGACAGGGATTTTCTTGAGGAAAAGGGAGCGAGGGTTTTTGCAAAAAAACCGGAGGATATTCTCAGCATCCTTGAGAACTGAAAAGTGAAATCGGGGTATATGACGGATGCAGACGGCGCAGAGCTTAATGAAAAACAAAAAAATAAATAAGAATATGATGGGTATCATTTGCATCATTGGTTCTGCGTTTTGCTTTTCACTGATGAGTCTGTTTATCCGTCTTGCCGGGGATGTCCCGGTTATGCAGAAATGCTTTTTTCGAAATGTGGTGCCTATGCGCCTGCCCGTGAGATATCGGTATATGATTTTTCAAATGTTGTTTTTTCAGCCATCTGGGGGATGCTTTTTTTAGAACAGGAGCCGGATTTACTCAGTGTGCTGGGATATGTAATAATTATAGGAACTGCTGTCATAAAATGGTATTATACACGTAAGCGATGGCACATGGAAAATCCGTATGCCTGAGCAGGCGTGTATGTCAGGAAAGGTCGTGATTTTTATGTCGGTTATCTTATACAATGCCGGTAAAATTAAATCCTATGAGAATTTGAAGGCATTGGCTGTTTTGGTAGGTGAATCAGAGGAGTATGCGACAGAGCTGTGGCAGAGCATGCTGCTTGATGAGGAGCTGCTTGAGGAGTTTAATTATTTTGTGGTAAACCGTTCTATAAGAGGCACGGTAATGTGCGGGGAGCTGTCATTGCTTGATATTTACTTTAATCAGATGAGCAAATATAATCTCTATCATGATATGGGGAAAAATACGGTTGAATGCAGCAAGGAAAGAATGGTTCTGCATGCATTTAAACAAATGGTTGACATGCGCAAGGATCCGCATTATATGGAACGGTACAGTGAGAGCGAACAGAGTGGCATGGATATCCTGTGACTGTCTGTCATACGACTCTGTTTTTTCCATCCCGTTTACCCTGATACAGACGGTTATCCGCCAGCTTAAACAGTGCTTTGTAGTCATCTGTCTCGTTTGAGGATGCGACGCCGAAGGTCATGGTAATGTTCATTGTCTGATTGTTGTAGCAGATGTCTGTCTCCTCTATCTGAATACGGATACGCTCGGCAATTATTTTTGCCATTCCCGTATTGATATTTTTCAGAAAAATAAGAAATTCTTCCCCGCCCCAGCGGCAGAGAAAGTCGTGCTCTCTTGTCAGTGTCGTGAGCTGTTCCGATACAATTTTCAGAATTTCATCTCCGCAGTCATGACCATAGGTATCATTGTATGTTTTAAAATTGTCGATATCGCAGATAATCAGTGAGAAGGGAAGTCTGGTATCGGAGGATTCCTTATACATACTTATTACATGCTCTGTCATGGTGCGGCGGTTGTAAAGTCCCGTGAGGGCGTCCTTGCTGGCGAGATTGTCGAGCTCGCGGTTTTTCATGGATATTTTATCGTATGCCTGCTCGGTTTCCAACAGAAACAAAATTGAAAAGAAGGTAAGACCCGTAAATACAATAAGCATATTAATCAAATAAACATAGGGGCTTGCCGCACGAAGCGAATCCGTGATTATAGCAGGTTCGTTATAATGGGAAATCATATAGCAGCCCGCGTACAGAAAAAATGAAAATAAGGCCAGCAGCGTAGCTTTTTTATTATAATTCTTTGTTCTGGTGGAGTAAAGGAGACTGTATGCCATTGGAACAAGGGTGATGAAATACATGGAAAATCCGAAATCGTCTCCAATCAAAAGCACGCATACAAATGAGTGAAGAATGATTTCAAGATATCCGAAATAAAAAACCAGATTTGGACGCTTCGGCAGTATGAAGATACATAAAACATATACGATAATACTTCCGATATTGAATATAAATAAAGGCGTAATATCATTTATATAAGAGAATACAGCGATTGCGCTGTGTGTTATGATACAGAATAAAATAAATACCTTAAATTTAAAATGATCTGTTGTGTGTAACAGCAGTCCTTTCTTCTCGTTTGTTTCCATAAATATTTTCCTCCAGAAAATAGTTTAATCAATTATATAACAATTTGATGAAAAAGTGAAATAAAAAATAATTCCGATTACCTGACAGAAACAATTCCGACGAAATAAAAGACATTGTCGGGGAAATATGGTATATTTATAGCGTACATGAATAAAAGAAGGTGGGAGAACTATATGAACATACCTAAGATTATAGCGGATGAACTGCATGTAAAGCAGTGGCAGGTTGAGAAAACAATCGAGCTGATAGATGACGGCAACACGATTCCGTTCATTTCCAGATACCGTAAGGAGGTCACAGGCTCTTTGAACGATGAACAGCTCCGTAATCTGGACGAGCGCCTTACATATCTGCGCAATCTTGATGAGAGGAAGCGTCAGGTGCTTGCAACGATTGAAGAGCAGGGGAAACTGACGGATACACTTATAAAACAGATTGAGGATGCCATGACGATGGTTGCGGTGGAGGATATATACCGCCCGTATCGTCCGAAGAGAAGAACAAGGGCTGCAATTGCAAAGGAAAAGGGGCTGGAGGGACTTGCCGGCATTATCAGCCTTCAGATGACGAAAAGAACGATAGAGGAGGAGGCAGCGGCATACGTCTGCGAAGAGCATGAGGTTGCTTCCGCGGAGGAAGCGATTGCCGGTGCGGTAGATATTCTTGCCGAGACCTATGCGGACAATGCGGATTACAGAACGCATATAAGGGATCTGACAAGGCGGAAAGGACTGTTTGTATCTGCGGCAAAGGATGCAGAGGCAAAGTCTGTCTATGAGATGTATTATGATTTCACAGAGCCTGTAAGTAAGGCTGTCGGATATCGTGTGCTTGCTGTAAACAGAGGGGAGGCTGAGAAGCTTTTATCCGTCAGGATAGACGCGCCGCGAGAGGATATCATCACATATCTGTGTAAGCAGACGATTGTGAGAACGGAGCACGACAGTGCAAAATACATTGAACGGGCTGTAAAGGACGGCTATGACCGCCTGATTGCGCCGTCCATTGAGCGGGAAATCCGAAATGAGCTGACCGAGCATGCGGAGGAGGGAGCAATCAATGTATTCGGAAAGAATCTGCACCAGCTTCTGATGCAGCCGCCTGTGTCCGGGCAGACGGTGCTCGGCTGGGATCCGGCATTTCGAACAGGCTGTAAGCTTGCGGTTGTTGATCCTACCGGAAAGGTCCTTGATACAGTGGTTATCTATCCGACTGCTCCGCAAAATAAGACAGCCGAGGCGAAGACAATACTGAAAAAGCTGATTGACAAGTATCATATTACACTGATATCACTGGGAAATGGTACGGCAAGCCGTGAATCAGAGATGGTCATTGTCGAGCTGTTAAAGGAAATTAAGGCAGATGTAAAATATGTGATTGTGAATGAGGCCGGGGCATCCGTATATTCAGCCAGTAAGCTGGCAACAGAGGAATTTCCGAATTTTGATGTGGGACAGAGAAGCGCTGCATCCATTGCAAGGCGCATTCAGGATCCGCTTGCAGAGCTGGTTAAAATAGATCCGAAATCCATCGGTGTCGGACAGTATCAGCATGATATGAACCAAAAAAAATTGGGTACGGCTCTTACTGCCGTTGTGGAGGACTGTGTAAACAGTGTCGGAGTTGATTTAAATACCGCATCTGCGTCGCTGCTTGAGTATGTGTCGGGAATAACAAAAACGATAGCAAAAAATATAGTGACATACAGGGAAAATAACGGAAAATTTCGGAATAGAAAAGAACTGCTTTCCGTGCCGAAGCTCGGTCCGAAGGCATATGAACAGTGTGCCGGATTCCTGCGCATCAATGGCGGGGATGAGATACTTGACGCTACAAGCGTGCACCCCGAGAGCTACGCGGCAGCAAAATGTCTGATGCAAAAGCTGAATATAACGGAGGACGAGCTAAAATGCGGCGGCATGAAGGAAATTGGAAAAAAAGTGGGAGATACCGCAGGCGTTGCCGCTGAAATCGGGCTTGGAGAGCCGACGCTGCTTGATATCATAAGGGAGCTGGAGAAGCCGGGGCGCGACCCGCGTGAAGAGATGCAAAAACCGATTCTTCGGAGTGATGTATTGGAGATGAAGGACCTGAAAGAGGGCATGACCTTGAAGGGAACCGTGCGCAACGTTATAGATTTCGGTGCGTTTGTGGATATTGGTGTGCATCAGGACGGTCTTGTGCATATTTCCAAAATGGCGGACCGCTATATCAAGCATCCGCTCGAGGTTGTGTCGGTGGGAGATATTGTCGATGTCACTGTAATCGGAGTTGACCTCGAAAAAAAGCGAATTCAGTTATCCATGATTTAAAGATCAGGCGACAAAGGAACCGGAGGGTGCCACATTAAAAAAATATGGCATACATATATACATGCCATATTTCTTTAATGGGACAGCTCCAATCCTGTTTTGATCAGGCTCTTTCAACCCTGCCTGACTTCAGGCAGTTTGTGCAAACATAAATCTTTTTTGGAGTACCGTTAACTACTGCCTTAACTGACTTGATGTTTGACTTCCACATTCTGTTTGATCTTCTATGAGAATGGCTCACATTATTTCCAAAATGAGCGCCTTTATCACAAATACTACATTTTGCCATCGTTAGCACCTCCTTGACAAATAAATATTAGCCCGCAGGCTCACAACATGAATATATTAGCAAAAAAGATTATAATATGCAAGAAAAATTTTTATAAAATTGAAAAAATGTGAAAAAAATGTCATTATAACCGCATATAATATAAAGTGATATTATTTTGATTCATATCAGCTTTGCTGCATATGATAAATAATATAATAAAGTTCCCTGTTGCATAACACTTTAAAATTGGTATAATATAAGCATAATATAAAAGATATTAATACATATTTATATTGAAAATACCGATGACGTTTGACTGAAGGAATCGGGAAAGGCAATAATATGTAACAGATAAACAGGTTAGGGGGTTATAAATATGAGCGGTTATTTATCGAATGAAAACGGTCAGATCTTTATTGAAAATGAAGTGATTGCTCAATATGCAGGTCATGCAGCGCTTGGCTGTTTTGGTATTGTGGGAATGGCAACCATAAGTGTCAGAGACGGAATAGCAAAGCTGCTCAAGGGAGACAGTATCACCAAGGGTGTGGGCGTCACGATTGATGAAAATAATATATCAATAGATTTTCATATTATTGTTGCATATGGTGTAAGCATATCTGTAGTTTGTGATAATTTGATTCATACAGTTCAGTATTCGGTTGAGGATATGACCGGCATGAATGTCCGCGCAATCAACATATTTGTTGAGGGTGTCAGGGTAATTGATTAGTAGGAGGAATAAATAAGTGGCTACAAAGATAATAGATGCTGATTTACTGCAAAAGGCATTCATTGCAGGAGCACATAATCTGGAAAGAAATAAAGAGTATATTAATGAACTGAACGTATTCCCTGTTCCGGACGGGGATACGGGATCAAATATGTCGCTTACTATTATGGCAGCAGCAAAGGAAGTTGGGGCACTTGTTCATCCTACGATTGACGAGCTGGCTAAAACCATTTCAAGCGGTTCTCTGCGCGGTGCGCGCGGTAATTCAGGCGTTATTCTGTCGCAGCTTTTGCGTGGCTTTTGTAAAGAGATTATGGGCAGGAAGGAAATCAATGTTCAGGTATTATCCGACGGTTTTGTGCGAGGCGTTGAAACTGCGTACAAGGCGGTTATGAAACCAAAAGAGGGAACGATACTTACCGTGGCAAAGGGTGTGGCTGAAAAAGCCGTTGAGATGGCAGATATGGCCGTATCAATTGAAGAGCTTGCAGAGGAAGTGATAGATTACGGAAATGAAGTGCTGGCAAGAACACCGGATTTGCTGCCTGTCCTTAAGGAGGCCGGTGTGGTTGATTCAGGCGGTCAGGGATTGATGGAATTTTTGAAGGGAGCATATGACGGACTCCTCGGAAAAGTGACAGTCACAAAGCAACTTGCAGGCATGCAGGAGAGCAGCGCACCGAAGACGGATATCAGTACGGAAAATATTGATACCTCACATATCAAATACGGATATTGTACAGAGTTTATTATATTACTTGAAAAAGAATATAATTATGAGATAGAAAAAGCCTTTAAGAAATATCTGACATCCATCGGTGACTCTTTGGTGGTCGTGTCTGATGATGAGATTGTAAAGGTGCATGTCCACACGAATCATCCGGGACTTGCATTTGAAAAAGGCCTTGAATTCGGACAGCTGACCAGCATGAAAATTGATAATATGCGTGAGGAGCATCGTGAAAAGGTTATACATGAGCAGGATAAAATGAAGGCCTTGGAACAGGAGAAGACCCGGGAATCCGAGCAGGAGAAAAAACCGGTCGGTTTTGTCGCCGTTTCCGTGGGAGACGGCATGAAACAGATTTTCAGTGATTTGGGAGTGGATTATGTCATCGAGGGAGGACAGACCATGAATCCGAGCACAGAGGATGTACTTTCCGCCATTGCGTCTGTAAATGCAGATACGGTGTACGTCCTGCCGAATAACAAGAATATTATTCTTGCAGCGAATCAGGCGGCTGATATAGAAGAAAAGAAGAGGGTTATTGTGATTCCTTCCAAGACAATTCCGCAGGGAATCAGTGCGTTGATTGGTTTTGACGGCGGCGCTTCCGTGGAGGAGAACATGGAGAACATGACGGAGGCAATGCACGATGTGAAGTCGGGCCAGATTACCTATGCTGTTCGTGATACCTCGGTGGATGGGAAGGAAATTAAAACCGGGGATTATATGGGAATAGATGATGCGGGAATCCAGGCAGTAGGAACAGATATTCAGGCAGTTGTGAAAGAGCTTGCAGATAAAATGACGAATGGAGATTCTGCTTTGATGAGCATTTATTACGGGGCGGATGTCACGGAGGAGCAGGCACAGGATATGAAAAATATGCTGGGCGGCATATATCCGGATTATGAGATTGAGCTTTATGCTGGCGGACAACCGGTTTATTATTATATTATTTCAGTGGAATAACGATAGATTGGAAGAGAAGCCGAGGTAGCATAATGGAATATAAGGAATACAGAGATAAATGGGAGGCTCCGATAGCCGTATTTGATTCCGGTGTAGGCGGAATCAGTGTACTGCGGGCTCTGGTGCGTGAGATGCCCTGTGAGGATTACTGGTATTTTGGGGATTCGGCACACGCTCCGTACGGAACAAAGACACTGGAGGAGGTTCGCGCACTTACATTTTCTCATGTGGAACGCTTCATTGAATATGGTGCAAAAGCGGTGGTGGTGGCATGCAATACAGCGACCAGTGCCGCTGTTCGTATGCTTAGGAATCAATATCCCGGTTTTGTAATTGTCGGGATAGAACCGGCATTGAAGCCGGCTGTTTTGGCAAAGAATCATTCGAATGTGGTTGTGATGGCAACGCCGATGACGCTGCGCGAAGAAAAATTTCATAATCTGCTGGACCGGTATACGGAGCTTGCCCATATCATACCGCTTCCGTGCCCGGGACTGATGGAATACATAGAGCAGGGAATTACGGACAGTGCGGAGCTGGAACAGTTTCTGAAAAGACTCTTTGCACCGTTTGCTCCGGAGCGGATTGACTCGGTCGTCCTCGGGTGTACACATTACCCGTTTGTAAGCCGTGAGCTGCGGAAAATCCTCGGTGAGGAGGTTGCATTATATGAGGGCGGCCCGGGAACCGCCAGATATACAAAAAAATGTCTTGAAGAAAAAAATCTGCTGACAAGGCATGCGTATGCAGGCAGGGTAATATTTGAAAACAGTGAGAATTCTGACGAAAAGATTATGTTATGCAGACATCTGCTGGAAATGCCTTAAATAAAATCAGTGCTTGTGGGCATACTGATTAGTGAGGAAAAACAGGAATCAAAAATATGTGCAGGGAAGCATGGACATGTGGTGTATAGAAAAACAGCTGGAATATTTTTTTACATATTGTGATGATTTACCGGAAGGGATAGGCTTTTCCCTGTTTGGATGGGGGCATATCCTATGGCTGCTGTTTTTGCTGTCCGGTATGCTTTTTTGCCTGAAATGTATCGGAGCCTGTGACAGGCATGCGGCAGATACATGGACGCGCTGTATCGGCTCTTTTTTGCTTTTCCTTATTGTATTCAGAATTGCCGTGATAGTTATCCTTGGAAAAATGTCAGTCTATGAGCTGCCGCTTCATCTGTGCAGTATGGCAGGCATGCTGTGTTTTATTCATGCATGGTGGAGCATAAAATGGGTTGGGCAGGTATTATATACGCTGTGTCTGCCGGGCACTGTTTTTGCACTGATATTTCCGAACTGGACGGAGTATCCGGCTATTCATTGGATTACGATACAGAGCTTTTTATTTCACGGGGGCATTGTCCTTTATGTGGTCAGCCGGCTCAAAAGAGGGATGATAAAGCCTGAATTTCGATATATCCGTCATTCTCTGCTGTTTTTGCTGGTGACGGTTCCGGTTATATATGTATTTGACCGGTATTATCATGTTAATTTCATGTTTGTACGGGTTCCGTCCTCAGACTCCCCGTTAGCATGGATGGCACATTATATGGGGGTGCCGGGATATTTGTGGGGTTATGCACTGCTTGTGCTTTGTGTTATGATGTGCATGAACGTCGGATATGAATTGTATGACAGATTACTGAAAAAAAAAGATAAATCAAATGAGAGACAGGAGTAACAATATGCATAAGGAATTTTTGATGGGAAATGAGGCAATTGCGCTTGGCGCAATTGCGGCGGGTGTCAATCTGATATCCGGCTACCCCGGCACACCGTCCACAGAGGTACTGGAAACCGTGGCGAAGCGGCGGACGGACGACATATATGTAGAGTGGTCCGTCAATGAGAAGGCAGCAATGGAGGTTGCTGCGGGGGCGGCGTATGCGGGAGCACGCACGATGGTAACGATGAAACAGGTCGGACTGAATGTCGCATCTGATCCGCTTATGAGTCTGGAGTATATCGGTGTCAAGGGAGGTATGGTCATACTTGTTGCAGATGATCCGGGCCCGATATCATCGCAGACGGAGCAGGATACAAGGCATTTTTCGGCCTTCAGCAAGCTGCCGTGCTTTGATCCGTCCACAGGACAGGAAGCGTATGAGATGGTACAGGAGGCATTTGCATTTTCCGAGCGGTACCATACACCCGTATTTTTGAGACCTACAACCCGCGTGTGTCACGGATATGCATCCGTTGATGTCAAGGATGCATCCGAATATACAGAGCATCAGCCGGAGGGCTTTGTCAAGGATTCAAAGCGCTGGGTTATATTTCCGAGATTATCTTATCAGGCACATATGGATATTGAGGCGAGAAATGAGAGATTGTCGGATGTATTCTCGGATTATGCCAGAAACATAATCCATCAGGGAGAAGACGCAGCATGCCGCAAAGGCATAGCAACAGGCGGCATCAGCTATACCTATGTGATGGAAGGTCTGCAGACAGTCGGGAAAATGAAAACCTTAAAGGTATCCACACCGCATCCTTTTCCGGAGCGCCTTGCCCGTGAATTTCTGTCAGGTCTGGATGAGGTACTCTGTATCGAGGAGCTTGATCCCGTGATAGAGAGGGAGCTTACATACATATGTGGAAAATACCAGCTGCCAGTTAAAATATACGGAAAATTGACGCATGACGTAAAGAATGCGGGTGAAAATACAAGGGACAGCGTGCTGTGCAGCATCAGGGGCTTCAAGGAAAATAAGCTGTTATCTACGGGTGGAAGCACGATACGGGAAACGTCTGCTTCCGATAGCCCGGCATTGCCGGTCAGGCCTCCGGTTCTGTGTGCGGGGTGCCCGCACCGCGCATCCTTTTATGCCGTAAAGCAGGCTATGAAGGATAAGAAAACTATTTATTGCGGAGATATCGGATGCTATACGCTCGGAAATGCCATGCCGCTCGATATGGTGGATACCTGCCTGTGTATGGGAGCAGGTCTTGGCATTGCACAGGGTGTCGGCCGGATTGAACCGGATACGGCATGCTTTGCCTTTGTCGGGGATTCGACATTCTTTGCATCCGCTATAACGGGCGTGATAAACGCGGTTTATAATCAGGCGGAGATGACACTGGTTGTTCTTGATAATTCAACTACGGCTATGACGGGACATCAGCCGCATCCGGGAACGGGGCAGACTATGATGGGGGATGTGGTTCAGAAGGTAAGCATAGAGGCCGTATTGCGCGGAATAGGACTCACAACCGTGGAAACGGTGAATCCGCTTGAGCCGGACGCTGCCGTTTCCTGTGTCAGACGCGTTTCGGCTGAGCCCGGGGTAAAGGCTATTATTTTTAAAGCTCCGTGTATTGCCATAGAAAAGTCAGAGAAAAAGCTGTGCGTGGAGCAGGAGAAGTGTATCAGCTGTAAGAAATGTATCCGTGAGCTCGGATGTCCGGCTCTTTATGTGGATGGCGATAAGGTTAAAATAGATGAATCCCTCTGTACGGGGTGCGGTCTGTGCAGCAGAGTTTGTCCTGTTGCCGCAATTGGTGATAAGGGAGGTGCCGTCCATGAATAAAAATATTGTACTTTGCGGGGTGGGCGGTCAGGGAACGGTTCTCGCCTCAAAGCTGCTTGCAGCCTCAGCCATGAAAAAAGGACTTTCCGTTATGAGTGCCGAGACAATCGGTATGGCGCAGCGGGGCGGCAGTGTGTTCAGTCATGTGAGAATCGGTGATTGTATTTATTCTCCGATGATTGCGGAGAAAACGGCTGACATCATACTCGGATTTGAGCCGGGTGAGACGGTGCGCATGCTGCCGTATTTAAAGCCGGACGGACTGGTTGTTGTGAGCAGCCGCGCGGTCATGCCTGTGACAGCGTCGCTTGCCATGTCCGAGTATCGTGCGGATGAGATGATTGCATATTTGAAGAGCAGGGTGGAACGTGTGATTGTCGTTGATACGGATAGAGCGTGTCAGAGGATCGGCTCATCTAAGGTCTTGAATGTGCTTATGCTCGGTGCTGCCGTGCACAGCGGCGTACTTGGACTGACAGAGGATGATATAAAGGATGCAATCAGACAGCGGCTGCCGGAGAGATTACATGCGCTTAACTTTAAGGCGCTTGCATATATGAAACAGAAATAAAAATAATGCCGCACAAACCGCGGAGCAAGGAGAGAAGAAAAGTATGCAGATATCAGAGCTACAGCTTGAACAGGTGAATAAGCAGATCAAGGCACTTGTATCGGCCTCTAGCTTTTACGGAAAAAAGCTTGAAGCTGCGAGGATAACCAGTGTAGAGTCACAGGAGGATTTTGAAAAGCTTCCGTTTTCAGAGAAAAAAGACCTTAGGGATGCATACCCGCTAGGTCTGATGACAGCGCCGGAGGAGGAGATTGTGCGTATACATTCTTCCTCGGGAACAACGGGACTTCCGGTTATTATTCCGTATACCGCAAAGGATGTGGATGATTGGGCAATCATGTTCAAGCGCTGTTATGAGATGGCGGGAATCACAAATATGGACAGGATTCAAATCACGCCGGGTTATGGCCTGTGGACGGCGGGAATCGGTTTCCAGAGCGGTGCGGAGAAATTGGGCGCCATGGCGATTCCGATGGGACCGGGTAATACGGACAAACAGCTTCAGATGATGATGGACATGAAGTCCACGGTTCTGTGTTCGACCTCATCCTATGCACTGCTGCTGGCAGAGGAGATTCAAAAGCGCGGCATTAAGGACAAGATACATCTGAAGAAAGGCGTGATTGGCTCCGAGAGATGGGGAGATAAGATGCGTCAGCGTATATCAGAGGAGCTTGGTATCGAATTGTATGATATATATGGCCTGACTGAGATATACGGTCCGGGTATCGGTATCAATTGTAAGTATGATACGGGTATGCACTATTGGGATGATTATATTTACATAGAAATCATAGATCCTGTCACCTTAAAGCCGGTTCCTGACGGTGGGATGGGTGAAATCGTAATCACAACACTGGTAAAAGAGGGCGCTCCTTTGATACGTTACCGCACGCATGATTTGTCGAGGATTATACCGGGTGATTGTCCTTGTGGATGCAGGCATCCGCGTATCGGTACGATTATGGGAAGAACAGATGATATGATGAAGATAAAGGGCGTAAATGTATTTCCGAGTCAGATTGAGGAGATTCTGCATGAATTTCCGGAGCTTTCCAGCGAATATCAGATTCGTATTTCCCATCTTGACGGAAAGGACACAATGCGGATTTATGTTGAGACCAACGGTAGTGTTGACTTTGTGCATATGGCACAGCAGGTGGCTGAGCGTGTCAAGAGCCGGATAGGCTTTACGCCGCTTGTAAAGGTCGTTGAGGTCGGCGTATTACCGCGGAGTGAGAAGAAGACAAAGCGCGTGATTGATGAGCGTTACGAGTAGAATTTGAATACAGGAAAGCGTATGATATATGAAATTGACAGACAGCATTACATCTATAAAGGGAATCGGAGAAAAGACTGCCGGTGCGTTTGCGCGTCTTGGAATACACACCATTGATGAGCTATTGCATACATATCCGAGAAATTATCTGACCTACGGGGAGCCGGTTGATATTGCATCGGCATCCGTGGGAGAACGCTGTGCTGTCCGCGCAATAATAACCTCCTATGTGGATGTAAGACAGCTTCGCAGTTTAAAATTGACCAGTCTTTCGGCAAAGGATTCAACGGGAACACTGCGTCTTGTCTGGTTTAACAGTCCCTTTTTGCGGAGTGTATTTCACAAGGGAGATACCTATATCTTTGTAGGAACGGTCAGTGTGAAAAATGGCATGCGTGTGATGGAGATGCCGGAATATTACAGACAAAATGTATACGAGAGCATGTGCCGGGAGATGCAGCCCGTGTATCCGTTAACCCATGGACTTTCAAATAAGACGTTTCAGAAAGCAATCATAAACTGCAGAGAGCTCATTTGTCGTATGGAGGATTACATTCCGGAGGATATATCGCGTGAATATGGCCTGATGGAGCTTGCCGAGGCATATGACAACATACATTTTCCAATGAACGAGACTGTACTGCGCAGCGCGATAAAAAGGCTTGCCTTCGATGAATTTTACCGTTTTCTGTACGATATGTCCGCATTGAAGCAGGAAAATATAAAAGCCGGGAATACGCATGTGATTGTGCAGGGAAAGGCTGTGGCTGATTTTGTATCGGCACTTCCATACAGTCTGACAAAGGGGCAGCAGCAGGCGATAGAGGATATTCTGGCAGATATGGGCAGTGACGGTGTGATGAACCGGCTTGTGCAGGGGGATGTAGGCTCAGGTAAGACGGTCGTTGCACAGGCGGCCCTGCTTGCCTGTGCGAAGCAGGGCTATCAGGGTGCGCTCATGGTTCCCACGGAGGTGCTTGCAAAGCAGCATTATGGTGGGATTTCCGCCACATTATCCGGATATGGGATAAAAACCGTATGCCTTGTCGGCTCCATGTCTATGAAAGAAAAGAGAAATGTTTATGAAATGCTGCATTCGGGTGAGGCGGATATCGTAATCGGCACGCATGCCCTGATTGAGGACAGAGTTCAGTATGCCAATCTGGGGCTGGTGGTTACGGATGAGCAGCACAGGTTTGGCGTAAATCAGCGGAGAAGGCTCGCCGAAAAGGGATGCTTTCCGCATGTACTGGTCATGAGTGCGACACCGATACCGAGAACGCTTGCGATTATCATGTATGCAGATTTGGATATTTCCACGATAACTGAACTGCCAAAGGGCAGGAAACCGATTAAAAACTGTGTTGTCGGAACAAATTACCGCCCGACTGCATATCGTTTTATCGCCGGACAGGTCGCGGAGGGCAGTCAGGTCTATGTAATCTGTCCGATGGTGGAGGAGAGCGATACACTGGATGTGACGAATGTGACTGAGTATACGGAGACATTGCGGAGCGCATTGCCGCGGGGCGTCAGAGTCGGGCTGCTGCATGGTCAGATGAAGGCAGATGAGAAGAATCATATTATGGAGTCGTTTCTGGCAGGCGAGATAGATGTTCTGGTCTCCACGACCGTGATTGAAGTCGGCATCAATAATCCGAATGCAACGGTCATGATGGTGGAGAATGCGGAACGGTTCGGACTGGCGCAGCTGCATCAGCTGAGAGGCCGCGTAGGGCGTGGAGAAAAACAGTCATACTGTATTTTTATAAATGGAAAGGAATCGAGGGAATCCATGGAGCGGCTTCAGGTTCTGGAGAACTCCAATGACGGATTCTTTATCGCAAGTGAGGATTTGAAGCTGCGTGGGCCCGGGGACTTTTTCGGCATCCGGCAGAGCGGGGAGGCGTTGTTTCAGCTCGCGGATATCTACAATCACGCAGATATGCTTAAAATGGCGCAGGATGTACTGCAGAAATACGGGGACAGACTGATTCCCGGTAAGCAGGATGACATCGGTCTGATTAGAAATACGGACACGATTCTATAAAATAACGGATGTAGAATTTGCCCGTAGAATTTGAAGGAAATTCGATATTTTATGGTTGACATTCGCACATTTTAGGGTTATAGTACATAAAGTATAAATGAGAAACCTGTGATGAAGAGTAGTAATTGTTTGTCAGGCTCTTGCAGAGAGTTGCCGTTGGTGGGAGGCGACAGGGACGCGGACAGTGAATGGACTTCTGAGGGCGGCCGAAAGCTTTGAATATACATGGCGAGTAGTAACCGACGGGAACCAAACCCGTTACCAATAAGGAATACATTTATATGTGTATAAAAAAAGAGGATGCTATGCATCAATTTGGGTGGTACCGCAGGCTATGTCTTGTCCCTTATCGGGATGAGACTATTTTTTTGCGAACCTGAGGAAAGGAGAATAAGTTTGAAAATGAAAAAATTATTATGTGTGATGATGGCTGCTGTGCTGGCTTTGGGACTTTGTGCATGCGGCAAGGAGGAAAAAAAGGATAAGGATACTTACAAGATTGGAATTATCCAGTATATATCTCATCCGTCTCTGGATAATTGCTATAATGGTATTATGAATGCACTTAATGCCGGTGATAATGCGGACAAAATAACCGTTGACAGACAGATTGGCTCTGACAGTGCAGCAGATTCGGACTGTGCAACCTATGCCGCAAATATGGTATCGCAGGGATATGATATGATTATCGCCATTGCAACGCCGGCGGCATCAGCAGCGTTTGCGGCGACGGAGGGAACGGATATTCCTGTGATTTTCTGTGCGGTATCCGATCCGGTCGCGGTTGAGCTGGTAGACAGCATGGATAATCCCGGCGATCTTTGTACGGGAACCTCTGATGTACTGGATATGGAGGCACATGTGGATATGATTCAGGCTTTTCTTCCTGAGGTAAAAACCATTGGCGTCGTATATACAACCAGCGAGGCGAATTCCATTACCCAGCTTGGAAATCTGAAGGCTGTATGTGATTCGAGGGGACTTGCGGTAGAGGCAATCGGTATTCAGAACGATGCCGATATCCCTGCGGCAGCGCAGGCACTTGCTGAGAAGGCAGACTGCTTCCTCAATTTTACGGATAATAAGGTGGTAAATAATCTTTCCGTTTTGCTGGATGCAGCAAATGGAGCCGGAATACCGATATTCGGCTCAGAGGAGGAGCAGGTTAAGAACGGATGTGCGGCATCTATGTCAATTGACTATGTAGCGCTTGGCGAAATCACAGGTGAGATGGCACTGGATGTTATAATAAACGGCGCAGATGCAAAGACTATGGCGGTTAAGACAACATCGGATGCAACACCGGTTATCAATTCCAAGGTGCTGTCTGATTTGAATATCAGTGTTCCGGATAATTATCAGGCTGCTGTGGATGTAGCGGAATAGACTGGAGGATAGCATGTCAGGCGTAATAAGTTGTATGGAAGTATTCCTCACCGACGGGTTTATGTATGCACTTCTTGCCATGGGCTTTTATGTGTCCTACACAATTCTGGATTTTCCGGATCTTTCCGTGGAGGGTACGGTACTCCTTGGCGGCGTCAGCCATGCCCTTATGATCAGGGCGGGTGTAAATCCATGGCTGGCGTTAGGCTTAGCTTTTGTGTTGGGTGCTGTCGCAGGCTCGGTGACGGGAGTGCTTCACGTGAAATTAAATATTCGTCCGCTTTTATGTGGAATACTGGTTTCAACTGCTTTGATATCAGTGAATCTTGTGGTTGCTACCGTGGGCATGGGAGGAAATCTGAAGGGTGAGGATGGTCTGAGCACGGTGTCTATCGGACGGGGTGAGTCTACAATACTTAGGACATACCCGGCAAAGCTGATACCGTCGCTTCTTGACGGCTTCCATCTTCGGAATTTTATTGTTTTTGCATTGATAGCAATTATCATGAAATTGGTTCTGGACTGGTATCTGAAGACAAAAAACGGCCTTTTACTCCGGGCAACGGGAAATAATGCGCAGTTTGTTACAATGCTTGCGAAAAATCCGGGCACTGCCAAGATTATCGGCCTGGCGATAGGAAACGGTTTCGCTGCTGTGTCCGGCGCTCTGATAGCGACCTCCAGAGGAAATGCAAACCAGAGTATGGGAATCGGTATGGTGGTTATTGGTCTTGCCAGTGTAATCATCGGATTGTCCGTTTTCAGAAGGGTGAGGTTTATGCGCCCGACGACCAAGGTTATTATCGGTTCGATTATATATCAGGCTGCCTTGTCGATAGCTACATATCTTGGCGTTCCGTCTGCCTACAATAAGCTTTTGATGGCTGTTCTGTTCACCGTGGCGCTTGTTGTCAGCAACAAAGGCAGGAAAGGGGGTACTGCAGATGATTGAATTTCAGCATATTATAAAACGATTTCATGTGGGCACCCCGGATGAGACCACACTGTTTGATGATTTTAATTTTAAGGTTGAGCGGGGGCAGTTTGTGAGCGTTGTCGGTTCAAACGGCAGCGGAAAGACCACCATGCTGAATCTTTTATGCGGCACGATACCTGTGGATGCGGGAGATATCATTGTCGGACAGAAAAATATAACAAAAATGACGGAATACGCCCGCGCCCGCTATATTGGAAGAGTATTTCAGGATCCGCAGAAGGGTGGCGCTTCCAATTTGACGATTCTGGAAAATATGGCTCTTGCAGATAATAAAAATAAGGTGTATTCTCTTGGAAGAGCGATAAGCAAAAAAAGAGTATCGTATTATCGGACGCTGCTTGAAAGCTGCCGGATGGGACTTGAGGACAGAATCAATATTCCCGTAGGTTCCCTGTCGGGCGGCCAGCGTCAGGCACTTGCGCTTGTTATAGCAAATATGAGTGATATCGATATTCTTATATTGGATGAGCATACTGCAGCGCTTGATCCGAAATCCTCGGAGCGTATAATGGAGCTGACAGATCGTTTTGTGAAGGAGCATCAGATTACGACACTCATGGTCACACATAATCTGCGGCATGCCGTATCATATGGAAACCGTATGATTATGATGGATAAGGGCAACATAATTCTGGATTATGCCGGTCAGAAAAAAGAAAAGACAACCATTGATGATGTCCTGCACATTTTTAATGAAATAAGCATTGAATGCGGAAATTAGGAACAGTCAATAAAACAGCAAAGGATGAAAAAATAAAGATGAAGGTGGAAGTCGGATATATAACGAGCTGGAGAAGGGCGATTTTCTTTACGCTGATTATAGCGGTCATAATCTTCGGGACAGTCTCGACCGTAAGTGCAAGCCTGATTACAGCGGGGCTTGTGAGCAATATTATCAGCGTGGGTGCACTTGTGCTGTGCATCGGATTATTTATACTGGTGCTCTCGGACCATTGGAACAGATACAGCGGCTCAGGCACGGCATCCATCGAGGATGGCCTGTTTACCTATCATGACAGAAAGCGGCATTACGAGATCAGGCTGAAGGATATAAAAAAGCTTGATATCGAGGAGATTACGCTTGGCAGGGAGGGCGGCAGGCCGCTTGCCTTCCGCATCCTGATTCAGACCAAAAAGAAAAAACATTATATTGAGTCTGACAGGGCAGCAGGGCGTGCTTACAATGAAGTCGATCTGTACCGTCTGTATCTTTATGTGCAGAAAAACATGCAATAGCTGATTGAAGCGGATATAAAATCAGCCTGCATAATCGGGAAAATTTGTTTGCGCTTTTTTCGGTAACAGATTTTCACTCTTGTATATGCAGGCTGTTATTACCTTTTGCGAGGGTTCACAGGGTGCTTGTCAGCTTATTTGTCTGACATTGCCTTCTCCTGAGCCTCAATCATTTTCTTAACCATCATACCGCCGACAGAACCGTTCTGTCTTGATGTCAGGTTACCATTGTAACCGTCAGTGAGCGGAACACCTAATTCGTTTGCAACTTCATACTTGAACTTATCCATGGCACTCTTAGCCTCAGGAACACTTGTCTTATTCTTGCTCATGATCTTTTCTCCTTTTTTATTTTCATATATTGCAACAGGAATGATTTCTTGTTACACTACTATTATGTGCGTGGTAAAAAAAAATAAACTAGAAAATTCAAGCAAAGCATAAGCCAAAATTTCACTTTTTATGCACTAAAATCTGTAAAAAGAATGAAAAGAAGGAGAGTGAGGAAAACTATGAGTGGTAAAAACGAAAAAAAGAGTAAATCCACAAGGCTGATGATCGGGATTATTGCCGCGCTGGCGGTGGCGATTATTGTCCTTGCTGTCGCCGTTGCTTTACAGGTCGGGAAAAATAAAAAATCCGGTACTGAGATTACCACAGAAGAGACGGGAACAATGGATACGGCGAGCATATCGGACGCGGAGGAAACGGAAACCACTGCCGGGACGCAGCAGGATGCGTCGGACTGTTATGTCACAGTGACAAACTCGAACAGCTGGGATACAGGAAACGGATATGCAGGGCAGCTGGATGCAAAGATAATCAATAACAGCAGTCAGGATTTGAAAAATTGGAGCATTGAAATCGATGCGCCGGAGAAAACGACGGTGGACAGCTCATGGAATGGAAATTTTGATTTAAAGGACGGAGTTCTGACAATTACGCCCGTAGAGTATAATGGGACGATTACGGCAAACGGCTCCGTATCGGATATCGGATTTATTGTAAATGTATCCGCTCAGTCGGATTTGCAGGCAATGACCGAGAATGCGAGATTATATATCAATGGTGAGCTTTATACAGCTACAGCTGAAACAGATTCTTCCGAGGCTGTGACCGAGGCAGAAAACGATACACAGCAGGCTTCAAAGCCGGAAAGCGGAACACCGTTTGACAATCATGGCAGGCTCAGTGTGTCGGGAACGGATATCGTGGATGAAAGCGGAAATAAATATCAGTTAAAGGGTGTCAGCACCCATGGAATTGCGTGGTTCCCGGATTATGTCAACAAAGATGCGTTTCAGACCTTCAGGGATGACTGGGATGCGAATCTTATAAGAATTGCCATGTACACAGATGAGAGCAACGGCTATTGCTCGGGCGGAGATAAGACATATCTCAAAGGTCTGGTCGATACCGGAGTGCAGGCGGCGACAGAGCTTGGTATGTATGTGATTGTTGACTGGCATATTTTGAGTGACGCAAATCCGCAGACACATAAAGAGGAGGCAAAGGCTTTCTTTGAGGAAATGTCGGAAAAATATAAGGATTATGGCAATGTAATATATGAAATATGCAACGAGCCGAATAGCGGAACCGGATGGTCAGATGTCAAATCCTATGCTGAGGAAATTATTCCGATTATCAGAGAGAATGCGCCGGATGCCATCATTATTGTCGGTACACCGACATGGTGTCAGGATGTAGATGTAGCGGCACAGGATCCTATAACGGGCTATGACAATATTATGTATGCAATTCATTTTTATGCAGCGACACATACGGACAATATAAGAAGCAAAGCGAAAACTGCGCTGGACAGCGGACTACCGCTTATTGTGAGCGAATTTTCAATCTGCGACGCCTCCGGAAACGGTGCCATTGATTATGATCAGGCGGAGCAGTGGTTTGACCTGATTGACGAATATAATCTGTCCTATGCGGCATGGAACGTGTCAAATAAGGCGGAAACCTCATCTTTAATCCAGTCCTCCTGCACAAAGACTTCCGGTTGGACGGAGAGCGATTTGTCTGAGACCGGTATATGGATTCGCAGCCGTATAAGGGGCGAAAATTAAAAGAAAAAAGTTGACAAATCGGGAGAGGTTGTACATAATGAGAGTTATTGCAGGAACCGCAGGGAGTCTGAGACTCAGGACAATTGAAGGAACAGATACAAGGCCTACTACCGACCGGATTAAGGAAACGCTGTTCAATATGTTGACGGGGTACATCGTTGATGCCAGATTTCTCGATTTGTTTGCGGGAAGCGGAGGAATCGGGATAGAAGCGCTGAGCAGAGGCGCCGGATATTGTGCGTTTGTGGAAATGGCGCCAAAGGCCGTCAGATGCATCAGAGATAACCTGATTCATACTGGGCTGACTGAAAAAGCGGATGTGTTTAAATATGATGCCGTGAGTTATGTGTCCGGGCTGAAAAAGGCAGATTATGATGTGATTTTCATGGATCCTCCGTATGGCAGACAGCTTGAGAGGTCTGTTATGGAAATTCTTTCCGAAAAGGAGTATATAACGGATACCCTGATTGTCATAGAGGCAGCTCTGGATGAGGATTTCGGTTATCTGGACACCTTGAATTTTGAGGTTATAAAAGAAAAAAAATACAAGACAAATAAGCATATATTTGTCAGAAAAAGGAATTAGAGATGAGTGTTGCAATCTACCCTGGCAGCTTTGATCCCGTTACGCTTGGGCATTATGATATTATCAAGCGTTCAGCGGTTATGTTTGACCGGGTTATTATCGGCGTTTTAAATAATACTTCAAAAACACCATTGTTTTCTTTGGAAGAACGTGTTAAAATGTTGAAAGATACAGTGTCGGAACTGCCGAATGTATCTGTTGAAGCCTTTAATGGATTATTGGTTGATTTTGTGAAGAAAAAGCATACCAATATCATCATAAGAGGATTGCGTGCGTTGACGGATTTTGATTTGGAGATGCAGATGGCACAGAGCAACAGAATGGTGGCTCCTGACGTGGATACGGTTTTCTTATCCACAAGCCTGGAGTATTCATATTTAAGCTCAAGCATTGTAAAGGAATATGCGAGATACGGAGTTGACTTGAGGGCATTTGTACCGGAATGTGTAATCGCGGAGCTTATAGATAAGATGAAACAACTATAGGAGGATTTGTAAAATGGGAAAAAAAGGCGTTGAAGAAATGATTGACCAGATTGAGATATTTATCGATAACTGCAAATATCAGCCGCTCTCTCAGAATAAAATCATCGTGCATAAGGACGAGCTTGAATCTATGATTCAGGAATTAAAATTAAAGCTGCCGAGTGAGATCGAGCGATGCAAGAAGATTATGCGCAACAAGGAAGCGATTCTTGCCGATGCGAGAACGCGTTCGGATGCGATTATCACAGAGTCGGTCAATGAAGCAAATCGTCTTGTAGATCAGCATCAGATTACAGAGCTTGCAAATATCAGAGCGAACGAAATATTAGAGATGGCAAGAAATCAGGCACAGCAGATTGTGGATCAGGCTTCGGAGGAAGCAAACGAGGTTCGTCTCGGCGCTATGTATTATACAAAAGATAAGCTGGCGGAGATGAGGGATATATTCACCAGAATCCATGACATGGAAAAGGAAAATTACAAAACGCTGATTGAATCTCTGGAGAATGACAATTATGTGATAGAGACAAATATGAATGAGATGGAAGCGAATATCAATCTTCTGACGGCAAGCAGCAATATGTCATATGCATCCGATGAGGATGAACTTGACAGTGCATTCTCAGACGGCACGCCCGGTGCTTCTGTGCAGGCTCCCGAGACTGCTATGGCATCTGCACCGGAAAATATGGATGATGATATTGATGTGTACGGAGAGAGAGCCGGTGAAGAGTACTATGATGAAGACGAGAATGACGAGGATGGCTTTGAGGACGAGGACGATTTTTTAGATGAATAGTATGGTCATGATGTAAGTGCCCGTGGCACAAAGCAGTTTGATGCATACATAGGATATAATGGACAGCCCGGATGTGCTGATAACCTTATTTGTCTGCAGGATGGCGGAAATCCCGCCGAATGAGGTGACAGCAAGAATCAGGGCTGTTTTTATTTTTGTTTCCAGCTCTGCACAGACAGCTAACAGATAAGTGCCGTTTGTTATTTCTGTGATGCCGGATAAAAGTGTTGCATGAAGTGGTGAGAGCCCCGGTAAAGCAGCAAGAAATTCAATTATGATGGAGCAAAGCATAATATAAATTCCGACATAGGTAATCTGAATAACTGAGTCAAGCATATAGTCCCTGCTTACATTGGAAGCACAGACTGTATTTTTATTCTCTGTAAATGAAGCTTTACGGCATTTTTTGATGCTCCGGCCTGATACATGAATATCACGGGAGCCGTATTCCCCTCGCGAAATAAAAATGCAGATGGCTGACAGTGCGAGAAAAAACAGATACGGCATATAAATCATAAGCATGGCAAAGGGCAGGGATATGGCATCGGAGAGGAGTGTATGGACAATATATCCTGCAATAAACATCGGGCTGGAATTATTGCAGACCGGTACAATCAGATTACCGAGTCCCGGAGAATAAATTCCTTCACGGACAAAATCCGAGGCGGTTTTTGCGCCGAGAGGATATCCGCAGAACACTCCGAGTAAAAAGGTGGTAGTAAGAGCGGGCCGGCTTGCGTTTGAGCTCTGATTTGTGTGACTGCGTAATGACATTTCTTTTACCTTGGCAACGATGATATTGGAAAGAATCATAAACGGGAGTAATACAGGTATAACATTTCTGTACCAGAGCATAAGCCCGGTTGCGGCTCCGTGCATTACCGGCCCGTTTTTCAGAATAAAGAGGATTAACGCGCAAAAGCATAGAAAGAGGCTGAACATATCAAGGCTCCGGATATCACATAGGATTATTATATTGTATGATATGTGATGAAAAGTTATGCTGTGTTAAACGATGGGGAGCACGGTCGTGTAATCATTTGGATTACGGTATCCGTAGCGGTTATATATCATACAGTTATATAATTCTGTCGCTTTTGTATCAAGGGCCCACATGCGCACTGCGGTATCAATGTTGACAGAATCCGCGTATTGTTTTAGGCAGGTGTCAAAGTCCGCTTTTTTTGTGATAAGAGGTATCCGGCTTTTTTGGTTGATTGTGCGCAGCAGCTTGTGATTCTCACGGCGGAATGACAGAATATTGGCATACTGGGCATAACCGCAATCGATGAAGCTTCTGCGGTCCTGTTCCGTGTATTGCAGCAGCATATGCAATAATGAACGGCTGATACGCGTGGCAGTATAATTTTTTGATTTCAGGGAACAGACTGCCTCCGTATATCGCAGGTGACAGGGGAGGCGGCGGAGCCTGCCGCGAAGCTCACGGTTCATATCACAGATTTCGGCGCTCGCGGTATCATGGGACATGAGCCTTGCAGCCTGAAGAAACGGTGTTAAATCATCGGGATAAATCGGTGAGGATATTCCACAGCTGCGACCCATGATATCACAGCTTGCAGACGGAATATTGTCCGCTATGTCCGATATTATTTTTGATGCTATGTCCGAATTTCGGATATCCGCTGCCTTGGATAAGGCATGACGGATTGCTGTGGCAGAGCTGATATGCCTGTTCAGGGTGCTGTCGTGATAATCGGCTTCTCTTCTCGGAATCAGAACCGGTTTTATGGAGGAACCGATTCGTTTTAATGCACACATATACTCAAGTGCGAGAATGTTGTTTGGAGAGGAAAGTACACCCGAAAGAACCGGATTACCGGTATATGCCGTGAGCGCAAGGCTTCTCGCAGCCGGATATGATATACCCGAAACCAGATTATGCCGGAGCTGCTCCCGATATGCTTCCGGTTCATGAATGATAATATCAGACAGCTGTTCAAAGACTGCAAGGTCTGCGTTCTCGGCACCGAAGCACAGATAATCGACTGCCTGCAGGGCATCAAGGATGCGGATTGCCCCGTTGGCAAAATCCATGGCGCTTCCCGAGGCGTATGCAAACGGCAGCTCCAAAGCAAGCTCTATGCCTGCCCGGGTACACATCTCTGCCCTGCTGTATTTATCCCACATGGCAGGTTCGCCTCTTTGCAGAAAGTTACCGCTCATAAGTGCTATGGTGTGTTTCGCATCTGTCAGACGGCATGCTTCGGATAAATGATAAGCGTGTCCGTTATGAAAAGGATTGTATTCAGCTATGATAGCAAGTGTACACATATTATTTCCTCACATTGAAAAATATCAGTCTTATTATACTGTTGAATGTGCGAAGAAGCAACCGGAATATGCTGAAAGCCATAAAATCTTCAAGCCAGGTCAAGCAGTAAGAAGCTGTCGCATTCAGTCAGATAATATGGCATATATCTATATATGATTGAAAAGCCCGCTCCCGCTCGGTTGCTCACGCAGCGGTACTAAGCTCGAAAGTACCTCGCTAAGTACCGGCGTTTGCAAACGGCTTTTCAATCATACATAGATATATGCCATATTATCTGACTGAATGCGACAGCTCTGATCATGTATGTTATGCTCCAAATTGTAGCTTTACAGGATTTATGACATGGGATAAAATACGAATAGCATATTATCTGATTCTGTATTCATGGCAAATGTCATATATAATCGAACATAAATTCGATAAAAGTATTGACAAAGGATAAAAAATGTACTATATTATTAAAAAAGCAAACATATGTTTTATTTTAGGAGGTAAGGTATGGCAAGTGAGGAAAAGCTGAAGGCGCTCGATGCGGCATTGGCACAGATAGAGAAACAATATGGTAAGGGATCCGTCATGAAATTGGGAGATCGATCCGCAAATATGAACATAGAGGTTGTTCCGACGGGTTCTTTAAGCCTTGATTTGGCACTTGGACTCGGCGGTATGCCGAGAGGCAGGGTTGTTGAGATTTATGGACCTGAATCAAGCGGTAAGACAACGGTTGCGCTGCATGTGGTGGCAGAGATTCAAAAGCAGGGCGGAATTGCAGGATTTATAGATGCGGAGCACGCGTTGGATCCTACATATGCTGCAAACATCGGTGTTGATATAGATAATCTGTATATATCTCAGCCTGACAATGGTGAGCAGGCACTTGAAATTACGGAAACCATGGTTCGTTCCGGTGCGGTGGATGTGATAATCGTTGATTCGGTTGCCGCGCTTGTACCGAAAGCAGAGATAGACGGGGAGATGGGAGATTCCCATGTGGGACTCCATGCAAGGCTGATGTCACAGGCATTAAGAAAATTAACCGGTATTATCAGCAAATCAAATTGTGTCGTTATATTTATTAACCAGCTGCGTGAGAAGGTTGGCGTTTTGTTCGGAAATCCTGAGACAACGACAGGTGGACGGGCACTTAAGTTTTATGCTTCCGTCCGACTTGATGTACGAAGAATAGAAACGCTCAAGGTCGGCGGCGAGGTTGTCGGCAACAGAACCAGAGTAAAGGTCGTAAAGAATAAGGTTGCACCTCCGTTTAAGGAGGCGGAATTTGATATCATGTTTGGAAAAGGCATATCAAAAGAGGGAGATATTTTGGATCTGGCTGTTCAAAATGATATTATAAACAAGGCCGGAGCATGGTTTTCCTACAATGGGGAGAAGATTGGTCAGGGACGGGAGAATACGAAGCTTTATCTTACAAATAATCCTGATTTTATGGCGGAGGTTGAGGCGAAGGTCAGAGCCAAATGCGGAATCGGGGCAGATGCAAATGCACACGAGGAGAAGGCAGAAGACGAGGAAAAATAAATGGGTGAAGCAAAAGTGGCGCACAGTGCTTTTGATACCGCAATTCATTATATCACTTTCAAGGATCGTACAGTGAAAGAGATACAGGATAAACTGCGTGAAAAAGGGTATAGTTCGCATGATATTGAGAATGCCATGGAAAAATTGTGTTATTACGGTTATTTGAATGATGAGAATTATGCCCTTGCTTATATCAGAAGCAATGCAAATAAAAAGGGAATGAAACGTATCAATATGGAGCTCCTGAGAAAGGGAATAGACCATTCTGTTATTATGGATGCATCGGAGAACATGGATGTAGATGAGGTTTTCACGATTCAGCAGATGATAGATCGTAGATATGGGGATATTGATTTCCATAATGAGAAGGAGAAGAGAAGAATATTTAATTTTTTTATCAGGCGCGGTTTCAGTTATGAAAATATATGCAAAGCAATGGAAAACAGCAGAAAAATGATGAATTTTATTTGATGATTTAATACAATTTGCATAAAAAATAACATTATTTCCTTGACACTTATATAAAAAAAGTATAATATTTAACTGTTGTATTTATGCAATGAAAACTAAATAAGGAGGTGCTCCTGGGTGGAAGGCTACGTTATCGTTATATTTGCCGTGGCGCTTGTCGCAGCGATAGCCATAACATGGTTCGCAGCAATTGCTTACAGAAAAAATATTGCTGAAGCCAAGGTAGGGAAAGCTGAAGATAAGGCCAGGGAGATTATAGATGAGGCATTGAAAAGTGCTGAAGCTAGGAAACGAGAAATACTTCTTGAAGCAAAGGAAGAAGCTCTGAAGACGAAGAATGACATGGAAAAAGAAGTCAAGGATCGTCGGAACGAGGTTCAGCGTATGGAGAAGAGAGTTCTTTCGAGAGAAGAGAATCTTGACCGTAAGAACGAAGCCGTTGAAAAGAAAGAGGCTGCTTTGGCAAAACGCGAGACAGAGCTTACAGCTCTCAAAAACGAAGTTTCGGATTTGGAAGCAAGGAGAACTCAGGAACTGGAAAGAATTTCAGGATTAACCTCTGAACAGGCAAAGGAATACTTATTAAAGACTGTTGAAGACGATGTTAAACACGAAACTGCAGTCATGATCAAAGAATTAGAAACACGAGCAAAAGAAGAAGCAGAAAAAAAGGCGAAGGATTATGTAGTTACGGCAATACAGAAATGTGCAGCTGACCATGTGGCCGAGACTACCATATCCCTGGTACAGTTACCAAACGACGAAATGAAAGGAAGGATTATCGGTAGAGAGGGACGAAATATTCGTACGCTCGAAACGATGACGGGTGTCGACTTGATTATCGATGACACTCCTGAAGCAGTTATTTTATCCAGTTTCGATCCTATCAGAAGAGAGGTTGCAAGAATCGCTCTCGAAAAGCTTATTCTGGATGGAAGAATTCATCCTGCAAGAATCGAGGAGATGGTCGAAAAAGCGCAGAAGGAAGTTGAGACCATGATGCGCGAAGAAGGAGAGGCAGCCACGCTTGAGGTTGGTGTTCATGGAATACATCCTGAGCTGGTTCGTTTACTTGGTAAGATGAAGTTTAGAACAAGCTATGGTCAGAATGCGTTAAAGCATTCTATTGAGGTTGCTCAGTTGTCCGGTCTGCTTGCCGGCGAGATTGGAGTAGATGTTCGTTTAGCTAAACGTGCAGGCTTGCTGCACGATATTGGTAAATCTGTTGATCATGAGATGGAGGGCTCACACGTTACAATTGGCGTTGACTTATGTAGAAAGTATAAGGAATCGGCTACGGTGATTAATGCCGTGGAGGCGCATCACGGTGATGTAGAGCCACAGAGTTTAATTGCTTGTATTGTTCAGGCTGCTGATACGATATCGGCTGCCAGACCGGGTGCAAGAAGAGAAACGTTGGAGACATATACCACCCGTTTGAAAGCGTTGGAGGATATCGCCAACAGCTTTAAGGGTGTTGATAAGACTTTTGCTATTCAGGCAGGTAGAGAAATTCGGGTTATGGTGGTTCCGGAGCATGTGAGTGATGCGGATATGGTATTGCTTGCAAGAGATATTTCCAAGCGGATTGAATCGGAGCTTGAGTATCCGGGTCAGATTAAGGTAAATTTGATTCGTGAGTCGAGAGTGACCGATTATGCGAAGTAATGAGATTGATGGGATGTGATTTATCACATCCCTTTCTTTTGTATTAAATTATAGCGTATCTTGTTGAATTTATATGATTTTTCTTGAAATAACAGATAGAATATTATATAGTATTAAAGGTTTAGATTCTTTTAATATGTACTAGGATAAGGAGAGAGAATATGGCACTATCATTATCAAAGAAAGCACAGGCAGTAAAGCCATCCTCTACGTTGGCTATCACTGCTAAGGCAAAAGAGCTGCAGGCACAGGGAATTGATGTAGTTGGGTTTGTTGCTGGTGAACCTGACTTTAATACCCCGGATAATATTAATAAGGCCGCAGTTGCCGCTATTGATGCAGGTTTCACAAAATATACGCCCGCATCCGGTACTTTAGAACTGAAAAAAGCAGTTGCAGACAAGTTTGCTGCATTTAATCATTTACATTATGAACCGGAGCAGATTGTAATCAGTAACGGGGGAAAACATTCCCTGACAAATGCGATTACAGCGCTTACCAATCCGGGAGATGAATTTCTGATTCCGGCACCATACTGGCTTAGCTATCCTGAGATGGTAAAGCTTGCGGACGGGGTACCGGTATCTGTTGAGACAAAGAAAGAAAACGGATACAAGGTGACGGTTGCTGAGCTTGAGGCGGCATATACGGATAGGACGAAGGCTTTGATTTTGAATACACCGAATAATCCTACCGGAAGCATTTATTCGGAGGAGGAGTTAAGAGCAATTGCTGATTTTGTTGTTGAAAAGGATATCTATGTGATTGCGGATGAGATGTATGAATATCTGATTTATGGCGGGAAGGAGCATGTCAGCATTGCAAGATTTAATGATGAGATATATAAGAGAACCATTACATGTAGTGGTCTGTCAAAGAGTTATGCCATGACAGGATGGAGAATCGGATACGCGGCTGCATCAGCTGAGATTGCAAAGCTGATGGGAAGCGTGCAGAGTCATCAGGCATCAAACCCGAACTCTATTGCACAGAAGGCGGCTTTTGAAGCTGTGACAGGTCCGCAGGATACGGTGAAGGTCATGGTGGATGAATTTGCAAGGAGGAGCGCTTACTTATATGACGCAATTTGTAATCTTCCATATATTGATTGTATTAAGCCGGAGGGAGCTTTTTATGCGTTTGTCGACTGTTCTGCCTTGGTGGGTAAGAGGTACAAGGGCAAAGAGATTACGGGTGCTGCCGATGTCGGAAAGATTTTGATTGAAGACTTTATGGTAGCCGTGATCCCATGTGATGATTTCGGGATTGAGAATCACATAAGATTGTCCTATGCAATATCTGTGGAGCAGATTAAGGAGGGCGTGAAGAGAATCGGCGATTTTCTGAATGCGCTTGTTTAAAATATTAAGATAGGGGATGCCATGATCGAATTTATACGTAAACATATGGAGCTTGTGTATGATTCCAAGATTGTTGAATTGTATAAGGATTATCTGGAGACACCGGACGGTAAAACTGTCGTGTATGATTATATTCGGCATAAATGCGGCGGTGGCGCAGGTGCACTTTTGGTGGATGCTTCGGAGTACACATATTTGGTCCGGTTATACAGGAATTCAGTCAATGCCGTGACGCTGGAAATTCCTGCAGGCGGTTATTCGTATCCGGGTGAGAGCGGCGAGGCCTGTGCGAGAAGAGAGGCGGAGGAAGAAACAGGATTCATTCCGCAGAAGCTGTATCATGTTACAAATATGGTATCGGCGATCGGAACCTTTGATGAAAAGACAGATGTATATATAGGAACGCAGCTTAGGGCAGGGACGGTCAGGTATGATCCGGATGAATACATCGAGATTGTTCATCTTCCGGTTGCGGAAGCGGTTCGTATGGTGTACGAGGGTAAAATAATAGATGGAAAAACCATTGTTGCATTGTTTGCATATGAACATATGAAACAGAGTGGTATAATTAAAAATCTGTAATCATAATAATAGAGAGAGACAAGATTGTTTTCTCTCTATTTTTTGTGAGGTGGGAATCCATGGATAACAGGAAACGATATGACACCGGTAATTTAATTTTCGTAATGTGTGCAATTTTGTTTTCAAGCCTGATAATTAATCTGTTTCTCAGAAGAAATATGGATTTCGGATATCTGAATCTGTCTGTGTATGATGCAGCAGAAACGGCACAGACAAATATGTCTGTTTTGCTGTATGTATTTATAAAGAGGGCAGAGCAGTTTGTTATTGCATTTGCACTGATGAAGCTGTTCAGGGCCGATGTGGTATACAGGTGCATTCTTGTGCTGCTTGGTATGATGTTTGGAACCATGTCAACAATCCAGACATATTATGACGGATTTTCAGGTGTAATACTTTTGCTTTTGTATTTGATTCCGCATTATGTTGTTTATCTGCTTCTGCTGAACAGAACATCGGTTTTTCTGACCTACGGAAAGGGAGATGGAAAAAAAATGCGTTTTTTTGCCTTTGCACTCGCGCTTTTGCTGCTTGGCACAATTTCAGAAGGAATTTTTTCAAGATTATTTTTAAATAGATTTTATCAATATATGGTGAAATAATAATGAATAATCCGTTATTTTGTAGATTGCGCGAAATTTGGATGAAATAATGGCGAGTTATGAAAAAATGTGTTTGATTTATCAGAAATTAATCTATATAATGATATTATAAATGCGGTTTCAGGGCAAAAAACAAAGGGGTTACAAGAGGTTCTCAAGATGGATGGCTATGTTGATGAATATATTGAATATCTGAATAGTGTAAAACGGGCGAGCGCAAATACCATCGCTTCGTATAGAAGAGATTTGAAGAAATTATGCAGTTACATGATTTCGATTGGTATTTCTGATATACAGGATATTAATGCCACGGATTTGAATACATATGTGATACATCTGAGAGAAGAGGGAATGTCCACGGCTACGGTGTCAAGAAATATAGCAAGCATCAAATCTTTCTTTATGTTCCTTTTTAAACGGGGAATTGTGAAAGAGGATTGTGCAGAACAGCTTAAACCACCCAAAATAGAAAAAAAGTTACCCGAAATATTGACGGTTTCGGAAGTGAATCTGCTTTTGGAGCAGCCTTCGAGGAGCAATCCGAAGGAAATCCGTGATAAGGCTATGCTGGAGCTCCTTTACGCGACAGGAATGCGGGTTTCGGAGCTCATTTCCCTGAAATTAGAGGATGTAAATCTTACCATGAATTATATATTATGCCGGGATGCAAACAAGGAGCGGGTAATTCCGATTGAGAATGCGGCAAAAAGCGCATTGGAGCATTACATAAAGGGTGCGAGAGAAAGTATGTGTGGGGGCAGCGAGTATTTGTTTACCAATATGAAAGGGCAGCCGATGACCAGACAGGGTTTCTGGAAGCTGATCAAGTCCTACGCAAAGAAAGCCGGTATAGATAAGGATATTACACCGCATATGATCAGGCATTCATTTGCATCACATCTTGTAAGTAATGGCGCGGATTTGAAGGCCGTGCAGGAGATGCTGGGACATTCTGATATATCGACAACGCAGATTTATTTAAAAAGCAGACAAAGCAGAATTAAAGAGGAATACGACCGTGCTCATCCGAGGGCACATGCATAAAACGGCTGTCGCATGAAAGTAACATGGTATGGATTATTACTTTCATGTGACAGCATTTTTTTGTGTTACTTTAAATAGAGCTTTTTCAAATTGTCGATTCGCGAAGCTGCGTTTGTCATCATAAGATCAAGCAGTGTCACTGCGCACATACATTCCACGACAACGACAGCGCGCGGGCCAATGATTGGATCATGGCGTCCCTTAATTTCCATTTTGACATCTTCATGGTCTTTATTTACAGTCTGTTGCTCTTTGAAGATGGAGGGCGTAGGCTTGAAGGAGGCCCGGAGCAGGATATCAGATCCGTCGCTCATTCCGCCGAGAATACCGCCCGCATGATTGGTTCGTTTTGTCACCTTTCCCTCATGCATTGCAAAGCTGTCGTTATTGACTGAACCGCGGAGCTTTGTAACTGCTGTGCCGTCTCCGATTTCAACAGCCTTTACCGCGCCGATAGACATGACAGCCTGCGCAAGGGAAGCATCAAGTTTGTAAAATACAGGATCGCCTACACCGGCAGGAACACCCTTGATGATACATTCTACAGAAGAACCGACAGAATCTCTGTCTGCCATGATTTCTTTCAGATAATCCGCAGCTTGTATGGCACATGCCTTATCCGGCATATAAAATGGATTGCGCAGAATTTCCGCTTCATCAAATTTGTTATAATCAATCATATATTCGCCGATGGAACGTGTGTAGGCGGTCAGGGCTATCCCGAATTCAGATAGAACCTTTGCTGCGATAGCGCCGGCGGCAACTCTTCCTATCGTTTCTCTGCCGGAGGAGCGCCCGCCGCCTCTGTAATCCCGGAAACCGTATTTTTCGTCATAGCAGTAATCTGCGTGTCCCGGGCGATAGCTTGTGGCAATGCTGCTGTAATCTCCGGATTTCCGGTCCTGATTCAATACAATCAGAGAGATAGGTGTGCCTGTTGTTTTTCCGTCAAATACGCCGGACAGAATCCGGACGGTATCAGACTCATCACGTTTTGTTGTAAAGGTATTTTGACCGGGTTTTCTTCTGTCAAGATAAATCTGGATATCCTTTTCGTCGAGTTCAATACCGGCAGGACAACCGTCGACGACAACACCAAGTGCCTCGCCGTGCGATTCTCCCCATGTGCTGATGCTGAATATTTTACCAAATGTTGAACCTGCCATATGTTATTGCATCCTTTCTTGTAAGTTAATGTGTCTGATTCTGATATTGATGTACAATTCTTTTATGATTATATCGTGTTTGGGATAAAATATAAAGAAATATTTTACTTCGAGACTTTACAAAGGGATTTTCTTGTGTTATATTCTTTTTGCCGTCACTTAGTAAATGGGGACTCCGTCCTTTACCCGGTGACAGGAATTATTCTATTTATATGGAGGATGTAACATGATTACAACAGAGCAGAAGAAAGAAATCATTGAGAAGTACGGCAGATGCGAGGGTGATACAGGTTCACCTGAGGTGCAGATTGCGCTTCTTACAGCAAGAATCAATGACCTGAATGAGCATTTTAAGATGCATCCGAAGGATCATCATTCAAGAAGAGGTTTGCTTAAGATGGTTGGTCGGAGAAGAAACCTTCTCGCTTATCTGAAGAGTAAGGATATCGGGCGTTACAGAACACTGATTGAGCAGCTTGGTCTCAGAAAGTAATTGTGACAGGTATCAGAATAATAATGATATGAACAAAAAGAGACTGTCTGAATGTGACGGTCTCTTTGTTTTTATAAGCATAAGTAACATGTAAATGAAATGATACGGGCATGAAAATAAGTATGAATTCTGTATAGAGGGGAAGATAATATGAATGTAAACGTGATGGATAGTTTATTAGCTGCATATAAGACAGTAAAGGCTGAAAAGTGCATTGGGATTTTCGGGAATCCGATTCAGCATACGTTATCGCCTGTTATCCATGATACGTTGAGCGATGCATTGGGAATTGACGAGCGCTATCTGGTATTCCGGGTAGAGAAAGAGCTGGGAGCACATGTGAAGAGTGCATTTGAGCAGGGAATTTTGGGTTTAAATATCACAGTACCCTACAAGCAGGAGGTTATGGAGTATTTGGAGGGTGTAGATGATGCTGCACACGATATTGGGGCAGTGAATACGCTGGTGAGAACGCAACGGGGATATAGGGGATATAATACGGATATGCCGGGACTTGCAAGAGCGCTGGAGAGCGAGGGTATTGGACTTCAGGGTGAAAAGATAATTATGCTTGGCGCCGGCGGCGCTGCCCGCGCTGTCGCCTATATGTGTATGAAATACGGTGCCGGGATTACATATATCGTAAACAGGACCTATGGCAATGCGGAGAAAATTGCCGCAGATATAAATAAGTGCTTTGGTAAAGCGGGGCTTGTGCCGGTGGCAGCCGCGGACTTTGCTTCGATTCCGAAGGATAACTATTTGTTTATCCAGTGCAGCCCGGTCGGCCTGCACGAAGGGGATGGTCTGCCGGTTGTCTCGGATGAAGCATTTTACGGGATGGCAAAGTGCGGTGTGGATTTGATATACAATCCCTCAGAAACTCCTTTTTTGAAATTGATGAAACGCATGGGCGTTAAGGCCGTAAACGGTCTTAAAATGCTTTTGTATCAGGGTGTGATGGCTTATGAGCTGTGGAACCGGATAAAAGTTCCTGAGGAGCTGTGTAATCTGGTGTATAGGAGGCTGCGCGAGACAGTATATGGCAGGAAAATTATTCTGATTGGATATATGGGAGCGGGAAAAACTACGCTCGGGCGTTATCTTGCCGAAAAAAACGCATATGATTTCCTTGATACGGACGCATATATCATTGAAAAGGCAGGAATGAGCATAAATGAGATTTTCCGTGTACACGGAGAAAATTATTTCCGCAATCTGGAGACTGAGATGCTCGGGGAGCTTATACAAAAAAACGGTAATATGGTGATTGCGACGGGGGGCGGCCTTCCATTAAGGGAAGAAAACCAGACACTGCTTCATGAGCTGGGAACTGTCTGTTATTTACGGGCCTGTCCTGATACAATATACGACAGGGTAAAGAGCAGTACAGACAGACCGCTGCTTGCGTGTGATAATCCGTATGAAAAAATATGTAATATGCTCAAGGCGCGTACACCAGTATATGAGAGCGCTGCTGACATATGTCTGGATACGGATGATATGACAGCAGAGGAGGCGGCGGGGAAGATCATGGAGGCCGTTACGGATGCCGGACTTGCAAAGTAAGGTAATCTTTTCTGAAGCTCAGACCTGAACCCGATATGCCGGGATGCATATTTAAGAATGGAGGCAGACATGGAGGTATGTTTGAATATAATTATAATTGCAATCGTATTTCTGATGGGATTTGTGATATTTGCTTATCTGAATTTTGTGATTGCACGTTTGCCAAAGGGAGAAGGTCTGATTGTGCCGCATCTTCCTCCTCATGGGCGTTCCCGTTGTTGCGGGAGACATTTGCCTGTGCGGGAGCTTGTGATTGAAATTTTCGGCGGGATTTTTGCAGTTGTAAGCGTGGCGCTCTATGGAATATCTTTTCAGGCCCTGCTTGTATTCCTTGTAATAGGGGATTTGACTGTCATCACGTTTATTGATGCGGATACGCAGGAGATACCGCCTGCTTTAAATTATATTCTGTTGGGACTCGGCGTTCTATCGTTATGGGTTATGGAGGGCCCTAGTATTGCCGAACGCCTGATTGGTATGGTGTCAATCAGTCTGCCTATGCTGCTGCTTGCCATACTGTTGAACGGATTTGGGGGCGGAGATGTAAAGCTGATGGCTGCTGCGGGATTTTTGCTGGGCTGGAAAGGGAATATTGCGGCATTCCTGATTGGAATTATTACAGGCGGCATGTATTGTATTTTCATGCTGGCACGAAGAAAGAAGGGCAGAAAGGATTACTTCGCTTTCGGACCGTTTTTGTGTATCGGCATTGCAGTAGCTTTTATACGGGACTGCGGTGCATGGATGGTGCAGAGCTATATTGATTTCATAAAGGGTATGATGACTTTTTATGTCAGTGTGGATGCGTCTTCGTTTTTTATTTTTCTATCTTGAAGAGTAGAGAACAAGATGATATAATCTCGACTTTGACAGTCTGTGTAGCAAAAAATCGCTACAGCACACGTTT
>CAYOOW010000003.1:0-21049 GCA_964405715.1 uncultured Bacteroides sp.
ACCCCTGTCTGTCAGCCCTTCATTTTCAATGGTTTCCAACATCGAAATTTATTCATAATATGCTTGACAATTTTACCGATAATATGCGTCAAATATCTGTTTGGCAACCGAAATACCCGTCACACCATTTGCAGTATAGTTCTCCACAACCACACTGACAACGATATCCGGATTGTCCGGATTGGAAAATCCTACAAACCATGAGTTACAGTTTCCCTCATTATCGTATTCGGCAGTACCGGTTTTTCCTGCCACATCATATTCTGTCCAGCCGAAGGTTCCGGATGCCGTTCCATAATCACAGACACCCTTCATATATTCTGTCAAAACGGAGGCCTCCTGACTGGTCATCAGCTCTCCGTATGTTCTGCTGCGAAAGCGTTTCACTGTCGCACCGTCATCATTTTCTATAGACTGAATCAGGTATGGTCTCATAAGGACGCCTCCGTTTGCTATAGCTGAAACAATCATAGCGTTGTGAAGCGGTGTAATCTGCGTATCTCCCTGTCCGATTACGGTCTGTGGCATCTGATCGGCAGCACTGTCGGCATTTATCACAAATTTTGACCGGCTGTATTCCCCGTCATATGGCAAATCCGTGTTAAAAAGCAGAGAATCGGCTGTTTCCCTGTAGCCTGCCATATCAAGACCGGTTCCGATATTGGCAAATGACAGATTGCAGGAATACGCCAGAGAGTCCGCCAGATTTTCATGGCCATGAACCGCATCATGACTGCAATGTATAGATACACCGGAAAAAATAGCTGATCCGGTACAATCGTAGCTGTAGCTTTCATAATCCGGATTTTCCCTGATATACTCCAGTAATGTAACCAGCTTAAATGTGGAGCCGGGTGCATACAGTCCCTGCGTAGCCCTGTTCAGCAAAATACTGCTCTCGGCTCCCTCCTCCGAATCAATATATGACCAGACGGCATCCATATTATTCGGATCATAATCCGGTTTTGAAACCATAGCCAATATTTTTCCTGTGTCCGGCTCCATAACAATGACCGCTCCGTTACAGCTGCCAAGCGCATTGTAGGCAGTCTCCTGAAGCTCAAAATTGACCGTTGTAACCAGATTATCGCCTCTGTTTTTCTCTTCCTTCAGTTCATTATATATCCGCTCAAATATATTAATATGACTTCTGAGCATATAAAAATTACCCTGAAGCTCAAGGCCCGCTTTTCCGCGTCCCTCGTATCCCACCAGATGAGAGAACATATTGCTGTATGGATAAGACCGCGTCGTATTTCCATCATCATCCGTGGAGCTGGTTGCGATTACCACGCCATCGCTTGTAATGATGTCTCCGCGTTCGACCACATCGGCAAAGGAGTCCTGCCTGATATTTCTCGAATTTGCGATTACAAGCTCTGCCCGAAACTGCATAAAATAAATCACATATCCAATCAATCCGACAAAGATGGCAACCATCATATATGTCATAACGATGATTGGGCGATTCTTTATTTTATTGTTGCGTGCCTTTTCTTTCTCCTTTTGCAGGTATTCCTGTTCCGGCGTTAATACGCTGCTGTCTGATACGTTCTTTTTCTTTCTCATTTCTAATCGCCTCTTTATCACTTATTACACAAACTCCCTGCACGATTCCAAATATAATCAGTGTACTCATGACAGAGCTCACGCCATAGCTTACAAGCGGAAGCGTCACACCTGTCGATGGGATAAATTTTGTCACACCGCCAAGATTCAGCAGTGACTGGATAACGAATATTGTTCCGAAGCCAAAAGCCACATATTTGTAAAACGGATTCTTGCATTTCATTGCAACATTTGCAAAGGATATAAACACGCTGACAAACACCATGATAAGCGCAAGACCGAATATTACGCCCATCTCCTCGCAGATTGCCGAGAATATAAAATCACTTTCGCTGACAGGTATTGTGTCAGCCATTCCCATTGTGAGTCCGCTTCCCGTATAGCCTCCCGTTCCCATTGCGAACAGAGACTGCGATACCTGATAACCGCCTGTATCAATATATTGGAACGGATCCTTCCATGCCGCCACACGCACCATAACATGCTGGAAAAGTGAATCCTTAAACAGCACATAACCGCCTGCAACTGCCCCTACGCCAAGCGCTATACCGCCCACAAGAAATACAGGTCTTGACGTTGCCAGATATACCATACAAACATAGGTAATATAAAATATCACTGCCGCTCCCAAATCCTTTTCCAGCACAAGCACACCCATAAATGCGGCTGAAATAACGGCATTAATAAGCAAATCCTTAACTGTATCCATCTTAACCAGCATACTTGCGGCAAAAAGCACAAACAGGATTTTTACAAACTCCATAGGCTGCAGGGAGAATGATCCGATTCGTATCCAGTTCCGTGAGCCATACTGTTCAATTCCGACATGGGGAATAAACACGGTCATCAAAAACAACAGACCGACAATTCCATATATTACGCCCATATCCTTTAATTTTTTCCATTTGGTCATAATATACGGAATAAAAGCCGATATAATCAGACCTGCAGTCGCCATGATAAACTGCTTTACCGCAAGTGAAAAATTGAGCCTTGTAAGAATTGTATAGCCAATCAAAAGCAGAAAAGCCGTATTATTTGTGAGCAGTCTGGATGAGCCCTTATATATGGAATGATATATAATCATATAAAAAACCGCGACAAAAATCTGCACACCGTAAAACACAAGTATTTTTACGGAATGCAACCTGAGATACATGGTCAGATAGCACAGAAAATGTATCAGAAAAACATAAACAATCTGTTTATTTAACTTTGACTTTTTGCTTTCCTCATCCTTCGAGGTCATGACAGAAAAGCATTTTATGGTATATAACACCATAAACAATATTATGAGATACTTTGATATCTCACATATAATATTAATCATTACTCTACTCCTCTATAGCAATGTCCGGTTGTTGCCATTCTATTCTCTTTTTGTATCAGGCATGTATCCTTATTCGTCAGGCTGTCTGTAAGCCTTTGCATTACCCGTCTGGTCTCTCCGGCACCTTCCACCGTGAAAAACAGATTATAACGCTCCGGATTGACGAAGCTCTCCACCTCACCGCGTTTTCCGATCATATCAAACGGAACGCCGTTATATATGACATTGCAGCATTCGTTACATATACATCTGCAGAAAAAACGATTTCCCCTGTCATCCCGGATAGAAACAAGCTCATTGTTCCGGTTACATCCATTTTTATTCCGTTTGACACACTGTGCCGACAGCATCACCTGCTGATATCCATAGAGATTAAATTCCTGCTGTCCCGGTGCCAGCCCGCCACATTCCGCAAGCGTAAGCTCCTTCGGCAGCTCAAATATGAGTCCGGGATTCAGATTAAGCATATACTGTCTGGCAATATTATTATATCCGTATAACGACGCAGCACAGGTGCAGGCATACTGCTCCGGAAAACCTTCACGCAGCACCGCTGCAAACCCGTCAATATTCCTTATATATATACCATGTATACCGGAATTTGGCAAATATTTCCCCAGTGAAAAGCGGCTGTCAATGATATATGGCAGGGTTAGGTACAGCTTTATTCCTCTTTCTGTGATATGGTCCGCAATTCCGTTGATACAAGCCGTATCAAATAAGCTCCTGTCAAGATATATGCCATTTACACAGGAAAAGCCAAGCACAGCCTCGAGCTGCTCTATCGTTGCAACCCCCGTCAGAATCCTTCCTGCAGCTTCCTTGCCGCCATGTCTCTCAGGGATGTCGAAATTAAAAATTCGCTCACCGCATTCTTCCGCTTTTCTACGAAATGAATATTTGATTTTTTCCTCTAATGCAGCAATCGCCTGCCTGCGCAGCTGTTTTACCGCTCCCATTGGCACAAAGGCATCTTTTGAGACATCCATCGCAAGATTACCCATATAATATTCGGTTCCGCCAAGCCGGGAAATTTTTTCTTTTAATCTATCGGCATCTGCTCCGTACTTATCGGCGCGGGCAGCTGCATCCCCCTGCACGGATACCTCATATTTTCTGCCTTCCATATTCCGATAAATTGTAAGGGATATGGGTTTACCTGTTTTTACATACAATGTACCGTTTAATTCAATCTTATGTGAAGCATCCTCCGAATTTAAAATCTCCCTTTCCACATTCTCCAGTATTTTGCTGCAGCGAGTACGAAAAACCGTCTGTCCGACTGCAACTTGCTTCGTTTTCGGCGCAGGGATATCCACAATGCTTCCTCTTTCTCCGTCTGTACCGACAGTAACATCCATTGTCGTCTTATCCTTCAGGCGGATTTCCAGTACGTCCCCGCGATACATATTTTCAAGCAGCTCCAATTGTATTTTCCCTGATAAGACACCGGTAATACGCCCAAGTCTCACGCCCTGATTATTCGGTCTGTGTCTGGATATCATATCAACTGATGTGTCACGCTTGTTGAAAAAGAAGTAACCGTCAGCAAAGCCGCCCCTGTTATATATATTTGCAAGCTGTTTCTTTAATGCTTCCGCTCTGTCGATATCAAATGCTCCCGCCATGCAGTCATCCCGCATCTGTCTGTATGCATCCACTGCGGATGCAACATAATATGCATTCTTCATACGCCCTTCAATCTTAAATGAGTCGATACCCGCGTCAAAAAGCTCCGGCAGCAGCAAAAGTGCACACATATCTTTCATGGATAAAATATATTCGCCGTCATAGCACTTTCTGCAGGGCTGCGCACAACGCCCTCTGTTTCCGCTCCTTTCTCCGGCAACAGAGCTGAGCAGACATTGTCCGCTGTACGAATAACACATGGCTCCATGCACAAATGTCTCAATTTCAATATCTGTATTTTTCTTAATCGTCTTTATCTCATCCAGAGACATCTCACGTGCTGCCACAACTCTGGATGCCCCCTGCTCATGCATAAATCGTGCACCGTGAACCGAATTAATGTTCATCTGCGTACTACAGTGAATATGCATATCGGGAAATAACTGCCGCACCATCGAAAACACACCCAAATCCTGAACAATCACAGCATCCAAACCCGCCTCGTAATAAGGGCGCAAATAACCGCCTATTTCCTTTATTTCATTATTTTTTATCAGGGTATTTACAGTGAGATATAACTTTACGCCATGATTATGCGCATAATCGATTGCTTTGATAACGGAGTCAGAATCCAGATTCTCAGCATATGCCCGCGCCCCAAACCGGCTGCCGCCGATATAGCAGGCATCTGCTCCGGCATTTACGGCGGCAACCAGAATATCATATGACCCGCAGGGTGCGAGTATTTCAGGTTTATAAAGCTTATGAATCATTTCTACCCTTTTCGGCTTCCAGCTGGATTATTTTTCTCTGAAGTGCATTTATCTGTTCCTTGTATTCTTCTATCATACGCATTGCTGACTCCTGCTTAATCTGAGCCTCAATAACCTCATGGCGCAGGTCATAGAGCTGCTGTTCCTTATTGCTGTCCTCCGATACCATGCTGTCAGCCTTTGCTTTTGCTTTAAAATAATCATCCGCAATATTTAACGCCAGCAGAACGCCCTGATATTCCGTATTCATCCTCCTGTACTGATCCGAGGTTTTACATTCAGCTATTTTTCCGTTAATATAAGTAGCTACATTCTGGAGATAATCCTCTCCCTCATAACCGCTCAACGTATAAACCTTTCCATTTATCACAACCGGTATATCAACTTTATTTGCCATCTTCATTCTCCTTTGTTCTAATCATGTTCTATCATATCTTCCAATCCAAAATGTCTGTAGCAATGTTCGGTTACAATTCTACCACGCGGCGTCCGATTAATAAAGCCGTTTTTAATTAAATACGGTTCATACACATCCTCCAGCGTACCGGAATCCTCCCCGATTGCCGCTGCAAGCGTATCGAGACCTACCGGGCCGCCTCCGAATTTATATATCATCGTCTTGAGGATGCTGCGGTCTGTATTATCCAAACCCTGAGCATCTACCTCAAGCCTGTCCAACGCCGTTTTTGCCACATCAAAATCTATATCGCCGTTATGCTCTACCTCAGCAAAATCCCTGACACGCTTTAAAAAGCGATTGGCCAGTCTCGGCGTTCCTCTGGAACGCTTTGCAATTTCCAAAGCGCCCTCGTCATCGATACGAACCCCCAAAACCAATGCTGAACGTAAGATAATCTGCATCAGCTCCGTTACATTATAAAACTCCAGCCTGTTTACAACGCCGAACCTGTCACGCAGCGGAGCGGTAAGCATCCCCGCTCTTGTCGTTGCGCCGACCAGCGTAAATTTCGGCAAATCAAGACGTATTGAACGGGCTCCGGCTCCTTTTCCTATCACGATATCAATCGCAAAATCCTCCATCGCAGGATAGAGCACTTCTTCCACCTGTTTGTTCAATCTATGAATTTCATCAATAAAAAGGACGTCATTCTCAGCCAGATTATTTAATATGGCGGCAAGCTCGCCCGGTTTTTCGATTGCCGGACCGGACGTTATCTTCAGATTAACACCCATTTCCTCAGCAACAATTCCTGCCAGTGTTGTCTTCCCCAGTCCCGGCGGACCGTACAACAGCACATGGTCTAACGACTCATGCCTTTTTTTGGCTGCCTCAATAAAGACCTTCAGATTTTTTTTCGCTTTCTCCTGCCCGATATACTCTGACAAGGATTTCGGTCTTAGTCCCTGTTCAATTTTATCATCCTCCGGAATAATGTCCGCGCTGATTATCCGTTCCATTTATACATTCCGCTTTCTCTACATGATTTTTTTCAGGGCGGCTGAGAGCAGCGCTTCCACCGTCATGTTCTCACTGCCCTCCACCTTCTTAATCGCCCTCAATGCCTCCACATTGGAATATCCGAGACTTGTGAGAGCCATCGCCGTTTCCGATATAATATCATTACTTCCTGCTTCTGACAAGTCATCACTGTCCGCCATATCACAAAAGACATCCTCAAGTTTAAATTTATCCTTCAGCTCCATTGCAACACGCTGCGCAGTCTTCGTGCCTACACCGTTTGCCTTTGCAATCGCTTTGTAATCATCGGACAAAACTGCAATTCGCAGCTCGTCAAGCGTAAGCGCCGACATAATTGCAAGCGCACCCTTCGGACCGATTCCGCTTACGGAAATCAGGAGCTTGAATACAAGTATCTCATCTCTGGATAAAAAACCAAACAGTGTCAGGTCATCCTCCCGGATATGCATATAAGTATATATAGTTGCCTTTTCATGCAGGGAAACGCGGCCTGTCACATATGCACTGGTCATAATGCGATAACCGATTCCTCCGTTTTCTAAAACAAGCATGTCCCCGGCTATATATTCTATCGTTCCTCTTATATAATCAAACATTCTTTTCCCCTAAAAAAGAGTGCTGCCAAGGGCAACACTCTATGTAATCATTTTATAAAAACTCGAAGTCTGCTTCTTCCTCTTCCTCGCCATCTCCAATCATCATGCGATCCGGTTTTCTGGCATCTTCAATCTCCCCTACGAAGATTTCATCGTCATCATCAGAAGCTGAAAATGTTGCCGTACTTTCTTCCTCTTTCTTGAAGAATTTGGAGGATGCTGATTCCTTTGGTGCCTCATGCGGCTCTTCCTTCACCGGTTCTGCCTCTGATGTCGGTACATGCTCCAGCTTCTCACCCTGTGCCTTTGCCTTTGCGATAATCTGTGCGGCAGCTTCCTCGGCATTCTTTATAATCTCATCCGCTTTCTTCTTTGCCTCCGTTGTATCTTCATCATCATAGGAAGATACATTCTCCATCTTCTGGACTTTATTCTCCAGATCAAACATCTTTAATCTGCTTTCCTGCAATGAAGAATTCAGCTTTTCAAGATTACCGGATAACTCTGTATTTTTCTTATACAATTCGTCATATGCTCTATATACGGAATCTACAAAGCTGTCCACATCCAACGGCTTGTACCCAAACAAACCTTTTTTAAACTTCTGTGTCTTTATGTCTAGTGGTTGTATCATAAATATCTCCTCCGTGCCAATTATTCATACACAAAATTATATCATAATAGCCAAAAAAAACAAGCATTTATTTATAATTACGGTAAAACATTACTATTATTTGCATGTATTATGGTAGCCTGTCCCGAAAAAATATGCTATACTGTTTTCCACACATTTTATTTTTAAAAACAGGAGGTGATTTCATGCATACGATTACAAACAAGGTACACAATAATATTCTGCTCAGCTTGGAGAATTATTACCATCCGGAGGATATCGTCGTTTTTGATATTGAGACAACCGGCTTTGCTGCAGAAGCAACCACGCTTTACTTAATCGGATGCGGCTATTACAAGGATGGCAGCTGGGTGATTACACAATGGTTCAATAATGACGGAAGCTCAGAGCATGAAATCATCCTTTGCTTTACGGAATTTATCAGGCATTATAAATATATCCTGCATTATAATGGTGACGGTTTTGATATCCCTTATATTCAAAAAAAGCTTATGCAGTATGGCCTCGACTATCAATTTGACGGCCTTGAGAGCGTTGATCTATATAAGCATATCCGTCCTTACAAAAACATATTACATTTGAATAATCTAAAACAAAAATCACTGGAGCAATTTCTGGGTATCAACCGATTGGATAAATATACCGGCGGTGATTTAATAAAGGTATATGAAGATTATCTTGCGCAGCGCACGGAAAACGGAATGCAATTACTGATTCAGCATAACTACGAGGATTTAGAGGGACTGATGTATTGCTGCTGTCTTTTATCATACGAGAAGCTAAAAGAAGGACATTTCCACATACAGAAAATGTCCGTAAAACGCAACCGGCTGTTTTTTTCTCTCTCTCTCGATTATCCTCTGCCGAAAAGAATCACATTGGGTGTAAACGATATTCTGGTAACGGGGTATGAAGCTGAGGCAACCATAAATGTACCGATTATTGATGAAGAGCTGAAATTCTTTTTTGACAATTATAAAGATTATTACTATCTTCCTGCCGAAGACACGGCAGTACATAAAAGCGTCGCTGCTTATGTGGATAAAAATTACCGCCGGCAGGCAAAACGCAATACCTGCTATACAAGAAGAAAGGGATATTTCATCTCCCAGATTGATTCAGGTATAATCGCCGGATATAAACGAGATTTCAAGGATTCCGAGACATTTATCGAGCTTGCTGATTCATTCCTTCAGGATATGGATTTGCTGAATCTGTACGCACGTCATGTGATAACAAAAACGATCACGTAAGTTCCCCAGAACAAAGCGGACATTAGCCTTTGTTATACCGCTTCATCAAATGCTGACCGGAAGCCCAAAAAAAGACATCCGGGCAGACTTCCGGTGTCTACTCAAATGTCTTCAAAAAGCAAAGTGACACCCCTCGGACGGGGTTCGTCACTATGTGCTCAAGTGGAGCTGGCGGGAATCGAACCCGCGTCCGAAGACTCTTCCATTACGGCATCTCCCATCACAGTCTATGTTTTAACATTCCCTCACGAGGACGCCCACAGACAGGCTGCCCCGCTCGGTAGCTTCATAAATTTTCCGAAACCGCAAAGCTTTGGCAACGGAGTTTCCCGCAATTATGATGCCAGGTTCCCGAACCGCGGGGAGCTCGGCCTGACAGCTGCCTTAATTAGGCAGCGTACGCGTAATTTTCGTCTGCGTTTATATTTAATTCCATGTTTTATAGTGGTTCTGGTCCACTGATGGCTTCCATAATTTCTAAATCCCCGTCGAAACCAGTACAACCCCCGGTTTTATTGTGCTCTGCACTATAAATAAAAGACAAAGCATGACGAAAATTAATATATTACCGACCACTGCAGTCGGGTAATCCGCTCGTTTCCTTACTCGGCATCCGTTGCCGTTGCATCGGTTGGTGTCGCATCGGTTTCTGTCGCCAAATCATCATCGGAATCCCAATATGCGCCATATGCTGTATTCCAATATTCCTGCATCCAATACTGATATAAGCTGCTGTCTATCGTAGCGTTTGCCTTTCTGTGCTCCACAGACACCTTATACAGCTGCTTTCCCAAAGGATATCCGATTGCACATGCAATCAATAAATATAAAGCCAATATCCCGGCAGCCCTTTTCGCTTTTTTCCTTTTTAAGTTCTTTACACGATTTTTCTTTTCCTTCTTGTATTTATCAACCTTGGCCTGACTCATAATTCACCTCTCATATATCAGTATCCCACAAACAGAATCTGCAGTAAACAAATCCATATTGCGGTATTTTATCCCAAATTGCGTATTTTGAATTCGCGTTCCGCCTCACGTTTCATATCCTTCTTCGCAATATCCTCACGTTTATCATACAGCTTTTTACCGCGAGCCAGCCCTATCTCTATCTTAACCAGACTGTCCTTAAAATATACTTTAAGCGGTACAAGCGTATATCCCTTCATCTTCTGCCTGCCGAGCAGTTTATTTATCTCATATCTGTGCAGCAACAGCTTTCTGGTTCGCAAGGGATCCTTATTGAATATATTTCCTTTTTCATACGGCGAAATATGCATCTGATAAATGTATACCTCATCATGATCTACACCAATAAAGGATTCTTTGATACTGCACTTTCCCATTCTGAGAGATTTGACCTCTGTCCCTGCAAGCGCTATGCCCGCCTCATAGGTTTCCTCTACAAAATAATCGTGGTATGCTTTTTTATTGTTGGCTATCAAACGGGAACCCTTTTCCTTCGCCACATCAACCAGCTCCTTCTATCTTATCATCAATTATGGAAAAATCAATCGTTTTCTTAATTTTATCACATTTTAAAACCTGAATCCGGACTTTATCTCCCAGCTGATACTTTTTGCCCGAATTCTGCCCTATCATAGCATATATGTCCTCATTAAAATAATAACAATCATCATACATATATGCGGCAGAGACTGCGCCCTCCACGGTATTATCAAGCTCGACAAAAATGTAGTTTGACGTGACACCGGATACGACACCGTCAAACGCCTCACCGATATGCTCTGACATATACTCGATTTCCTTCAGCTTTATAACCTCGCGCTCTGCCTCCTCCGCACGTCTTTCCTTCAATGAATTGTCGTCTGCAACACCCGGCAGAATTCTTCTGTAATGTCCGCGTCTTTTTTCATCCAGCAGTCCGTGCAGATTTTCCTTAATGATTCTGTGAATCTGTAAATCCGGATATCTTCGGATTGGGGATGTAAAATGACAGTAGTATTTACAGGAAAGTCCAAAATGTCCTGAACACTCAACGGAGTATCGTGCCTGCTTCATAGAGCGCAGCATCATTTTGCTGATGAGCGCCTCATATGGCTCACCCTCGATACGCTCCAGCACCTTCTGCAGCTCTTTCGGATGCGTCTCCTCCTGAGACGGACGAAGAAACAACCCGAAATTATTGATAAATACAGTCAGATTCTTTATTTTTTCCTGATCCGGGCTCTCATGTGTTCTGTACTCAAACGGAATCTCCTGCCAGAAATAATCCTCGGCGACGGTTTCATTTGCCATGAGCATAAAATCCTCTATGATTCTGGTCGCCGGATTTCTGTCATACGGCTTGATTTCAATCGGCTTATGATTATCATCCACAATAATCTTAGTCTCGGGTACATCAAAATCAATCGAACCCCGTTTGTGTCTGTTCGCACGTATAATATCCGAAAGCCGTTTCATAAGATCAAACATATCTATCAGATAATCGTAGCGCTTCAAAACCTCGTCGTCGCTTCTGTCGAGTATCTTTGCGACATTTGTATAGGTCATACGCTCATTTACGCATATCACACCCTCGCAGACATAATGGTTCAGCACTTTCCCTTTTTTGTCAATCTCCATCACACAGCTTAACGTCAGTCTGTCAACGCCCATATTCAGGGAGCATATACCATTGGACAGCTTATGCGGCAGCATGGGAATTACACTGTCAACAAGATAACAGCTCGTTCCGCGCTTCAATGCCTCCTTGTCTAAGGGTGACTTTTCCGGCACATAATGACTCACATCTGCAATATGAACGCCGAGCGTGTAGACACCATTTTCAAAGGACAACGTAATGGCGTCGTCCAGATCCTTTGCATCCTCACCATCAATTGTGACAGTTGGCAGATTACGAAAATCCTTTCTTCCGGCAATATCCTCCTCACTGACTGCGTCGGGTATATCTTTGAGCGAATCCATTACCTTATCCGGATATTCAGTCGGAATATCATATGCTCTTACCACCGAAAGGATGTCCGTGGCAGGATCATTTACATGCCCGAGTATCTCCACTATTTTTCCTTCGGGCGACTTTCCTTTTTCTCCGTAGGAAGTAATATGGCAGACAACCTTGTGTCCTGTCATTGCCCCCATGGTATCCGTCTTACTTACAAATATATCATCTGCTACCTTCTGATTGTCCGGTATAACAAATCCAAACCCCTCCTGCCGCTCAAAGGTACCTACCACAACCGTCATACCACGCTCCAGCACCTTTACAATCTGCGCCTCCCGTCTCTTTCCGGCATGCGCCTCAGTCTCGGGTTTTATCACGACGCGGTCATTATGGAAGGCGTCCATGCTGTACTTCGCCGGGATAAAAAAATCTTCTTTTTCACCCTCAACCCTGACAAAACCGAAGCCCTTTCGATTGCCAATAAATGTACCGACCAAAAGATTATTGTCGAGCTTCTTATACCTGCCCTTTGGCGTAAGCGTTATCCTGCCCTCTGCAACCAGCTCGCTTAAAGCGTCATCGACCTTTCTCCTGTCCGCATCAGATACCTGAAGTAAAAAACGTATATCCTTTAATCGCATCGGCTTGTATGTGTCATCACATATAAAATCATATAATTTCCGCTTTATTAATTCTCTCTTCTCTCCCATACATATTCCCCCGGTATATTCAGTAAGATTACAATCATTCCCCAAAAATCCTGTATTAATTATAGCACAGGCATACTTATATTTACAGAAAAAAAATAAGGCTGCCGCATGAATAAAAGCAGTATGTGTTTTCCGTGATATACATGCTGTTTTTTATTCACGCAACAGTCTCATAATAGAAATTCTTATATAAACTTTGAGGAAAGCAACAGTGCAATCACCATGTACAAAAAACCCAGAACAGCGGTAATCTTACGAAGAATCGCTTCCTTTGATTTTCCCTTATTCTTACTCCAATAGGTATCGGAGCTTCCGCTCAGGGTACTGGTCAGCCCTGCTTCCTTACCTTCCTGCATCATAACTACAATCGCCAGAATAACTGATATCACCATTAATGCTATAATTAACGCCGTCTTCAAAAGAAAAACCTCCTACCAACTCTCAAAACCGAAACTTTCCACAACCTTGCTTATATTAACACAATAAGACGACATTGGCAATAGTTTTTTAAAAAATCGCTATCTTTGCGAGCTCCTCCTCAATACGCAAAAGCTGATTGTATTTTGAAGTACGGTCAGACCGGCATGGGGCTCCTGTTTTAATCTGTCCTGCATTGACTGCAACCGCGAGGTCTGCTATAAAGGAATCCTCCGTCTCTCCGGAGCGATGGGATATTATCGTCTTATATCCTGCCCGTTTTGCCATCTCGATTGCCTCAAGCGCCTCTGTCAGTGTTCCTATCTGATTATATTTTATCAAAATTGCATTTGCGATACCATCATTGATTCCCTGATGCAGTCTGCTTGTATTTGTGACAAAGAGGTCGTCGCCGACGAGCTGAATCTTGTCTCCGAGTCTGAAGGTAAGCACCTTCCAGCCCTTCATATCATTTTCATCCAGACCATCCTCAATTGAATATATCGGATATTTTTTTGTAAGCTCTTCATAATACTGCACCATTTCCTCCGCATTTCTGTAGACGTCTCTTCCCGTCATGCTGCTCTCTCCCGGGAAATAATACAGACCGGTATTTTCGTCATATAATTCGCTTGCAGCGGCATCTATGGCTATTTTTACATCCTCAAACGGTTTATATCCGGCTCCTTTAATGGACTCGACAAGATAATCCAGCACTTCAAAGGAGCTTGCAAGATTTGGTGCGAAGCCGCCCTCGTCTCCAACACCGGTTGTCAGTCCGTGCTCAGACAACAGCTTTTTCAGAGTATGGTATATTTCCGCACTCATCTCCATACAATTCTTAAAGGAATCTGCCCCCACCGGTGCAATCATAAATTCCTGTAAATCAACAGTGTTATCCGCATGGCATCCTCCGTTCAGGATATTCATCATCGGAAGCGGCAACTGCTTTGCATTTGTGCCGCCGATATAACGGTACAGCGGTATTCTGAGAGAATTTGCGGCTGCTCTTGCCACCGCCAAAGAAACACCAAGAATGGCGTTCGCACCATATCTTGACTTATTCTCTGTTCCGTCCGATTCCTTCAGAAATCTGTCAATTGCAGCCTGATTGTATACGTTGCTGCCGATTAATCTGTCCGCAATCCTTGTATTTACGTTGGTAACTGCTTTCTCCACGCCTTTACCCATATACCGTTTTTCCTCGTCTCTTAATTCGTGTGCCTCATACTCACCGGTAGAAGCACCGGATGGAACGGACGCCCTCGCCGAAGCGCCGCTGTCAGTCACCACCTCAACCTCAACCGTAGGATTTCCTCTCGAGTCAAGTATTTCTCTTGCAGATATATGTTTTATTTTATCTACACGCATAAAAAAGCCTCCCATCGCTCTGTCAACACAATCGTGTCACATTTACAGTCATTATTCTCCATATATTCAACTTTTATACATACCGGATAAAAAGAAAAAAAGGCTGTCTCGTTCAGATAATAAGGCATGTATATATGTATAATGCCATATTATCTGAATGAGACAGCCTCTTTATATTATATCATCTGTTACTCCGGCGTCACATCCGATGTGCAATGCATGCACTTTGTAGCATTTATATCAATCTCACCATAACAATACGGACATTTTCTGGTGAGCGGTGCGGCATCCGTTTCTTCCTTTTTACCAATATGGCTTAAGGCATTAATTCCTTTCATAATCATGAATATGACAAATGCCATAATAATGAAATTAATTACAGCTGTAAGAAATGCTCCATACTCAATATACTGTCCCGTGCTGAATATCTCAAAATGACCTGCTACCTCAGCTCCGCCGATGCTGTTGATAATCGGATTGATAAAACAATCAGTAAATGACGTCACAATTCCCTGAAAAGCGGCACCGATAATAACACCGATTGCCAAATCCATTACATTGCCCTTCAGCGCAAATTCTTTAAATTCTTTTAAAAATTTTTTCATATGCACACTCCTGTAAATATATTCTTTATCATATTTGTTAAAGCATTCTATTTATTTTACAATCAAGGACCTGCCTGTCATTTCCTTTGGCTGCGGAAGCTCCATAATCTCAAGCAGGGTTGGTGCGATATCAGCAAGGCAGCCGCCCTCCCGAAGCCTGATGCCATCGTCATAATTGAACAGAATAAACGGAACCGGATTTGTTGTATGCGCTGTATGCGGCTCTCCGGTCTCATAATTAATCATCTGCTCGGCATTGCCATGATCGGCGCAGATAAAGAGGACGCCATCAACAGCTTTCACCGCGTCCGCCGCGGCACCCACACACTGATCAATCCGCTCAACCGCCTTGACAGCTGCAGGAATAACGCCTGTATGTCCAACCATATCAGGATTTGCAAAATTAATTATAATCACATCATATACACCGGATGTAATGGCCGCATTAAGCTTCTCTCCTACCTCCGGCGCACTCATCTCAGGCTGAAGGTCATATGTGGCAACTGCCGGAGATTTTACAAGTGTCCTGTCCTCATCCTTATTCGGCTCCTCAACACCGCCATTAAAGAAGAAGGTCACATGTGCATATTTTTCTGTCTCAGCCAGACGGAGCTGTTTTTTACCGCAGGCTGCCAGATACTCACCAAACGTGTTTTCAACCTCCTCCTTCTTGAAGGCGACAAGCTTATTCGGAATAGACTCATCATAATCCTTAAAGCACACATATACAAGCGGCATACGTCCGTTTGGTCTCTCAAAGCCGTCAAAATCATCACAGCAGAATGCTCTGGTAATCTCACGTGCTCTGTCAGGTCTGAAATTGAAAAAGATAACGGAGTCATTCGGCTTAACCACCGATACCGGCTTGCCGTTCTCGGTAATAACCGTAGGCAATACAAACTCATCATATACCTCTTTGTCATACGACGCCTGCATTGCAGCAACAGGATCCTCGGCCTGAACGCCCTCACCGGTTACCAAAGATTTATATGCAAGCTCAACTCTGTCCCATCTGTTATCTCTGTCCATTGCATAGTAACGTCCGGACATAGAAGCAACCTTACCGATGCCGATTTCCTTCATCTTGGCAATCAGCTCCTCCAGATATCCCTTGCCCGATGCAGGAGGTGTATCTCTTCCGTCAAAGAACGGGTGCACATATACATTTGAAAGGCCTTGCCTCTTGCAAAGCTCCAGAATAGCATAAAGATGTGTGTTATGACTATGCACACCACCATCAGACAAAAGTCCCCACAGATGCATGTCAGAATTGTTTTTCTTGCAATTTTCTATTGCCTCAAGCATCTCAGGATTTTTATAAAAGTCACCATCCTCGATAGCCTTTGTAATTCTGGTCAGCTCCTGATAAATGATACGGCCCGCGCCGATATTCATATGTCCGACCTCTGAATTTCCCATCTGTCCGTCAGGAAGACCAACTGCAAGGCCTGAAGCATTACCCTTTACAAAAGGGCATTCAGCCATCAGCTTGTCCATTACAGGGGTATCAGCCATGGCAATTGCATTCCCCTCAGTCTTGTCACTGATGCCATAACCGTCAAGTACCATCAAAACTACTGGTTTCTTACTCATGTTTATTCTCCTTTATATATAATTTGTACTTACATTCCAATTTTAAATTATATCATTTCCTGTATGATTTTCAAGGAAAGTTTTTACTGCACAAAAACAATTATAGCTGCTGTTCTGACTCGTTTCATTTAATAATACTCCCCAAGACTGATTCCATTGATACCAAGCGGTATATCATGGTCAAGTCCGATAAAGCTCTCACCATCATTCCAAAGCACTTCCTTCACAAACGCATACTTTTCTTCATCCCATGTTGTGAAATCATCCAGCACCATGCCTCCGGTATCACCGGAATTTGCATTAAAGCACCAAAATGTATGGTTCAATCTGTATGTGCCGATCAGCTCCCGCATATAAGTCATCCATGTAATATTCGGTTCTGACATAAAACCACCCCACTCACCGATTAAAAGCGGTGCAGTTTCATCTTCATAAATATAAAACCAGTTATCATGCCAACAGTCCTCCATCAGACTGTCATAATCGTATTCACCCTCAAACCACGGCTGTTGATACACTGTCGGACCGTAATCATGCGGTGAATAGACCAGCTTATTCTGATATTCTCCCAAATCAATCGGATAATCCGCAACACCGCGCAGATTGCCGCCCCACCAGTTGAAGTAATAATCGTCCTCATTTGCGGAGGAAAAATCGCCGTTTTTCTCTATATCCGTCGGGTAAATCTCAATTCCCTCCACCAATACAAGCACATTCGGATTGCTTGATAACACGGCAGCCGCCGCCTGTTCGGCAACATATTTCCAGTTGTTGCCGTCCGTCGAATCATCCCATTTTGCCGCATCGGCACCCTCGTAAGGCTTGCCGTGCGGTTCATTCTTTAAATCATACGCGATAATCGTATCATCATTTTTATAGCGGTCTGCCATCCATGATAATGCTGTCAGATAATCCTCTGCCGATATGCGTTCCGTATACCACAAATTAACCATATGTCCGCTGGCGTTCGTCTCCGCGCTGTGTATATCGATGATAAGCTTCAGCCCGTTTGCGCGGCACTGTCCGAGCACATATTCAAATATCTGCAGGCTATCCATCCCTACCAGATAATCATTTGTCGCCTGATTAAAATTCGCATCGGGATATTCTCCCTGCGCCCACTGCAGGATAAGCTCCGCCGAAAACGGTACACGAATCACGTTAAATCCATGGTTTGCTATTTCCTGAATCGACTGATTCAAATCACTTGCCCACAGACCGTCAAATGTATTGGTTCCCGTGTTGTAGCCGAACCAGTTTATTCCCGTCAGCCACACCTCATTGCCCTCCGCATCCACAATACGGTTGCCCTCCGTATAAAGCCAGTCATTTGTAGTCGGCTCCGGCACGTCCATGGCGCCATAATCAATATCTCTGTCTACTGTCACAACGGAAGAATCCATGTTGTCCTGATTACCGGTATCCTGTGTATTTTCAATAGTATCAGCATCGGCTTCCGTATTCTCATCCCTATTTATCTGCGTATTTTCAGTATGGGTGGTATTCCTCTTCTTCTCAATGTGAATTCCCAACAAAATACCCGCCAAAAAAGCAATGGCAACCGCCTGAATGATGATAATAACAAATAGCTTTTTGTTCATATTTCCTCCATCCCTGTACACCCCAAAGCATAAATTAAAATTATATCACAATCATCATGTTCTAAAGATTAAAGCCATTCCATCCCCAGTTTGCGACAGCCTCGTACTTCACATAAATATGGTCCGGTGCAATTCCCAATATCTTATGAAATATATCACAAATCTTCTCGGTAAGCGTTGTAAATGCCTGTCGGTTCTCAGGGCCAAATACACTCACCTCCACAAACGCTATCGGTTCACTGTTGTCTCCTCTGAAATATAAAGTGTACTCCGGTTCAAAACCAAGCATCAGCCAGCTCTCACTCTTACCCGGAATTGCCTGAATTGCCTGACCAAGTAAGGTCTTAATCTCCGTCTCCTGCTCCTTTGTAATACTTGTACTGATTTTTGAATTAATAAATGGCATAAACTTTCCTCCTTATACAGTGCAGCATCCATATGCAGCACTTCCTATATTTTTTTCTCTTTCCTCTTACGGATACAGCAATATATAAACGTTATAACGGCTCCGCCGATTAACCCTCCCAAATGTGCAATATAATTAACATTTGAGCCTGAATCAAAAATACTCGTGCAATTAATAACAACAAGTATAACAAGCACTGATATTGATATATAATCCTTGACCTTGTCATCGAAAAAACGCAGCACGATTATAGCACCGAGCAAAGCCATACATGCACCTGACGCCCCAACTGATACGGTTCTGTAATTATGTGTATTCATGTAGCTTATTGCCGTAAATAAAGAGCCTGACACACCACCACCCAAAAATATACAGGCAAAAGCAGGCTTGCTGACAAATTTCTCAACATCATTCCCTATTAAGTAGAGATATATTATATTTGATAAAAGGTGCATTATACCGCTATGTAAGAAAATACAGGTGAATATACGATAATACTCCCCGCTCACCAAAGGCACAATCAAACCTCCGCATTTTACTAAATATTGCGCCTGATGTAAATCTCCTCCCATAGCTGTCAGAATATAAACAAAGACATTAAAGAGAATCAGGAGATTGGAAATTGTCAGATAATCACTGATATTACGGCCGGCAGGTCTAAAGCCGAACGTTATTGCAGAATCCGGCTGATTCGTATTCTCCCTTGTATTATTTTCGTAAACAGTATTTCCCTGAGGCTGCTCCCTTGCCTGAACCAAATATAGGAAATTTTCCAGCGGCTTTCTGAGGTCAAAGAAGTCGGCAGGCTGTCTCTCATAAATAAAAAGTTTTTTCGTCACATTGTCAACCAGCCAGCAATTATCACGGTCGCGCAGGTTTTCCTGCATTACGGTTATATTATTTGATACTGCAATAATCAGCAATTCAATTTTAATATACGCATTCTGCACAAATACCATACGGATTTTTTCTTCTATCTCATCAGGAAAAAGATCTGCTTCATTATATTCCGCGAAACATAAAACATAGGGAATCCCATTTTGAACACAGTACAAAATACGCGCGTCCGGCGAGATTCCTCCTAGCTCCAAAAATCCTTTTCTCTTCAGTTGTTCAATAAATGGAACAAATGACCATAATACACTATCATTCCGCATACATTATATCCTTTCACCCTCTGCTGAAGCAGCAGACACACCAACCATGTGCTGTCGTATTTAAAATGGGGCTGCCGCATTTATGTGACAACCCCTGCCTTGCTTAAATCCTAATTGGCTGTAAATCCTAATAATTTACAATCTTACCAAAGTCAGCTTTGAGTGAAGCGCCGCCTACAAGACCACCATCAATATCAGGCTGTGCAAAGAGCTCTGCAGCATTACCTGCATTTACAGAGCCACCATACTGGATACGAACAGACTCTGCTGTTGCGTCATCATATATCTCAGCGATACATGCCCGAATGCCCTTACATACCTCCTCAGCCTGCCCGGTTGTGGCAGTCTTGCCTGTACCGATAGCCCAGATTGGCTCATATGCGATAACAAGGTTCTTCACATCCTCTGCTGCAACATCCTTTAAATCTGACTTAATCTGAAGTCTGATCCAATCCATGGTCACGCCCATCTCTCTCTGCTCAAGTGACTCACCGCAGCAAAGAATCGGAGTAAGACCTGCCTCGATTGCTTTCTTAACCTTCTTATTAAGTAAACAGTCATCCTCCTTAAAATAGTCTCTTCTCTCTGAATGACCGATAATGACATACTTTACACCTGCGTCAACAAGCATCTCAGCCGAAATCTCGCCCGTGTATGCTCCCTTATCCTCAAAGTACATATTCTCAGCGCCAACCTGTACGTTTGAACCCTTAACAGCCTCAACAACAGGAACAATATCGATAGCAGGTACACAGTAAACAACATCTGCAGCATCATTCTTAACAAGTGGTGCAAGCTCCTCTACAAGCTTAACAGCCTGTGAAGGAGTCATGTTCATCTTCCAGTTACCTGCAATAATCTTTTTTCTTGCCATTTTTGTAATCTCCTTGTTTTTTTACATTTCGAACTAAACTCGTGAGACATCTTACGATGTCCCGTATGTCATGCCTGCTCCATAAACTCATCCTTCGCTTTGCTCGGATTCGTTAACTTCGCATGCATAAGTTCGAACTAAACTCGTGAGACATCTTACGATGTCCCGTATGTCATGCCTGCTCCA
>CAYOOW010000003.1:21149-104037 GCA_964405715.1 uncultured Bacteroides sp.
TTAACTTCGCATGCATAAGTTCGAACTAAACTCGTGAGACATCTTACGATGTCCCACGAGTTAAGGTCTCACTTATCATTTGCAGCTGCTACGCCCGGGAGTTCTTTGCCCTCAAGGAACTCGAGAGATGCTCCGCCACCGGTTGAAATATGGCTCATCTTATCACCGAATCCAAGCTGGTTTACTGCTGCTGCAGAATCACCGCCACCGATAATTGTTGTTGCATCAGTCTCAGCAAGTGCCGCTGCAACTGCCTTTGTACCAACTGCGAGTATAGGATTCTCAAATACGCCCATAGGTCCATTCCATACAACAGTCTTTGCAGTCTTTACAGCCTCTGAATAAAGCTCTACTGTCTTAGGTCCGATATCGCATGCTTCCTTATCTGCATCCATCTTGTCCGCATCACAGGTAACAGTATCCACAGGTGCATCAATCGGATTTGGGAAATCGTCAATCATAACTGAATCAACCGGAAGAAGCAGCTTCTTGCCAAGCTTCTCAGCCTTCTCCATCATTTCCTTACAGTAATCAAGCTTAGTATCATCCACAAGCGACTTACCGATTTCATATCCCTTTGCCTTCAGAAATGTGTATGCCATACCACCGCCGATGATAAGCGTATCACACTTCTCAAGCAGGTTGGAAATAACATTTAACTTATCAGCAACCTTTGCTCCGCCGAGAATTGCCACGAACGGTCTGACCGGATTCTCTACGGCATTGCCAAGGAAATCTATCTCCTTTTGCATTAAGTAACCGACAACAGCTGTGTCTACAAGACCTGCAACACCAACATTTGAGCAGTGTGCTCTGTGTGCAGTACCAAATGCATCATTAACAAATACATCACAGATACCTGCAAGATCCTTGGAGAATGCCTCTCCGTTCTTTGTCTCCTCAGGTCTGAAACGTGTATTCTCAAGAAGAATTACATCTCCATCCTTCATTGCCTCGACAGCAGCCCTTGCGTTCGAACCGACAACCTCAGGATCTGCAGCAAATTTTACTTCCTGTCCGAGAAGCTCTGAGAGACGTACAGCAACAGGTGCAAGCGTCTTTGTCACCTTGTCCTCCTCGGTCTTAACCTTGCCCAGATGTGAGCAGAGAATAACCTTTCCTCCGTCAGCAATAAGCTTTCTGATTGTAGGAAGCGCAGCTACCAGACGATTCTCATCTGTGATTTTGCCATCCTTTAAAGGTACATTGAAATCACATCTGCAAAGAACACGAAGTCCCTTTACATTAATATCATCTACTGATTTTTTGTTTAATGACATTGTTTAATCCTCCTGAATACTAAATAATCAACAATCATATTGATTGCTTTTACGGAATATATTCCGTCATGGAAAAAAGGTCCGGTCCAAAAAGACCGGACCTCTTAGGTCTGAAATAAATTACCGGGCAACCAAATTAAGCTAACTCAGCAAAATACTTGATTGTTCTTACCATCTGGCTTGTGTATGAATTCTCGTTGTCATACCATGAAACAACCTGAACCTCATAGAGATCATCAGCAATCTGTGCTACCATTGTCTGTGTAGCATCAAAGAGTGAACCATATCTCATACCAACGATATCTGAAGATACGATCTGCTCCTCATTGTAACCATAAGACTCTGAAGCAGCAGCCTTCATAGCAGCATTGATGCCTTCCTTTGTTACATCCTTATCCTTGACAACTGCTGTAAGGATTGTTGTAGAACCTGTAGGTACAGGTACTCTCTGTGCAGAACCGATAAGCTTACCGTTCAGCTCCGGGATAACAAGACCGATTGCCTTTGCAGCACCCGTTGAGTTAGGAACGATATTTACAGCTGCTGCACGAGCTCTTCTCAAATCGCCCTTTCTGTGTGGTCCGTCAAGTACCATCTGATCTCCTGTATAAGCGTGGATTGTAGACATAATACCTGACTGGATTGGAGCATAATCATTAAGAGCCTTAGCCATTGGAGCCAGACAATTTGTAGTACATGATGCAGCGGAGATAATCTTGTCATCCTTTGTCAGTGTATTTTCATTAACACTGAATACGATTGTAGGAAGATCATTACCAGCCGGAGCAGAGATAACTACCTTCTTAGCGCCTGCATCAATGTGAGCCTGTGACTTAGCCTTTGATACATAGAAGCCTGTACACTCAAGAACAACATCTACATCAAGCTCTCCCCATGGAAGGTTCTTAGCATCAGCCTCTGCATAAATTTTTAAAGTCTTGCCACATACAGTAATTGTACCGGCCTCATCGTCAGCTGAAACCCGGTCAGCATACTGATACTTACCCTGTGATGAATCATACTTTAACAGGTGTGCAAGCATTGAAGGCTTTGTCAGGTCGTTGATTGCAACTACCTCATATCCTTCTGCATCAAACATCTGTCTGAAAGCAAGACGACCAATACGTCCAAAACCGTTAATTGCCACTTTTACTGCCATTTTTTATTCCTCCTAAGTTTTGAATAATAATGATTTATAAGTACTGCTTGAACAAGCAGTAATTTATCTGATGAAAAACACAATGTAATAATAACTTTTTTCTGTATAAAATTCAAGTATTAAATTACCAATTTTTTCTCTTTTTTTCGACCGGCTGCCTGTTTTTGCCCGGTTAATTAATGTATACCGGTTTTTTTCGTTAAATGCTTTCATTTTTTGCATAAAAGCATTATAATTAAGCTTATGATATCAATTTACGGAGGCGGATAGGATAAATGATATTCCCTGATTATCATCTGCACACATTTTTTTCCTCGGATTCCGAGGCTGATATAAATAAAATAATTGACTGTGCGAAATCCAAGGGACTTTTTTCTGTCTGTATCACAGACCACTATGACATGGATTTTCCGGTTTTTCCTGATGAGCCGGATATGACCTTTGATCTGGATACGGATGCTTACTATCGATACATGTCCGACATCAGACGGCGCGTTGCTCCTGATTTTGATTTGAGAATCGGCGTTGAGCTTGGTATTATGCCGGAAACCGCCGAGAAGCTTCACGGCTATGTTCTCTCCCATCCGGAGCTGGATTTCATTATAGCAAGCTCGCATCTTGTGGACGGCTGCGATCCGTACCGGCCGGAATATTTTGAAGGCAAAACGGATGTTCAGGCTTATTACCGGTATTTTGAAAGCATTCTCGAATGTGTCCGGCTGTTCCGGGACTTCAACGTGTACGGACATTTGGATTATATACTGCGCTATGGCAGACATAAGGCAGAGAATTTTAATATAAAAGACTATTACGATGTTTTTCAAGAGATATTCCGTATATTGACTGAGAACGGAAAGGGTATCGAAATAAACACCGGCAGTCTGTACCGCGGTCTGGATTTTCCTCATCCGCATGCAGATATTCTGCGTATGTACAAGGATGCCGGCGGTGAGATTATAACAATAGGCAGCGATGCCCACAAACCGGAATATGTCGGATATGGCTTTGACACGGCAAGAAAGCTGCTGCTTGAGCATGGTTTTCAATATTACTGCACATTCAAAAAGCAGGAGCCTGAGTTTCACAAAATAAATTAGGTCTGCCGAACTGACAGACATTTATGTTCTGTTCTTAAACAGGGGGGATAATATGGAACAATTAAACGAAAAAATTCTCGACATAATGATGAACACACTGCACACTTCTTTTTTCTACTGGGATGTTATCAGCAACACCACAGATGTATCTGCACTCTATGGAGAAGATCTGCATATTGAAGATACGGATCCTGTGACCAGACTGAAACAGAAGGCGGCAATTCCACCGGAAGACATCGCGACACTTGAGCGCACCCGTGACAAAATTATAAACGGTGCACTCACCCCGATTGATGATCAGACCATCTCCGCCAAATTCCGCATACTGGATGCCGTACATAAAAATGAGCGTTCCAATCCATGGTACAAAATGACCTTCTATCTGAATAAGAATGACCGGGGCCTGATTTACGAGGCAGCTGTCGCTCTGCGTGAAATGACAGAGGACGAGATTATCAACAAGGAGATACTTGAATCCTTTTCCAATGACAGAAATCCCCGGATATTTAACTCCAGAATCTCCAGACTGATACAGGCACATCCCGATGAGGAGTTTGCCTTTGTCCAGTTTGATATCAAGAGCTTTAAATTTCTGAACGAAAACTATGGTGAAGAATTTGGGAACGATATACTGAACAATATACTCAATGTTCTGAAATATTACAGCTCCAGTACATTTATCTTTTGCCGCCTTACGGCAGATGTCTTTATGTTTGTAACCACATATAAAAGCAAAGAAGAAATCATTAACTATATAAACGAGCTCGAGCCGCAGCTTAATCATTACAAGGATGTAAGCTTTCGAATCTGCTTTGGTATCAATTTTGCAGAGGATATCACAAAGCAGCCCCGTTTTAACGGTGACTGCGCAGCAATTGCGCGTTTTGCATGCAAGCATGACGCGGTATCACGCTATGTAATATATGATAATTCCCTTCGCCGCAATCAGAGGCGCAAAAAGGAGCTCGAGGACAATCTGCGCGTTGCCATCACAAACCACGAATTTGTTATGTTCCTTCAGCCAAAATATGAAATAGAAACAAAAAAGGTTTGCGGCGCTGAAGCGCTTGTCCGTTGGGTAAGACCGGATGGTATCACGGTTCCGCCAAACGATTTTATTCCCCTTGCAGAAGAAAATGGTTTTGTAAAGGAAATTGATCATTTTATCTGGGAGGAAGCCTGCAAGACCATCAGGAGCTGGATTGATCATGGCATAACGCCTGTTCCAATCTCTGTCAACGTCTCCAGAGCGCACCTTGACAATCAGGATTTTATTACAATCTTAAACTCATACATTACCAGATATAACATCCCGAAGGAATTTCTTGAGATAGAAATTACGGAAACAATTCAGAATGATAATACCGACACCTCTATCATGGCATTAAAACAAGATGGTTTCAAGCTGCTCATGGATGATTTCGGTTCAGGTTATTCGTCTCTCAAAATGATAAACGAAACACCGTTTGATGTTTTAAAAATTGACCGTTCATTCCTTGCATCATTTCTCGACTCAGACCGCGGCAAGAAAATCATTGCACACACGATAAGCATGTCACAGGACATCGGACTGGACATGATTGCTGAGGGCGTCGAAAATGGCTCTCAAGAGGAATTTCTTCTCACAAACGGCTGCCGGTATGCGCAGGGTTATCTCTTCTCCCGCCCGATTCCGCTCGCCGAATTTGAACATAAGTATATGACTAGCGACACGTAATTTAAGATACTATGACATGTATATATGTATGCTGCAGGAAAAACGTTTGCGAACGGGCAAAAGCAGGTTTCCTGCAGCATACATATATACGTACCTTAATTAAGCTATCCCCTTTAATACTCTTCCTCCGTTTCGTGTTCTCCGATATCGCTCACCGGCTTTTTCAGGCCCTCTATTTTAATTCCGTTTTTCTCGGCATAATCCCAAAGCGCTGCGTGAATGGCTTCCTCGGCGAGTAACGAGCAGTGCACCTTGACAGGCGGCAGGCCATCCAGCGCCTCCATAACTGCCTTATTTGTGACCTCAAGAGCCTCATATATACTCTTCCCCTTGACAAGCTCGGTAGCCATACTGCTGGTTGCCACGGCAGCACCGCAGCCAAAGGTTTTAAATTTGACATCACGAATTATCCGGTTCTCATCTATGTCAAAATAAATTCTCATAATATCTCCGCACTTTGCATTGCCAACTGTACCGACACCGCTGGCATTTTCTATCTCACCAACATTTCTCGGGTTCTGAAAATGATCCATTACCTTTTCACTATACATATATTTATTCCTCCTGTTTTGCATATTTATAATATTGCCTTATATGTTCCATATATGACGGAAATATTCAAGCCCTTAATTTGGATTCCTTCGGATAAAATCCTCATATAGCGGAGACATGCTCCGAAGCCTCTCCACAATCCGTTTCAGATTATCCACAACATAATCCATTTCCGCACGCGTATTCTCATCGCCAAGTGTCAGTCTGAGTGAGCCATGCGCTATCTCATGTGGCAGTCCGATAGCAAGCAGGACATGCGACGGATCAAGGGAGCCTGATGTACAAGCCGAACCGCTGGAGCCGCAGATTCCCGCCATATCAAGCATGATGAGCAAAGACTCTCCCTCAATAAACTGAAAACTGACATTTACATTGTTCGGCAGGCGTTTCTTCCTGTGCCCGTTTAATCTCACATACGGAATCTCAGAAAGAATCCTGTCTATCAGATAATCCCGGAGCTCTGTCTCACAGCGGCTTCTTTCCTCCATGGTGTCAATTGCTATGGAAACTGCCTTCCCAAAGCCAACGATGCCGGGAACATTTTCCGTCCCCGCACGTCTGGCACGCTCCTGCGCACCGCCGTGGACGAAGCTGCGTATCTTAACGCCTTTTCGTATATATAAAAAACCGATACCCTTCGGACCGTTCAGCTTATGGCCACTGGCTGACAGCATATCAATATTTAAATCCTCCACATCAATCGGAACCTGGCCATATGCCTGAACCGCATCCGTATGGAACAGGATTCCGTGCTCGTGTGCAAGCTGTCCTATTTCCTTAATCGGCTGTATTGTACCGATTTCATTATTTGCAAACATGACAGATATCAGTATCGTATCCGGTCTGATTGCCCTTCTCAGCTCATCCATTTTAATGACGCCGTTCTCATCCACACCAATATATGTCACTTCAAACCCACGCTTCTCAAGATATTCAGCCGTGTGCAGAATTGCATGGTGCTCAATCCTGCTGGTTATTATATGTTTTCCCTTATTGCCATAGGCCTCCGCCGTCGCCTTGAGCGCCCAGTTGTCCGCCTCCGAGCCGCCGGCTGTAAAATATATATTGGCAGCGTCCGTATGCAGGCTGTCCCCTATAATTTTTCTCGCGGTATTGATTGCCTCCTTGCTTTTTGAAGAAAAATTATATATACTTGACGGATTTCCGTAAAGCTCTGTAAAATATGGCAGCATTTCCTGAACAACCTCAGGTCTCGTCGCCGTCGTTGCAGCATGATCCAAATATATCAATTTATCCATTGTCTCTACTCCTTTTCATTTATTTTCTAATTGTGTTTTCCTCTGTATTTCCTACCATATCACTATGATTTCTTAAAGTCAACCGGATATCACATAAAAAACAGTCTATTGAAAAATATTATCAGTAATATTCAATATTTAATGTCAATATACTGTTATAAAGAGACCAAAACCGAGGCATATCTTGTCAAAAAACACAATAATAAAAGGGACATTAATCCTGACCATTGCAGGGATTGCCACAAAACTGCTTGGTTTCTATAATAGAATATTCCTCACAAGACTCATAGGTGTTAAAGAACTTGGCGTTTATCAGCTAATTTTCCCATTATACCTCCTTGCATTCTCCATAAGCTGTCAGGGTATTGCCACCACACTCACCAAACAGGTCTCTTATCATATGGGCAGAAAATGTCCCAATGACGCAAGGCGGGTGTTCCGATACAGTCTGTTTATCTCTCTATCATTCAGTATTGTTATCTGCATGATTATGCACTATGCAGCCTATCCGCTCAGCCTGTACATATTAAAAAATACGGATTGTGCCCCGCTTGTGAGAATTATAACGATAGCGGTTCCGTTTATCTCAGTGAAAGCCTGCATCAACTCCTTTTTTGTCGGAATTGATAAGCCGGCATATCAGGGTATATCCCACTTTATCGAGCAGATATTCAGAATCAGCGTCGGCTATCTTCTCGCTGCGCTGTGGTCTGCAGACAGAATCAATGCGGTTCTTGCAGTCACGGCTGTCGTGTCCGGCGAGATTGCCTCTACACTGCTCGCAATTGTATTTTACAGGCTTTATATAAAAAAACACCATAAAAAAAATACGGACCGCTCCGATATAAAACAGCCTGCACATTCAAGCGCCTCGTACATATTAAAAAACCTCTTTCGGGATGCCGTACCAATTACGGTAAATAACGTCATGCTTACTCTTTTTTCAAGCTTTGAGGCTATCCTTATGCCTGCAATGCTTTACTATTACTATGCCGACTCTGATACTGCCATGGAAATGTATGGCATTGTAACCGGAATTGTCATCCCTTTTTTGCTCTTTCCGTCCACAATTACAACATCTCTTTCAACGATGCTGCTCCCTGCCGTATCCTACGCGAGCGCGAAGAAAGACACGCATGCAATTAAATCGGCGCTTACAAACAGTGTCATGTTCTGTCTGACGCTGGGTGCGTGCGCCTGGCTCGGTTTTATTTTATTTGGAGGATTTGCATGCGAATTTGCATTTGGAAATAAATACGCGGGCATTTTGCTCCGAAAAATGAGCTTCCTGTGCCCGCTGATATATCTTTCAGGAAATCTGTCTGCCATCATGAACGGCATCGACAAAGCGTTTCAAAATCTGATTTTTAATATCATCAGTATCGTAATCAGAATCCTGTTCTCGGTAACCCTTGTCCCTGCCTACGGCTTATCCGCCTACATATGCGGCATGGCAGCCAGCTATCTGATTTTAAATATTCTGCTTCTGACATCAGTCAGAAGCAGAAAAAATATAAAGCAGAAAAATTAATGCCGCCTCGTCCACTCATACGGTGTCGCCTGATATACGTAGTAATTCAGCCAATTCGTATAAAGTGTATTTGCATGGCATCTCCATGATTTAATCGGCTTATTATCAGGATTATCGTCCGGGTAATAATTAAGCGGAATGTCAGGAGCAAGTCCCCTTCCGATATCACGTTTATACTCCTGATCAAGCGTCATCGTGTCATACTCGGGATGTCCTGTGACAAATATATTCTTTCCGCCCTCACCGATTATCAAATATGGTCCTGTAACATCGGATTCCGATACTATCTCCAAATTCGGGTTATTTACGATTGCCTCCTTATCCACCGCCGTGTATCGTGACTGCGGGACAAGAAAAGAATCATCGAAGCCACGCACCAGCGGCGTTCTCTTGTGGAAGGTGTAATGCCTGTAAATACCGGAAAATTTCTTGTCCATCCTGTACTTCTTTACGCCATACCTGTAGTACAACCCTGCCTGGGCCCCCCAACAAATATGAAGTGTGGAAGTAACATTCCCGTCCGACCAGTCCATAATTTCAGTCAGCTCATTCCAGTATTCAACCTCCTCAAACTCCATCAGTTCTACCGGTGCACCGGTAATGATAAGCCCATCCCACTTTCTGCTTTTTACACTGCCAAAATCCGTATAAAACCGTTCAAGATGCGACTCGGAAACATGCTTTGACTCATAGGACATGGTTCTGATAAACGATATATTTACCTGCAAAGGCGTATTGGACAGACTGCGCAGCAGCTGCAGCTCAGTATCCTCCTTGAGCGGCATCAGGTTCAATATCAATATATCGAGCGGTCTGATATCCTGACTGACCGCCCGGTTTTCATCCATAACAAATATATTCTCCTGCTCTAATATTTTTTTAACAGGCAAATCGTTATCTATCTTAATTGGCATTTTCCTTACCTCACTCCTTGCGGTCCCTCTTTGGCGGCCGCTGTAATATTCACAGAAAAGTATAACACGATTCCTCTATAACTGCAAGAAATCCTCCTCCGAAATGATAGGGATTCCCAGTGATTTTGCTTTTTTGTTCTTGGACGAGGATGACATAACATCATTATTTATCAGGTAACTCGTCTTGGCTGATACGCTGCCTGAAACCTTTCCTCCTCTGTCCTCTATCAGCTTTTTAAGCTCGTCACGATTGGCAAAATGATTCAGGGAACCTGTAATCACAAATATACTCCCGGCTAAATCCTGCTCCGTGTCATTTTGCTCCGCAGCAATATGAACCTCCTGCAATATTTCATGGAGGACCCTTATATTGTTTTTATCCGCAAAATATGCGACAATGCCCTCGGCAATCACTTCACCGATTCCCTCTATCTCCGCATAGTCGGAGACCTCCGCGCTGATAATCGCCTCAACATCATTTTTGAAATGTCTGCAGATTAGCTTCGCCGTTGCATTTCCCACATTCAGAATCCCGATTCCATACAGCACTCTGGCAAGCTCTGTCTCCCGGGATGCTTCTATGGATGCAATCATATTGTCATATGACTTCTCACCGAATCCCTCCAAGCCGATAATCTCCTCACGGTAACGGTCAATATGATAAATGTCATACAGCTCCTTCAGAAATCCGCAGTCAATAAATTTTTCAAGCGTAGCCTCTGACAATCCGTCTATATTCATTGCATTTCTCGATACAAAGTGCGTGAAAAGCTTGATTGTCTTTGCCGGGCAGCCCGGATTCGGGCAATAAAGCGTCTCCACGTCATTCTCATGCTTTATGACAGTCTTTCCATGACATGCAGGGCACTCCCCGGGTATATCGGCATTGCCGCTCTTTGTCAGATTTTCACTTATTTGCGGTATTATCATATTCGCTTTATATACCCTGATTATATCACCGACTCCAAGTGCAAGCTGCTTCACGATACTCACATTGTGCACACTGGCCCTGCTCACGGAGGTTCCCTCGAGCGAAACCGGATCAAATACAGCAACAGGATTAATTAATCCTGTTCTGGACGGGCTCCACTCAATGTGGCGCAATACGGTCTCAGACTGCTCATCCGCCCATTTAAACGCAATGGAATCCCGCGGAAACTTTGCAGTTCTTCCGAGATTCCTGCCATATGCCACATCATCATAAGATAACACCAGCCCATCTGACGGGAAATCATTGTCCGCAATCCTGTCGGCAAAGCTTTTTACCACATCCGCCATGGTCTCCGCCGTCACATCGCAATGTCCGACTACCTCAAAGCCCATTTCCGTCAAAAAGTCAAACTTACTGTTCATCGTTGCATCTATGCTTTCATCACCCGTATCCAAAACATTAAATGCAAAAAAGTGTACGTTTCTCTCCGCCGTAACACGGTTATTCAGCTGCCGTACAGAGCCTGAACAGAGATTCCTTGGATTTTTATATCTGGCATCAATATCCTCTATCATGGCATTAATTCTGTCAAAATCCGAGTAGGTAATGACCGCTTCCCCGCGTATTACCAGCTCATTTTTATAGCTGATGCCACGCGGAATATTCGCAAATACCCTCGCGTTATTGGTAATGACTTCTCCAATCTCACCATTTCCTCTGGTCACAGCCTTGACAAGCTCTCCTCCCGAATAGGTGAGAACCACTGTAAGGCCATCCATCTTCCATGACATGACGCCCTTCCTGTCCTTCAGCCATCCTGCCAAATCCTCCACGCTCTTCGTCTTATCCAGTGAAAGCATAGGAGCTGCATGCCGCTCCTTCGGCAATTCACTGAGAATCTCATAACCGACCTTCTGCGTCGGACTACCGGATAATATCAGTCCGGTTTCCCTTTCCAGACCCTGCAGCTCATCGTAAAACGCGTCATATTCCAGATTGCTCATAATCTCTGTATCATACTGGTAATACATTTTTGCAGCCTCATTCAGAAGCTTCACCAATTCTTTAATTCTCTGTGTTTTTCCCGTAACCGCCATACTCCGTTTCCTTTCTGAATCATATTGATATGACACAAATTCTGCTTTTTGCTGTTCTGCCATACCATAATTAACCCAATCGCCAAATATCGGCACTTTCCCAATTCTTCAATCAGCTTTTCCCTTAGCTGACATTGCCATCCTCCTGAGCACCCGTTCCTCATCGGCTGTGAGCGTACGATATTCTCCCGGTCTGATGCCCTCCAGGTGTATATTCATCACACGCACACGCTTGAGATGTACCACCCTGTATCCAAAATAATCGCACATGCGCCTGATCTGCCGATTCAATCCCTGCGTTAAAATAATACTGAAGGTTCTTTCGCCCGTCTTTCTGACCGTACAGGGCTTTGTGACTGTATCAAGAATCGGAACGCCGGCCGACATAGCTGAAATAAAATCCTGCGTAATATTCTTGTTCACACGGACATGATATTCCTTCTCATGGTCATTACGTGCTTTCTGTATCTGATTGGCAAGTGCTCCGTCATTCGTGAGCAGCAACAGACCGGATGAATCCTTGTCCAGCCGTCCCACATAATTCACCCGCACAGGAAATTCCACACTTTGAAAAATACTGTCCTTATCAGCCTCTGCAGCGGTACATACCTGCCCGATTGGTTTATTATATGCAAAAATTACGGTTTTTTTAACCGGTTTAAGCAGCTTTCCCTTATACCTGACCTCAGTGCCTTCCTCCACCTGCATTCCCAAATCTGCGCGGACACCATTTACCGATATATCTCCCTGCCCGATAAGCTTATCCGCCTGACGTCTGGAGCATAGCCCCGACTCGCTGATATATTTATTTAATCTGATTTTTTCAGCCATTTTTCCTCCATCATCCTGTATAAGATTTCATCCCGCCGACCTCTCGATGCGAGATGCCTGTTTTTTTCTGCAATCGTATGTAAAGTTAATTTTTTTAAATTTATCCTTGCTTAAATTGATGTTATGACTTATAATGCCTTTATAAATTTAAAATAAACATTGAAAGTAGGGATAACATGGATAATATTGATAAGAAGATTTTACACCTTTTACAGGAAAATGCAAGATACCCGCTAAAGCATTTGGCAAGCAAAGTATTTTTGTCATCTCCTGCCGTGTCAGCACGAATCGAACGCCTCGAGAAAAGCGGCATTATATCAGGATATCACGCATCCATTGCCCCGGTTTCACTTGGATTTCACATCACGGCCTTTATCAATATGGCCTTAGATCCAAAACAAAAGCCTGAATTTTATCCGTTTATTGATGCATGTCCGAATGTATTGGAGTGCAACTGTGTGACCGGCGCCTACTCTATGCTGATAAAGGTTTGTTTTCCAAGTACCATAGAGCTCGATACCTTTATCGGACAGCTGCAGAAGTATGGCAATACAGAGACGCAGATTGTATTCTCAACACCTGTTCAGCCAAGAGGCATCGATATCCGCGCAGTAGGAGATACGGACGAGGATTCGATTGGTGAATTTGATTAAATAACAATACATAAAAATGAGGCTGTCACCTTGCTGTGGGCAGTCTCATCTTTATGTAACGTTATTCAACTATCTGTCACGAAATATGCACTTGAATACTATCATTTACCTGATATGCATACTGCACTCCCTCGTTCTCATCCTGTTCAAATAATTCGCTCCGCACTCCGTTCTCATATCCTTCATGTCCGGGAATAAACGGCAAATCCTCCCAATAATAAAAGTAAAATATGAGTGCAAGCAAAATAAACAGCAGCCATCCGAATAAAAGGAACAACCCGGCTATCCCATTATTTTTCTTCTGTGTCTCTCCCATTACCCTTCTCCTTTAAAAGATAAAAATGCACCAGAGAGGAATCGAACCTCCGCACATGGCTCCGGAGGCCATTGCTCTATCCACTGAGCTACTGATGCAGAACATTTTTCTTATCCGTTTCAATCTGTTTTTTCAGCTCATCAACACTATGAAATTTTTTCTCACGCCTGATAAAACGCTTAAAGAAAACTGTAAGCCTCTTCCCGTACAAATCCCCGCTGTAATCAATGATATGTGTTTCGGCACGAAGCCTGCCGTCATTATCCACGGTCGGATTGTCTCCGATGTTCGTAATGCCCTGATAGCTTTTTTCATCTATAATAATATGCGTCTCATATACGCCCGCAGGAGGAAGCATTTTCTCAGCCGTCGGATAGACATTTGCCGTCGGAAAGCCCAGCGTTCTTCCAAGCTGTTTACCCTGCTCCACAACTCCGGTCAACGAATAATCCCTGCCCATGTAACGTGAAACATGCTCTACAGCGCCTTTCTCAATTAAATTGCGCAGAAAAGAGGAACTGACAACCTCACCATCAACACAAAGCTTTTCAAAAGCAATCACTCTAAATCCATATTTTATCCCAAACTGCACCAATCTGTCAACAGTTCCTTTGCGATTATATCCGAATTTAAAATCCTCACCCACAACAACACAGGCAGCATGCAGTCTGTCGATTAGAATATTCCGCACAAAATCCTCCGGTGACATGGATGCAAACGATTCTGAAAAATCACATTCCACCGCGACATCAACTCCACATTCCTCCAATATGGCAAACCGCTCCTCCGGAAGATAAATTGACTGTGTGGACGGGACATTTATTGTAAACACCACGCTGGTCAGCCCCTCATTCTTCAACGATATGATTTTATCCAGCAATAACATATGTCCCCTGTGCAGGCCCTGAAACTTTCCCAGTGCAACTGCCGATTTATCCAATTGTATCTGCTCATATGTTGTAATTTTCAAGTCTGTTACTCCCGCTATCTGTCCTGTGATGATGTATGCTCCAAAAACATTTTATAGGGCTTATATATGCGTTCGCCAGCGTGATACTGATATAATGCAAGAAATACATCCCCGCAGTATACCCGGATAATCTCGTCCGGCTTCAAACCCGTTTTTTCAATGAAGCTGCCCGGCTTTAATTTATTTCCGTTTAAAAGTGCATTTCGGTATGGTGTCTCTACATGAACAGCCTGATATCCGTCAAGCAAAGCATCCAAAGGTATGATATGCTCTTCCAACGTCCCGTCAGCAGCCATACATTCTATTTCGGACAACCGCAGAGAATCATGTATCCGGTACCCGTGTACGGACTGCCTGCTGAGTCCTGCCAACACTGCGCCGCACCCGAGCTTTTCGCCCGCGTCCCTGCACAGACTGCGGATGTATGTTCCCTTGGAGCAGCGAACATCAAAGCAAACCTCAGGAAACGCAGGCTTAATATTGGAAATCGCATAAATTTCAACCTTTCTCGGTTTTCTCTCAATTTCAATTCCCTGTCTTGCATATTCATAAAGCTTCTTTCCGTCTTTTTTTATGGCGGAGTACATAGGCGGTATCTGCTCATAATCACCCTCAAAGGATTTCAATACCTCAAAAACAATATCCTCTGTTACAGCATCTGCCAATGTCCGCTCTGACAGAATTTTACCGGTGATATCCTCCGTGTCTGTCGTCACACCAAGCCGCATAACTGCCCGATATTCCTTTGTTCCCTCCGTCAGCATATCAACAAGCTTCGTCGCACTCCCCAGACAGACAAGCAAAACGCCCTCAGCCATCGGATCCAGGGTTCCCGTATGTCCTATCTTCTTTTGCCTTAATATTCCCCTCAGCCTTGCAACCACGTCAAATGAAGTGTAGCCCGGTTCCTTATATACATTTATCACTCCGTTTATCAACAGTCTCTCTCCTTTTCATCAGAGCTGCTCCTGTATCATATCAAAAACTTCCTTCAATGTATCCTCATATGGTCCCACGGCTTCAAAGCCGGCTGCTCTGACATGCCCGCCGCCGCCGAACCTCACGGCTATCCTGCTCACATCCACATATGTGACGGAGCGCAGGCTGAACTTAAAGCGCATGTCATCGAGCTGATAGATAAATATCGCTACCTCTACACCATCCGTCACACGAATTTTATCCACGATTCCGTCTGTATCTTCCTTCACTGCATGACATGTCTTAAACATTTCTTCCGTGACGCATGTGGAAATCACTTTCCCATCAAAATGGAGTACTGCCGCCATCAGTGCCATACCCGCCAGCCTGTTCTGATTAAAGTTGACCTTATAAAAGGTTTCGTCAATGATATACTGGGAACGAGCTCCTAACCGAAGCATCTCGCCCGCAATACGCATCGTGGAATCGGACGTGCACGGATATTTAAACACGCCTGTATCATGTACGATTCCCAGATATATCGCCTCTGCACACTCCCACCCGATTTTGGTGGAATCAATGTGTCTGTACAATACCTCACAGGTGGAAGAAGCGTCCGGATCACAATAATAATAATTTCCAAATCCCACATTACTTCTGTGATGATCCAGACATATTGTATCACCCGCTCTGGCAAATATCTCAGCAAACTCACCATGTCTGTCCCTGTCTCCGCAATCAAGGGATACTGCAAGATCATATATTATATTTTCCGGCTCATGCATAATTTGCCCGGCTCCCCGCAAAAAATTAAACTTGACCGGAATTGTCTGCAGATAAACAACCACACGCTTATCTGAATAATTATCCAGAATATAATTATACAAACCGAGGCAGGAACCGACACAGTCCCCATCCGGTCTGATATGCCCTATGATTGCAATCGTTGCGGCATTTTCAATTTTTTCAATAAAATCGTTTCTCACGCACATGTGTTACTTCATGACCTCATCTATCTTCTTGGACATTTCAATTCCATACTCTATGGAATGGTCCAACACAAATGTTATCTCCGGTGTATTTCTCAAATTCACGGTTCTGGCAAGCTCACGCCTGATATATCCGTTGGCACTCTCCAGACCTGCCAGCGTCTCCCGTGCGGCTTCCTCGTCGCCGAGCACACTGATATATACCTTACAATATTTCAGATCGGGCGTCACAATGACATCTGTAACCGATGTCATCGGGTTGATACGCGGGTCCTTGATTTCCATACTGATGATACGGCTCAATTCTCTCTGTACCTCACCGTTTACACGCTGATTTTTATGACTGGTCTTCTTCATTTCAAATATACTCCTTATTGTCTATCTCGGAACTTCCTCCATGACATACGCTTCAATCATGTCGGCTTCCTTGATATCATTGAATCCCTCCATGACAAGGCCGCATTCAAATCCGGATTTGACCTCCTTCACGTCATCCTTGAATCTCTTCAGGGATGCGAGTGCTCCTTCAAAAATCTGCTCTCCTTCACGGGTAATTCTTACACTGCAATTTCTTCTGATCACACCGTCTATTACGTAGGAACCGGCGATTGTACCGACACCTGATGCCTTATAGATTTGTCTTACCTCCGCATGACCGATAATCTTCTCCTCGTAAATCGGATCAAGCATACCCTTCATCGCTGATTCAATATCCTCAATCGCGTTATAGATAACTCTGTACAATCTGATGTCAACCTTCTCGCGGTCAGCAACATCCTTCGCCTGATTGTCAGGTCTGATGTTAAATCCGATTATAATCGCATTTGAGGCCGAAGCAAGAATCACATCCGATTCATTGATTGCACCTACTCCGGAATGAATACATTTTACTGCCACCTCATCGTTTGACAGCTTCAGCAGGCTGGATTTAACCGCCTCCACGGAGCCCTGTACATCTGCCTTAATAATAAGATTCAAATCCTTGACATTTCCCTCCTGAATCTTATTATACAAATCATCCAGAGACATTCTTGATTTTGTATCGGCAATCAGCTTCTCCTTGCCTCTCGTAATAAATGCTTCCGATATCTGTCGTGCTTCCTTTTCATTTTCTGTCACAAGGAAGATTTCGCCTGACTGCGGCACACCGTTTAAACCGAGAATCTCTACAGGCATGGACGGAACAGCCTCCCTCACCTTTCTGTGCTTATCATCAAACATCGCTCTGACCTTGCCGTGAACATCACCGACTGCAACGCAGTCACCGACATGAAGCGTTCCCTTTTGCACAAGAACGGTAGCCACAGAGCCGCGTCCCTTATCAAGCTGGGCTTCAATGACAATTCCTCTGGCTTTCCTCTTCTTATTTGCCTTTAATTCCAGAATCTCTGCCGTCAATATAATCATCTCAAGCAGATTATCAATGCCCTCCTTCGTGTGGGCCGATACGGGACAGAAAATGGTTGAACCGCCCCAATCCTCAGGTACAAGCTCATATTCCATAAGCTCCTGTTTTACACGGTCAATATTTGCACTTTCCTTATCAATCTTATTAATTGCAACAATAATCTCTATTCCTGCAGCCTTGGCATGGTTGATTGCTTCAACAGTCTGAGGCATTACACCGTCATCCGCAGCAACAACAAGAATTGCAATATCGGTCGACTGGGCGCCGCGCATACGCATAGCGGTAAACGCCTCATGTCCCGGTGTATCTAAAAATGTAATTTTCTGACCGTTGATAGATACGACAGATGCACCGATATGCTGTGTGATTCCACCCGCTTCTCCCTCTGTCACGGAAGAATTTCTGATAGCATCCAAAAGAGAGGTTTTACCGTGGTCAACATGGCCCATAACACATACAACCGGCGGTCTCGGCGTCATCGTAGACGCATCCTCTTCCTCCTCGCGAAGAAGCTCCTCAATAGCGTCAATTTTTTCCTCTTCCTCTGCAATATAATTATACTCCAGCGCAATCTCCCCGGCAGCCTCAAAGTCAAGCTCCGTGTTGACATTATATATTTTCCCTGCCATGAACAGTTTTTTGATCAGCTGAGCAACAGGAACCTTAATTTTGGATGCCAGCTCACCGACAGTCAATGATTCCGGCAGCTTGATTGTCTTAATAACCGGCTCAACAGGCGCCTGTCTTTTGGACTCTGTACGCTGCTGGTTTCCCCTGTTATTCCGGTTTCTGTTATCATGATTTCTGTTGTCAATATTCTTCCCGTCTCTGTTATTTCTGCCGTCCTTATTTCTGTTATCGGAATTTCTTACATCTTTACCGTTATTTCTGTTTTTTTCCGGATTTCTGCTCTGCTTTTTTTCCGTTTTGGCAGGTCTGTTTTCCTGCGCTTTATTCTCCCTTACAGCCGTCTGCTCCTTCTTTTCGGCAGGAGCATTCTTTTTTACAGCCGGTTTTTGCTGCTTAACGGCCTTCTTATCATTTACGGTCTGCTTCGCAGGCTGACGCTTCGGTTTTTCCGAAGGAGCAGTCTCCTGAACTGACCTTTTATCCTTCATATAAATATCTCTGATATACTGAATCAGATCGTCACTGACGCTGCTCTGCGGCTTCATGCCCTCTTTCTTTTTATTCAAATATACAAGAAGCTCACTGCTCGCAATGGTCTTGCCTAATTCACCTGATAACTGCTTTGCTAATTCGTGTACTCGCATAGATACACCTCCATATCATTGGCAATCAATCACATTATGGACCGATTGCAGTCAATTTTATACTTTATGTTACCTTTACCATCTGCTACTGACTATCTATCTTTTTTATAATCTGCTGTGCCAAGCCTTGGTCAGTAACCGTGACTGTGGTTCTGCTCTGTTTTCCGATCATTTTACCAAGCGTCTCACCATCACTGATTATCCTGCAGGGCACATGATAGTATGTAGATTTATCAGTAAATCTTTTTTTTGTATTGTCCGACGCATCGGCTGCTATTACAACCAGATATGCCCGGCTCTCCTGTATTGCCTTTTCACTCAAAAAACCGCCGCTCACAACTTTTCCCGCTTTTGCCGCAATGGACAGCAGGGACAGTGCACGATTCAATTCTGAAGCCATGCTACATCAACTCCTCGCCAATCGCCTTGTAGATATCATCCGGTATTGCCACCTTCAATGCCCGCTCGATAGCTTTTGACCGTACAGCTCTCCGGTAACATTCCGCATTCGGGCACAGATATGCGCCTCTCCCGTTGAGCTTTCCTGTCTTATCGAGACATATTTCATTTACGGGGGTTCTGATAATCCGAACCATCTCTTTTTTCGGTTTCATTTCTCTGCATCCTATACATTGTCTGACCGGTATCTGCTTTGCCATATATTATTACTCCTCATCATATGAATCATAATCGTCATCATATTCATCATATTCATCATATTCATCATATTCATCCGACGAATCATAATCAATCTCCATCCCAAGCTCTCTCGCCTGTGACTCGCTCTTAATATCAATCTTATATCCCGTCAGTCTTGCTGCCAGACGTGCATTCTGCCCCTCCTTACCAATCGCCAGAGACAGCTGGTAATCCGGCACAACAACCTTTGCACTCTTGACGTCAGGATCCACCTGTACGGAAATTACCTTTGACGGACTGAGCGCATTCTCAATAAATGTAGCAGGATCGTCACTCCATGTAATAATGTCGATTTTCTCTCCCTTCAGATCATCAACGATATTGTTTACTCTGGTTCCGTTTAAGCCGACACATGCACCTACCGGATCCACATTTTCATCATTTGACCATACCGCAATCTTGGACCTTGAACCGGCCTCTCTGGATATGCTCTTTATCTCAACGGTTCCGTCTGCCACCTCGGTAACCTCCTTCTCAAAGAGCCGCTTTACAAGCTCCGGATGTGTTCGGGAAACCAGAATCTTAAAGCCTTTTGTTGTTTTCTTTACCTCAACCACATAGAGCTTAATTCTATCGCCGATTTTGTATGTTTCACCCTTGGCCTGTTCATTTTCATTTAAAATTGCGTCAGTTCTCTCATCCAGACTGATGCTTAAATTATTGCCAACATATCTCTGAACTACACCGGTGATAATGTCTTTTTCCTTACATGCAAAATGGTCGAAAATGGCATCCCGCTCGCCCTCTTTAATTGCCTGAACGATAATACTTCTCGCCTTCTGCGCGGCTATTCTTCCGAATTCCTTTGACTTTATCTCAAAATTGACATAATCCCCCAGCTTGTTTGATGCATCCATGGCAGCTGCCTGTGTAAGGGAAATCTGACATACCGGATTCTCAACCTCCTCTACAACAAGCTTTTTCTGGAATACGGACAGCTCTCCTGTTGTTCTGTCCATCGCTACCTCCACAACGGCATCCTTTCCGAAATCCTTTTCACAGGCGGACACCAGTGATTTCTCAATGGCATCCATGATTACTTCCTTGCTGATATTCTTCTCTTTCTCCAATTGATTTAAAGCATCAATTATCTCTGACATTTCTTTTTCCCTCCTACATTATATTCTTTTTATACAAATGCCAATCTAATCATTGATATATCGTCCCGATTCAGCTTTTCGATGGTCGAATCTTCATTCTCGATTGTGACCATTGTATCTGAATAGTCGACAAGCACACCTGTAAATTCCTTTTTCCCTGCCTGTGCCCTGTATAATTTAATCTCGACAAGCTTGCCGATGCTGCGTTTGAAATCCTTCTCCTTTTTCAACGGTCTTGTCAGTCCCGGGGAGCTGACCTCCAGAATATACGCATCCTTTAAGCGGTCGGCAGCATCCAGCTTTTCCTCAAGCGCTCTGCTGATTAATACACAGTCATCAATGTTAATGCCTCCCTCCTTATCCGCATATACTCTCAAGTAATAGTCGGCACCCTCTTTCACATACTCAACATCTACCAATTCAAAACCATTTTCCTCTATGATTGGTGTAACCAGCTCCGTACAATGCTGTTCAATTTCTGCTTTCTTCATTCTCACACCCCTTTCCGGAATCGGATAATCCGGACTGTCCGGTCCGGCGAATCCTAAAAACAAAGAGTGGGTTTTCACAACCCACTCTGTAATGTCATTATTTAAGCCTACTCCATTATAGCACTTTACAATTGAAATGCAAGCATTTTTTACCACATATTTATAGAATAGCTATAACATTCCGCAAATTCACCATGTGGCAGCAGCAATATCTGGAGCTTCCTGATTGGCGCCCTGTATTCAAGTATGCCGCCTGTTCCGCCGTTTCTGGTCCATGCCAGCCAGCCTGTTTTATCATAGTAAGCTCTGTAAAACACGTCATAATCCGATTTGACAGCGCCATCAAGCACAATCTGTACAGCACGGATATCTGCGCCGTCTCCGCATGCTGCCCCGTTCTCCGACCAGCTCTGCCAGCCTGCGCCCTCCGCATACGTCCGATATCTGATTGTGCCCTGTCCTGCCCGGTTTCCGAGCGATATCCGAATTGCCTGAATCGTCCCGACGCCGTCTGCCGGATAAGAGCCGTCCGTCTCTGCCGTCTGCCAGCCATTTACGGAATCACACACAGAATATGAGACAAACGAATCCGGTTCATAATAATATTCCGGCTCTGTCCCTTCGTCACCCTCGTCCGCGGGCACACCCTCAAAGCCGTCGGGAAGCTCTTTAATATAGCTTTGCAGGGCATCCAGCTCCTTCCGGGCTGCCGTCTCTTCCAGCCACGCATATCGGAATAATGCATATCCGTCATATCCAAACTCATATGCCGTTCTGCACTGTGTTTCCAGATTACGATCAGAATGTGACCATCCGAGATCAACGGCGGATTCCTCTCCCACCCGATAGAGCGCAAGTCCCGCATATATCGGAATATCAAGCATATTGACAGCCTGCCATTCCCGGCACCTGTCAGAATAGAGGCTGACAATTCCGCTGTCAGTCATATATTCGTCTGACCAGTATATCTGAGGCATAATATAATCCACATACCCGGGTACAGACAGCCATGTATCAATATCCGCTCCCTGACTGCGCACACTTTCCATATTGCCCGCAGGACTGATACCGAACTGACACGTCCCGTCACACTGCTTTACGGTCTGATAAACCGACGATACCATCTGATTTACATATGACTGCTTTGTCGCCGTATCAAGGCTGTCAGCCATCCCCGGCATATAAAAATAATCGTCAAAATGGATTCCGTCCACATCATAATTTTCTAATATTTCCTTTACGCCGTCCGTAATAAGCTGCACTGTCTCCTGACAGGACGGATCGAGCGAAAGTGCCGTCTCGCCATCCGAATTTGTATATTCTATAATAAAGCTCTTATATCTGTCATAATATTCCGTGTTTTTATAGCTTACCGTTGTCGCGTCATCCTTCGCAAGACGATACGGATTTATCCACGCTTCAATTTTGAGATTTTTTTCATGCGCCATGGAGATCATGATTGAAAGCGGATCGTAATCCGGAATTCTTCTATAGGTAGTCATATACTCAGCCTGCGGAAAATATTCAGACGGATAAATCGCATCTCCGAAAGCACGCACATGAACCAGCACGGTATTCATGCTATTGTCTGTAATATATCCATACATTTCCTCTATTTTGCAGCGAAATTCCTGTTCATTCAAATCCTTTAAATAGGACTCCATATCCAGAAAAGAAATCCAGCATGCCCTCTTATCGTTTTTACATACCAAATCATCCGCAGCTGCCGCCGCATACGATGAATCATTCATAAAAAACGAAAAAAATACAAGCAGACAAATCATCACTCCGGCACATGTCTTTTTTATAAAAAATCCCTTACACATATACAACCCCTGCGATTATGATACAATTTTGTTCCTGCCGCTTTCTTTTCCCCTGTACAATAAATTATCTGCATTGGAAATAACCCAATCAAGCTTTCTCGGTGCTATGTACTCCATTACACCAAAGGTCATTGTAACACCGACAGTCTGCTTTTCATATACAATGGAGGTATTCCTTATCTGTTCTGCCACAGCTTCAAGCTTACGCAGCGCCTGCTCTATCCCGCCCTTATATACAATTATAAATTCCTCACCGCCCCAACGTGCCGCAAATCCTTCCTCCTCCGATATATTTCCGATAATCGAAGAAACCATTTTCAGCACCTCGTCACCGCAGCTGTGACCATAGGTATCGTTTACTTTTTTGAAGAAGTCTATGTCTCCGATTGCAAATGTAAATGTCTTCCCGTCAACCGCATTGGCAGCAGCTACAAATTCGGTCAGAAACTTCATTGCTGCACGCCTGTTATAGAGTCCCGTCAATCCATCCCTTTGAATCAGATTCTGTAAAGAATGGTTTACCTCAACAAAATACCGGCTCATGAAACCATATTCATCCTTCCTCTTTGTTATCCAATCAGGCATTTTCTGATTCAATTTTCCATCATTTACCTCTTTCATATAATACATGATGCCATTTTGTATTTTGAGCAGGTAATTCGCAACAATTACACATATTATCAGAAATATAATACATAGCACAATGCAAACGACGATCGAAGCTACATTCAATTTATGAATTGTAGACCTGATATCATCACTGGGAAGTCCGGCAAAGCACATTCCTATAATCTCACCATGATTGGATTTCACAGGCATATAATACCCAAAATATTCTCTGCCTGCAATCTCCACGGATTCATCAAAATAATTCTTTCCCTGCCGGATATAATTATTCCAGATATCCGTGCTTGTTGTATTGACGTATCGATTGCCGTTCTCATCAAACAGAGTTGTCACAATTCTGACATCCTCAAAGAACAAAGACATATCTGCTCCCGTAAATTCTTTTATTCTGTCAACGATGCTGTAATCTCCGGTCACCATATAATCCCCCGCATAAATTATGCCGTCAACATTCGTAAAGCCGGTCTGTCCCGACGCCATCAGCTCATAAGAATACACAAGCTCTCTCGCCGCCCCTTCCAGCATTTCCTTTGTGGCATCTACCTTTACACGATATACCGTTTTTGTCGAAATTAATGTGAGAATTGCACCTACAATAAACAAAGGCACAATTGCAAACACCATAAAATATCTCCCGACACTGCTCTTGTAAAATCTCATACAATCCCCCACTATCTGCAACAGATGACCGCAAATAAAGCCTGCTATTTCAGAAATCCGTTTACAATCTGCTCCTCTGCTTCTTCCTCCGTTAAGCCAAGCGTCATAAGCTTAATTATCTGCTCCCCTGCAATTTTACCGATCGCAGCCTCGTGAATCAGCGAAGCATCTATATCGTTTGCTTCAAGCTGAGGTATGGCCAGTATCTTTGCATTACCCATAATAATCGCATCACATTCCGTATGCCCCGTACATGAAGTATTTCCGACAATACGCGAGTCAAACTTCTGATAGGATGAATCCTTTGCCACAGAACGCGACACAACATCCGCACTGGAGCCCTCGCCATTTAACCTCACCTCATAACTGCTTACCGCTGTCTGACTTCCATGTGTCATCAGTCGTTCCCTGACTATAAGCCTTGCTCCGGCAGCAAGCTCGGCAGTTGTTGTTCTGTCAGTGGAATCGACGCCTTTAATCTGGACCATCTCCATCTCCATAGAGCTGCCCTCTTCCATATATACCTCAGTACCGGGATTCAGGATTCTCTTTCCCTCTCCCGAACCGGCGCCGTAATGCTTTTCCACATATTTTACCTTCGCATTTTTTCCAACATAAAACCGATGTACCCCATCATGCTCGGAATCATTTGCCCCGCTGTTGTGTATGCCGCAGCCTGCTATGATAACCACATCACAATCCTCACCGATATAGAAATCATTGTATACCAGCTCCTTCAGACCGCTCTGACTCAACACAACCGGAATATGGACGCTCTCATGCTTTGTTCCCGGCTTTATTTTTATATCAATACCGTTTTTGTCCTCTTTAGATACTATGTCAATATTCGCTGTTGTATTCCTTGCAGCCATTGCTCCATTTGCCCGGATGTTATACGCCCCCTCCGGAACCTCATGCAGACCGGCAATCTCCTCAAGCAGCCTTTTCTGAATTTCATCAATCATAAATGCCACCTCCTATTGTAACCTGCTGCATGCAGGCACTGCTGATGTTGTACCCAGCAGCTCCGGCAAAATCTCTGACTTCAAGCCATGCTTTCTGATGGTTCCGTCCGCTATCACAATAATTTCATCTGCAATATCAAGAATTCTTTCCTGATGTGAAATGATTATAATAGAACTGTCCTGTATGGTCTCACGCATCCGCTCAAAAACCCGTATCAGATTCCGGAAGCTCCAGAGATCAATCCCGGCCTCCGGCTCATCAAAAACGGAAAGCGCAGTCTTTCTCGCAAGCACTGTAGCAATCTCAATCCGCTTTAATTCTCCTCCCGAAAGGCTGGCGTTTACCTCACGATTGATGTAATCCTTTGCACATAATCCAACCTCAGACAAATACTGGCATGCATCAGCGGCGGACATATTCCTGCCTGCCGCAAGCCGAATCAGATCAAGCACCTGAATACCCTTAAACCGAACCGGCTGCTGAAACGCAAAGCTGATTCCCATTCTCGCGCATTCCGTAATACTTTTCCCTGTGATATCCTCTCCGTCAAAGAGAATCTGTCCGGCGGTCGGTTTTTCTATACCGGCAATCAGCTTTGCCAACGTAGATTTACCGCCTCCGTTCGGTCCCGTAATCACAACAAATTTATTTTTTTCAACCTTAAGATTGACCTCTCTTAAAATTTCTTTTCTGCCTTTTTCCTCCGATACCTCAAAGGAAACGTTCTTTAATTCAAGCATATCTTTTTCTCCGCAATCATTTTATTTCTGAATTGACGCAAGCGCCTGAGCAAGGTCTGCAATCAAATCCTGTTTATCCTCGAGTCCGCAGGATATTCTCACCAGACCTGCAGGGACTCCGGCTGCAATAAGCTGTTCCTCATTCATCTGGCGGTGTGTAGATGTCGCCGGATTCAGGCAGCAGGTTCTGGCATCGGCAACATGCGTCTCTATCGCTGCCAGCTTCAAATGCTTCATAAATGTCTCGGCAGCAGCACGCCCACCCTTCAATTCAAAGGAGACAACGCCACAGCCGCCGTTCGGCAGGTATTTCTTTGCAATCTCATAATATTTATCTCCCGGAAGTCCGGAATAATTCACGTATGCAACCTGCGGCTGTGCCTGCAGAAACTCGGCAACCGCCTGTGCATTTTCCACATGGCGCGGCATTCTTACATGCAGGGATTCCAAGCCGAGATTCAATAAAAATGCATTCTGCGGTGACTGGATGCACCCGAGATCACGCATGAGCTGAGATGTACACTTTGTGATAAAAGCCCCCTCCTTACCAAACCGCTCAGCATAGGTTATACCATGGTAGGACTCATCCGGTGTACAGAGCCCCGGGAATTTGTCGGCATGCGCCATCCAGTCAAATCTGCCTGAATCCACAATGGCACCGCCCACTGCCGCTCCGTGGCCGTCCATATACTTTGTGGTAGAATGTGTCACAATATCCGCACCCCACTCAATCGGACGACAATTGACCGGAGTCGGAAATGTATTATCCACAATGAGAGGAACGCCGTGTGCATGTGCCGCTTTTGCAAATTTCTCAATATCAAGCACCGTCAACGCGGGATTGGCAATCGTCTCACCAAACACAGCTCTTGTATTATCCTGAAATGCAGCATTCAATTCCTCTTCATTGCAGTCAGGAGAAATAAAGGTCACATCAATTCCCATTTTTGCCATTGTGACGGACATGAGATTAAAGGTTCCTCCGTAAATGGATGAGGATGCAACAATGTGGCTTCCGCTTTCACATATGTTAAAGAGTGCGAAGAAATTAGCCGCCTGTCCGGAGGATGTCAGCATGGCTGCCGTTCCGCCCTCAAGTTCAGCAATCTTGGCTGCCACATAATCGTTTGTCGGATTCTGAAGTCTTGTATAAAAATAACCGGAGGCCTCAAGGTCAAACAGCTTGCCCATATCCTCACTCGTCTCATATCGGAAGGTTGTAGACTGAATAATCGGTATCTGTCTCGGCTCACCGTTGCCCGGTGTATATCCCGCCTGCACACATTTCGTATTCATGGTATAATCATTCATCTGTAAATTACCTCCTGTTACCTTATCCTTTTTTTACACTAACTGCTTCATTATACATTATTATTTACATTTTTTCTATGATAATATGCTTTTTTGTATGTGTCACGCATTATAGGTTATACCCTGAGGGTTCTTATATATGTCTTGATATTATCCGGTATTCTCCTGCTTTCAACCGCCTTCTGAATCGCCTTATTGTGCGTCCACGCATCCAGTACCGGCTTAGTAAAATATGGTATGGTTTTATCATATTGCTTTACCAGAGCTGTACTGAAATACCATGCCACGGCCATCCTGATATAATATTCCTCTGATTTCACACCGGCAACAAGTGCAAGCTGCTCCGGCATAAAGGCCTCATCCAGATAAAAGCCAAGCAGTGTAACGATTGCAAAACGCACCATGTAGGTATGTTCACCGGCAATCCATTTCCTTATGCGCTCGTACACAAGCGGAAGATTCCTTTTAAACGCTTTCGGCGAAATCATGTCACAGGTAGCCCAGTTATCCACATAAGGCAAAAATGCTTCTACCTTGTCAAGCAATACATCAACATCCTTGTACAGCAGGGATAAAAGTGCGCCATGCAGATTGTTTTCCTCATAATATGTATGAGGAAGCTGCTGCAAAAAATCTCCGGCATATGATTTTTTTGCCACTTCCCTGGCATATTTCCGCAGCTCCGGCGTCCGCACGCCTATAATCCTGTCAAATTCTATCTCAGGCATCAGCTTTGCGAGAAAGCTTCGGTATTTTTCGTCCTGAAGCGAAAATAATCCTTCCTGTATCTCACTGACAAAATCATTCTGATTCAAGCCGTCATCTCTCCTTTATCTTACTTTACATATATAAATCGCAAATATACACAACCGTTCTACCGGCAATAAACCGTTTCAATACTTTCCATGGCGGTGCGATAAAGCTCCTCTATCTTTCCGGTGAGCGCCTGCTCCGACTTCTCAATCGTATCAAGCTGCGGTCTTGTCACCGGATGCTTTGCAACAAAGGTTGTACAGCAGTCCTCATATGGCAGGATGGAGGTCTCGTAGGTTCCAATCCTCTCGGATATATCTATAATCTCCTGCTTATCAAGACCGATGCACGGTCTGAATACAGGAAGCTTATCAGCCGCCCGGTCAATGACATAGAGGCTCTGTGAGGTCTGACTTGAAACCTGACCGATGCTCTCACCCGTGATAATGCACCGGCAATCATTTTTCAGTGCCAGCTCCTGTGCCATCTTATACATGATACGTTTCATTATAATCGTAAGCTCATCATGCGGACAATTGTCATAGATTGCGAGCTGTACATCCGTAAAATTTACGATATGAAGCTTTATCACGCCCGCGTACTGTGCAACCAGCCTTGCAAGCTCAACAACCTTCTGCTTTGCGCGCTCACTGGTGTATGGCGGCGCATGGAAATACACGGCTTCAATCTCCATGCCGCGTTTTGCTATCATATAAGCCGCAACCGGACTGTCGATTCCACCTGACAAAAGTGCCATGCCCTTGCCGTTTGTCCCCACCGGAAGTCCTCCCGGCCCCGGAATAATCTTTGAATAAATATAAACCACATTGCGTATCTCAACATTTACCAGCACCTCCGGTGCATGGACATCCACATGCATTTCGGGAAATGCAGACAGCAAATCTGCCCCGAGCTCTGCATTCATCTCCATCGAGGATTTTGGAAATGCTTTGTTGTTTCTTCTCACGGCCATCTTAAAGCTGAAGTCCTTATCCGCATATTCCTCATCAATATAGGAGACGACAGCCCTTGAAATACTCTCATAGCTGACATTTTCCTCAACACGGACAGGACAGATTCCAACGATACCGAACACCGTGCCAAGCACCTGCATCACGTCATCAAAATCATAATCGGAAAAAGCCTCGACAAAAATCCTTCCGTATTCCCTGCGCACCTCAAACTCGCCGAGCGGCTTCAGACGTGCCCGCATACGCTTACACATTACCTCCTCGAACACATAACGGTTTTTGCCCTTTGTTCCTATCTCGGCGTATTTTATAAGAAACATCTTGTAATTCATGGTTTCTCCTTTCCTCCGGCAAAAAGTTTTTATATATAAATAATTGTGTGGCTCAGCTTCGACAGTCTGTATCTGTTGAAGCTGAGTTATGTGATTGCTTATTTTCTTACATATCTCCGCAGCATTGGCAGCAGGTTTTTGATAACTTCTACTGCATATTCCACCTGCTCCATCGTGTTGTCCTCGCAGAAGCTAAAGCGGAGCGTTGATTCCAGCCTGTCCTTCGGCAGTCCGATTGCCTGTAGGACATTGCTGATATGCGGTCTGTTGGACGAACAGGCAGAGCCCGCCGATACATAGATTCCCCGCTCCTCGAGCGCATGCAGCATGACCTCGCTTCGCACACCTGTAAAGCTGATGCTCGCGATATGCGGTGCCTCCCCCGAATTGCTGTATACCTCCGGTAGTGCTTCAAGCTGCTCTATCAAATGATTTTTCATTGAAAGCATACGGGCAGTCTTTTCCTCGTTTCCCTTATACATCAGCTCTGCGGCAAGTCCCATTCCGGCTATGGCAGGAACATTCTCCGTACCGGAGCGCATTTCCTTCTGTTGACCGCCCCCGTAGATAATCGGTCGTATTAAAGTCTTTTCTTTTATATATAATGCACCCGAGCCTTTAGGTCCATGTATCTTGTGACCGCTCATGCTGAGCAAATCCACGCCAAGCTTCTTTGGAGAAAAACGCAGCTTGCCAAATGCCTGCACTGCATCTACATGATACAGGATTTTCGGATTATATGCTTTTATGATTTTTGAAATATCCTCAATCGGTTCAATCGTTCCAATCTCATTGTTCACATACATTGTCGACACAAGTATTGTGTCCTCGCGGAGTACATTTTTAAGCTCCTCCAAATTGATTCGCCCTGTGCTGTCAACGCCGACACAGGTTATCTCATACCCTTCCTTCGACAAAAAATCCATTGCCGCTGAGACGGACGCATGTTCAATATTCGTTGTGATAATGTGCTTTCCGGCTCTTCTTTTTGCCAGCGCCCCACCGATAATTGCCAGATTATTCGACTCTGTTCCGCCTGAGGTAAACACGAGCTCCTTTTCCTGACATTTTATCTCGCGGGCAATCTGTTCCGCCGCTTTTTTTATATATTTTTCCGCTTTCACACCCTTCATATGCAGGGAAGAAGGATTCCCGTAATCCTCCGTCAAAAGCTTCACCATCAAATCCTTAACTTCCGGAAATACCGCTGTAGTAGCAGCATTATCAAAATATGCTTCCATGTCATTTTCCTCTTGATTTCTGTTGTTTATTTCTTATGGTTGTCGTATGAAGATAATATGTATATATGTATGATTGAAAAATCCGCTTTCGCTCGGTTGCTCACGTTTATTCATCAAGTGCAAACATAATAATCGACAAAACGGCAAGCCCGGCAGTCTCCGTCCGCAGTATACGGTTGCCGAGCGTGATGCATTTAGCGCCGAGCTCCGTCGCCTGCCCGACCTCCTCGCCTGCAAAACCGCCCTCAGGACCTATAAATATTCCGAGACTCTTTATCCCTTTCAGCTCCTGTATTACCTGTCTGGCATACGCCATACCCTCTGCCTCCTCGTAGGGTATGATATTCATATCCAGCTCTTTCGCATAGCAGGTTGCCTCTTTGAATGTCATAAAGCCTTTCACCTTGGGAATCACGCCGCGCCCGGACTGTTTTCCGGCGGACCGCGCAATCATATTATAGCGTTCAAGCTTTTTTCCTGCCTTTTTGTCATCGATTTTGACCACTGTCCGTTTCGTTATCACTGGGACAATCTCAGTCACACCAAGCTCAACCGCTTTCTGTATAATAAACTCCAGTTTGTCGGACTTCGGCATCCCTTGAAACAGTGTAATCCTTACCGGCAGCTCCGCACTATTCCTGAACACATCCTCTATGTCCGCGACTACGGAATCCGCATTGAGTGCGCTGATTCTGCACTGATAATCCGTCCCTTCCCCGTCACTGATGAAAATCTCATCACCGCATCTTAATCGGAGCACATTTTTGATATGATTCACATCCTCCCCGGTGATTGTAACATTTTTATCTGCATGATTCAAATATCCTTTATCTGTGTAAAAGCGATGCATATGTTATCTCCATTTTTTGTAGTGTTGAGCAGAAATATTTTACCATAAACTCCGCAGTGCGCCACTCGGAAACCAATGGTTTCCTCGTTCACGGGCGTTCGCCCTATCAAGACAGCCAGAAATAAATTCGTCTGCAAGCAGCCGATTTATTCCTGACTATCTTGGCACTGCTCATTGCCTGCGCGGATATTATACCATAAATATTCATTTTATAATACAAAAAACAGTTCGAAGCTTGAAAATATTGTAAACCTATCGCTGTCACAAGCACGCAAAAGGAAAGTGGCTGTTGCATTAAAACAATTTGGCAGGCATATATGTATCATTCGGAAAACACGCTTTCGCTCGGTTGCTCCCGCAGCGGTACTAAGCTCTTCCTGCACCTACGGTGCATGAATCGCAAAGTGCCGGCGTTCACAAACGGTTTTCCTGCATTAATACATATATGCCTGCCAAATTGTCTTAATGCGACAGTCCCATATGATTATTAAAAATCAATACAGTTATAAATTGATTCCTGACGGTCAATTACTCCTCGTCATATTCAAGACCTATGGACACGGAATACTCATCTCCGCTCCTGACAACAACATATTTACACTCCTCGCCATTGTATGCGAGTGTTCCTTCTGCCGTTCCGTCAGCGATATCCTCGGTGATATCTATCTTCTGGTTTTCATCCCCCGGAACAAGATAAATCTTACCGTCTTCCTCCTGTACGACGATTCCGCTTACATCCATGCTGTCAAGCTCATATACCGAATCCTCTGCATCTCCCTCTATAAGCTCTGAATCCTCCTTATCGGCAATAAAGACCTCCTGCACCGCAATGCTGGCGCCATCGGCATCATCCTCGACCTCGTACTCGACCGTACCGACCAGAGTATCTCCCTCCTCATGCCATTCGATATCCCTCTCAACCTCTTCACCGTTGACCATAATCACGATTTTAGATACCAGATTATCTCCGGTCGCCGCATAACAGATTCCGTTTGCACCCACAAATAATCCAAGTGCAGCAGCCGCAGATACAAGCGCTGCTTTCCATTTTTTGTTTCTCTGTAATTTCTTATTTTCCATGCTGATATTCCTGACCTTTCTTACCAAATCATCCGGCGCATGGATTTCTCCAAATACAGCCTTATACTTCTCCTGATTCTTCATCAAACCATGCCTCCTTCAACCTTTGCTTCAATAGTTTTCTCCCACGCACAAGCCGCATGCGTACAGTAGATTCTTTTTCGTTCAGAAGCTCCGCCATTTCCCTTGTACTGTAATCCTCAAAATAGAATAAGTGAATACATATCCGGTATTTTTTTGGAAGCTCCATCACCGCCATATACAGGTCGCTTGACTCCTCGTCCTGTGTCAGAAGCTGATTTGCATAATCATCAATTCCCTCTGTATTCTTCCACCAATAGGAATTCCATAAATTCTTACACTCATTGATGGTTACCCGCATCAGCCACCTTTTCAGATGCAGTTCATCCTCAAACGCAGGTGCCTTTGTATATAGCTTTAAAAATACATCCTGTACAACATCATTGGCATCATGGCAGGATTTTGTGTAGCTGAGTGCCAGGCGATACACCATATCTATATACATATCCACGATTTGATTATATTCCTTGTCACTCACGCTTCGTACCTCCTAACCCTTTTGAAAGACCTTTCACTATATAAACAAACGAAATCCGCAAAATGTCACACAAAATTTTATTTTCAAAAAATATTTCGTGACGGTCTACGAAGCATATATAATGCAGTATATTAAATTTATAATTATAAAATCAGTCAGGTATAATATCATTGACAGAAAGCTTTTCAAGCTCTCGTAAAAAGACATATCAGTATCCTTTTTGGTCGGAACAATCTTTCGTGAGGATTGTTCCCTGATAAGCCGCACCATATGATTTAATCATGTGCAATTCTTGCTATAACGGATACCCAGTCATTCATATGCACCACGTCAACAATCTCAAAACCGTTTTTAAGCATGGCTTCCTTTACCTCGTTCTCCTTGATATCAAGGATGCCCGATGTGATAAAATATCCATCCGGCTTCATGTAATCCTGTATTACCGCAGAGAGCGGTATGATAACATCAGCCAAAATATTTGCAACAACAATATCATACTGCATATCGGCATCAATATGCCGGCTCTCCTTGATTGAATCACTGCTTAGCTGAAAGGTCGTCCCCTTTCCGATATAATTATCCTCCAGCAGATTACCGCAGGAAAATTTCAGCCTGTCCTCTCCGATATGGTTTAAAGAAGCATTCTCCCTACTTGCACGAACCGCCACCTCATCAATGTCCATACCGTGTACAAACCCTGCACCGAGCATGGAACTTATAATAGATAAAATTCCGCTTCCGGAACCGACATCAAAGACAGTATCGCCCTGTTTCAAATATTTCTTCAGCTGACCGATACACAGCTTTGTTGTCTCATGCGAGCCTGTTCCAAATGCAATACCCGGATCAAGCTCAACAACAAGGTCATCCGCACCTGCATCCGTAAGCGTCTCCCATGTAGGCTTAATCACAATATTGTCATAGATTCGGAAAGGCTTAAAGAACTGTTTCCAGTTATTCATCCAGTCCTTATCCTCTGTCCTTGAAAATGTCACGTTCATTGAGCCTACCGGTATAAATGCCTGAAGGCGGGTAAGCTCACAAGCTATATCCGCCCTTAAAGCATCGATGTCGAAGCTGTTGTCTATATAACAGGAAACCTGTGCGGTTCCGTCATTCACCCCGTCCACCAGGGGAATATCTACAAACATTTCGCGTTTTTCTTCATCGGTAAGTGGAACATGATCGGAAATCTCTATGCCCTCTATCCCTTTCTCATCAAGAAAGGCACTGAGCAAATCAACTGCTTCCACAGTTGTGTCGATTGTCAATTTTGTCCACATCATATTATTTTATAATCCTTTTTTAAATCCTTTTTTCTTCTTGTGGTCACCGAATGAAAAACCACCCGCTGAATCCGTCGAAGAACGTGCATTTACCGTGGTTGTCTTCGCATACTGATTCAAAATGGATTTCTGCTCCTCAGTCAGCTTATCAGGCACCTGCACAACCAGGGTAACATAATGGTCACCACGGACATTTTTGTTACGCAGGGTAGGCACACCCTTGCCCCTCAGCTTCACCTTTGTATCAGTCTGCGTACCCGGCTTAATCTCCAAATCATATGGTCCGTCAATCGTGCTGATATTCACTTTTCCACCGAGTGCAGCCTGTGTAAAGCTGATTGGCTCCGAGGAATACAAATCGTACTCCTGACGCTGGAATGTAGGATGTCTGTCAACCAGAACAGTGACAAGCAAATCTCCTCTTTCGCCACCGTTTATACCCGGCTCACCCTTTGCACGGATACGTATACTCTGACCATTGTCTATACCGGCAGGCACAGCAACCTGAATTTTTTTCTTACTCTTGACGAAGCCTGTACCGGCACAGTTGCTGCACTTAAATTTAACTAATTTACCGGAACCGCCGCAGTCCGGACAGGTCTGAACGGTTCTTGCCATGCCGAATAAGGATTGCTGTGTATAAACGACCTGACCTTTTCCTGCACATTTCGGACAGGTCTCAGGCTGATGTCCCGGCTGTGCACCGGTTCCCTTACACACATCACACTCATCCTTCAGCGGAAGCTCCAATTCCTCCTGTGTTCCGAATACAGCTTCCTCAAAAGAAACACGCACTGTCGTCTTAATATTGGCACCCTTAACAGGCCCGTTGGACTGACGCTGTCTGGCTCCGCCGCCAAACATATCCCCGAAGATATCCCCAAAGATATCTCCCATATCGCTAAAATCAAATCCTCCGAAGCCGCCGGGTCCGCCACCCTGTTCAAAGGCAGCATGACCATACTGGTCATACTTTGACCTTTTCTCAGGATCACTCAACACGGCATATGCTTCTGCTGCTTCTTTAAACTTTTCTTCTGCTTCCTTATCACCCGGATTTGTATCGGGATGATATTTTTTTGCAACCTGACGATACGCTTTCTTTATCTCAGCTTCAGACGCACCCTTGGTCACACCGAGCACTTCATAATAATCTCTCTTATCAGCCATCTGCATTCACCCTTATAATTTCTTTACAATAGTTACCCGATTAGATCTCCTTATAATCTGCATCAACAACATCTGAATCATCAGAATAATCAGGAGTTCCTGTACCGGTACCGGCATTTGCACCAGGGCCATTCTGCTCATATAACTTGGAGAAAAGTGCCTGTGCACTGTTCATAAGTGTCTCTTTACCGGCCTTAATCTTCTCAACATCATAATCGGTCATCGCATCCGGATCAGTTCCCTCAATAATCTCCTTCAATGCCTTGAGGTCAGCCTCAACCTGGCTCTTCTCATTTGCAGAAAGCTTATCCCCAACATCTGAGAGTGCTCTCTCTGTCTGGAATACCATAGCGTCAGCATCATTTCTGACCTCAATTGCTTCCTTACGTTTCTTATCCTGCTCCTCATACTCAGCTGCTTCCTTGACTGCTCTCTCGATATCCTCATCCGAGAGTGAAGTGCCGGAAGTAATAGTAATATGCTGCTCTCTTCCTGTTCCAAGATCCTTTGCAGATACATTTACAATACCATTTGCATCGATATCAAAAGTAACCTCAATCTGCGGAACGCCACGCCTTGCAGGCGCAATACCATCCAATCTGAAACGTCCAAGGCTCTTATTGTCTCTTGCAAACTCACGCTCGCCCTGTACGATATTGATATCAACAGCGTCCTGATTATCCTGCGCTGTGGAGAATATCTGGCTCTTGTTTGTAGGAATCGTTGTATTTCTCTCAATCAGGTGTGTAGCGATACCACCCATTGTCTCGATAGACAGTGTAAGAGGTGTAACATCCAACAGAAGGATTTCACCTGCACCGGCATCACCGGCAAGCTTACCACCCTGAATAGACGCACCGATTGCAACACACTCATCCGGATTGATACCCTTAAACGGATCCTTGCCCGTCAGCTTCTTAACCATATCCTGAACGGCAATAATACGTGTAGAACCGCCGACAAGGAGAACCTTATCCAAGTCTGATGCTGTAAGGTCTGCATCCTTTAAAGCCGTCTGAACCGGTGTCCTTGTTTTGTCAACCAGATGTGCAGTAAGCTCATCAAACTTTGCTCTGGTTAAATCCATATCAAAGTGCTTTGGCCCATCCTGTGTTGCAGTGATGAAAGGAAGGTTGATATTGGTTGTTGTTGATGACGAAAGCTCCTTCTTCGCCTTCTCAGCAGCTTCCTTTAATCTCTGCATAGCCATCTTATCTGTTGAGAGGTCTACACCCTCATTTTTCTTAAACTCAGCTAACATATAATCTGTGATTGCATTATCGAAGTCATCACCACCGAGCTTGTTATCACCGGCCGTTGCAAGAACCTCAATGACACCGTCGCCAATCTCAATGATAGACACATCAAAGGTACCGCCACCAAGGTCATACACCATAATCTTCTGCTCTTCCTCATTGTCAAGACCATAAGAAAGCGCTGCGGCTGTAGGCTCGTTGATAATACGCTTTACATCAAGACCTGCAATCTTACCTGCATCCTTTGTTGCCTGTCTCTGTGAATCCGTAAAGTATGCCGGTACAGTAATAACCGCCTCGGTAACAGGCTCACCGATATACGCCTCCGCATCTCTCTTCAGCTTCATAAGTATCATAGCCGAAATCTCCTGCGGAGAATATTTCTTACCGTCAACTTCAACCTTGTAATCTGAACCCATATGTCTCTTGATAGATGAAATTGTCTTGTCTGCATTTGTTACAGCCTGTCGCTTTGCCGCATCACCAACAACACGCTCACCGGTCTTGGTAAAAGCGACAACAGAAGGCGTTGTTCTCGAACCCTCTGCATTTGTGATAACAACAGGCTTACCACCTTCCATAACAGCTACACATGAATTTGTTGTTCCTAAATCAATACCTATAATCTTACCCATTTTAATTCCTCCATTTTATATTATGTTATATTATTTATTTTGATAAGGATGTCTGGTTAATTTGCAACCTTAACCATACTGTGTCTTAAAACCTGATCCTTATACATATATCCTTTTTGCATTTCTTCTGCAACAATGTTTTCTCCAAGATTTTCATCCTCAACATGAATAACTGCATTGTGCAGCTCCGGATCAAACTGCGCGCCCTCCGCATTCATAGGCTTTACGCCGACATTATCCAGAGTAACCATCATCTGACGATATATCTTATCCACACCCTGTTCAAAAGGCCTCTCTCTGTCCTCATCAGGTATGCTTGCCAACGCTCTCTCCAGATTGTCGACAACCGACAACAGCTTCTCAAGCACCTCCTTTGCGCCGATGTCATACATTTTCTTTGATTCTTTCTCATTTCTCTGTCTTGCATTTTCAAATTCAGCCAGAAGTCTTTTATACTTCTCCTCATTTCCCTGTGCAAGCTCCTTGGTTCTCTCAAGCTCAAGCATAAGGGTTTTGCTGCCTCGTCGGCTTCCCTTTGGCACAGGCTTTGGCTTCGCTGCCTCACAAGTCTCTGTATCGCTCTCATCAACCTGTTCTACTTCATCTATCTTTACATCTGTTCCTTCCTCAGCAGGTGCATTGTCCACTGCCTCCACTTCCTCAACAGTCTCCTCCGCTTTTACATTCTCTGTCTGACTTTTACTCGTTTTAGCCATCTTCATTCACCCCTTTGCCTTTCTTAAATATTTCATCCAGCTCAACAGTCAAATTTTTTAATGTGCTGACAACCTTCTTATAATCCATCCGCTTCGGACCAATGATACCGATTGTACCCTTTGCTCCCTCCGGCATCTGATACGTCGCAGTAATCAGGGAACAATCCTTCATATTCTGCACAGGCGTTTCATCTCCGATATATACCTGTATGCCCGTTTCAGAACTGTTATCACTCCTGTTTACCGTCTCTTCAAGGAGACGGTTTAGCTCATCCTTATTCTCAAAGGTTTCGATAAGCTCACTCGTTTTACTGATATCACCAAGCTCAGGATACTTCAAAATGTTTGTTGCTCCGCTGGTATATATCTCCAGCTCCTTGGCCTCATGAATTGCCTCAACAATTCCCTGAAAAATGTGGTCCAGAATGCTTCCGTAATCTCCCGCCTGTTTCTTCATAGTCTGAATCATCTCAAGATTGATATCCTCAAGACTGGCTCCCTGCAGAAATGTATTAAGCAGGATATTAAACTTCAAAACATCTTCATTATCCAGACCAACATCCACCCGTATCAGCTGGTTCTTAATAATATTGCCATCCACAACAATGACCGCCAGTAAATTATTGATATCCACCTGGGAAAGCTGTATGAACTTTATTGTCTTGTTATAATTCGGTGCAGTGACCATGGTGGCATAATTCGTATTATATGCCAAAACCTTTGCAACCTGCTTCAGCAAAAGCTCCATACGATCAACGCGCTCAAGCAAGGAGCTCCTTACTTCTTCCACCTCTTCCTTCTCTTCCATCAGCCTGTCGACATAGAAACGATAACCTGCATCTGTCGGAACACGTCCGGCTGAGGTATGCGGCTGTATAATATACCCCATCTCCTCCAAATCCGCCATCTCATTTCGAATCGTTGCTGAACTTAAATTTAAGTCGGTATATTTAGAAATCGTCCTTGAGCCTACCGGCTCGCCAGTTTCAAGATAATTGGATACAATGGCTCGAAGGATCTTCATCTTACGCTCATCCAGCTCCATCTCATCATCCTTTCATTTATTAGCACTCATTTAATTCGAGTGCTAATCTCTATTTGCTAATCTACCACTACATATAGTATTTGTCAAGGGATTTTAAAGAAAATATATAAAAAAATGCAGGCTGCCCGCACAGCTGTTTCATGATACACAAGACGGCTGTGCGGGAGTCTGTCATTCTTTGTCTAAAAGAAAATCGGCAAGTATCACATTGCTGACATCAATGCCTGCATCAGTCAGATAAATGCGGTCACCCTCTGTTGCCATAAACCCCTGGTCAATGTATTTGTTGAGAATCGGTCCGTAAACCTCATAGATATCCTTCTTGAAACGCTCCTCAAAATCCGAGCGGCTGATACCGCAGGTCATTCTGAGTCCTAAGAACATAAATTCCTCCATGCGGGAATCTATGTATATTGTCGTTACATTTTCCCGAAGCTGTCTTACCGTGTCATTGTACAGCATTTCCATACTGTCTGTGGTTACAAATTTCTCCGCTGTTTCTTCCATCATATTTATATAGGTAAAAATATCACGTATGTTGCTGAAGCGTTTCCCCTGAAAATAGGAAGCTGCCCCTATACCAAAGCCGATATACTCTCCGCCTGTCCAATATACCATATTGTGCCTGCACTCATAGCCTGACTTCGCATAATTGGAAAATTCATACCTGTCATAGCCGCTTGCTGCAAGAAGCTTTTTTGTTATCTCATACATCTTCCTGTCTGTAATCTCCGTCGGAAGAGATTCCAGCACAGATGCATCCTGTGCAAAAGGCGTTCCATCTTCAACGGATAATGAATACGCCGAAATATGTTCCGGCTGAAAATCTATCACACGGGACAATGTATCCACATAAGAGCGAATTGTCTGTCCCGGGAGGCCGGACATGATATCAACATTAATATTTTTAAAGCCTGCTCTTCTCGCCGCCTTATAGCTTGCAACAAACTGGTCATAATTATGCAGTCTGCCAAGTCTTTTTAACATGGTGTCATCTGCCGACTGAAGGCCAATACTGATGCGATTTATGCCTGCCGCCTTATATCCGTTTAATTTCTGATGCCGCAGTGTTCCCGGATTTGCCTCTATTGTTACCTCGGCATCCTTCTCCAGCGTGAAGGTCTTTCTGATAAACGCCATAATATTTGTAATAAGAGACTCATCCAACAGCGACGGCGTTCCACCTCCGATAAATACGCTTCTCACAACACAATCGCCTGCCACAGGCTCATACAGCTTGATTTCCTGGCACAGGCAATCCACATATCTGAGCATTGTTCCATAGCTTTCTCCATCAAAAGACAGGAAATCACAGTATTTGCATTTCAATGCACAAAACGGAATATGAACATACAGACTCACATATCTTTTCATAGGTAATTTCTACTCCTCATCTAACTTTAGTACACTCATAAATGCTTTCTGCGGTATCTCTACGTTACCAACCTGACGCATTCTCTTTTTCCCCTCTTTTTGTTTTTCAAGCAGCTTGCGCTTACGCGTAATATCTCCGCCGTAGCATTTGGCAAGCACATCCTTCCGCATCGCCTTTACCGTTTCTCTGGCGATAACCTTGCTGCCGATTGCAGCCTGTATCGGTATCTCAAACAGATGTCTCGGTATCTCCTCCTTCAGCTTCTCACACATCTTTCTTCCACGCTCATAAGCAGTATCCTTATGGAGGATAAAGGACAGGGCATCCACCTCCTCCTTGTTAATCAGGATATCAAGCTTCACGAGGTCTGAACGCTCATAGCCCTTAAATTCATAATCAAACGATGCATATCCTCTGGAACGTGATTTTAAGGCGTCGAAGAAATCATATATTATCTCATTCAGCGGCAAATCATATTTGAGCATAGCACGGGTTGTCTCCATATACTCCATGCTCTTATATACACCCCGGCGTTCCTGACATAGCTGCATGATAGCACCCACATAATCCGTTGTAACCATAATCTCCGCAGATACATACGGTTCCTCCATGTATTCGATATAGGACGGATCCGGGAGATTTGACGGATTGGTCAGCTCTATCACTTCCCCGTCTGTCTTATGCACCTTATATACAACACCCGGTGCGGTTGTAACCAAATCAAGATTGTACTCCCTCTCCAAGCGCTCCTGAATAATCTCCAAATGAAGCAGTCCCAAAAAACCGCACCGAAATCCGAAGCCGAGCGCAATGGAGGTCTCAGGCTCATAGCTTAGAGACGCGTCGTTTAACTGTAATTTCTCCAGTGCATCGCGAAGGTCCGGATACTTTGCGCCATCTGCCGGATATAATCCACAGTACACCATCGGATTCACCTTTTTATAGCCCGGCAGTGCCTCAGTGCACGGGTTGTCCGCATCCGTGACCGTATCACCCACTGTTGTATCCTTCACATTTTTCAAGCCGGCTGTGATATATCCTACCATACCCGCCGACAGCTCATCACACGGAATAAACTGTCCTGCTCCGAATATGCCGACCTGAACAACCTCCGCCTCGGCTCCCGTTGCTATCATACGGATTTTTGTTCCCTTCGCAACCACACCGTCAAATATACGGCAGAAGATAATAACGCCCTTGTAGGAATCATACAGGCTGTCAAAAATCAATGCCTTGAGCGGTGCATCCACATCCCCGCGCGGAGCCGGAATCTTTGTCACAATCTGCTCCAATACCTGTTCTATATTAATACCGTTTTTTGCAGATATAAGCGGTGCATCCTGTGCCTCAATACCGATAACATCCTCTATCTCGTTTACGACTCTCTCCGGATCCGCCGACGGCAAATCAATCTTGTTAATGACAGGCATGACATCAAGATTATGGTCAACAGCCAGATAAACGTTGGCAAGCGTCTGCGCCTCAATGCCCTGTGCAGCATCCACCACCAGGATTGCCCCCTCGCAGGCTGCGAGGCTCCTTGATACCTCATAATTAAAATCCACGTGTCCCGGTGTATCTATCAGATTAAATATATACTCTTCACCGTCATTTGCCTTATACACAATACGGACGGACTGTGCCTTGATAGTGATTCCCCGCTCCCTTTCCAAATCCATATTGTCAAGCACCTGATCCTGCATCTCCCGGCTGGTGAGCGTACCCGTTTTCTCGATAATACGATCCGCAAGCGTCGATTTCCCGTGATCAATATGTGCTATAATGCAAAAATTTCTTATTCTACTCTGATCTAAATGAGCCATTTATCGTTCCTCACTGTATTTGTAATTTCTTTAATTATTGCATATTTTATATTTTTTACCTGTTCTAAAGTATATCATATCCATGTCGAAACATACAATCACAAATTGTACAGAAAAACATGTATGTGATTTTATATTTTTCTTACATCTGAGCTATTTTAGATATAAAAAATGCTCCTTTCTGAGTATCAAGTGATTTGTACTATTTCACTTGTCTGCCCAGAAGGGAGCAAATCACGCACTTAGTGTGACAACCTCTTAAAATCATCTAATCAACCATAGATTTACTGTAAATTTCCTTTTTTAAGTCAAGCCTGTTATCTTCCGGTTCAATTTGCATTTCTGATGTATCATATATTTCATCAGAAAACGGAACACTGCTAATTTCTTTTTCCATCTCAAGCTTATTATCCTGTGATTCAGTATTCGTCAACCCCTGAAGCTTATCAGAATGAATATTCCCTATGAATACAGACGCAAAGATAAATACTGCAATTAATGCCATGGCTCCTATAACTTTTTTCATACTCATAATCCAATAACCTCCTCTAAAGCAATTTTTCTCTTGTGAAGTTATAAATAGATTAACACATACTTCTAATTTTGTAAACATTTTTTATTCACCCGACAAAACCTTATATATCGTTGCCGCCAGAGGTCCCATGGCATTCTTAGCCTCCGCCACGGTATTTGTCTGTGCTCCGACCTCAATCACTGCTCCCTTTGGCATTTTATGCATATTATATCTGTAACCGCTGATATAGTTCTTGCGGAAAAGATTACCATACATGGATTTACCGGCGAGATGAAGCTGCATACTGAATGCCAGATTCTGTTGTATGTACGGATTATACAAATACTCCACATCACCATGCTTATTCAGCCTGCTGATACCGTTTACAAACATCAGCTGTGCCGTCGGCTGTCCATCCACATTTTCAACCAGTCTCAGATCCTCCTTCACACCATCTCTGTGCACATCGATAATCACCTCAATGGACGGATATTGTGCCAATATCGAATCAATTCCCTGTGCGGACAGCTCATAGGCATAATTCGTGTCGGCAACTCCGTTTACCCTGTCATATACCGTGCGGTCATGATAAACATGTACACCGTAATCCTCCTCAAGAATTCTGGTTAACTCATCTCCCACACCGATTACCGTATCCTCGGTGACGCCCGCTCTGCTGTCCGCATACGCTTCGCTTCCATGGGTATGATAAATCAATACCTTGTAATCCTCACCGGACAAATCCACCTGCATATCCATACCGAGAAGCGTTGCAGCATTCAGCTCATCCGGATTAATACTGGTGGAGTTTGCTATTGTATAACAATTTGAGACCAGAAAATCAAAATTCTGAAGCTGATCCATACTGTATGTGATTCCCTCTGTGACAGGCAGTCCCAGCGTCTCTGCGACCTCGACTTCACCGGAAGCGTCCGTCGCCGTTTCCTGCGCATAGAGCTCTGCATCTGTTGTCGTTGCATACGCCGCCACATCAGCCGTGTTGTCCGATATGATTCCGGCCTCCAGTACATATTCCTTATAATCTCCCGGAGCCGAAAAAAACTCCTCCGGCTCCCCTTCATACATACCCAGAATCGGAAAAACCGTGCCAAGGACATTATATTCAATTTTATCCTCACTGCTCAAGAGCGGAATCATGTTATCGCGGATATCCTTCAATATAAAACGTGATATGAACTCCGTTTTTGCAATGATACATATGCTGATTACAATCAGCAGAAAACAATATATATAGCTCGCTTTTTTACTCATTTTCCCCATAGTAAAATATATGCCGCCGAAAAGCCCGTCATTCAAAAAATCTGTTGATTGCCTCTGATATCGTATAGCTGACACGCTTTACCGCCTCATCAATATTCTTCGGCGTTACAAACATAGAGGCAAGTGCCGGCTCTACAAGCTCGCATGCAATCTCATACTTCTCCTCATCCGTAAGCTCCATCTCAAATCTTTTCTTTCCGTCTGTTTTATCATTTTCCGAATGATGCATCAGGGTATTTATCATGCTCTCAACGGATTGGTAAACAATGGAAGGAACAGCGATAACCGTAGGAACGCCGATTGCAATTACCTTAATCCCAAGCGTCTCCTGATTAAGCTTTCCCCTGTTATTTCCCACGCCCGCACCGGGACTGATTCCCGTGTCACATATCTGTATGGTAGAATTCAGTCTTGACGGTTCTCTTGCCGCCAGCGCATCCACCGCAATAACAACATCCGGCTTCACTTCCTGACACAATGATTTTAATATCAGCTGCGTCTCTATGCCGGTCTGCGCCATCACACCCGGGCTGATTGCAGAAAGCTCTCTGACGTTATCCACAATTCCCTCTGCGAGCAGATGTCTGGTAATATACAGATTATCCACCACATAGGGGCCCAGTGCATCCGGAGTCACCGCCCTGTTTCCAAGACCGACAACAAGAATTTTCCGCGCTTTTCCGACCATCTTTTTCAGATGTCTGTGCAAAGCACGCACAAAGGGCTCATGAACTCCCTCGTCACTTCGGCGAAGCATGTCGCTTTCCAGTGTAATATAGGTTCCGATTGGTTTCCCGAGTATTTTTTCTCCCTGTTCATCCGTCACCTCGATAATCGTTTCCCTTATATCACTGTCATTGCTTATTTTGGTATATATTTTTACACCCTCTATGGACTGTTCGTCCTCTATATCCTCTCTGAGCTCCAGTGCCAAATCTGTTCTCGCATAGCGACTCATATTATTCTGCATGAAAAAACTACTCCTTATCTGTCTGATAAGAAGTAGTATCTGTTTTTTTTTGCCATATATACACAAATACACAGACAAATCAGAAATGAAGCCGTAAGTCTGTTAATGTATTATACCTGTGACAACGATTGAATAATCTGCTCCACACACTCCTCAATCGTTGTTCCCTCTCCGTCCACCGTAATCTCTGCATATTTTTCATACAGCGGAACACGCTCTGCGTATACATCCTCCATTGTCTTGCCTTTTTTCATGGCTATGCCGCGCGTCTTAATATTGTTTACCCGGCGTGCGATTTCCTCACAGGACAATTTTATATATACGACAACGCCTGTCTCCTTCAGATGCTCCATAGCCTCCCTGCCAAACACCGCACTGCCGCCGGTTGCAATGATAGAATGGGAAGCGTCAACGGATTGAAGCGTCTCATTTTCCAACCGGAGAAAATAATCAATTCCCCTGTCATTTATTATTTCATAGAGCTTCTTCCCGTTTCTGCTTTGTATTATAATATCCGTATCTAGAAAATCATAATTCATTGCCTTGGCGAGCAGCACGCCTACCGTACTCTTTCCCGCCCCGGGCATCCCAATCAGTACTATATTATTCTTCATGCTCTCAATATCTCCATCCTGTCAGCTGTCTGTACTATATTTATACGCATTTTACTATTTTTACATCTGCTTACGCACGACACTGTATTCATCCCCATATTTATAAAACGGGCAGCTGTAATGACTGTCTGACATGAGCCGTGATACATCATCCTCATCCAAGCTCACATCGCACACATATTCCTCGTATTCTTCATCATATATCAAATATGCACAGGTATCACAGCCGGACTGTGTCTGTTTATTTTTTTTGTCTGCCATCTAATCCAACACCACCTGACCATCTGTAGCTTCACAAATTAAATCCCAGTTTTCTTTCTCTGCATTATCGTACACGCCAACCACGGTGAACCCGGCCCGCTTTGCAGTCTGTATGGCATATAAGGAATCCTCAAACACCACGCAATCCCCCACATGTACATCCATCATCTCACAGGCTTTCAGATACACAGCAGGACTTTCCTTGCCTGCACCTGCCATGGTACAGGTCACCAGTCCCGTCATGTATTCCATCATCCCGTTTCTTTCCAGCGCTGCCATGCTCATATCATATTCATTTGCCGTAGCCACCGCCATCCTGATTTCCTCATCTGCAATAGCCCTGACAAGCTCGGGGATTCCCTTTTTTACCGGAAGCCGGTATCGGTAATATTCGTCCACCAGCTCCGTAAACTGCGCGGCGACCTCCTCCGGCGTGTATGGAACCTGATATTTCCTGCAAATGTATTCCGCCGCCATAGGCAGCGTCATTTTGCTGACTGTTCGATGAAAATCCGAATCCGGGGTAATTCCAAGTCCGCTCATATACTGTATATCAAGTGTACCCCACATTTCCATACTGTCCAGCATAGTGCCATCCATATCGAATATGACACCCTTTTTCCCCTCTAAAAGGGTTTTGATTTTCTTCTGCATAGATACCTCTCTGCCAGCCTACGCCCGCCCGAGCATCTCACCGACCGCATTACATATCTTTTTTGTCGCAGCCGTGATATCCTCCGCTCCGAATATGGCCGATACCACAGCGACACCGTTTATTCCGCTTCCCTTTAACAAGACGATATTGTCTGCCGTTATACCCCCGATTGCAACAACGGGAATATGTACAGCGGCACATATCGCAGACAGGGTATCATAAGATACTGTTTTTACATCCTTTTTTGTCGCGGTGGAAAATACGGCTCCAACCCCCAGATAATCCGCACCGTTTTGCTCTGCGGCAAGCGCTTCGGCAACATTATGTGCGGACACGCCGATTATCCTGTCATTTCCCAGCAGCCTTCTCACATCGCCCGCCTGCATATCACCCTGTCCGACATGGACCCCGTCAGCGCCGGAACGGACAGCCACATCTGCATTGTCATTGATAACAAACGGCACATGATACCGATCTGTCAGCTCCTTTATCTCCAAAGCAGCAGCAAGAAATTCATCGTCGCTCATATTTTTTTCACGAAGCTGAATAAACGTAGCCCCGCCTTCCAGCGCTTTTTCAACCTGCTGATACAGCGTCTCATGCAAGAGCCAGCTTCTGTCCGTCACTGCATATACCCGCATGGATTCGGCGGACAGCTTTCTTTTCATATTTCTGTCCTTCGGATTATAATACAAAGTCTTATTTCCATCCATGATTTAAAGGGCCTCTTTTCTTTCCGAGATTAATACCATGAGACAATGCTCCGGTCAGATATTCCTTTGCGTTTCTGACACTATCGGGTATACTATACCCCTTTGCAAGATTTGATGCAATAGCTGAGGATAATGTACACCCGGTTCCATGCGTATTCGGGTTATCAATTCGTTCACTTGTAAGCCAGAATTCCCCTGCTTCACATATCAAAAAATCATTCGCATCATGGATACTGTGTCCGCCCTTTAACAGCACGGCAGCCTTATATCTGTCTGCCAGCAGGCGGCATGCCACTTTCATATCAGCCGCATTTATGATTTTACATCCGCAAAGCAGCTCCGCCTCCGGTATATTCGGAGTAATAAGCGAAGCAATCGAAAACAATTCATCTGTGAGAACGGACAGGGCATTCTCGCTTAAAAGCCGGCTTCCGCTTGTTGATACCATGACAGGATCAAGTACAATGTTTTTTGCCTGATATTCTTTTAGCTGTTTTGCTATCACCCGTATCAATTCCGGCGAGGAAACCATACCTATCTTGACTGCATCCGGCACAATATCATCAAAGACAGATTTTATCTGTAATTCAAGAAATTCGGGCGCAGTTTCTTCTATACCAAATACGCCCTGTGTATTCTGCGCTGTGAGCGCCGTTATCGCAGTCATGGCATAACAGCCATTTGCAAGTATCGTTTTAATATCCGCCTGAATACCTGCACCGCCTGATGAATCACTCCCCGCGATTGAAAGAACTGTTTTTATATCTTCATATCTCATATAGGATCAGCCCTCTTACTGCTGAACCGCAAATGTAAGCTCTGCCACAACAGCAACCTTGCCATCCACCCTGGCAGTCGCCTTGCCATAACCTACCGGTCCCTTACGCTCTGTGAGCTCACACTCCATCTCAATCACGTCACCTGGGATAATCTGTTTCTTAAATCTTGCATTTTTGATTCCACCGAAAAATGCGATTTTCCCCTTATTTTCCTCCTCTGTGAGAAGTGCAATCGCACCAACCTGCGCCAAAGCCTCTATAACAAGTACACCCGGCATAACATGCTGCTGTGGAAAGTGTCCGCAAAACTGCATCTCATTGACAGAAACACATTTGATTCCCTTTGCCCATTTACCGGGCTCATAATCGGTAATCCTGTCCACAAGCTGAAACGGATATCTGTGTGGTATAATCTCCTGAATCTGATTTGAATTTAATTCCATTGTTTTATCTCCTTTATCCATATGATTTCATAATAAAATGCCAGTTTTGCGTTCTTCCTTTACGTAAAACCGGCATTTATCTTTCAGTAAATTACTCTGCAAATCTCTTCAAAACGATACATGCATTATGTCCGCCAAAGCCAAGTGAATTCGATGCAGCATACTCAACCTGAATATTTCTTCCTTCATTTGGCACGATATCCAAATCACATTCCTCATCAGGGACCTGATAATTAATTGTCGCCGGAATATATGCATCCTTTAAAGCCATCGTAGTAAATATTGCCTCAACAGCGCCTGCGCCGCCAAGCAAATGTCCTGTCATAGACTTTGTTGAGCTTACCATCATTTTGTATGCATGGTCGCCAAATGCAAGCTTGATTGCTTTTGTCTCACCGGAATCATTCAAATGTGTTGAAGTTCCGTGTGCATTGATATATCCTACATCCTCCGGCGTAATGCCTGCGTCACGGACAGCCATCTTCATCGCTGCCGCTCCACCGGAACCGTCCGGACATGGTGCCGTAATATGATATGCATCACAGGTTGCGCCATAACCTACAATCTCTCCATATATCTTTGCTCCACGCGCCTTTGCATGCTCATACTCCTCAAGTATAAGCGCACCTGCGCCTTCACCCATTACAAATCCGCCTCTCTCCTTATCAAAAGGAATAGATGCTCTGTTCGGATCTTCCGTCGTATTTAATGCCTGCATGGAAGTAAAACCGCCGATTCCCATATCTGATATGCACGCCTCAGCGCCACCGCACAGCATAACCTCCGCATATCCGTCTCTTACATAGTGGAATGCATCCCCTATTGCATTGTTGCTGGATGCACATGCCGTTACAACACAAGTGCACATACCCTTGAAACCAAAACGGATTGCCATGTTTCCGCCTGCCATATTCGGAATGGTCATAGGGATATAGAATGGAGACACCTTATCAAAGCCTCTTCTCTCACCCGTCTGATAATTGCTTTCTGTTGTTTTCAGTCCGCCAATACCACTTGAGAATATTACACCGCATCTTTCGGCATCTTCCTTCTCCATATCAATGCCGCTCTGCTCAAAAGCTTCAACAGCAGCAACAAGAGCAATCTGGGAATACCGATCCATTCTTCTTGCTTCTTTCTTGTCTATGATTCCATCATAACTAAAATCCTTTATTTCACCTGCAAGCTTTACCGCATGATTGGTCACATCTATCTGTGTGATTGGTCCTATGCCGCATACACCTTTCTTTGCGTTTTCCCATGTCTCTGCGAGATTTTTGCCAATAGGATTCACAGTTCCAAGTCCCGTTATAACTACTCTTCTGCTCATTCAATAAAACTCCTTCCATATTCTAAGTTCAGTCAATCAGTCATGCCAATTTACATTGCCATACCGCCGTCTACACAGATAACCTGTCCGGTGATATATCTTGCACGATCAGATGCAAGGAATGTGACAAGATTTGCAACATCCTCGACCCGGCCCATGGATTTCATCGGGATTGATTTCTTCATCTCATCCACAACCTCGGCAGGCAGCTTCGCTGTCATATCCGTCTCTATAAATCCGGGTGCAACCGCATTGACAGTGATTCCCCGGGAACCAAGCTCCTTTGCCACTGATTTCGTCATACCAATCAGCCCTGCCTTACTTGCCGCATAGTTTGCCTGACCTGCATTTCCGCTCACACCCACAACGCTGCTTATGTTAATAATCTTTCCCGATTTTTGCTTTAACATAATTCTGGCAACATTCTGAATACATAAGAATGCACCCTTCAGGTTTGTATCAATGACCTGATTAAAATCAGCCTCATTCATTTTAAGAATTAAATTATCCTTTGTGATACCTGCATTATTCACGAGAATATCAACACTGCCATACTCTGTCTTAACCTTTGTAATCATTGCAGCCACATCGTCATTTTCCGCGACATCGGCTTTTACAGCTTCCGCCTTCACACCATATTCCTGACACAGCTTCACTGTCTCATTCGCACCATCTGCGCCATGCGCATAACAGGTTACCACATTGGCTCCCTCTTTCGCCAGTGCAACACATATTGCACGTCCGATTCCACGGCTTCCGCCTGTTACAATTGCCGTCTTACCCTGTAAATAACTCATATCTATACCTCCAGTGCTGACAAAAGTGCCTGTAAGCTTTCCACATCCTCAACCGCATAAGTAGTCAGTCCTCTGTCGATTTTCTTAACAAAACCACTCAAGGTCTTGCCCGGACCGATCTCAACGAATGTATCTACACCCTGAGCAATCATATATCTGATGGAATCCTCAAAATATACACTGCTCTGAACCTGTTTTTCAAGCATTTCAGGGATTGTCTTTCCGTCCTCAAGTTCTTTTCCCGTCGCATTAAAGAGAACAGGAAATGCCATCTCACCAAACTTCTCCGTCTTGAACCTCTCTGCGAGCTTATCTCCCGCCGGTTTCATCAAAGATGTATGGAACGGACCGCTTACAGCTACAGGAACAATTCTTCTTGCCCCCTTCTCAAGCATTAATTCCCCTGCTCTGTTGATAACAGGCGTATCACCGGATACCGTAACCTGTACCGGCGTGTTATAATTTGCTACCTCTGCAATATGATAAGGCGAATCGGCAAATTCCTCCTCTGCCTGTTTACAGCATGCCCTGATTGTATCTCTGTCAAGGCTCATAACCGCAATCATACCGGTATCTCTTCCGGTAACAGCCTCCTCCATGGATTTTCCTCTGTAAGCAACCAAGTCAATCACCTGATTTTCCTCAAACACACCGGCTGCATAAAGTGCGGAATACTCACCGAGTGATAATCCGGCAGCAATGGCGGGCTTAATTCCCTTTGCAGCAAGAATCTTTGTCACGCCGACTGCAAATGCGACCATACATGGCTGTGTATATCTTGTCTGTCCGAGCTTCTCTATCGGTCCCTCAAAGCAGCATTCCTTCACATCAAACCCAACACTCGCATTATCAAATGTCTCACGGAACTCGGGATAAGCCTCATACAAATCCTTACCCATACCGACATGCTGGCTTCCCTGTCCCGCATATAAAAAACCTATCTTCATACTGACCTCCACTATTCTTATGCATGTCTATAATATGACGCGAACCTCATATTACAGCTCACAATACATGTGTACAAAATATAAATCTATATATTAAGTGCAGAAAGCTCCTGCTTTGCACCCTCATATATCTCTTCCAAAATCTGTGCCACAGGCTTAACCTCTTTTACAAGACCGCATATCTGTCCTGCCATAAGGGAACCGTTCTTTGTGTCTCCCTCCAGAACAGCCTTGCGAAGCGAACCGAGCGTAAGCTGCTCCAGCTCGTCCCTTGATACATTCTGTGCCTCCATCTTCAGGTATTCTCTGGTCATACTGTTTTTAATTACACGTACAGGAGCACCCGCAGAACGTCCTGTCACAGTAGTTCCATTATCCTTTGCCTTTACAACTGCCTGCTTATAATTCTCATGAATCGGACATTCCTCACTGGCAAGCAGACATGTACCAATCTGTACGCCAATGGCGCCAAGTGCAAAGGCTGCAACCATTCCTCTTCCGTCGGCAATACCGCCTGCCGCGATAACCGGTACACAGACAGCGTCAACCACCATCGGAACCAAAGTCATGGTTGTCATCTCACCTACGTGACCGCCGCTCTCGCCGCCCTCGGCAATAATTGCATCCACGCCCATTCGCTCCATTCTTTTTGCCAGAGCTACACTGGCAACCACAGGAATAACCTTACTGCCAACTGCTTTCCAGTCCGCCACATACTTCTCAGGACTTCCCGCTCCCGTCGTAATTACAGCTACCTTCTCTTCCACAAGCATTTTCGCTATATTATCCACATCCGGATTCATCAGCATAAGATTCACACCAAATGGTTTATCCGTAAGGACACGGCATTTTTGAATCTCCTCCCTGATACGCTCCGCGTCAAAACCGCCGGATGCAATCAGTCCGAGACCACCCGCATTTGATACTGCCGCCGCAAACTCACCTGTCGCAATATTTGCCATACCTCCCTGGATAATCGGATATTTAATATTAAGCATTTCATTTAACTTCATTGTAATCATACACTCCTTGTCTACCAACATACATCAAACCGACATCCTACCATTCGATATAGGCGCCGCCCCAGGTCAAGCCTCCGCCGAAGCCTACACAAATCATCTTCATGCCGGGTTTAATCAACCCTTTTTGATTCATTTCGCTCAATGCTATCGGAATGCTCGCAGAAGATGTGTTGCCATACTCATCCATATCTATGTAGAATTTATCCATGTTCTGCTTACATTTTTTTGCAACCATTTCCACAATACGCTTATTTGCCTGATGACATACATACACATCAATGTCATCCGCAGATAAGCCTGCCTGATCAAGCAGCTCAAAGATTGTCTTCGGCACTGTAGAAACCGCAAATTTAAAGACATCACTGCCTTTCATATTCACATGTCTGACACCGTCATGATTCGGGCATTCCAAAACATCATCATCTCCGGCCGAACCAAGTACACTGAAATACCGGTGTGAATCAGACAACTCCAAAACAGCCGCTCCCGCACCGTCGCCAAACAGAATACAGGTTCCGCGGTCTGTCATATCCAATATTTTTGACAGCATTTCACTGCCCACCACAACCGCGTAGCGTTTTTTACTCTGCATCAGCAAGCCTCTGGCAATCTGAATTCCATACATAAAGCCCGAACATGCAGCATTAATATCAAAGCAGGCAGTATCCTGCGGAATCAAAAGCCGTTTCTGCACCATACAAGCCATGGACGGCGTCATATGGTCCGGTCGTATCGTAGCAACAATAACAACACCGATATCTTCTTTATCAATACCTGCATTTTCGATCGCCATATTTGCAGCTGCCACAGCCATGTCCTCGTTTGTTTCGTCCTCTGCAAAATGTCTTCTCCTGATACCTGTTCTTGAAGAAATCCACTCATCATTTGTATCTACAAGCTTACTTAAATCATCGTTTGTTACCACATGCGGAGGAACATAATGCCCTGTTCCGACAATGTGGAGTCCGTCCGTCACCTGCATCTTCTCTCCTTTTTATAATACTCTCATGTAATCCGAATCTATAGTTCTGAATTTCTTGTATCTATGCCTTGCCAGCTCCTCAGGTCCCATCTTCGCATACTTTTCAAGCTCTCTTTTCAAATACTTATCCACTGTCTTAAAGACCGCTCCCGGATTCAGATGCGCACCGCCAATCGGCTCAGGGATAATCTCGTCTATGACATGAAACTCTTTCAAATCCTGTGCCGTCAGACGCATCATACTGCAGGCTTCATCACTTCGTGAGGAATCCTTCCACAAAATTGAGGCATATCCTTCCGGTGATAAAATAGAATATATGGCATTCTCAAGCATCAATACACTGTTTGCAACACCGATTGCAAGTGCGCCTCCGCTGCTTCCCTCACCGGTTACTATAGCAATGACCGGCACCTTGAGGGCACTCATTTTAGCAAGATTCTCCGCAATTGCATTACCCTGTCCGTTGGTCTCAGCCTCCAGTCCCGGATACGCGCCCGGTGTATCTATAAAAGTGATAATCGGTCTGCCAAACTTCTCAGCCTGCTTCATAAGACGCAGTGCCTTCCTGTATCCCTCCGGTCCCGGCATACCGAAATTACATGCCAGGTTCTCGTTCAGGTCATTACCCTTTCTGTGTCCGAGCACTGTTACAGGCATATCCCCATACATTGCAATTCCGCCAAATATACTGCCGTCCTCCTTGCCTAAAGCGTCGCCCTTCTGCTCAAAGAAATCGTCAAATATATTGTCTATATATTCCGTAATCTTCGGTCTTTTCTTATGTCTTGCCAGATAAACCTTATCATGCGGATCCAGATTTTTACACATTTTTATCAGGTCATGTCTTTCTCTTTTCAGCACATAAATCTGTGCCTCATCCACTGCTTCCTCGCTTTTCAGCCTTTCAATCTCCGCATCAATCTCTGTAATTCTTGTATCTATTTCCTTAACCATATCTATCTACCTCTCTTACTGTGAAGACGTAATATATGCGCGATTGTCTCTCTCATCTTATCCCGCGGAACAATCCGGTCAACAAATCCATGCTCCTGCTGAAACTCTGAGCGCTGAAATCCCTCCGGCAGCTTCTGTCCTATCGTCTGCTCTATCACTCTCGGTCCCGCAAAACCGATAAGCGCCTCCGGCTCCGCCAGCGTAATATCACCAAGCGTTGCAAAGCTCGCCGTAACACCGCCCGTTGTCGGATGTGTTAATACCGATATATATAATCCTCCGTTCTCATTGAAGCGTTCAATCGCCGCGCTTGTCTTTGCCATCTGCATGAGTGATAGAATACCTTCCTGCATTCTTGCTCCGCCGCTGGCGGTAAAAATAATCAAAGGCAGTTTTTTTCTGTCCGCATACTCAACGGCGTTTGTAACCTTCTCACCGACCGCTATACCCATACTTCCCATTAAAAATTTACTGCTCATAACGGCAATCACAGCTTCATAGCCCTCTATTTTCCCCACGCCGGTATAGACAGCCTCCTCCAAGCCTGTCTTTTCCTGCAATGCTTTTATTTTTTCTTCATACTCCGGATATTCCAAAGGATTTGCAAACGCCACCTTGCACTTTAACGGCCTGAAACTGCCCTGATCAACCAGATTCTTTACTCTTCTCTCCGCTGAAATAACATAGTGATAACCGCACGCCATGCATACATTCAGATTATTTTTCACCTCAGCCTTTTTAAATTCCTGCTTGCATTTCGGACAAACTATGACATTCTCCGTCAAGTTCCGGCTGCCAGACTCCGCAAGCTTTGCAAGCTGCCCCGACACAGATTTTGCCTGCACGTCATCTGCAGGCTCCGCAGGTACACTGTTACCCTTTTTAAACAAATTGCTCACTTGAAACTTCATCTTACTCTTTACTCTCCACCCATTTTAAGTATCATAAATTTTACCATTTTATCTTAATTATGAACAAAATCATATTAAAAATAAAGGCATTATTTAACTATTTTTAACATATTTACAATAAAATGTCAAGGTATGCAAAAGCCGAAACCCCTGCAGCAGCCGAAAACCGTTTTCGTCACGGAACACCACATCAAGAAACGGTATTTTCATCCCATTCACTGTTTATCTCCTTCATTTAAAAATAACCCGGCTATCATTCATATAATTTACCATCATAATATTGCAAAAGCAAATCCACCACCTGACCATAGCTCGCCATTCCCTCTTTGACACCATTTAACTGTAAGCTCGTCTCCGTAAATTCATCCGAGGCGGCATCCAGCGTGTCCGTCGAAAATACCGCTTTCTCTTCGACCTCCTCCCATGTCTCCGGGAGCAGAAAAACATTGTCCGCATAAACCGCTTCGCATATTTGCGTTTGCGACGCATAACGCGCAATATCCCCGTCAATGGATTCCCAATATGCATTGTCAACATAATTCAGCACACTCAGATAGCCACAATATACAAAAAAATCATCCTCACTTTCAATACATGCAAGAAACGAAAGGAAATTTGCCTCATCCTCATAAATATATCCATGCAGATGCGAAAGCTCATGACAATATACACCTGGATAATTGCTGATGTACATATTATCGTTGCAATTTGCCTCCAGCGAGAACGGAAAATAATAGCCTGCCATATAGGCCTGACTCATCAGATTTGAAAAGGCCATATGCTTTACATCGGGATAGTACCCTGCCAGCTTGGGATACCTGTCGGATAAATTGTTTAATGCTTTTTTTGCTGTCTCCTGCATATCCCCCGCATACACTAAATAGCCATTCTCATCGCGCTGCATGAGAGCACTGTAGCTGTTACACATATCTGCAACATAATTGCGCAGCGTCTCAAGCTCCTCTATCGAATATTCCCGATACGGCACAGCCGGATTTGAATCCAAAGGCGTACAGTGATACAGCATTGTACAGTTTAATGTCATCACCAGACATACGCCGACGACAATGGCGGCAAAAATGCGATAGAAACAAAATACACTTTTCTTATACCGCTCCCTGTTATGTAAAAAAATGAGCAAAATACTGGCCATAATTAAAACAAATACCAGTATCACCGCAGCTGCCAGCATGATTTCACCGATTGAAAAAGGAAACATACCTGTTATCCTTGCCAGCGTATTAAGCCATATCGGCATTACATAGGCCGTATACCAGTCACACACTCCCGGGATTGTCCATGCGAGCAGATTTAATAATACAATGATGATTGTCAGAATAATCAGAATTCTTTTGTACATCGTATTGCTGTCATCTCTTTCTTTATTGAAATAATTGATTTGCTATGATAAACTTTAGTTTGCCAAGTGTTCACATTATACCACAAACACCCACGCCATACAGGAGAGAAAATAATGGTATTTTTAATTTTATTTATACTTCTTTACAGCATAATATATCTGACAGTATTCATTCTGGCACACCAGGACGCTAACATGATAAAGCCACTGACCATGATGACTGTCGGAATGATTCTGTTTCTTGTTATAACAGCCTTTGTCTGTGTATATTACGGCGCGTGGTATCTGGGTATCATCATCGGCATTGTTGTCATTGGAATGCTTCAATTTCTGTTGTTTCTGTTAAAGCACTGACCGATTACGATAATCCGACAGCTTCCTTTGCAAGCTTGTCTGCCTCCTCATTTCCGGTTATCCCGGAATGACCTTTCACCTTTATAAAATGAATCCGAAGCTGCTTCCCCGCCTTCTGCATATAATCATAATATGCAATGGTACCCGGCTTATTGCGCCTCCACATTCCCGTTGCCCACATCTCTATTCCCATATAATCATAATATATATCAAGCTCCGATAGCTTCATCTCTAAGGCAAGGCGGACTGCCGCCATACATCCGAGCACCTCCCCCGCCACATTACGCATGGATGCCGTTTCTTCATCATCACCGCATCCCTGTATCACATGTTTTTTTCCGTTGCAGACAAGAAAGCCGCCATATCCATACACCCTTGTCGCCGCATTGTAAGAGCCGTCCACAAAGGCGTAGGGGCGGGCATTCTCAGCCTTCCCCATATCAAAGCCGGGTTCGTCATCCGAAGAAAATGCTGTACCTCCCAAATACTCTTTTGCTTCCTCCAACGTCCCGAAGCTCTTATATACTGCCCCGTTATATCCTCTGACCATATTTTCACATTCCGCCCATGTCATATAAATGCCCGGCGTTCTTCCCCGCTTTACAGCATAATATTTTTGTGCCATATAATTGTTTCTCCGTTTCATGTAATCCATTACAGTATATCACATCTGTTTTCACATGGATATTTGTTTATATGTTTTTTATTATATTAAAACGGGCGTTAAGCAGTGTCCAGTTCGCCTGAAACCACTGCATAATTGTCCAATATCCCGCTCCTCGCAATCCGAACTCGTCAATCAAATCAAATTTGGCATTGAGGCTCCGCACATCCTCGAACCAGACTACATGCTGAATCCCACCCGAATAATAAAAGAAAAACGGTGATTTTGCAGTCTCATCAAATTCAATAACCGCATTATACGCAGCCGCAAGCTGTATCGCTTCCACATTTCCGATTGTCCTTGCCCTTATACCGCCCCGCACATACGGCAGTGTCCAGTCATAGCCGTAATTGGGAATCCCGAGACTGATCTTATATGCCGGTATCTCCGTCAGTGCATACTCCACCACGCGTCTTACCTGATTGACCGGAGCGACAGCCATAGGCGGACCATACGCATATCCCCATTCGTATGTCATAAGAAGGACACCGTTTGCTGCAGCCCCAAGGCCTCCATAATCCTTCCCCTCATACAGAAGTCCCCTCTGGTCCGCAGATGTCTTCGGTGCAAGATCAACAAACACCTGAATCCCAAGCGGATTCAGGTCCTCGGTAAGTCTGGCTACAAAGCCGGTAAATAAATCCCTGTCCTCTGGCAGGATGAACTCAAAATCCACGTCCAAGGCTCCGAATCCCCGTTCCGGCATAACAGCTTTAAGCTGTCCGATCAGATTATCCACAGCCGCACCATTCCGCAGCAGACTGTGAATCAGATTGTTATTAAAATTTCCGTCCTCATCAAAGGGCGTCAGAGTAAGCGCCGCCACAGTGCGCTGCTCCATGGCTGCGCTAACCATAAAGGCGTCATCCAATGCCGGATAAACCAGATTCCCCTCAGGTGTAAAGCCATACGAAAAAACGGAAAGAAATGTCAGATACGGCAGCGTTGCATTCAAAACCCACCGGCTGATAAACGGATAGGCAAATCCGTTTATATAAGCAGATCGGCCTGTACGTCGCACAACCCCCGTTTCACCCGGTATCGTATTTTCAATCAATAATGCCTGACCGACGATAAGATAATACGGATATTGTAACTGATTGGTAAGCTCTATACTCTCAGCCGACGCACCATAACGCATCGCCAGGGCATTCACCGTCTCTCCTTCTGCCACTACGTGAATCAACATATTACAATAACCACCCACACCTTCCGATTGATGCACATTTCCATATCATATCTATATGTATGAAACTAAAAAAACATGTCAAAATAAGATATTTGATATTGCATATTCCATACAATTGCGTTATCATGATAAGCTGATATATAGAAGATAGTATAAGGAGTTCTCACAATGCATGATAAAACAACTGAAATATTTAAAAATGCACCGGTTCCAAAAGCAGTAATCAGCAATGTCATACCTTCAATCATCAGCATGATTATGGTACTTGCGTATAATCTGGCAGACACCTTTTTCATCGGGCAGACAAAAAATGCGCTCATGGTTGCCGCTGTTTCAGTCGCTACCCCTGCTTTCCTTTTATTTATGGCAGTCGGTATGCTGTTTGGCATCGGAGGTACCTCGCTGATTTCAAGAATGCTGGGAGAAGAAAAAGAAGAACGGGCAAAGAATACATCCTCATTTTGCTTCTGGACAGGCTTAACAGTCGGTATTGTGTCCATGATTTGTGTTTTTATATTTGCCGAGCCGATCTGCCGGGCAATCGGCGCCAGCGAAGATACAATCGGCTATGCGTCCCAATATCTGAAAATCGTATCTGTCGGCATTCCGTTTCTGATTATCGGAAACTGCTTCAGCAATATAATTCGTTCAGAGGGACATGCAAAAACTGCGATGTCAGGTATGATTATCGGAAACCTTGCAAATATTATTCTGGACCCTGTCATGATTCTCGGATTTGGCTGGAATGTAGCCGGAGCAGCAATCGCAACCGTTATCGGCAATGTGCTTGCCGCATTATTTTATATTATTCACCTTACGTCAAAGCGAACCATGCTGTCCATCAGGCCAAAAGATTACAGGGCAGGCGGACGGATTGCAACTGACGTTCTTGCAATCGGTATTCCCGCGTCTTTAAACAGTATTTTAATGAGCGTCTCGAACATTATTATAAATAACAAAATGAAAGTCTTTGGAGATATGGCGGTTGCCGGACTCGGCGTCGCTATGAAGGTTAATATGATTGTTGTCATGCTTTTAATCGGTCTGGGAACAGGAATCCAGCCATTACTCGGCTACTGCTATGGTGCAGGGAACAGAAAAAGATTTTTTTCCGTTCTGAAATTCTCTGTTCTGCTTGCCCTGCTTATGAGCGCTGTCATGACATGTATATGTTACTTCGGCGCCTCCGGACTGGTTCGGGCATTTCTGGATGATCCGAATGCATTTACCTATGGATTCTCATTTTCCAGAATCTATATTTTGTCGGGACCTATTATGGGCTTGCTGTTTGTATTCATCAATGCCATTCAGGCGACAGGTGCAGCGCTGCCATCTCTGATTTTGTCCGTCAGCAGACAGGGCTTACTCTATCTGCCGATTCTGACTTTAATCAGCATAATGACCGACTCCGCAAAAATGCTTGCCTTGGCGCAGCCAATCACGGACTATCTGTCAACACTGCTTGCCGTCATTTTATTTATTACCACATGCCGAAAGAAATTTAATCAGACTGTCACAATAAGATAATATGGCAGGTATATATACCTGCCATATTATCTTATTGCGACAGCCTCTCATACCGCTTATGCAATGCCCGGATATTCCTTGAACATATCCTTATTTACCTCATCGATATGAATCCCGTGGTATTCCTCCTGATTTACCGCCTGATATGCCGTCCTCATATCGTCTATACAGGCAAGCATGGAAAGCGGAACCCCGACATACATATCGTCTACCGAAATCGCAACGTCACCTGTATTTAAAGCAATTGTATCCTCTGATTCCCTGTAAGGCGGTTCAATAAAAAGCTCCTTCACCGCCTGACTGAAATGAGGCATAATCGCCGGCAGCGAAATGTATTTTTTATTGACAAGATTTACCTTAAAGCCCGGCTTTAATATGCAAAGCTTCTTCTTCTTTGTTTTCTCACTGGCACCCTCAACAAACGCCTTTGCCGCACGCCTCATTATTTCCTGCCGCTTTTCATTTGTCGGAGATACAAACATGATATTTAACTCCTGTAATGTCGGTCTCTCCTCGGCAAAAGCAACTGTAATTAATTTCTCGGGTGCATAAACGCCCATACTGATCAGCATATTCTTATATATGCGCTCCATCTCCTGCTTTACCTGAACCACACGGCCATTATCAATATTCGACTCATTATCCACAAGCAGCTTGACCAGTCCCTTATGAAACTCCTCAATACGTGCCTCGGTGATATAATCAGACGGCAGGAACTGTTGACGTACTGCATCCTTGAGCAGATAATCCGTCACGCGTTTTCCGTCACGCGCCATGTCCTCTACCGCATTCTTCAAATCCTCATTAAACTGGGCATACAGTTCCTCCAAACGCTCGGCACGTGACCGGAGCCATCTGATTGCATCTCCGAACATATCCTGCCCATCTATTCCATCTACAAGCATCGTCCTCTCAAGCGTCAGCGTCTCCTTTACACATGCGTCATAATATCCGTTCTCCGTCTCACGCTTCGCTGACGGAAATGTAAAGAATCTCTTGGAAACAATATCCTTGATTGATTCCACAATACGGCTGAACTCTCCTGTAGGCTGATAGCTTTTTAACAGCATGTTAAGCTTCTGTATCTCCGCTATCATCCCTCTGTCCTGCTCATTTCCTCCGATTCCCGCTGCACCTATCACTTCCATCACTGCATATGGTCCATATTCATTCATATAGTGATTCAGCTGACTATCCAGAGAATCAAGGAGCTTATTCCGAAGAGACTTTATAATAACCGGCATCTGCTCCTCCATGTTTTTGAGCTGTTTCCCCATAGATTCACGCAGGCCGTCCTGATTCTTCTTAATTGCCTTATACAAAGGCTTTTCAAACTGCCCCATGCGAATCAGTCCGTTTACACTCAGGTGTATCTCATCACCCGCCTTCTCCTGAAGGAATGTCTGCAGCTCACTCAGTGCGCTCTTTTTGCCGTTTTCTATCTCATCCTGAATATCAGGCATAGCATGCAGCCGCTTATAGGCCTCCTCAAACACCTCACATTCGCAGATATTTTCTATCTGATGAATCGGTATCTTGTAATCAGAATCATTGATAACCTTATAATGACCTCTGTCATCTATATTGAAAAAGACGTCACGCAAAAGCTCCCGCTCCTCGTCACTCTCGTTTCCTCCCACATACTTAAATGTGGCAAGCTTTGACAGGAAATATGCCGTATCGCTGCAAATTACCCCCTCCGGTATATATCCCTGCTCATCCTTCTTGCCGGATATCAGCATGCACGAATCAAATATGTTCTCCTTTATCGTCAGTCTGTGTGTTGTGCTCTCAAAGGTATATGGCTCCTCCCGTGAGGTGAGACGCATGTAATAATCAATTTCCTTCATGGTTGCGTAGCCGTTGGCGTTAAGCAAAGACATCAGCTCCATATTCTCCGCCACAGCTCTGTTTCCATACAAAACATCAGGCATGAGCAGGCATCCGCCCAAACGGAAGTTCTTCCATTTCTTTACTTTTGCAAAGGCACGGATATTGTATGTCACATCGGATAAGATTCCGCTTCCTGTTCCCCCTGATACCCCGGAGACAATCATAATATCCAGCTTGCCTGACGATCTGGCGTAGATATCCTCCAGCTTGTCAAACAGAAGAAGCCTGACATCCTCATATGCGTTTGAAAACATCAATCTGCCAATCTGTCTGTTTCCCTTTGCACCGTCGGTTCCGATATTGAGCATAGGAAAATCTTCGCGCATCCAGTTTGCCAGATTCGGATGCACAGGATTATTCTTAATACCGTTGACAAGCAGATTATCAAGGTTCGGCCTGTAAATACTTATAATCTCAGTCGCATTCAGCCCGTTGCCCTCCTTGCTGTCCTCAATCATCATCTCCATGGAAGGGATATCGGAATCAATCATCAGGTAATGTATATTATCCTCCGGCGTAATCTCATTCATCAGCATACCCTTTAAGGAACTGACAACCCTGCTGCCAAGCCCCCCAAGACCAATGACAAGCAGATTACCGTTAAACCGCCTTTCATTGTCTATTTTTTCGAATATCCTGATATCCTTCAGCTTACTGAACTCTTCCTTTTGTGTGTCAATCAGTATCATACTATCTCCCTCATTCTATACATTCTTCCTTAAAAACTGACCTTTAAAGCTACCATGCACAGCGGTTAATTCCGCTTAAACTCCTCCAGCTCAAGTCCCTCATTATGCTCTAAAAGCAGCCTGATTGACCATTCATTAGCAAAGAGCAGCAGCGGATTATCCCGCATATCCTTCACCTTCTTACAATCACTGATACGTTTCAGAGAATTCAAATCTATGCCCGTATCCTTCACCCATCTGATATAATTATATGGCAAAGACTCCAATCTGACATCACAACCATACTCGTTTTTCAGTCTGTATTTCAAAACATCAAACTGCAGAACACCGACTACACCCACGATAATTTCCGACAAGCCGAGCGTATAATCCTGAAATATTTGAACTGCGCCCTCCTGCGCCAGCTGCGTCACACCCTTGTTAAACTGCTTTCTCTTCATGGAATCAAGCTGAACCACCCTGCAAAAATGCTCCGGTGCAAATGTAGGAATCCCCTCATACTGAAACTTCTTTCCCGGTGCACATATCGTATCTCCGATAGAGAAAATCCCGGGATCAAACACACCGATTACATCCCCCGCGTAAGCCTCATCAATAACCTTTCTGTCCTGCGCCATAATCTGCTGCGGCTGGGACAGTTTCATCTTTCTTCCGCTCTGCACATGGTATACATCCTTAGCTGCGTCAAATTTACCGGAGCAAATCCTCATAAATGCAATTCTGTCATGATGTGCCTTATTCATATTCGCCTGTATCTTAAAGATAAAGCCTGAAAACGGCTCCACAACCGGATCAATCAGTCCCGCATCCGACATCCTGGCAAGCGGTGATTTTGTCATGGCAAGAAAATGCTTCAAAAAGGTCTCTACACCGAACGTCGTGAGCGCTGAGCCGAAAAACACAGGTGAAAGCTCTCCCCTGTCAACCAGCTCCTGATTAAATGCATCGCTGGCACCATCCAACAATTCTATCTCATCTGACAGCCGCCCGTACAGTTCCTCTCCGATCACATCAGCAAACGCCTTGTCGTCCACCGCATAATCCGTCTCAGCGGCACTTTTTGAGCCACCCACGGATACGGCCTTAAACATGGAAACCTGCCTCGTATCCCTGTCATACACACCCTTAAAGCGCTTACCTGAACCGATTGGCCAGTTTATCGGACAGGTCCTTATTCCGAGCACATTTTCAATATCATCCAGCAAATCAAACGGATCTCTCGCCTCCAAATCCATCTTGTTGATAAACGTAAATATCGGGATATGCCGCATGACGCAGACCTTAAAGAGCTTTATTGTCTGTGCCTCAACACCCTTTGATGCATCAATTACCATAACCGCAGAATCCGCAGCCATCAAAGTACGATACGTATCCTCAGAGAAATCCTGATGTCCCGGTGTATCCAGAATATTGATACAATAATTGTCATAATTAAACTGCAGCACGGAGGATGTAACGGAGATACCTCTCTCCTTCTCTATCTCCATCCAGTCCGACACAGCATATTTGGAATTTGCCTTTCCCTTTACCGAACCCGCAGTATTGATGGCACCTCCATAGAGCAGAAACTTTTCCGTCAATGTTGTCTTACCCGCATCCGGGTGAGATATAATTGCAAATGTTCTTCTCTTCTCTATTTCATGTCTGTATTCTTCTGCCATGTCGTCCTCCAGATTCATTATATTTAGTCAAAAATTATGCATATTAATATATTATACATGATAATTTAATTTTACTCAATAGCACTTTCATAAACATTTTAAATTCTCACACAGCTTGTGCAGGGATCGCGCATACTCTATCAGCTCACGATTTTTCTCATTCATCCCCCCAAATGACGATACACAGGCGAAAACCCGGTCACAGCCTGCAATATATTCCTTCGCCGCATCAAATTGCCGGTCTGATATCGGGCAGAACGCCCTCTCCCCAATCACATGCACTGCAAGCTCCTTCGCTGTCTGATATTCCACATCATTTTCATGCAGAACGCCGACCGCAAAAGGAATCCCTCTTTTTTGCAGCCTGTGATACACGGAAATACCGTCTCCTCCCCCACCGATGACAAATACCTCCGGTACGCCCTGTACCGCCTCCAGCTCCATGCAGCCGAACATAACATTATAGCTGCCCTTTTTCATATCATACAGCTCCGCAATATATTCGCTATCTAAAATTTCCTCCGGTACTCCGAGCCTGTCAATCCGTCCGTCCCTGACGCACACAATCCTGTCGGATATCTTCTGCGCAAGGTCTATCTCATGCAGCGACATCAGTACAGCAATGTTTTTCTCATGCGCAAGCTGCTTTAAAACAGAAAGCAGCTCCAGCTTATATCTGATGTCCAAATAAGAGGTCGGCTCATCCAATACCATAATCTCCGGCTCCTGACAAATCGCTCTTGCCAGCATAACACGCTGTCTCTGCCCGTCGCTTATCGCCATAAAATCGCGCGACTGTAAATCGAGAATATCAACCAGCCTCATGGCCTCCTGCACCCTGCTCCGGTCCTCCTCTGAGAGAATACCGAAGCTTCCGGTATACGGATACCGCCCCATGGATACAACATCCATACAGGTAAGCAGCTCCGGATGAATCCGTTCCGTTGTGACGATTGAAAGCTTTTGTGCAAGCTCCTTCTTCAATATGGTGCGCATATTTTTCTGTTCGAGATAAACGGTTCCCGCCAGAGGCGCCATCTGCCCCGCCATATTTTTCAGCACCGTCGATTTACCCACACCGTTCGGGCCGATCAACGTCATAATCTCTCCTCGGTGCAATTTAATTTCAATCTGCTCAAGCAGCGGTGTACTGCCATACCCGACCGCCATCTGCTCTGTCATTACATAATATTCGCTCATACACGATTACCCCTGTTTTTTCGGCCTGCCATCATATATATGACGACCGGTGCGCCGAATATGGCCGTCACTGTACTGATACTGAGCTCTGTGGGTGCAAACAGGGTTCTCGCAAGCAAATCACATACCATGCAAAAAAGCCCTCCTCCAAGAAAACATGCCGGAACAATCAAAATCGGTTTTGAGGTTTTAAAAAGACTCCGCATCAGATGCGGAACGGCAATCCCCACAAACGAAATCGGCCCTGCAAATGCCGTTACACACGCTGACAGAATACTCGACAACAAAATCAAAACAAATCGGAAGCCTGCAATATTTACACCCAGATTTCTCGCATAATTTTCCCCCAGCTGATATGCCCCCATGGGCTTTGATAAAAGAAATACCATGATAACCGTAACCGCAACAACCGCGGTCATAACACGCACATGATTCCAGCCTATACCGGAAAAGCTCCCCATCGACCAGTTATGGAGATTCACGATATTGGAATCGTCCGCAAAGGCGACCGCCAGATCCGTTACAGCGGAACAGATATATCCGACCATAACGCCGCACACGACAAGCATGGACATGTTTTTTACACGTCTCGCTACAACCAAAACGAATCCCATAGATATCATGGAGCCCGCAAAGGCGGACAAAATCATCATACCCGAACCCATACTGACGCCCTTTGTCAATAAAAAAATCATAGACAATGCCACAGTAAGCTTTGCCCCAGAGGATATTCCAAGCACAAAGGGTCCGGCAATCGGATTCCCGAAAAATGTCTGCAGCAAAAATCCTGATACGGCAAGCGCTCCTCCCAAAATAGCAGCCGCACAGATTCTCGGAAGTCTGATATTCCAGATAATCTGATATGCCGTATTGTTGTCTGTATCATAAAACAAAACCTCCGCCACCTCACGGAGGGACAGATTCACACTGCCGAAATTGATGCCGATAACAAAGGCGGCACAGAGCAGGATAAACAGTATGCCGTACAAAACCATATATCTGATTCTGATACTGATATGTTTTTTATTTTTCTTTTCTTCCATCGTGCCATCCTCTTATCGCAATCTGTACAAATACTTCAATGCATCATCCTCCACACTCTCATCCGTAAGAATACTGTGGATATCTAAAATCATATCCCCGAATCCGGTGCTTTGCTGAAACATATTCTGTTCCGTACAAAATACATTTCCATTCTGTACCGCTTTAAACTCGCGAAACAATTCACTCTTTTCAAGCAGCGCATCCAAATCCGGCAATGTTCCGTCGATAGCGCTGTTATATATCAGATAATCGGCATCCTTCGCCCTGCTGTAGAACTCCTCCATCTGGATTGTCATGGTGGACAGCGCATTTTCGTTTTCCTCCTCCAAATCGGAAAAAACATACACACCACCCGCCAGCTCAATCATTTTTGAAACATAATCCCCTGATTTTCTTACATTAACCGAACCGTTTGGCGTGACATAAAAGAAAGCGACGGTAAGTCCTGTTTTCTCCTGCTCAAGCACATCAGAAACCGCAGCCGCCTGACCGTCAAAGAAATCAGAAGCCTCCTGTTCCCTGCCAAGCAGCACCCCATACAGCTTAATCCACTCCATCCTGCCGAGAGGATGATTCTCATAGCTGGAACGCTCAACAAGGACAGGAATCCCGACCTGCTCCAGCTGTTCCTTAATCTCAGGGCTGTGTAAAATCATGGTCGACTCAATCGCAAGATTACAGCCTCCCTCCAGCAAAAGCTCAAAATCAGGCGCATTATACTTTCCGGCGAAGCGGATATCTCCGTTTTCCATTGCTGCTTTTGCCGCCTCAATATACCAATCCTCCTCCTTGGTCCCGGAAAATGCAATAAAATTCAAGCCATCCACGGCACGAATCAAATCCATTGCTGATGTAGCTGCCAAATATATATTATCAAAAGGCTTTTTTAACACCGTAATATCCTTATCAAGTCCGTAAGGCTCCTCCATTCCCTCTGGAATCACCAGATAGCGTTCTGTTCCTGCAATTGTAATTAACGCATATCCTCCGTCGTAATAATCCACTGTAAACTGTTCCGCATATTGAAGGTCAAGACTGTCTGTAACCGACATATCCTCCCACTTTAAGGCTGCTTTCTCCGTATTTTTCCTGTCTGCAGTACACCCGACGCAAAAAAACGCCAGACTTCCAATCAAAAGGAGGGGAAGTAAAAGCCTGTATTGTTTTGTATAAAGCATGTCCGTGCCTCCGTGTTCCTGTTATCTTTCACATCAAAATATCGGTAAATATAAAGGATGCCGCAGCACAACTTTAACAACCGGCACTGCGACATCCTGCGCATCTACTGAACCGGCGCTATCGTACCGGAATCAAAATATAAGGTATAATCTATTTCATGCGGTGTACTCATAGCCACCGTATCTGCCTTGACATTTAATGCCCAATCAAAGCCATCCACCGGAATTTCAAAGGCAGAATTTCCATCCGTATTAACCGGCAGATATTTTTCACCATCCACAAGCATATAATCATAATTTGGACTGCTCCAGACAACTGCAGCCACGGCAATGCCGTTTTCAACAGTCATGATTGCCGGAGATTCCACATATGCCTTACCGGAGCCTCCCTCCAGTGTTACCTGCACCTCGTAGGTTCCATCGGCGAGTCCCAAATCCGCTGCCGTGGTAATGACACCCTCCGCAAACGCCTCCTGCGGCAGAGCATCCGAGCGGAATACAAGAACTCTGTCATACCACTTTTCCTTACTCTTACTGAATGCAGCGCAATCTATTCCCGTATCAAGCGCTTCAACCGGAACGGTAAAAGTATGCTCACCACTCTCGTTTTCCACATAGGAAATATATTCCTCTGAGGCTGCGGAAACCGCCTCCTCGCCTGTTCCCATATAGACGTACAGATACCCGGTTCCGCCCATCGTCATGACAGCCGTCATCTCACCGTCCTTTACGGTAAGCTCACAGGCTGTAATATTAAACATTGACGAGCTTGAATCCACGGCAATTGAATATACTCCGTCCTTCAGACTGTCCGCATAAATCGGAACCATGTCCTCATCTGCCACATCCTGCGGGGTTGCCATCTCGTCCGCAGATGCCACCTGATTCGCTGTATCCCCGGATGCTGCGTCTGTCCCGCTTGCAGTATTCAGCTCTGTTTTCTGCTCCTCTGTGGCTGTTCCGGTCTGTTTCCTGCCGCATCCTACACAGGCAAGCATTGCAAAGCATAATATCAGCAGAATAATCCTTGTCTTTTTCATATCTGTAATATCACCTTTTCCACATTCCTATTTTAGTTGCCTCCAGCCTCTTCAATCGCCGCCTGTGCATGTGCGGCAAATATATCCTGAATTGCCGGAAGCTCTCCAAGACCGGTCAGAATACATTCAACCTCGTAACCCTCTGCCTCAAACACGCTTTTCCATGAATCAGCTTCATCGCCTGCCATATCATTATTTGCATGGTCACCGGCTACAATCATGAGCGGCTGCAGCACAACGCGCTTGTAATCGCCTGCTTTCACCTGCTCCAGCACGTCATCCAGAGAAGGAGTTGCCTCCACTGTTCCGACATAATAATTTTCATAGCCTGCATCAGTCAGCATATTCTGCATTTTTGCATATATTTCGTTTGAAGCAGCCTCCGTTCCGTGCCCCATGAAACAGATTGCCGTCTCACCGTCGTCATATTCGGCAGTCGCCTCTGTAATCGCTGCAATCACAGCCTCAAAATCCTCATCTGATGTCAGAAGCGGTGCGCCGATTGCAACCTTATCAAACGCATCCGCATAATTTGCAACCTCATTTACCACATCATGATACTCCAAGCCATCCATCAGGTGCGTCGGCTGAATAACCAGCGTCTTTACACCGTTATCCACCGCTCTGTCAAGTGCCTGTGTCACATTATCAATCGCAACGCCGTCGCGGCTTAATACATGGTCAATAATAATCTGGCTTGTAAATCCGCGCCTTACGGAATATGTATCACCAAATTCCTCGTCGAGCTTATCCTCGATTGCACCTATAGTCAGACGTCTGCTGTCGTTAAAGCTTGTACCAAAGCTGATTACCAAAAGCTCCTGCTCACCGATATCATCCTGATTTCTCACATTATCCAAAGAAGCATCTCCCGTATCGTAATTTTCTTCATCGGCATCCTCATCTGAAGCCGGGGCATCCTCCACGGTCGCTTCTGTTGTCACCTCTTCTGTTGCCGCCTCCGTCGTGGTCGTCTCCCCGCTCTCCTTGCCGCAGCCCGCGAGCAGGCTCATTGCCATACATGCTCCCAGCAACGCAGTCAATAACTTTCCTTTTCTCATCTCTGTGTCCTCCTAAATTATTTTAATCATATGCAGGCACAGAAAAAAGACCGTCAGCGAAATCACAAACTGACGGAGTAATGTATACGTTGCCATAATCAAAAAGACATAAGCGGCATGCAGTACAACCAATTACTCGTGGTCTGGAATCTTATTCCTGTACCAATAACTGGCAGGTTTCCTGGCTTACCTCTCAACATAGATATCTGCCTTCCCAACACATATTCCGCGTCAGTGGCAACATCAGATATCTACTCCCGGCTTACAGTGACGAGATCGTACAGGACTTTCACCTGTTTCCCTTTTAACCATTCTACTGTGGCAGTATACAGACATGCACAACAGTGAACGGCACCAGCTACTATGATTCAATCGCTGTAATCATAACACACAAACAGAAAATATACAATAAAAAAAATCTTATATAGATAACATTAAAAAAATCTTATATAGATAACATTAAATCATTTGTGTGATAAAGAAAAATATGGTATGCTTTAATATATAATAATTGCCGAGGAAAAATATATGAACATAAAAATGCAGTGCTGCGGGATTATTTTGCTGCTGGTTATGCTTTATTTTTACATCCGCCGCAAAAAAATAAAATTAAATACGGCAAAAGCTTTTATGCGGTTATTTGAAGTTACGCTGTTCAGTCTGACTTTAGATGTACTGTCTATTATTTTGCTTACATACCACGACCATTTTCCGGATATAATTATAAATTTTGTCTGTAAGTCCTACCTCTCTACTCTGGTACTGATTGCGCTGTCCGCATTACTTTATATATGCACGGATATATACAACAAGGGCAGACAATATTGCAAAATATTTATACCCGGGACTGTCTCGGCACTTTTGGGAATTATTCTCATTTCCATACTCCCCATATACAGGCACTGGGATTCACCCTCGCAAACATATACCTATGGTCCCAGCGTCATGACCACCTACATTGTTTCGGCTCTTTTTCTGGCTGCCATTGTCGTCCTGCTAATTCTAAAAAAAGAGAGCATCAATCTTAACCGCTGGGAGGCCATGCGTATCTGGATGATTCTCTGGCTCGGCTCTGCGGGTATACAATTCCTGAGGAATGAATTGCTTTTGGTCGGCTTTTCAAATGCGATCGGAATCATGATTATTTATCTTAAACTCGAAAATCCGGAGATGAATATTGATATAGATACGGGACTTTTCAATCAAAATGCAATGCTTGTGTATACTGACCAGCTTTATCGTATCGGTAAGGCATTTTCCATTATTGAAATTATTTTTCCGACATCATCAAACTTAGCCTTCACAGACAGTGAATATTATACTGTCCGCAGGGAGATATCCTCGTATTTATCGGAAATAAAAGATGCGTACACATTTACAAACACCGAAAATGAAATTATCCTCATATTCGAGGATAAGGAGCACGCAAAGCGCTGCCGTACTGTTTTGAAAGGACGCTTTGAATTCGGTTGGGGAGCGGATGGTAATACATACGTCAATCCATACTGGATTTATATGCCGGACGGATGTATCATCACCAATGCCGAGGACATTATTCCGTTGCTCAGCTATGCAAAGCTAAACGGCAAAAATTATGTAGAAGGAAATACCATCATTATAGACAAAAAGCTGCTTGAGAAAATGAATGCGGAAAAAAATACTGAAACACTTATCTTCGACGCGCTCGAGCATGACCGTGTGGAGGTTTTCTATCAGCCGATATACTCTACCGTACAGCAACGTTTTACATCAGCCGAGGCACTGGTTCGCATCCATGACAGAAACGGAAAAATCATTCCTCCCGGCACTTTTATACCTGTTGCGGAGAAAAACGGAAGCATCATGCAGCTGGGCGAGGTTGTGTTTGAAAAGGTATGCCGTTTTTTGAGTGAACATACACTTGACCATTACGGACTGGAGTACATAGAAATCAATCTGTCCGTTGTGCAATGTGCCTACGAACACTTAGCGGAAAGCTTTATCTATATCATGAAGCAATACCGGATTCCGCCGGAATGGATTAATCTGGAAATTACCGAATCAGCATCTGTCGGAGAAAAGAGAATATTGCTGAACAACATGAAGAAATTGATAAATTACGGTGTAAGCTTCTCTCTCGATGATTTTGGTACAGGCCAGTCCAACCTGAATTATATTGTTGAAATGCCGGTTAACATTGTAAAATTTGACCGCAGCATGATTATGGCATATTTTAAAAATGAAAAGGCAAAATACGTTATGGACGCCGCCATGCATATGATACATGGCATGAAACTGAAAATTATATCCGAGGGCATCGAAACGAAGGAGCAATATGATGCAATGAATGCACTCGGAATCTGCTATATTCAGGGATACTACTTTTCAAAGCCCCTGCCGGAATCCGATTTTCTGGATTTTATAAGCCATAATAATTAAATAAAGAGACCGGCACATTCAGATAATATATGGCATGTATTATTATCTGAATGTGACAGTCTCGTTATTTTATCTGTTATGCAGGGACATACCTGTGTCGTTCTCAAATTCCTCGAGCTGCTTTTCCCAATAAGCACGGTCCTCGTCCGTGATTTCCCGGATTACCTTACAGGGATTCCCTGCTGCAATGACATTTGACGGAATATCCTTTGTCACGACTGCGCCTGCGCCGATAATTACGTTATCGCCGATTGTCACACCCGGGCAAATATTTACGCCTCCGCCAATCCAGACATCATTTCCGATTGTAATCGGCTTCCCTCCCTCTACTAAAAGATTGCGGACCATTGCATCTATGGGATGCGTCCCACAGTACAGTCCCACTCTCGGTCCGATAAATACATGATTGCCGATACGAACCGGACATTGGTCAAGAACAATCAAGCCCGTATTGGAATAAAAGTCATCGCCAATATATATATTAAAGCCGTGATCGCAATAAAATGGCGGTTCGATATAACAATTCTTACCCATGGCACCAAACATGTTCTTTAAATATTGCGTCCTTGTCTCTGCTTCTGATCTGGGAGCAGCATTAAACCTGTCCATCCATATCTTCAGATTGGATTCGGGCAGCCCGGATGCCACATATAATTGCCCGTCCATCATCCTCTGCTTCATTTTTTCTTTTTTGTCCATTATATTACCCCATGCCCTTTAATCATCTTATATTGACTCTCTGATTGTTAACACACTCTTATTGCTCAGGAATCTCCGCCTCGCCTGTCGCTGCTGCGATTGTGTCCGCCACATCCACAACCTCGGGACCTACGCCGAACGCATCAACATCATCCGCTGCATCAACCGGATCCTCATATTCTTTTTTCTCCTCATCATCCCAGAGGGATTTATATTTCTTTTTCTCGTTTTGCTGTGCCATCATGCCTATATTCTTTGCCACCTGATACAGCTTATCATCAAATTCCATCAGCTTCTTTTCATCCGTGGCAGGAACGATGTCGCCGTGCATAATGCGTCTCGCAATCATCATAATCTTGCCCATGTCTTTGGCATATTCCTCCGCAGCGTCCGCCTGCTGTTCGGCGGCAACCTTATCAAATTCCATATTCCACTGCTCCATCAGCTGATTCATATAATTCTGATACTCTTACTGCTTTTCACTTACTGCATTATATTTCAGCTCCAGCGTTGCAGCCTCATCGGCAAAGATTTCCGCGCCATTTTCGGTCTTTTTGATTTTTTCCTCGAGCTCCTGCTTTTGCTGCGCCAGCAAAAATTTCTGCTCATTGTATGATTTTAACTGTGTACTGTAAATTCCCCGTGCTTCACCTATTTTCATATAATCACCTCCCTTATTGCTGCATTCCTCTCTCCAGCTTAGCAGCCCGCAGCATATAGCTGACGCTGTTGACCAGCCAGATTATACACACAACCAACAACGGACAGACACCTGTCTTAAACATAAACATTCCGACAAAAACCAAAACCCACATAATCGTACACGTAAGGTTTGTATTCTTAAACGACTGATAGCCCGCCTGGTATGCAATCAGCTTTTGTGCCTCATCGCAGCTGTCCATCCAAACCTGATTGAATTTAAAAGCAAACACATTCCCCCGTTTTTCAGGATTCAATTTTTTCTCAATCTCTATCAGCCCTCTGGATACAACCAGATTTATAACAATCAGAGCGAAAAAAAACACGCTGTCAATTACCAATATAACCGACTCATAACCGCCATTTCTCCCATAAGAGACAAAAAAAGCCGCCCAAATAATACACCCGAAAAAAAATATATCAATAATCTGCATCACATTTGATATGATAAGCGTCTGATTCATCTTATTCTCAAGACAATCCCACAAATTATCATCCTCTGTATTTGCCAGAAGTTTTTTATACATCATCTTACATTGCATATAGAGAACAAATACTATAATAAAGGAAACGACTGACAGCAGCAAATAAAACGGCGGTATAACTTTTACAAAATCATTTTTCAGAAATGAAATCATTTTTTCCAGACTTCCGTTTCGCTCCCCCTTTGCAACTAATACACCAACTATATAGCCTGCTGCATACAAGACAACCATTACAGTTATAAATATAATAAATGTCTTTCTGTTATTTTCTTTTTTACTCTTCATTATGTCCATCCTCCGTATATTCAAATAAATCCTCTACGCTACAGTCACATGCCCGTGCCAGCTTTAACGCCAGAGTAACTGACGGTGAATAATCCCCTCTCTCTATCTGGCTGATGGTCTGTCTGGATGTGTCCACCAGCTTTCCCATATCCTGCTGATTCACGCCAAGCCTTGCTCTATATTCCTTTAAATGATTATTTAATGGCATTCTCACAATCCCCGCTTTTTATTTATAAAATCCAGAGCAGCTACCTCTGAACGCTTTGCAAATACAATTCTTGCTCCGCCTAATATAAAAGAATACAAAAATCCAAGGCCTAAAGCCATCCAGTCATGAAAGATAATCCAGCCAATTGCAAAGCCAATCGCAAAGCCGCCTATCACTCCCATGATTCCATTTGTTTTTTCTTCTACATTTTTACGGTACATAAGCTGATCTTCCCACTCAACACCGCCCACAATACCAAACTGAATCTGGTCAATCAGGTCAGACTTTAAATCCTTTTTTATTTTTTCTTCCATATCTTTCATCTCGTCCAGACATATGCTTTTCCTGAACACATAAGCTTCCGTACATGAACCATACCAGAATTTCTCAAAATCAAATTCTTTATTTCCAAGCTTTATACCGGCATGTTCATCCTTCACAAAATAATTCTCCACTTTTTCAAATAGATACACCCCGACCAATTCTTTCTTTTTATAAATTCCATAAACCCGTCCTTTTTTAGCCAATATTCCGGCAATCTCATCCTTCAGCTTCTCCACGTCGGTAATATCCTTTAGCCTGTCTCCGAACCCATGTCCGGCAATTCTCTTCTCATTCATGGTATAGATATTGTATTCTTTCACGGTATTAATCAACATAATTATTTTCTCCTTGTCAATTTATATTGTCATTATGACAACTTTTCTTGTCATTCATAACAAGATACTTATATCATATGACAAGGATACTTGTCAACACATTTTGACAAGTTTATTTGTCATTCTTCTCCGCTCCAAATTTCAAAACCATTCCAATATACTGCGTATTTATCTTCCCCGATTCTCCAATAATCTCTGACAATACCTGAGCCTACCGTTCCGCTTGGCTCGCCGATTTGCGCCACGATTTCCTCATAGCTCATGCCGTCAAGCCTGTCAAAATATTCCTCCGGTATATCTATTATTTCATCCGACCTAATATTGTATGCAATAAGACCGCCCACTCTCACTGTTCGTGTCAAAGCCGGATGCGAGTAAAATCCGCCCCGATAATTCAGCCTTGAAATATATTCTATAAAGTTCTCATAATCTTTATCGGACATCCGGTAAGAATATCCAACGCCACCGCCTTCATTTAATAAAATCTGCGGTCCGTAAATACAACAATATCCCAGCTTCTCACCAGAGTAATCCGCATCGTATTCGACACGAATATAGATTATCGTATCATAGTCACCGCTTCCGCCGTTTACAATATTCTTTCCGTTCAGATTTTCGGTAACATTTATAAAATTCTGCAAAGCCTCTTTCTCAGTAATATGTAAATAATAGAAGCTGTCCTCTCCATCCTCACGGCAGGAATAGGAAATTGTGATGGAATCCACATACTCAGCCTGTCCGATATAAACCGGATGAAACTTAATATTGCTCCAGATAAGAAACGCAATCAAGGCAAAAAGAATCAAGGCAAATATACTGCACACGATAATCGTTATTAAATGCGGTTTTCTTTTTTCTCTGTCCTGTTCCATTTTAATACATTCCTCGTTCCAACCGGATTTGTGCTTCACATAGCCCGTACCGAAAATACCTCGCTAAGTGTTCATACTTATACTATAAACACTAGCTTATCTACTTTGCAATGTCAAGCAGCTGTGCTATTTTCCGACAAAGAAAATCTCCTTTAACTGCACCCGGTTCGTTCCATGGTAAATAAAATACAGCGGGTACACACCCTCCTGAATATCCGCCTCTGCCGTCAAGGTAAGCCAGCGCATGGAATCCCACTGTTCCTCAGTCGGAATAACAATGCGGGCAATTTCCTCTCCATGAGGCTGAAGCTTTATTTCAAAATAAGACTCCGTACAGTCTCCTGAACCTGTATTTTTACTGTTCAGGGCTGTCTCCGATTCAAGACAACGCTCATCCAGACGCACCGGACCGCTGTATACCACTCTGTTGTCGTCATTTTCTGGTCTCGTGACAATGCCGATTTTGGATACATCCCTAAAATCAAAATACTTATATCCAATCAGCGTGCCTTCATCTATCTCCGCGATAAACCGCTCCTCGCCCAGATTCGTCACATTCGGGAACGGAATCGTGTATATACTGTTTGATCCGTGCGGCATATTCCCGTTGGTAATATTGCACGCTATCACTGCGGGATAGCTTCCCTCCGCCGGCAATGGTCCGTCATTTAAACCACAGCTTGTAACTTCTACCTGCGCAATACTGCCGTCATCCGCAATATAAATTTTTTCCGCACATGCCTGTCTGCTGTAATCCGACTTGTGCGTCAGCCTGTGATAAAACACATACCACTGTTCGCCGATTTGAACAATACTGCCATGGGTTGTTCCGGTCATATTCAGCTTCTCCCGTTCCGTCCTGCCGTCTAACCCCACATCTCCGTTTGAGACAATTGTTCCACCGAACGTAAACCCCCTGTCGGGATAATCGCTGACCGCATAACAAAGCTCATGATTCTGCCACGACGAATATATAAAATAATACTTATCTCCAACCTTACGCATGGACGAGCCCTCAAAAAACGGGTGTTCCTCAAAACAGGTTCCCTTTACCCTGTAAGGTATGATATGCTTTGCCTCCTCCCTGACAGTCAGCATATCATCCTCCAATACGACCATAACAGGCCCCATTATACTGTCTTTATAGCTTAATATTTCTTCCTTTGTCCGACCGAACATTTCCACCTCCTCCTGAAGGCGGCTGCCGTTCTCCTGAAAATCCGGCTCCTCCTCATAGCCGTACCGGGTTCCGTAATAAATGCGGATTGTCCCACTATCATTCAAAGCGGCAGGATCAAAGCAAATATATTTCATCATGGGACTTCCATCCGGATTTTTCACATGTCCCAGAAATTCATACCGACCGGCAGGCGTATCGCACACGGCAACGCTAATCGGCCCCTGATAGCCTCCCTGTCCGTAATCACCGCCCATACAATAATACAGATAATAACGCCCGTCATTTCCCTGTACAACATCAGGCGCATACATATATTTCAGCTTCGGATAATTCGGATCCTGAGACGCCCGATAGGTTACTCCCTCATACCGCCAGTCAGTCAAATCATCCACGGGTGCGGAATAAACGACATAATCCTGCATGCAAAAGGTGTAGCCGCCCTCCTTATCATGGGAACCATAATGATAAACGCGGTCTCCAAACACATGCGGTTCTCCATCCGGAATATATTCATGCAGTGGTAAAAACGGATTGTAAGCCTGTCTTTTCATCGTAATAATCATCCTTTCGCTTGACGAGTTTACATGTTCTCACTAACCAGTCCTTCTAAATGCTAGCTCAACCTGTACATTTCAAATTGTGCCCTCTGACTTGATTGAATCCCTTTTAAGGGACAGATACAGCGTTTGGGCGGATACATCTGTCAGCAAAGCATAATCCCTTTTCACGGAATAAACAGAGGCAAAACCGATGACACCTCTTTCATCACAATTTACACAGCCGTTGCAATAAAAAAATCAGTGACTGTCCTCACAATATCCAGAATTTTATTGACATTATTATCTAAATTCCCGGCAATCGGAAATATCAGTCTTGTTCTGAATTTATCAACCGTGCACTGTCCCTTATCCGGCAAGCTTACCCCTGCGTTCATATATGCCGGATTGACCGGAGCACCATTACAGCATGCGCATACTGAAATGCATATACGCTGTCTGTTCCCCGTTTCTTCTCTGTTATGCTCGAAACGCTCCATCTCCTCGCTCGTATAATAAATCTGCTTGAGATAGATTTTACCATAGAACTTATAAATCCGTAAACAAAAACTCCCCCTATCGTTCTATAAAATGACATGAAAAGCTTATCACACCCCTCTGATGCGTTTTGCTGCAGATAATGTCGTCATTAAACGCTGAATTCAAACGCTGTACAACAACTTTAACATTATTTCTTGCCTTTCCTATACTGTTTGGTTTATAATATTTTTAAATAAACAAATGAGGGGGGTTACCATGAAAAAGAAAAATCTGATTTTTTTGTTCTGCGTAATAGTGATAGTCGGTATATTTATCACAATCACGCTGAACACACCCGGAACTGTTAATCCTGAAACCTATTCACCGAAGGTATACTCTACCATCGGCTCCTTACTTCCGCCAATTATTGCTATCGTTCTCGCACTTATCACCAAGGAAGTATACTCGTCACTGTTTGTAGGCATTATTGCAGGTGCGCTTCTCTATTCAAACGGCAATCTTGAGCTTATGCTTAATACCATGCTCTACAATGAAGAAGGCGGTATGATTTACAAGCTGTCTGACAGCTGGAATGTGGGCATCCTCGTATTCCTCGTCATTCTGGGCATTATGGTTGCGTTGATGAACAAAGTAGGCGGTTCAGCCGCGTTTGGGCAGTGGGCTTCCACCCATATCAGGACAAGGGCCGGCGCACAGCTTGCAACCATGGCTTTAGGCGTTCTCGTCTTTGTGGATGACTATTTCAATTGCCTGACCGTAGGCTCCGTCATGCGGCCGGTAACCGACAGACATCAGATATCAAGAGCAAAATTGGCATATCTGATTGACGCAACCGCCGCACCCGTATGCATCATAGCGCCTGTATCAAGCTGGGCCGCCGCAGTAACCTCTTCGGTTCCTGAGGGTTCCGACATAAACGGGTTTTCCATGTTCTTAAAAACAATTCCATATAACTTTTACGCATTGTCCACCCTGCTAATGATTATTCTGATAACAGTGTTTAAAACAGATTATGGTCTAATGAAGATTCATGAGGATAATGCTGTAAAAGGCGACCTGTTTACCACAGCCGCAAGGCCTTACGGAGATGCAGACGACGAACCGGATACACCGCATGGCAAGGTTATAGACCTCGTATTTCCAATTATTGTTCTTATTGCGTGCTGTATCATTGGCATGATTTATACCGGCGGCTTCTTTGAAGGGGAATCCTTTGTAAATGCCTTTTCCAATTCCGATGCATCCATGGGACTTGTACTCGGAAGCATTGTCACACTGATTATTACATTCTTTTTTTATATGACACGCGGTGTCATGACCTTCAAGGAATTTACGGAATGTATTCCGGAGGGCTTTAAGGCAATGGTTGCACCGATACTGATTCTCACTATGGCATGGACGTTATCCGGCATGACAGGCTTACTCGGCGCAAAATTCTATGTTCATGACATCGTAGCGGGTTCTGCGGGCGCTTTAAAGCTGTTCCTTCCGTGTATCATATTTATTGTTGCACTGTTCCTCGCCTTCTCAACGGGAACAAGCTGGGGAACCTTTGCAATTCTGATACCGATTGTCTGCAATGTATTTGGCGATGGAGATACCTATGAGATGCTTGTTATCTCTATTGCAGCATGCCTTTCCGGTGCTGTGTGCGGAGATCACTGCTCCCCGATATCCGATACAACGATTATGGCTTCGGCAGGTGCACATTCAGACCATGTAAACCACGTGTCAACGCAGCTGCCATATGCCTTAACTGCGGCGGCTGTTTCCTTTTTCGGATATCTGATAGCCGGTGCCATCGGATATTTTACGGAAAATTCTCTGGCGCTTATTGCACTTCCGATTACACTTATTTTAATGTTAATTACAATTCTGGTAATCAGGAAGATAACACAAAATAAAAAATCATTTCAGGAGTAAAGAATAAAGGAACATGAAACCGATTAATAATACCGCGTTAAAAAGACGAAATTCATTCATACTTGCACTTACATCATTTATATGGGGTATTTCATTCGTAGCGCAAAGCCGTGGCGGAGATGCTGTCGGACCATACTCCTTTAACTGTATACGCTCCGTTATCGGTTCATTATTCCTGATTATAATTATTTCAATTACAGACAGATTCGGAATAACCAAAAAACCTGAGGATAAAAAAGCACAGAGAACGCTTCTTACAGGGGGCGTTCTCTGTGGTATTGTTCTCTGTGTTGCAACCAACCTCCAGCAGATGGGAATATACCTCGGAACAGCCTCCGGCAAAGCCGGTTTTTTGACCGCCTGTTATATCCTGCTGGTCCCGATCTTAGGTCTGTTTTTCAAGAAAAGGTGCGGCATAAACGTCTGGATAGCTGTTGCCATAAGCATAGTCGGTCTCTATCTTCTATGCATAGACGGCGCGTTCAGATTGCAATTCTCCGATACGCTGGTTATGCTCTGTGCGCTCTGCTTTTCCATACATATTTTGGTTATAGACCATTTCTCACCAATGGTTGACGGACTTCGAATGTCCTGCATCCAATTTATGGTCACAGGATTATTTTCTGCCATTCCGATGTTTTTGACCGAGCTCCAGTACGGCTTACGGGTATGGCTCTCTGCCTTTAGCTCATGGGATGCATGGATTCCTCTTCTTTATGCCGGAATCTTCTCCTGCGGAATCGGCTACACACTCCAGATAATCGGTCAGAAGGGTGTCAATCCTACGGTTGCCTCCCTTATCATGAGCCTTGAATCCGTCTTCTCCGTGCTCGCGGGCTGGGTTATCTTACACGAGAAGCTCAGCACAAGGGAGCTTGCCGGTTGTGCACTCATCTTTGCGGCTGTGATTTTATCCCAGCTACCTGTGGGAGTGAAACGGCAGTCCCATTGAGCCAAACGCTACTCGCTTTCCCTCAGTCACCAGCATCTTCTTCATCTGTTTTCCTGTCATGCCAACTGACCGCAATTAAAACTGTTGACTTTACATGATATGCATTTTTAACCTATGTAAAAAACAGACAAATACATAGTTTGTTATCTTGATACTCTGCATTAATCTGTCCGCCCATGCGCTCTGTCAGGAGTTTTGCAATCGAAAGCCCCAGCCCCGTGGAGTTCCGTCCGGCATCCACGGTATAGAAGCGGTCAAAAAGCCTGCCAACTGTCACGGCATCCAATTCTTTTGCCGAATTGACAAACGTGATGCTGCCGTCCTCCGTCATGGTGACAGCAAAATCACCATCGGAATATTTTACGGCATTGCTGATGATGTTAGAGAAGACACGATTCAGGGCGCTTGCATCCAGTTCCCGGCAGATTGGTTCCTCCGGCAGACTGATCTTGGGATGAATCCCTTTTTCCCGCATCACGCCGTAGAAGGACAGCAGGCTGTCCTCCAACGCCCGCACCACATCCAGACGCTCCGGCTTCAAAGCCTGAGACGATGTGGCTACACTGTATTGGAACAGTTCATCCGTCAGGCTTTTCAGCGCCTCGGTGCGGTTTTCGATTTGGGCTAAATAACGCCGGACATTCTCGCTTTTTTCCTCCCGTTCCAGCAACTCCAGATAGCCGCAGATAGCTGTCAGCGGGGTGCGCAGATCGTGAGAAATATTTGTGACAGCTTCTTTGAGTTCCTGGTCGCCCTGCCTGAAGCGGTGCCGTTCTTCACGAAGTTTGCGAAGCTGAATATTGATACCATTCGCCAGACTTCTCATGTACTTATCACTGGTTGAAATATCAATCAGCGTGTTGGTATCGGTTATGAGCCTGTCGGCAAAGGCTGTTTCGATTTCCCTTGCGGCTTTTCGCAGGAAATAAATTTTTACAGACAGGGCGATGATAATCACAGCCAAAATGCCGATGCAAGCCCATAACCATATTTCCATAACAAACTCCTTATTTCAAATCTTTTTTTCTGA
>CAYOOW010000004.1:0-99983 GCA_964405715.1 uncultured Bacteroides sp.
GTGATATTTTGGTCTATAAACCTGTCCGTCATATTCGCTGACAAGAACGCTCCTGATGATATAGGACGCTTTTTCAACCGCCGACTGCCCTTTACCTTTACTTTCTGTGATGCGTTGATAGTTGCTGAAAATAAAAAAGGTAGCTGAATATTTTGTTAAGATAAATCGCTACCAAAAGTAAACCATTTTCAGTTTTTATATTCCCCTTTCTACCTTATCACTGTAACTAAAGGCAGAAACCGTTTTGCAACAACCTACATTTTTATTTTGCAACTTTCTGCAAAAATGGCTTGCAAAAAACAGGATTACAGATATTTATGTAAGAAGTCCTTCGCTTTAGGCTCGTATGCAAGAATAAAATACTGCTTGGAGATGCCAAAAAATTGTACAGCGAATTAATTGGGACTGACAAAATATTGTAAAATTATGAAAAATATATTATACTGATAGCATATATTTTTTTGAGGTGAAAACATGGAGCGGTCCTATTCGATTCTGGTGGTTGACGATGATACAACTCAACTAAAGATTGTTGAACGCTTATTGTCAAGGGAAAATTATACTGTGTCTCTTGCCTGCTCAGGTGTTGAAGCTGTTAATCGGATTAAAAACGGACTGCGGCCCGACCTCATGCTGTTAGATATTACAATGCCCGATATGGACGGATATCATACCTATGAGGCAATCAAGCCGATTCATAATGTTCCGACCATTTTCCTGACCGCTGTTGAAGATTCAAGCTCCGAGCTTACCGGTCTGAAGCTTGGCGCTATTGATTACATTACCAAGCCCTTTGAGCTTGAAATACTGCTCGCAAGAATTAAAAATCATCTCGAGCTCTTACATATGCCACATAGCCATACACAAATGAATGATGATGAAATGGTATTCAAATTTGATGAAAAGAAGCTGAATGCCATGGCAGAGCTGCTCACCGAATCCGAATTGCGCGTCGGAAAACTGATAGCCCTTGGCTTGACCAATCAGGAGATTGCCGACCGCTGCAACTACTCCTACGCATATATCAAAAAAATCGCTTACCGCATATTTGATAAGCTGCAAATCAGTAAAAGAAACGAAATCAGACGTTATTTTTTCTAGAATAATGTCTGATTTCATTTTACCTTTTATTTCCATGACATCTGCTGTCAGTATTATTCTTCCCCGTTCCAGCAATATGTGCAGAGCTTACACGGCTCTATACCCACCGCCTCCAACATATCATCCAGCCTGTGGAACCGCAGGGAAGTAAATTTCAGCTTCTCACAGATTTTATCAACCATCTTCTCATATTTTTCGGAATTATAGTCTGCATATTCCTTCAATACCTCGTCCGTAACCTCACCGCCCTCCAGCTCGGCAATCACATTTCTGGTAATCAGCTCCATCTCGGAATTACTCCTTGAGAAATTCAGATATTTACAGCCGAACACAAGCGGAGGACAAGCCGGTCTGATATGCACCTCCTTTGCTCCGTTTTCAAAGAGGTACTCGGTTGTCTCGCGAAGCTGGGTTCCGCGAACAATGGAATCATCAATAAGAAGCAGGCTCTTATCCTTAATCAGTTCATGAACCGGTAACAGCTTCATTTTGGCTATCAGATTACGCCTGCTCTGTATCGTCGGCATAAAGGACCTCGGCCATGTCGGTGTATACTTGATAAATGGCCTTGAGAACGGTATGCCCGACTCATTCGCATAGCCTATGGCATGCGCTGTACCCGAATCAGGTACTCCGGCAACGATATCAGGCTTAACATTGTCCCTTCTTGCAAGAAGCTTCCCACAGCGATAGCGCATCTCCTCAACACCGACTCCCTCATAGGAGGATGAAGGATAACCATAATATATCCAAAGGAATGTACATATCTTCATATCCTTGCCCGGAAGCACCAGCGTCCTCACACTGTCCGGCGTAATCACGGCAATCTCGCCCGGACCTAACTCGCGCTCTGATGTGTACCCCAGATTCAGATAGGCAAAGCTCTCAAATGCCGCACAGTATGCGCCCTCTTTTTTTCCGATGGCAATCGGGGTTCTGCCGTATTGATCTCTCGCACAGTACACGCCCTTCGGTGTAAGAATCAGCATCGACATGGAGCCTTCGATAATCTCCTGCGCATATCTGATTCCATCAATGAAATTATCCTTCTGGTTTATAATCGCAGCAACAAGCTCTGTTGCATTAATCTCTCCATTGCTCATCTCAAAGAAATGTGTTCTGCCCCGCAGGATATCCCGAATAATCTCATCCGCATTATTTATTTTTCCCACCGTCGTTATCGCAAAAGAGCCGTGGTGTGAGCGAACCAGAATGGGCTGCGCTTCATAGTCCGAAATACATCCGATTCCCAGATTTCCATGCATGCTGTTTACTTCTTTCTCAAACTTGGTCCGAAACGGCGCATTTTCAATCTTGTGAATCGACTTCTCAAAGCCATCCTCACCATACACAGCCATACCTGCACGTCTGGTACCCAGATGAGAATGATAATCCGTTCCAAAAAACAAATCAAACACACAATCTTCCTTTGATGCCACTCCAAAAAAACCGCCCATAAATTTCCTCCGCCTATATTGGTATAAAATTGATAGTATAATCTTGACTGTCGTCTCGATATAGTTTTTCATATTATGACTGCTTCCTCAAATGCAAGCCGCCGCAATGCCCATTATACCAATTTCCGAAGCAAAATGGAATCATTATTTTAAATATCCTGTTTTACTCCGATATAAGTACTCTCGGCGTGACCTTCCTCATCCTCCTTGAGACCATGTAGGAGAAGATATAATATACCAGTGCCATAAACAAAACCGGTATCACTGCAGCCTGAATATTCAGACCGGATGAAAAATTTGAAATACCAAAGGTACTGAATATAGCTCCAACTATCATATCTGAGAAAATCAATGTAAGTATAATTCCTATCGTGGATCCTGCCATGGAGGCAATGACAAATCTTACGGCAAACTGACTCCTGAGCTTCGCTGATGTAAATCCTATCGCCTTATAGATTCCATAGTTTTGCTTTTCTCTTGCAAATATCTTTCCGCAGACAAGAATGACCGTAACTATGATAAAAACCGCCGCCAGGACATATATGATAACTGCGATTCCATTCACTGCATCTACAATAACACTTAAGCCGTCGAATACTCCGCTTTCCTGAGCAACAGCCTGCTCCTGGTTATACTGTTCCGTAATAGTCTTCACAATCTCATCTGCCGTATTTTTATCTTCAAGCTTATAGCAATACGTATTGTATTTGACTTCACCTGCCAATCTCTCATACCCTGCATATGCCATGGCTATATTTTTCCCGGCATCATTGGAGCACTGATAATACCCTGATACGATGTACTCTGCACTGCTGCCCTCAAGCGCAAGTTCTACAGTATCACCTATACCAATCCCATAATTATCCGCAACATACTCCGTAATTAAAATCTCATTGTCATACAGACAGGTTCTTCCCTTATATACCGTCTCATATCGCTCCGGTTCATCTGTTATGCCACACCATATCTGTGTGTCATTCAGCAGCAGATATTGGCTGCCGAAACAGAATCTCCCATAATCTGTGTATTCTTCAATCAATGCATCAACTTCCTTGCGAGTCTCATCATCTGCAGTCCATACCGTAACATCGTATTGGACTGGTTCAAACATATCACGAAGACGCTCCCCATCATTTCCAAACCAGATACACATATCCGTTATCATCGTCATAAACATAACCAGAATGGCAGTCACAATCACTGCTCCGATGTACTGCCGCTTTCCGGATGTAAGCTGTCTGTATGCAAGAGAGGTCCCCAGCATTTTCTTGGATATCGGAAGCTTAAAAAGACTTGAGAAATGGATATCCTTTCTGCCGCCGTTGATTGCCGATACCGGCGTAATACGTGATAGTCTGCTAAGCTTGAAGCATATAAACAATGCAAGTAATGCGAATATTGCCATAAGAACCAGACCGCTTACAAAAAATGCAGGAGTATTTTCAACATAAAGCCCTGTCGTCGGTCTTGTAAGCTCATTGATACCGGCTACGACAGGTATTGCAGTCGGTACACCAAGGCATGCACCGATAAAAGCAGCCATAAGATATCCGAGCATGATGGAAATCCGAAGCTTTCCACTCGTCATGCCCACTGCCTTCAGGATTCCGAGATTCACATAATCCTGCTCGATACTGCTGCTGATGTTATGGCTTAAAACAACCATCGTAGCCACAACCAGCATCACGATAAAACCGATTAATATACCTGAAAAAATATTGGTAAGCATAGTCATGTAATTATACGCCTGACTTCTTGAAAGCGTAATCCATGAATAACTTGCATATGATGTTGCTCTGTTTAATGCTGCTTCAAACTCCGTATCATTTAAGTTACATTTCTCATCCCGGAATATACTTAAGATTATGCAGCCCTCCTTGAATCCCTCCGAGCAGGACAGCACATTCTGAATATCCTTTTCTGAAAGAAGAAGTGTCTTTATTCCCATCATGAAAGAACCCATATACGGGTCCTCGAGATAGGATACTATCTTGTACTGAAATTCAAGATCAGCGTAGCTGAGCGTAATGACATCACCTAACTTACAATTATAAAGGGATTTAAAACTGACAGGTACACAAATCTCCCCCTCATTTAATACAGGCTGTTCTATTCTGTTATTGTCTTCATCATAAATATTGTAGCTTACATACTCTGACTGATAATCAAAAACAAACACTGAGCTGCTTCCCTTTTGGCCATTAAAATCAACAATATTCATATCAAGATTCGGTATTCTATCAACGTGAGAAACCTCCGGACATGCCTCCAAATCCTCTGCAAGTGTTTCACAAAAGGAACGATAATTCATATCCGAATCCTCATATCTGATGCTGGCTATGATATCTCCAAATCCCACTTCTTCCATAGCCTCCCTGTCCCTTTTGCCCGTATTCACCAATATACTGAACACTGCGACAAGCGCCAGGGAAACAACAAACATCAAAACCGCAATGCTTATGTATGCACTCTTATTTTTTCTGAAATTCCCCTTTATAACCGTCATAATTTCTCTCATATCCATGCACCATCCCTTCTACCAGTGCATCGAAGAGAGCCATGCATTGACCTGAATTTCCCGATTCTTCATATCCTTCTCGTCAAATGCCGGAAGCTCCATCTCACCACAGATTTTCCCATCCTCCAGATAAAGCAGTCTGTTTCCCCGGAGTGCCGCTCTCACATCATGCGTGACCATAAGAATACTCTGTCCGTTCCTGTTGATATCTGTCAGAAGCGTTAAAACATCCTGTGTATTCTTCCTATTGAGCGCACCTGTCGGTTCATCCGCAAACAGAATTCCCGGCTCATTAATCACCGCTCTTGCAATCGCTGCACGCTGTGCCTCCCCGCCCGATACCTGGGACGGAAGCCTGTCTGCGGCGTCTGCTATATTCATCTGAAGAAGAAGCTCTTCTGCCTTCTTTTTTACCTCATCCTTTGTCTTTTTCTTATCCATATATCCGGGCACAAGTACATTTTCAAGAATTGAAAGATTGCTAACCAGATGCACCTGCTGGAACACAAATCCAAACTCCATAGAGCGAAACACAGCAAGCTTTTTCTCTGACAGTCCGGTAATCTCACTGTCCTTATAGACAACCTTACCCGACGTAGGCGTATCCATTCCGCTCAGGCTGTATAATAAGGTGGATTTACCCGAACCGGAGGATCCCATAATTACCGTAAAGTCCCCCGCATAAAGTTCAAGGTCTACATTGTCAAGCACATGGTTTTGTGTGCCCTCATTGGCAAAGCTCTTGCAAAGCTTCTCCGCTTTTAATATCACATTTTTCATATATGACTCCTTTTCTCATTTTCATGGATTATGTGATACATCATACAATAATAAATATTAAGGAATCCTTAAGAACCGGAAAATACTTTCATTTTTGAAAATTTTTTTAAAGATTTGTTCTACATTGGAAAATGAAGCCGCACCTCAAGCCCGTCATCATGATTTACAAGCTCCACCCGTCCGTTCGTCTGCTGCATAACATACTGTACGATAAACAGTCCGAGTCCTGCGCCCGGCTCCTCCCCACGATTAGCGCCACGGTAAAATTTTTCAAATATAAACGGCATATCCTCAGGCGGGATTCCATTTCCTTCATCCTTTATTTTGAGCACATATTCCTGACCGGCATCACATATTATCTCCGTATCTATGTAAATGCTGCTCTTTGCGTATTTTCTGGCATTATTGATAATATTTTCTATAACCTGAGCAATTCTTCCCGCGTCCGCATTTTCTATTGTTCCCGGCTTGATTTCACGCATCACGATGTCCGATCTGCCGCCTGCCATTGCCTCTACCGTGTCAGTAATCACCCTGTCTATCTTCACGCTTTCCCTCTTTATTATGAGCTTGTCAAGGTCGTGGAGGGAGTGGATGAACATATCATCCGTAATCCTTGCAACCTCATCACATTTTCTGGTTATCACATCAATGTACCGGTTTCTTCTCTCCGGCGTTGTATCCATATTTTCAGAAAGTGCCTCACTGTAGGCACGGATTGATGCAATCGGCGTCTTGATATCATGTGACAATGTTGCGATAACGGTTTTATTATTTTCCACCGCTTCCTGCTCACACTGTCTTGCCTTTTTAATCTCTCTTCTCATATGGTCAAATGCCCATGTAAATTCTCCAAACATATTGACACGATTGTATTTTAAGTCCCTGTCCAGATTGCCCGCCGCGATATCTGCCGCAAAATCCTCAAGCTTTCCAAACGGTCTCAACATAAGTATATAAATCATCAGATACAGCACGATAATAATACCGAGTGAAATCACATAAAATATTATGATATACCGCAGCTCCATCTTACTTTGTGTATTTTCATCCTCCTGAAAATCGGACATGATTCCGCTTAATTTAAGCTTTGCTGCATCATATTGGTTCTCATCAATAAGCTTGTACACTTCATTTAGCCAAACGACAGCCTGACCGTTTTTTTCTGCACTGTTCTGTCTGTCATGCTGTTTTTTGCAATCTGCATATAAAATCAGAAATACAGCAGTCACAAGTACAATGCTAACTGCTGTTACAATCATCACCTTCCATGCAATTTTAGATTTTGATTTTCTACTGTTCATCTTCTGCCTCCTGCAGCATATAGCCCACACCCCATACAGTCCTTATAAGCAACGGGGCTGACGGGTTTTCCTCAAGCTTTTCGCGAAGCCACCGGATATGCACCGTGAGCGTGGACGGCTCCACCTCGGAAAATACACCCCATACATCGCGGATAAGCTGCTCCTTCGAAAGCGCCTGTCCCTTTCGCTCCACCATATATAGAAGCAGATCATACTCCCTCAATGAGAGACTCACAGCCTGCCCCCGTCTGGTCACTGTCCTTGCGTCTGCATCTATGATTATCTCATTGTCCCTGCCCGCCATAAATGTATACCGTAAACCGGAATTTCCAAAACCATATGTACGTCTCATAAGAGAATTGATTCTTGACATAAGCTCCTTCAGAGAATACGGCTTGGCAATATAATCATCCGCTCCCATATCAAGTCCGACTATCCTGTCATCTTCGCTGGTTCTCGCACTTGCAAATATAACAGGGACGGTCGATACCCTGCGAAGCTCCTCGCAGAAGGAAAAGCCTGTCCCGTCCGGCAGATTAATGTCAAGCAAAATCAGATGGAACTGCTCCTTTTCAAGCATACTGTACGCCTCATCGAGGCTTGCTGCAAGCATAGCCGTATATCCCTTATCGGACAGCATATCCAGAATAAGCATAGATAAGTCCGTATCGTCATCCACAATTAATATTTTTCTGTTTTCCAAAAGATTCCCCCCTTTGCCCTCACTGTTCAGCGGATTGCTGATAAGCTCCCGCCTGCATACGCTTCACTGCATATGCAATATGATTAGCCGGAGGAAAGAGAATGTCCCGTTCAATCTCATTCTCTCTCCTCTTTTCTCTAATCATATCATATTTCGTCAATCTATTGTTATTATTTATTCTGTAATATCAATGGCAAACAAATCCTGTCCTGCCTTGATATCTCCCGTGTGAATAACTCTGATCGACTGATTTTCTTTTAATTCTGTACAAATAACCGGCGATACCAGAGAAGGCGCATTCTCCTTGATATAATCTATATCAAGCTTCATGAGGACATCTCCTGCTTTTACGGCATCTCCCTCCTGTACGAGCACCTCAAAGCCTGCGCCGTCCAGCTTCACTGTATCAATACCCATATGCAGAAGCATTTCTATGCCATCAGCGGTTGAAAAACCTATCGCATGCTTTGACGGGAATACAAATACAACCGTTCCGTCTGCCGGTGCAACCACCTCTGCGAGCTTTGGCTCTACCGTCATGCCGTCGCCCATCATCTTCGCAGCAAAGCCTTCATCCGGTGCATTCTCTATCCTGTCTGCAACACCTGTAACCGGGCTCCTGATGATTATTGATTTTACAACCTTTTTCGTCTGTGTTTTCTGAGATACGGCTGCTTTTTCATTGCTGCCTGCTGCCTTCGGAATTGCAATATCATCCGCATCCTCCGGCGCATTCTCAAGATATTCACAGAGATTGGATTTTATAACGGATACTCTGGGGCCGTAAATAACCTGTATTCCATTTCCCTTGCATATGACACCCGCCGCACCTGTTGATTTCAGCACATCCTGATTTACCTTTGAAATGTCAACAACCGTACAGCGAAGTCTTGTAGCACAGCAATCAACATCCGATACATTTTTCTTTCCTCCAAGCCCTTCCACAATAACTGCTGACAGTTCATCCTTCTCATTTCCAGCCTCACCTCCATGCCTTTGTTTTTTCTTCGCATCGACATCACTTCTTCCATACAGCTTGATTTCTTCCGAATCATCACGCCCGGGCGTCTTAAAGTTAAACTTTTTGATAAGAAACGAGAACAGGAAATAGTATACCACAAAATATACAATTCCGACTATAACAATCCATACCCAATTTGTCTTTGCATTACCCTGCAAAATACCAAACAGAAACATATCTATAATACCGCCGGAAAATGTCATACCGACACCTACATTAAATACATGCATGAGCATGTACGCGAATCCTGCAAATACGCAGTGAATTCCATATAATACAGGCGCAACAAAGAGGAATGTAAATTCAATCGGCTCCGTGATACCGGTCAGCATGGAGGTTAATGCAGCGGATATAAGCAAACCGGATACTTTCTTTCTGTTTTCCGGCTTTGCCGTCCTGTAAAATGCCAATGCGGCGCCCGGCAATCCGAATATCATAAGCGGGAACTTACCGGACATGAATCTTGTTGCTTCCACCGAGAACTGTGTCACTGAAGGATCCGCAAGCTGTGCAAAGAAGATATTCTGTGCACCCTCAATCAGCTGTCCGCCTACCACCATCGTTCCGCCGACAGCAGTCTGCCAGAACGGAAGATAAAATACATGATGCAGTCCAAACGGAATCAGCAGTCTCTCCATAAAACCATATATCCAGGTTCCGGCATAACCGGACTTCATAACCAGATCTCCTACCGCATAGATTCCCTGCTGAATCACCGGCCATACAAAGAAGAACAAAATACCTACAACCGTAAATACAAGTGAGCTGATAATCGGCACAAATCTTGTTCCTCCAAAGAAAGAGAGGACCTGCGGCAATTCCGTTTTATAAAATCTATTGTGCAGCGCAGCCACACCGAGACCGACGATAATACCGCCAAATACACCCATCTGCAAGGATGTAATGCCAAGCACACTTGCGGTAGAACCGCTGAGCATACTCTCAGTGCCGCCGTTCAGCTCAATCATGGCTGAAATAGATGCATGCATGATAAAGAAAGCAACTACTGAGGAAAGCGCTGCTACTTCTTTTTCCTGTTTTGCCATACCGATTGCAACACCCATGGCAAACAGAACCGGCAAATTCTCAAATATGATATTTCCGGCTTCCGACATAACCGTGAGGATAGCATTCGCTATGGTTCCTGAGCCCAAAACACCTGTCAAATGGTACGTTTCCAGCATCGTTTCATTTGTAAGGGAGCTTCCCAAACCAAGCAGCAGACCTGCTACGGGAAGCAATGCGATTGGCAGCATAAACGAGCGGCCAACACGCTGAAGGACACCAAAAATTTTGTCTTTCATATAAAATCTCCTTTCCTGTTCAGGTAACTATCCAATTATTTTACTGAATTCTGTAAATTATTATACACAAAAAAAAACATGAACAAACAAAGATGTCACCATCGTTGTATTGCCAATGCCTGATTACCGGTAACATGTCATCGTTTTTTTCATTCAGACTTTATCATACCGGATTCACCGGATTATTTTTTTCGGAATATAAAATCATGTATATTTTACCGAAAACAGGAAAACCTACTAACAGGAACATAAGACGGTACAGCTTATTTTAAGCCGCCGTATGAATTGGAGGAAGCTATATGAAATTTTTAAACTGTTTTTGTCTGACAATCGTTATCATCGGTGCAATCAACTGGGGATTAATCGGATTTTTTAACTTTAATCTTGTATCTGCTCTTCTGGGTGCAGGCAGTGTTTTTTCCCGTATCGTATATGCACTGGTAGGCTTATGCGGCCTGTATCTCATTTCATTTTATGGACTTGTGTGCAGGGATGATGCATAAAGATATAACAGTCAAACTGCCGTAACAGTCTGAAAAATATATGCCCCGTCTGCGGATAACCGGACTGATTATCCGCAAACGGAGCATATTTAATCTATAATTTTTCCATACGATATCACAATTTTTCTTCATATGCGGCATCACTCTGCCGCATAAGCTGTTCCGGATTCAGGTGCACCCGAAAAATGAAGTATTTTTATCTTCGTGCAATAGCCTCCCCGAGTTCATTTCTTATCATACATATCCAGAAAATGATGTCTCTCTCCATGCTGTTTATATGCAATCAACGTATCCAAATTCACATTCTCCACACTGCGGAAGATATTCTTTTCCACAAACGGATTTGTCTTGCGAAGCTCCCTGATTAAAAGCTTGATTTCCTCCCTTTTTGAGCTGATTTCATTCCACGCTTTTTTCTCAGTCACCTTACATGCACAGTCGATAAACCGCAGTTCATTGTAATTCTTCCAGTGTATAATATCCTCCTCGCGTATCAGGTACAAAGGTCGTATCAGCTCCATCCCCGGAAAATTCGTGCTGTGCAGCTTCGGCATCATCGTCTGAATCTGCCCTCCGTACAACATGCCCATAAGAATCGTCTCGATAACATCATCAAAATGATGTCCCAATGCTATCTTGTTGCAGCCAAGCTCCTGCGCTTTGCTGTAAAGATATCCTCTCCTCATCCTGGCGCAGAGATAACAGGGTGAACCACCTGTATCATCCACCACATCAAATATATCGGACTCAAACACAGTGACCGGCACATGAAGCAGTTCTGCATTATGCAGAATATTCTGATAATTTTCATCATTGTAGCCCGGGTTCATCACCAGATACTGCACCTCAAAATTTTTCCGTCCATGCCGCTCCAACTCCTGAAAGAGCTTCGCCATCAGCATGGAATCCTTACCGCCCGAGATACAGATTGCAATCCTATCCCCGTCCTGAATCATGTCATATTCATTGATTGCCTTGGTGAATTTCCGCCAGATTTCTTTCCGGTATTTCTTAACGATACTCCGCTCCACATCCCTGCAGCTCTTGTCTAAAGCGTCCGGCTCCGCTGCCCGAAAAAAATGATAATCTGCAGCTTTTTCAATCAATTGTTCCTTATTTTGGTCTATATCGTGTTCTATATCCCGACCTTCATTCTGTTGTTCCACGTTATATACTCCCCTGACGTTTTTATTACCGGCTCTTGCTTTCTTTCAAGCCGTCATGGTTAGAAAGCACAAAGCCAAATACATTGATAATGAAAAGGTATCCTTCCCTCCGCGGACGATGTCCGGACTTCACATTCCGGCGATATCCCGAATCACCTCTGACGCAATGATAAGTCCTGCAACCGGCGGAACAAACGCCGTGGAACCCGGTACCGCATGTTTTTTAACACAGACAGCGCCCTCCGCATGATTTCCGGCTTTTGTGTCTGTCTTTGACAATTCACTTTCCGACAGCGGTTTTCTCGCCTCCTCACGGGAATACACCACCTTCAAATGTTCCACTCCGCGTTTCTTCAATTCTCTGCGCATGACCTTGGCAAGCGGACACACTGAGGTTTCATGGATATCCGCCACACAAAGGCCCGCCGGATTCAGTTTATTTCCTGCTCCCATGCTGCTTATAACCGGAATATTATGCGCCTGTGCTTCCATGACAAGAGCCAGCTTAGCAGTGACAGTATCCACTGCATCCACAACATAATCATACTGTGAGAAATCAAATGCATCCTTCGTCTCAGGAAGATAAAAGCATCTGTGTGCAGTCACCCTGCAAGCCGGATTGATATCCCGTATTCTCTCCGCCATAACATCAACCTTATATCTGCCGACTGTACTGTGCAATGCAATAATTTGCCTGTTAATATTCGATACGCTCACCACATCACTGTCCACGATATCAAGCTCTCCGACACCGCTCCTTGCCAGCGCCTCAACCACATAACCGCCGACACCGCCGACGCCGAACACGGCTACGCGCGCCTGCTCCAACCGTTCCATCGCCGTCTCACCCAGCAAAAGCCCCGTTCTGATAAACTCTTCCCGCATATTACGCTCCTGTCTTCCTGACTATCTGTTATTAATGTAATTTCTATCTTAAATCCAAACGCCTTGCCCGTCAACCAAAAACAAGAGTCTGTCACATTAAGATAATATGGCATCATACATATATGCCATGTTATCTTAATGTGACAGCTCCTGTGCTTATAGTTTCATAAATCTGCTACTGAATTGCCTTGAAAGCCTCATCGAGATCCTCAAGGATATCATCTATATTTTCTGTTCCGATTGACAGACGAATCGTATTCGGCTTGATTCCCTGATCGAGAAGCTCCTCCTCATTTAACTGGGAATGGGTTGTCGATGCCGGATGAATTACCAAAGACTTCACATCTGCCACGTTTGCAAGCAGGGAGAAGAGTTCAAGGTTATCTATGAAATCTCTTGCCTTCTTCGCATCACCCTTTATCTCAAATGTGAAGATTGAACCCCCGCCATTCGGGAAATATTTCCTGTATAATGCCTGTTGCTCCGGATCCTTTGATACAGACGGATGATTTACCCTCTCAACCAGCGGATGATTCTCAAGGTATTGCACAACCTTTAAGGCATTTTCCACATGGCGCTCTACACGGAGTGATAGTGTCTCAAGTCCCTGCAGAAAAATAAATGCATGAAACGGCGACAGGGTAGCGCCTGTATCACGGAGCAAAATTGCACGAATCTTCGTCACAAATGCTGCGGCTCCGACAGCCTTGGTGAAGCTGATTCCATGATAGCTTGGGTTCGGCTCTGTCAGCGAAGAAAACTTACCGCTTGCCTCCCAGTCGAATTTACCGCTATCCACAATCACACCGCCTATCGTCGTACCATGTCCCCCTATAAACTTGGTCGCCGAATGCACGACTATATCTGCACCATACTCGATAGGGCGAACCAGATACGGCGTTGCAAATGTATTATCAATGACAAGCGGAATTTTGTGTGCATGTGCAATTCCCGCCAGCCTCTCGATATCCACCACATCGGAATTGGGATTTCCCAGCGTCTCAATAAACAGCGCTTTTGTATTATCCCTTATCGCATTCTCGACCTCGTCATAATCAAATGGATTCACAAAGGTTGTCGTAACACCATACTGCGGAAGCGTATGTGCCAGCAGATTATATGTACCGCCGTAAATATTTTTAGCTGCCACGATATGGTCTCCATTTTGTGCAAGATTCTGAATCGTGTAAGAAATTGCAGCCGCGCCGGACGCAACCGCAAGCGCTGCAACACCACCCTCAAGTGCCGCAATTCTCTGTTCAAATATGTCCTCCGTCGGATTGGTAAGTCTTCCATAAATATTTCCCGCATCCGCCAATCCGAACCTCGCCTCCGCGTGGTCGCAGTTTCTAAATACATACGAGGAGGTCTGATAAATCGGAACTGCTCTCGCATCAGTAACCGGATCCGGCTGTTCCTGTCCTACATGTAACTGTAATGTTTCAAACTTAAGATTTCTCTCTGAATATGTTTTTTTGCTCATACTATACCTCTTTTCTTTTTTAATATTCCTATCTGATTACAGGAATATAGTATCACGCAATTCAAATACTGTCCAATACACAAAAAATGCAGCTGGCTATAGTCGCATCCTATAGCAAACTGCATTTTATATTTTAATTAGAAACAAAGATTTCTTTCGAAGCCTATAATAAAGGATACCTGTCACACCCGTCAAAAACCAGCCGGTGAGTACGAACCGCCGGATATCATATCACATATTGGTCTGCCTTTTCATTCTGCCATTCAACCAAATCTGCCAGCGTGATGCCGTCTACCACACCGTTAATAGCATCATACAGGCGCTGCCATATCCTCACAGTTACACACATATCCATCCTGTCACATGGAACCGACTCTGCCCCCACGCAATTCACGGGTGCCAGTTCTCCTTCCGTCAGTCTCAGAATCATTCCGACTGTATAATCTCCGGTATTACGCGTCAATATATACCCGCCCTGCGCACCGCGCACGCTCCTGACATACCCCGCCTTATTCAATACGGAAATAATCTGCTCAAGATATTTTTCCGATATCTCCTGCCTCCTTGCAATATCCTTGAGCGCAATCGGCTCCCCGGTATTGTATATCGCCAAATCGAGCATCAGTCTGAGCGCATATCTTCCCTTTGTTGAAATTTTCATCCTGCTTCCTCCAATTCAAAAATACCCCGGTATTCTTGTTGCTTCTATGAAATAAAAAACCCCAGACCATATAATCCCTAACAATCCGAGTTGTTTGATATGAATTATATAGCCCGGGCATGAAAAAGTCAAGCTCGCTAGTTTCCGTTGAAGAGTGGAGTTGAAAGATATCTGTCACCTGAATCAGGTAAGAGTGCAACAATTGTCTTGCCCTTATTCTCCGGTCTTGCCGCCAGAATCAAAGCTGCCTTCAGGGCTGCTCCTGAGGAGATGCCTACCAGAATACCCTCACGCAATGCAAATGCTCTTCCTTCCTCAAATGCATCCTCATTCTCTATCGGTATAATTTCATCATATACGCTTGTATTTAAGACCTCCGGTACAAAGCCTGCCCCGATACCCTGAATCTTATGTGCTCCCGGTGTTCCCTTTGATAATACAGGACTGCCGGCCGGCTCAACCGCAACTATCTTCACATTCGGATCCTGCTCCTTTAAGTACTCACCGACACCCGTTACAGTTCCTCCTGTTCCGACACCTGCAATGAAAATATCAACCTTTCCCTCTGTCTGCTCCCATATCTCCGGACCCGTGGTTGCCTTGTGTACAGCCGGATTAGCCGGATTGACAAACTGTCCGAGAATGACAGAGCCCGGTATGCTTTCCTTAAGCTCCTCTGCCTTGGCAATTGCCCCCTTCATTCCTTTTGCACCCTCGGTCAGCACCAGCTCTGCACCATATGCCCGAAGCAGGTTTCTGCGCTCTACGCTCATGGTATCAGGCAATGTCAAAATTGCCTTATAGCCCTTTGCCGCTGCAACCGCTGCAAGGCCGATACCCGTATTGCCGGAGGTTGGCTCAATAATGGTCGCTCCCGGTTTTAAAATACCCTTCTTCTCAGCATCCTCAATCATGGCAAGCGCAATACGATCCTTCACGGAACCTGCCGGATTCAGATACTCCAGCTTCACTAATATGTTTGCCTCTGTCACACCTGCTTTTGCCGCATAGCGGTCAGCTTTCAGCAACGGTGTTTTTCCTATCAACTCTAATGCACTTTCAACTATCTTGCCCATATTTCAGTCCTCCATAATTTATTTCCTATAATACTACTAGGTTTTCTATGATTTAGATTATATAACCATATACTGCCATTGTCAACCGCTAATTTTATATTTTTTAAGGACTTTTTTAAGGACTGAAACGTATGACACATCTCAAAAAAAAATGGAACATCACACTAATATAATATGGCATATATTAGTGCGATGCCCCACATAAATTATTCCGTATATGTTATACCTGCTCGTATAATCTCTGATATATCTCTGCTGAATTTTTCCAGCTGTAATTCTGCTGCATTGCACGCTCCTGCATACCCTGCCATGAATCCTTGTAATCGAAAAAGATTCTCTTTGAATAATTAATCGTATTGAGGAGCTCAAACGCATTGTAATTTGCAAAGGAAAATCCTGTACCCTCTCCCGCAAATTCATTATAAGGCTGTACAGTATCCTTCAGTCCGCCCGTCTCTCTGACGATAGGAAGCGTACCATAGCGAAGTGCCATCAGCTGCGTCAGTCCGCATGGCTCAAAGCGCGACGGAACAAGCATCGCATCACAGGCTGCATACATCTCATGTGACAAATCTCCCGAGAAATAAATGTTTGCAGATACCTTCGCCGGATGAATTCCCTGATAGTACTTAAACATATCCTCATATCTTCTGTCACCGGTTCCGAGAACCACAAACTGTGTTCCGTCCGTACAGATGTCATTCATAACACGGTCTACCAAATCCAAGCCCTTCTGGTCGGTCAATCTGGAAATGATTCCTATCATATATGCATTCGGATCCTCAGGAAGTCCAAGCTTCTTCTGCAGCTGTGTCTTGTTCTGCACCTTATTCTTGCGGAAATTCTTGATTGTATAATTCTTATATATCCTCTTATCTGTAGCCGGATCATATTCATTATAGTCAATACCGTTAATGATACCCCATAACGACTCATGTCTGGCACTCAAAAGCCCTTCCAGTCCCTCTCCGTACTGAGATGTCTGAATCTCCTGTGCATATGTGTTGGAGACAGTCGTTATTTTATCTGCATATACAAGTCCGCCCTTCAGCATACTGGCATCCTTATTCATCTCCAGCTTATCCGGCGTAAACAGGTAATCGGGAAGTCCTGAATATTCCTTTATCGTCTTGATGTCCCATCTGCCCTGAAACTGAAGATTATGAATCGTCATAATTGACTTCATCCCCTGATAAAACGGATTGTTTGCAAACAATGTTTTAAGGTAAACCGGAACCAGCCCTGCCTGCCAGTCATGACAATGTACAATATCCGGCTGAAAACCAACGCCCGGAAGTATAGATAAGGCAGCCTTGCAAAAATAACAGAATTTTTCAATATCCCATTTTATATCTCCATAAATATTGAAGCCGTTGAAATAATATTCATTGTCAATAAAATAAATCGGAACACCCTCATACTCCAGATACATTACACCTACGTACTGCTGTTTCCAACCCATATCCATATGGAAATGGGTAAGATACCTCATTTTATCCTTATATTTTGCCGGAAGGCACATATAATTCGGTATAATAACCCTCACATCATATTCTTTTTTGTCGAAAATTTTTGGCAGCGTCCCCACTACATCCGCAAGTCCACCTGTCTTGATAAAAGGTACGCATTCGGATGCTATATAAGCAACTTTCTTCATATAATTTATCCTCCTGGTCAGCAATAAAAGACTGTTTTTATTTTATCACATGGCTGATAATTATTCAATCGTTTTTACCTGCGCGGAATGTGTTACCAGTTAGTGGGTATTTTTTTGAAGTACGATTTTTTAAAGATTTTGATATATTTTTATTGTTTATATATTTTGTATATTTCTTAAAAGCTTACTGTAAGCTCCATTCGCAGCATCCAATATTGGAATTGTAACCTGTATTTTTTCCATCCATTTATTGCCGGTTCCAACCTTCTTTTGTATCTTTCCGGCACTCAGCTTTTTAACAACTTCTGCAGGAAGTGATATCTTTCCGTCAGCCAATTCTATGATTCTGTCTAAATCTCCATTCTCACGCATGTATATGAGCTTTGCCATATTGTTTGCTCCGGGAACAGACCATCTTGTTTTTCGTCTGGCCATCCGTATTGAGATAAGGCTGCAGTTCTGGTTCTCCTGTACGCCCATGTTCTTATATGTAATACCATCGGGAGCTTCCGGCACCTGTCCGGCCTGAAGCTGCCATGGTAACAATCCGTCATAATTATTGTTTAAGTAATTATATAATGCAGCAGCCATTTCAACTTTCTTATCATCCGTTCCATCGTCAATGCTGTTAATATATGTCCTGATATCTTCCAGCATTTCATCCATCTTATTTGTTTCAAATTTATTTAAAATCCGGTTCCTGATATTTCTTTCACGAATACACCGTCTGATCTCCTTTTTAATGTGAAACCTGTCAAGTTGGAATATTCTGTCAGGTTCGTATGTATTCTTGATCCAATTAGCACCATCACCATTCAGTACTCTTAATTGTGATGTATCTATGTCAAAGACACTCTGTATAACTGCCTCTGTTTTCTCGTTAAATTTTTTTGCCGGTTCCATGCCAGCAAATACTACTTTATTGTGTAATTTCGTTCCGCCTTCTTCCCATCCGTCATATACCGTAGCTACTTTCATTTCCGCTGACTGGGCTTTTTTCCTGTCTTTCTGTATGTGAAGATATACTCCATCCGATTCCATGAATATTATCCTGCTTTCTTCCGTTCCTCTTGTCTGCTCTGCATGCATCTGCTGTACAAGATTCTGTTCCTCAGCCTGTATTACCTGTCCTATCTGCTGTGCCACATTCCATGCCCCGCGACTGCTTATCGTTTGTCCTGTTGTCGCTGATATTGTATCGGCAGCTTTCCTGAACGGCATATCAATCGTTGCCTCCGCAATCTTTTTTGCCAGGTTTGTTGACATCATTCCGATCTTTTCCATCTGCATTGTTTCATCCAGAAGAAATGCATATTCGTGTTTCTCCGTATCATAATATATTCTTCTCGAATATTCGACTATTCCATAGACTGTTTTAATTGACGTATTCTTAAAATCTTTGGACTTATATCTTTTCTTGTCGCGATTTTGCATCAAATATTTATCAAGCTGTTCCAGCATACATTGTGTGATCTGTACACCCAGATTACATACAAACCTGAAAATTTCCTTTTCAAGTGCTTCAAACTTTACCTCAAATATTTTTTCCGGATCAAATGTATTTTCCATTTCTTTTCCTCCGTATATTTAATACAGACATTTTTTACTAACCATTGTCATGGTGTCAGTAATTCCTTTTTACTCTCCTTGTGTGACCGGATCCATGTTTAACTTTGACAACTGAGTTGCCAATGCTGCGTTCAGGTGCCCGGCAGGATAACTGTGATCATCGTTCCACAGACGTGTGCTGACCCGCGTAGAGCCTGTTGATAATGCAGTCATGCTCAAACTGCGCTGTCGTATTTAATTTTCAATGTACTCCCTCATTATAAATATCTAAAAAAAAGATGTCAAATGTACAAATCATCTTTTTTTTAGTTAATCGTACATTAATACATACGGGGATTGGGGGAACCCCAAAAAGGTGGTTTTAGGGGCATTGTGCTTGCACAATGAACATAAAACCCATGCTTGCCAAACTTACGACAGACTTTTCCCCTTTCGACATTCATTACCGGCAGAAAGGAACGCAGCCTGTGGCTGCCGCCGGATGCTCCGGCACAAAATCACCTCTTACCTGCAGAAAGGAACAGTTTCTCATCGCACCCGTTCCAATGCTCAAAATTGGCCAAAAAAATAAAGCAGCCGAAGCTGCTTTATCTGGTGTAGTCATCTCGCTGTTTTGGTTTATTTTCTGACTTGTCCGGATATTTACCAGTGGTACCATCATAATTGCATAAATGGTTGAGACTATTTTGTTTTATTACATCTGTCAACCTCAAATCTCTAATACATTTTTCTACTCCCGGGTTATTATAAATAAATATACTAACTAAACCCATTACATAAAAATCAGTAACCGCATTTGTACTTTGGTACACACTGCCTTGTAAATGAATAAATCCATTGTCTGCAAAATGTTTTTCAAGATTATAATATAATGTCCGATATCCTGTTCCAAATATTCTTTTTGCAATATTCGTATCAATATCAAAAGTAATCTGTTTTCTCCTAAGCATTAACAACCTTTCTTCTCACATAGCTTTCCCTAACGGCTATTACTTTTTTCATTTCCTCCATACAATCTTCCTTTTCCCCGTCCTGATCAAGAGTCCATTCATCCAAATACTCCAAAAAGACAGGCGACACATTTACAGCATACTTCCCTATAGCTGCCAACGCATTTACACCATCCTTGGCAAACACACCATACTCCACCTCATCTATGTCATACTGTTTGGAGTGTTCTCTCATTGGCTCAAGCAGCTCATCCGTTGTATAACCAGCTTCAAGAACCTTTTTCTCATTAAACTTAAACGTCAATGTTACCATATCGATTCCTCCTGTCATTTTAATTTGTCCGTTCCATACCCTGTATAAAATATAACATCCGGACTTAGAACACGCAAGCAGAATATTGTCTGAGCAGTCAAATTGGGAACTGGCAGTTAATATATCCCATACGTCTGCCGGTTTGTATCAATCTTTGCCTGCAGCTCATAGTATGCATCTATAGTCGCCGGAGCATTGTACAGACATGCAAGTATGTACGCTCTCGGGTTACGGACAGGCACACTGCTCCCATGGATGCAGGAGAGTATATATTCCACATGCGAGCTGTCAACGCTCATCAGCCGGTTATAGACATCCTCGTATCTCCGGTTCCGTCCGGCAACATGGATATATTGTTTTTTTGTTGCAAGTGCATCTGCAGTAATATCAGCCATGGCAGTGAGGACATCCGGATCTGCCATACCTCCGGCAAGAATGTCATACTCAATGTTTTCTAAAAATGTGCGTCTGATTGTTGTATAATGATCTTCATCATCCTGATATGATAGATTATATATATCACTTATACTCTTATTCGTTTTATTAATATTAATATTATTAGGGTGCAGTTTTTTGCACTTCTGGAGGTGCAGTTTTTTGCTCCTCCTTATGTGCAGGGTTTCCCGTTTTGGATTCTGCCCTTCTTTTTCCGCCCGTACATCACTTATGCTGTCTGCGGATTTTACCGGACGGGAAGATGGATCTGCTGCATCAGGCTCTGCATCCGGCGACAGGTCAGGTTCTGCAGGAGTGCCTTCCTGAAGGAAATTATCCCACCAGTCCGTGTAAAATTCCATGTAAAATTCCTGCTCTGTGGTATCATAATCCGTCATATTGCACATAATATCATTCTGATCAGATACATCATGCTCATTCTTTTTGTTAAAACTGCATAAATTATCAAAATCATTATTGCCATCGAAATCAGAATGTTGTATATTAAAGTCACAACGAGCAGCTGCCTGATAAGTTATGAAAATGCGCTGTGGCTTACCAAGCCCCTGCTTTTTGCGTAAGATGAGATGAGCGGCCTCTAAACTCCCTAAGACAGAGGCCGCTGTTCTTTTGCATACTGAAAGGCGTGCACATATCTCCTTAATTGTCATAATAATATATACCTCACCGTTTTCTTTGTCGATAAAACCATTTTTTTCGGAAAGTCCTGAACGGTCAAGCATCATAAGATAAAGTCTTAACGCATTCCCCTTAAGTCCTCTTGCAAGTAATTCCTTTTTAACCATGATAAAATTCTTCATAATATGTATTCTCCTTTTCCATTTTTTTTATAAAAAAAAGGAAACGGCCGTTTTACTTTACCGTTTCCTTTTTTACGCATACTGCACGGCCGTCATCATATGACCCGCCGTCATGGCATGCATCAGCTTATTTATTTTAAACAAAAATCAGTTTCCCGGTGCGGCGCTACTTAACGTACACACCCGCATCGCCTTCAAAGCCTTCCGGTATACCGAGATACGGGGCCGGATCAACATATCCCTCATTTGCCTTAATAACGCCCAGATGACAGTGTGTGCCGGTTGAGTTGCCCGTGCTTCCGGCCAGGGCAATTACATCTCCTGCAGCAACAACCTGACCGACAACGGCTTGTAAGCTGCTGTTATGCATGTATATTGTCGTAAGTCCGTTTCCATGGTCTATTTTGACGTAATATCCCATTGAATTATTATAGGCAGCTGCCGTAACCGTTCCTCCGGCACAGGCTACAATCGGTGTTCCGTATGACGCTGCTATGTCAATTCCCATGTGGTTTGTGGAGCCGATGCCGCCGGGGCTTGTTCTTTTGCCGAACGGTGAGGTGACCTGGTAATATTCACCGCCCACCGGCCATAAAAGCTCTCCCCTTCCGGAAATATGTGATGCATTGATGTCACATAATGCATTGATGAAAAATCCGTCAATGTGTGCATAGGCTTTAATCAGACCGCTTGATCTGTCAAAGCTCTGTTCCTCAACCGTTGTATGCCCGGTAAATCCGTTCAGCGTTACCGACAGGGTGTCTTCCGAAGTCCTTGTTACAATCCCTGACATAATCTGCCCGTTGATTTCAAGGAATATGATATCTCCCTCTTTTTCATTTTTCTCGTTTGCATAGTGCAGGAATCCGATTCTGTTCATCTGCTGCATAAGCTCCTGTGAGTTCCCTGATTGCGTGATAAAGCCATCCGTGATAAGACCTGCTTCGTTCATGCACCACATTGTAAATTCACCGGAAATATCCCCGGAATCACTGCCGGACCATTCACGGTATTTGTCCCGGCTGTTTCCAATCTCGGCAAAGGCGATCCGTGAAAGCTCCGTTGTACCCAGCACCTCATCCCATACCGCATCATCCTCGAGCATTGCATACAGATAAGCTTCCTGCTCACTGTCAAGCATCCAGTGGCTGCTCACCTCGGAAATTGTGGAATTTGTTATGATGACATTTAAGACTTTCCCTTCCTCTGCCTGTTCCTCATTACTTCCGTCGGTCACTTCATATGTGACATGGTTAAACTGATAAAAAATGTATTTGATATCCTCGTAATCATCGCCATTGAAGTAGTTATCCCACTGCTCTGTTTCTTTTATATGCGTCCTCAGCGTCCACCATACCGCGATCACTTCCTTCCAGTCTGCCAGTTCCCCGCTGCAGACGACCGCCTCACAGCCGTTTTCATTCTTCTGCAGACTGATTTCCGCCGAAAACTCACCGGTTACTCCGGACATGATCTCCCGGATATGTACTTCCTCATCCGCTACAAAATCATATGTTGCACACTCAATTGCCGACATCAGTATTATGACTGCGGCAATACTTATGACAGCCACAATAAGCAAAAGTTTTCCCGTGCTTGCAAGCAGCAGCTTAAGGAACAATCCCAGCTGCGCCAGCACAGTCTTAAGAACGCTTTTCACGACTGCCTCTGCAGCCTGCGCCTCATTCTTTTTCCTTTTTCTGCCGGTATGCTCTGTGTCATCGTAGGAAATACGTCCGTCATAATCCGTATCATCCAGGATCGTCTCTTTTACATTTTTAACGGCAGAGGCAGTCTTTCTCGCTGCATGCTTCGTATTGTTCCATCCCCGTTTTTTCTCCCTGCTTCTTTTTTCTGTTTTTTCCTCCCTGCCTCTCTTTTCTGTTTTTTCCTCCAGCTTTGACGTATAGTTAAACAACTCCGGAACATTTACGCCCAGGGCCATGTCTCGCTTCTTTTGCCTGCCGGTATTCCTTTTCCGGCGGTTATGCCCGTATGACCTTTCTTCATCGTCCGTTTCATACCGTTCCTCGGACAATAAGCGGTCAAGCTCCTCTATGTGTAGCTCCCCATCTCGGCTGTTTCTTTTGCCCGTGTTTTCTTTTTCCGTCATAGGCATCACCCGGTTTTTACGACGTTGGTGTCGATAAATTTATAAAGCTCGTTGTCTTCCGGTATGGTCCCGTCAAATGCATAGATGTTATCTTCAATCTTGTTAATGCCATGCCCTTTTGGTGCTTTAATGAGCTTCTTATACTGCACGTTTGACATGCCGTACATTTCAACAAGCATCTTTGCATCAATCTCGTTTTGTCTTAACATGATGACGTTTGCTGCATTATTTATCATCTTGTATGCCACAGGGTTCTGCAGCAGGTTGGATATATTCTGGATGATGGCCGTGATGAAGCCGCCGTACTTCCTCGCACGCTGGAAGAAATCCCCCAGGACATCCGCACTTGCTTTATGCTGAAAATAATAATCAACCTCATCAAGCTTGATGTATGTGGCAATGCCCCTGTGCCTGTTCCTTATCAGCCGGTGGTCGATGGAATCAAGGACAACAAGCATGCCCGCATTTTTCATCTGCTTCGGGAGCAATGAAAGGTCGTAGCATAAGATTCTGCTTCTGATATCTACGGATGTTTCCTTTGCAAAACAGTTAAAGGACCCGGTTATGTGCCGTTCAAGGGCAAGCACAAGATCATCCGCCTTCACCATGTTATATGACCGGAGCACATCTGAGACGTCTGCCAGTGTAAAATTTGTTGCGGCTCCCCTTAAAACAGCCTCCGCAAGGGTTCTTACCGCTTTATCAACAAGCGATTTTTCCGTCTCACTGAACTGTGTGCCCGCATCAAGGACCGCATCAAAGAATGTAATCGCCATATTGGATTTCTTCTGGACTGGATCAATGTCATCCCCGTATCCTCTGGAAATATCCATGATGTTGATGCTGTCCTGGCCGACACGGACAACCTGTCCCCCGAAAGCGGCTATAAGCGGGGCATATTCCCCGTCCGGATCCACGACAATGATGTCCCCGTCCGTCAGCAGGGCTTCATATACAAGCTTTAATTTTGCATTGGTGGACTTACCCGAGCCGGATGTCCCTAAAATCCATTCGTTGCCGTTTGTAAGCAGCCGTCTGTCAATCATCTGCTGCTGTTTGGTTCCCTCATGCCGACCGTACGGAATTCCGGTATTGTGGTTGATTTTGACATGCGAAAACGGAAGCAGGACTGCCGCAGTTTCGGTATTGCAGTCCCTTAGGTTTTCAATGCACCTTACGCCGAACGGAACCGCATCGAGGAAGCCGTCGTACTGCTCAAAATACAGTGTCGTCATCTGTGAGCCCGATTCCCCCGCAGTTTCCCTGATGCTTTCCGTAAACTCTTCGAGCTGCTCTTTTGTGTCTGCCAGAAAGGCTGCCACAATCTGCACCAAGTATGTCTTCTGTCCCCTTTCATCCATATCCTCAATGTATTCGTCAATGATCTTTCTGTCTTTTTTGATCTGCCTCGGAAGCCTGACTGCAGAACCCTCTTTTACCTTTTTTGTTTCGCTCCACTGGTCTGCAGAGTTTTCCACGTCGGAATCTTTCTGCTCGACAAGCTTTTTTGCCTCAGCCTTTGACAGCGGGATGATATCCACGGAAAGCATCAGATCCGTCCTTATGTCAGCAAGTCTTGACAGGATGTCGGCCGGAATGTTACCGCCAAGTGTCTTCATCATCATGCATCTTCCGTAACTGTCGTTTTCCCTGAAGTAATCCGAAAAAAACTGTATGTACTCCGGACATATGTAATCCTTAAATCTTTTTCCGGCATCAGCTTCACTGTATACATAGTTAAATTCATCCTCCCTGCCCGGTCGTAAAAAGCTGTATAAAAGCTCCATACGTGCCTCAGGGCCCATTGGATATGCTGCCGAATCCATCTCCTGCAGCCGGCTGTTTAAATCCCTTGTCAGACGTGTAAAGAATGATTCCGCTTTGTCCGCATCTTTTTTCCGGACGGAAAACGTCAGGTATTTATCCCGGGTGAAGCCCTGATCGGCTTCGATGTCATCATACCGCAGCCGGTTGTATGCTATCCGGAAGCTGTCATATCCGTCACCCAAATCCACCGGAAGCAGTGTCTGGCGCAGTACCTCCTTCCTTTTAATCCGGTGATTGCAGGCTGTTATCTTGAGCGTCGCATTTGTCGGATCCAGACCATCAAGCAGATCCGACCACCTGTCAGATATATCCTCCTGCCCGCTTTTTGTGCTGTTCTCAAAATCTATGTCCTTTAAGGCATATGTCATCGAAAACCGTCTGTCATGCCTTGCCATCCCGTTTTTATAAATCCTGTCAATCGGTATGACATCCTGCGCTTTTTTAGGCTTTTTAAGCTTTGTTATGTCTTCCTTTAAAATTGTATCTATATACATGGCCTGTCTCCTCTCATCTTAATGTCCTGTCTCATCACAAGCGGTCCTGCCATACCGGCAGAAAAGATAATTTTGCATGCAAACTTAAAGAGGGACTTATTATTAACCTCCAGAAATCCGGCCGCCATGAATACTGCCACAACGGCTACAAGCAGCATGCATTTAAACGGATATATCCACGGCAGCATGATAAACAACAGGATTCCGAAGATAACGCCCATGCTCATGCACATAATCTGCCTTGCCTCGAATCCGAAATACATTGTATTCTTAACCTTTAATATCTCCCTGTTCGGTTCAACCGATATCATACAGTCACCCCCCTAAAAACCGAATTTCCGGCTTACTAAATCATCTGCGGCCTTTATCGTTCCTGACAACAAAAGGAATAAAAACAGCTGTTCGCACAGCCATATCCACACCATCTCTCCGTCAACTTTGTTATCCTCGGAGACAAACTGTGCAATGGTATGGAACATGTCATCAGAATCCTCGATGGTTTCCTTCCGTTCCTGCTCCACCGTTTCCTCCGCTGCCACAGTAACCACTGTCCCAAGCGGATCATTGACATCAAAATTATTTGCAACAGCAGAAAAAACAAGACAGGCTATAACAACCACCAGCCCCTCAAGCACGACACCGATAAAGGAACGTATAAACACTAAAAAATGCTGTCTGGTTGCACTGCTTACCACCATGGAAAACGCAAGCGGTGACAGAGCGATATGCATATACACCCTGAACAGCCTGCCATAGACAACCAGCATGATCTGGAAGCAGGATACTATGATAACGATGCCCGCAATCGTCGTCGCCAGAAAAAATATGATTCCGGTGGACAGCGACAGTCCGTTCGTGGCATTTGCGATGGCATCCGGCATGGTAACCCAGCTCGTCCCGAATATATTGCTTTTGATCATGACACTGTCCATCAGTTCTATACCGATGTTAAATATCAGCAGCATAAGATACGGGGACGCATATATAATCCCGCAGCCGGTCACAAGCAGAATGAACGTCCACAGGATGACATTTGTATGCCCGTTCCTGAATATCTCCCCCAGATCTGAAAGAAGCCCGATGAAGAAGAATATAACCATAAGCGATATGGAACAGCCGAGAAGACCGTTACATATCACCCGCACGGTTGCCCATGCCTCACCGTTTTTAAACGTGAGCGGGTCAATGGTAAGAACAGCATACAGGGTTTCCATCATCCGGGAAAAAAATTTCATGGCTGCATTAAGGCCGGCTACTACCCAGTTTGATTGCATGTTTCATCACTTCCTTTCAGGCCCGCCGTCAATAGGTCAGTGAAAAGCCGGGAAGCAGCCAGCTTAAAATGACCGGGGCAAGCACAAGCACGGCTCCTACGCAGGCGACTTTTATTCCGATTGCTCCGGCTCCGGCATGTCCCCCGCCGGAAAGCCTGTCAAATCCCATCAGGAATATTCCAATCAGAAGACAGAGGCCGCCGACAGATATAACGAGCCATCCGGCAAGCATCTGTCCCTTTTTTATCGGGCTTTTTATTTCCTCCGGAATATCATTTCCCGAGCCGTCAATTGTCACGTTCCGCTGTATGGGACTGTTCATCCCATGCTTTTCCTCAGCCTGTGTGACTGTCACCGGCCGGGAAAAAAGCAGGCACGCTGTCATGACAAACAGCGTGCCGAATACATACAATATGTTCCTTTTCAATTTCTTCATAAATTATTCCTCCTAGTTTTTTTATGTTGCGTATCGTTTTAAGATTTCCTCCGGTGTCAGCATGTCCGCTGCGGCTTTCACGGCACCGATGCTTTCGATGTCAACGGCCTGCTGCATCAGTTTCCTGTCAGCCACACATGCAAAGATTCCCTTACTAAGTGGTGCATCCTCCCATTTATATATTTGGGCCGGGTTGTCCTTACGTGTTAAGTTTTTTCCCTCAGCCACGTAAGCATAATTCGGATGCTTATTTAAGTTTATTTTCGTGTCTTTCACCGGCTGTTCCCCTCGAATGATGAGGATTGCTATCCTGTTTGCTTTCCTCCGCATCTCGCCCGCATCCATAAGCTTTCTTCCCTGCTTGTTGATGTTCGTCGTATATTCGGGGAAAATACCCATCCACCGTTTGCTGTACGTTTGGATGTATATTGTTTCATCACCTATGAGCTCAGACATATATTCACACGTTTCCTTTTCGTTGGAGCCGAGGAACAGAATCTCATCATGAGGTAAGCTTCAGCTCATCCTCCAAAAAGGACTTGCATCCACTCCCTCCCAAACCGTACGTACACCTCTCGATGTATACGGCTTTCCGCTTATCATTTGCGGTGTTATGAATGAATTAAACTATGGCATTCGGGACATACCACGAGTGTTTTCCGTCTCTTTTTACGCATAAGAAGTACCCACTCTGCATTTCCCTTTAAATCTTTGAGTTTCTTTACTTGGTGTATCACCAGATTTCTACAGTCCTTCTGGCATAATTCACAAGTATGACGTTCCACTCTCTGTTTGAGGGTGTTGGTCTTGGCATATTTCGAGAACTGTGGAAGTTCGCTTACGTTATCAAACTTTGTAGCACATTCCTTCCGTTTATAACCGTCTCTGTAAAAGGTTGTGGTTTTTGTTCCCTGCCTTGTTTCATACGCAACTGTAAATAAATCATTTCTGCAATATCTCCGCTTAATCTCATGGACGTTTGTCTTATACTTACAAGCAAATGTCTTATACATGCTGTACTTCATTACGTTGGCAAATCTCCCTATTTTAAAGGAATCATTTGCTATAGAGTAATAATTATATAGTCCACGGACTTCCGCATTGTATCTTGCCAAAATCTCAATGTCACTCTGGTTTACCAGTTTCCCCCTGTGAAGGGCTACAAATCTCTCTTTGCCGTTTTCGTTGATTTTGATTTTCATTGCTTTGTACTCAATTAACTTACCTACCCATTTTTCGCGCGGAACAAACAGTTTCACAACTCCTGTCTGGCATCTTTGTACTTTGCCATTAGAAGTCTTTTTTAGCGTTTGAACTCTGGATACAGTAATGTCGTACCCTAGAAATCTTGCTCTGTCCCCAGTGTGCGTAACCTTCGTCTTAGTGTCTGACATTTCTAATTTCAGTGCTTCTTGCAGGAATATTTTCACGTCCTTCTTGATAGCTTCTGCGTCTGCTTTACTACCAATAACTCCGATGATAAAATCATCCGCATATCTCGTGTACCGCACCCTTTTATAATTACTGTCGTTATAGACATAGGGGGTTGTAGATTTTTCAATCTTTTCCAGTTTCTTAAGATTTTTACATCTGATTTTCTTTTCTTCCTCGGACAGACTATCCCATATCTCCCTGCCCTTTTTCCTATATCTGTATGCTTTGCCGACACTGGACTTATATGCAGTAGAAAAATGTTTCTTCTTTGCTTCTGTATTGAAGTTTTCTGCATAGTTTTCCATGAATTTATCCAGTTCGTGAAGATAAATGTTAGCTAACACCGGGCTTACTCCCGAACCCTGCGGTACTCCGCTGTAAGTTCTGTTGAATATCCATTGTTCCATATATCCTGCTTTTAGGAATTTCCATATAAGCTGGATAAACGCTTCGTCATCAATCCTTTTTCTCAAGAGGTCAATAACTATATGGTGGTCAAAACTGTCAAAGCAAGCGTGTATATCTCCTTCCACAAACCAGTTTGCACCAGTAAAGGTGTTCTGTATCTGCTTCAGTGCCGTCTGACAGCTTCTGTTTGGTCTGAACCCATGCGATTTATTACTGAACACAGGCTCATAAATGCTTTCCAAAATCATCTTAACGACTTCCTGCACGAGTTTATCATCCCCCGACTGAATACCCAGAGGACGCTTTTTACTGCTGTTTTTCTTTGCAATATATTCTCTCCTTGCAGGCTTTGGTTGGTAACTGCGGTCTTTTAAGGATAAAATAATCCTCTCAATTCTCTCGTTACCCATGCCATCAATCGTTGTTCCATCAGCACCGGCAGTCATACTGCCATCATTTGCATAGATGTTCTTATATGCAAGCCAATAGAACTCCGGATTGTACAGATTTCTGTATAACCTCTGAAATCTGTAAGTTTCATTCTTTGATTTTTCCATCAAATTTTTCAATACCTCAGTTGGATTTCTCAATGCCTCTCGCACCTTCCTTCATTTTAGTATTTTCTGATAAGCTGCTCCCCTTCGCCATGTGAACGTCATTAACGTCTCGGACTACTATGGGAGCTGTGTGACCATGCCTGTTGCCAGGTTTAGGTCATCCCCAGTTAGTAAATACAGGATTAGCATTCAGTGTTGTCGGCACCGACTTTCGCCATTTATCCGCTGTCTTGCGGTTGTCCTTTCATGAGTATCGCTTGCTTTCATAACTGCGAAATGAAAGCAACATGAAAAGCATACGTTTCAATCCTTTTCGTATGCGGGGCACGGGTTCCCCCACTCTGGCTATCGTTTAGGCAGTTTAGCTTTGTACCTCATACACTGATTTTTATTCTCAAATAAATTTGCACACAGGATTAGTGCTTGTTTATTTCTGTTCCCAAAAGGAACAACAACATGCTACACTCCCCTTCGGCTTTCACCTCTCGGATAAGTTGTAGAATAATAGGCTGTGATTTTTCATCACTTGATACTTTTGCCTACTGCTTGCTAAAGGCAGTATCCTGTAAGTACCACGCCGCCAAATTTTATAATGCGCTAGGCGGCTTCTGGGCGCACACAGTTACCGAATATATTGTTCCAGAGCTTTTCGTACATATTGACAATCTGGCTCTTATCCTGCAGAATTATTGTGAACGATATGTTCCGGCTCCTGGCCGTGGAGAGGATGTTGTTGTAATCATCAGGAAGTGCGATGTTTGCAAACTCATCAAGATAAAACTGCACATGTGTCGGCAGCTTCCCGTTATATACATTATCTGCAACATCATACAACTGCTGGAACATCTGCTGGTACAGTGTGCCGACAAGGAAGTTTTTCGATTTGTCGTCATCCGGCGTTACACAAAATATTGCCGTCTTTTTTTCGGCGATGCTTCTTATGTCAATTTCATCCGTGATGGTGAGCTTCGCTAAGACATCGATGTTAAAAAGTGCCAGCCTTGATGACAGAGTAGACTGTATGGTCTGTATCGTTTTTGCCGGTCCCTTGTGATAATCCTTGTAAAAACGGACTGCTATATGCTCCGGTTTTTCCGCTTCAAGCCTTGTAAAAATGAGATCAACCGGGCTTACATAATTATCATCATCCTTTACGTCCGCTGCATGCAGAAGTTCAAGCACGGTCGCAAGATTCTGTTCCTCCGGCGGTGCCTCGTGATACAACAGGTAGCAGAAGGCAAGCATCAGGTTCTTTGCCTGGTCTTCCCAGAACGGATCCTGATGCATTGCATTTTTCTGCCCCGTTGCCGTAAAATAATTCGTGACAAATATAAGCACGTCATTATCATTCCGGAAATACGAAAATGGATTGTAGCATACCGATTTCCACGGATTGGAAACGTCAAACACAAGCACCCTGTAACCATTCTGCTTTAATGCCCATCCGCATTTTCTTGCAAGCTCGCCCTTCGGATCCGTTGCAACAAAGGAGCTGTTCATCTGCAGGATGTTCGGGATGATGAAGCCTCTCGTCTTCCACGTTCCTGAGCCTCCGAGGACAAGTGTGTTCATGTTCTTCTGATGCTCGTCCCTTTCAAAGTCAAAGCCCATTTTAACGTGTTCCGTCATTAACTTGTTCTGCCGCACGAGAGGGACGTTATCAAACACTTCTTTTTTTGCCTGATATGTCTGATTGATTTTCTTAAAACTCTCCCACCGTGAGGAACCGTATTCCTCATCATTCCTGTAGTTCTTCACGTTTGTATAAATCGATGCAGCGATAAGGACGTATAAAAATGTAACAATGACGATTCCCTTTAAGCTGTCCATGCATAACGTAAAATGTAACGGTCTGTTTATAATGTCATTATACAGTCCGTTTAAGGTTGCCCCCGGGCCGTATCTTACATACGGTGCAGTCTTAAGGGTAAGCACTGCAATAAAAGGATAGAGAATAAGGGCAATGATAAGTACTGTCCTTTTAACCTCGCTCATAATAAGCTCCTTTCGCATCCCTCTCAATTATCCTGCCGAGCGGTGCATTTATCCTTTCAGTATTTTCACTGATGCAGTCCCTGACTGCACCAAGCAGCTCCAGGCTCTTTTTTTCCGAGAGCTCCGTATACTGTTTCGGAAGCTTTGACAGGTTGATGTTTGACACATCAAATCCGTAACAGATACCGACCGCATATGTTGCCGAAAGGCTTAATATCTGGTTGCTGCCTCTCCGGTACGTCCCGTCGTCATTTTCCTGTGCCAGCTTCTTGTGAATGGCTTCATTTAAAACCGCCGTGAAAAATTCGTCCACGGCCGCCTGGGAGCTTCTTGCGACATGGATTTTCTTCTCGCTGTGGACATATAACGCACGTCCGCTTGAACCCCTGATTTTATCCACCACATCAATATCAGGAACCAGACCTACCAGCGATGCCTCAAATACCTGTTCCTTGTCCGGATATGTCACGCTATACTGATAATTCGTATCGGTGTAATCATATTCCCATTTGATGTAGAAATCCCTTACTCCGTCTTCCGTTTGATACGGTGTGATAACCGGTACGGCTTTGTACTGTGCATTTACGGTTATTCCAAGCTCTGTCCATTCCTCTGCACTTTTCATGAATTTTGCCTCCGGGTTATACGCCATGACAAGCAGCTGGTTATAAAGCGAATAATCCGGAAATGCCGCGGCCGCCCGTAAATACTGCACCAGGTTGTTCCCGTCCGACAGGCACCACTTTGCAAGCTCTTTTGCATAATCAACATACTGTTTTGTTTCCGGCTGCATAATATCCCCTTCCTATTTCTTTATTTCCATAAATGCCTCTGCCGTCTGTGAAACAGCCTCCTTCCCCTCTCTTATCCTGTCACGTGCAGGCTCGCTCATCATGTTAGCGATCACCTTCCGTTCCTCCGAAGTAAAGGATGTATGCATTTCCGACACAATACCCCTGTCACTTACCTTATAACCGGCTTCATACAGGGATTTGATTGTACGCTCAGAAAGCTCTCCACGCTGTTTCATCTCCGTGTCAACCATGTACTGTACCTTGTCCGTTTCCGTCATTTCATGAACATGTTTTCCACGGAAAAGCGGGCTGCCGTCCGCATCATATTCCTCTTTGGGCGGTACCCACCCTCTGTTAAATTCCGTATGCTCCATTCCTGCAGCCATCGCAGCATCCGTCCTTAGTGCCGTTTTTAACGCTCTCGCTTCCCGGAACATGTCATAGGATGCCTCCATGTCCGCACCCGTATTCTTTAGCTGCGACAAAATTGAACTGCGTCCGTTAACTGTTTCAGAAGCCTCCGGCATTTCCGCATTGTCTTCAAGTGACATACCTGTTTTTACAGCCCTATGAGCTTCCGCCGTATCTTTTAATGAGTCCCCGGATGGACTGTCTTTCTCCGAAGCCTCCCTCGCTTTTGGGTTTTCCTTACGCTCTGCCTCATTCGGTGAAGCCATGTCTTTCATGATATGCTGCTCATCTGACAGGCTGACTGCATTCTGCTTTTCCGCTTCCGTCACATTTGTATCAAGGACCGCCCCTGTTTCATTAACCCTGCCTAAGCCGATTTTCTCACAGATCCGGTTAATCTTTGCCGCATCCTCAACATAGCTCAGGATGTCATACACGCCGTTTCCGTCACTCTGCTTTACGACAACGTACTGTATGCCGTAAAGCTTTGCCTCCCTGGCAAATTCTGCAAGCTTTTCCTCCGGCATGTCAAACACCGTGGACGGCTTGCCGGACTTAAGCATTTCCTTTAATTTAAGCTGTCCCGGGGAATTGTTCGGCTTGTTCTTTAAAGCCATGAGCATTGCAAGCACGTGCTTTGCTGCTGCTCCGGATATCCTTAAGAAATAATCCATGCCCTGCAGGCTCATCCGCACAATCATGTCTGCTTCCATACTGCCGTTATTCATCTTGCCTCATCCTCCTTTTTTCTCTCATATCTTGTTTCTGCTTTTTCAATGCTTCCCACCCACGTCCGTTCTGCAGTCCTTTTTTTATCCCGCATCGCTTCCGTGTTCTTCCTAATGTCCTCACACATGAGCTGTTCTTCCCGAAGCCGCCCGATATTTTCATTTAATTGCTTTATATCTTCCTTAAGTTCAATGGTCCGTTCTTCCGTTTTGGAACGTCGAAGCTCATTTCTTCTACCGGTTCTTATGTCACAAAGCTGCGACATGTGTTTTTTTAAATCTGCGGCATACAGCTCAAGCTCGGCCATGTTGTTGATGTCTGCACGTCTTAAAAAGCGGGCTTCCTTTTTTATTGTCTCCATCCGCATAAGCTCCTCACGGTACAGATAATGCACCTTTGCGGCACTTATGTGTTTCCTGTTGTTAAAAATGCCAAACTGATAACAGTAGTAATAATACAGTCCCTGTAAGCCGCCAATCTTATGTGCCGGTCTTCCCGGCCTGTTTTTTACATGCAGTCTTCCTGCAGCGACCTCACTTGCTGCAATTAAGGCATGATTTTCAAGATTATCCCTGATTCTGTCTCCTATGCCGGAAAGCGAGTATTCAGGACCAAGTCGTCTGTCGATTCTCACATACCGTTCCTTTCCTGGTGGTTTTAAGGTAAAATATTTTACGCCGTACTTAATGGAATATCCCCTTTCCGACATGTTTTTAAGAAAGTCGGATATGTCAGTGCTCATCCGAACGGCCTCATCGATATCCTCACGGATTGCGGTCGTCCAGTTTCTTTTGTTTTCTCCCACCCAGGACTGATATGATTTTGCCTTATACTGCGGATTTTCTATGACGTCCTTTCCATATGCCGCACAGAGCCTGTCGCTCTCACGCCTTAAATCCTGCCATTTTGCATCAAGCTTCCTCCCGGTCTTAAATGACACGGAATTTATCACAAAGTGGTTATGGATGTTATCCGTGTTCGTGTGCGTTGCAACAATGATCTCATAATCCTCACCCCACAGGTTACGTGCAAGCTCCACGCCTATTTTATGTGCCTCCTCCGGCGTAACCTCGCCGGTCTTAAAGCTCTGGTATGCATGCCACAGTAGAATCTTGTCCTCCTTCTTCCAGTAGCTTTTCGTTGCACACATCTCATCCCTTGCAGTACTGACGCTTACATTTATGCCTGTTACATACCTTTTTTCCTCCACTGTCGTCTTTTCTTCGTTCATGGCATAATCAATGACATCAAGCATACTCCGGCTTTCATTTTCCGTATATAAACCCGAAAGACTGTTGTCCAGCCTGTATTCCCATCCCTTTGTCTTGTTTTCGTCTTCGACATAGCGAAGCACCAGATTGATCTTTCCGGAAACGCTTCCCATCTGCTTACCCTCGTTATCCCTGATCGGCCAGATCTTCGTTGTCGCCACCATCCATCCCTCCCTGCCGCTGCCGCCTCTTCATAAACGTGCCGTCAAAAAGATCCTTTATTTCATATCTTATTCTTAAACATTCCTTGTCTTCCGCAATCGTTTCAAATACGGCATATTCCAGATATGTGTCAAGTCTCTCCATGTCCTTGTGTAAGGACGGCTGTAGGGCTATTCTTTTTAAGTCTGCCGCAAGCCTGTCAAGCTTCTCCGCTTCTTTTTTGTATGATTCTGCGTCAATGATGCCTGTGGCATTCGCAATATGTGCAATCTGGTTTATGTTGACACCGACTGCCCGTATCTGGTTAATCGCCTCATAAAACTCCGGACCGGGAGCTTCTATGATGTCCCCGTCAAGTATCAAATCACGAATGACATCCACTTCCTTTCTGCCGGATTTAGCCGTAAGCTCCTTAAGCCTTGCGTATTCATACTCTGTGAACTGGTAATGCTTATTGATTACCTTTCTTTTTATCACGTTCTTGTCACCTCCTCTTTACCCATGTTCTTTCTGTTCTGCAGCATCCTCTTAAGCTGCGGTTCCCCGTATATCAGATAATCGTTACAGTCCTTGTACCCCTCCGGCGGCGGCTGGTCATAAACCTTAATGCCACGGGCAGAAAGAACATCTGTTATCACTTTTGAGGCGTTTCTTCCTGCCGCATCATTGTCAAGATGCAGAATGACCATGTCCGTATAAGGATAATCCTTTAAATAAGTGTCAATGGCCGTTGGAGCCCTGCCCGGACCGTCCTTCCCCGGCGGCGTGACACCGCATAAGGAAAGAAAGTTGTGCTGCCGGTAATCAATCCCCCTTCCCTTCATGAGCGTCGCATACGATAACGCATCGATGGGTGCCTCAAATATATGCACACCCCTGTTTTGTCTTGTACTGCTCATAATCTTATACGGATAGTTCCGGTCGGATCCGGCAACCGTATTCTTAAAATCACCCCTTGTTCCTCTCAGGGTGATAAGCTTTACCTCGCCATCCCTGTTTCTTCCGACAAATGCAACATTGTTATAATTCTTCGTCTGGTACAGATTCTCCCTGTTATACTCATCATAGATGATGTCAAGGTCTATCTTTCTTACATCCCTTAAGTAATAGACCATCTCATTGATGCGCTGGCTCTCATCCGGGGGAACAAGCTCTTTTTTCATGTATTCCGGCTCCTTCACATATAACGGGGCGGCTCTTTCTATGTCGCCCGTTATCTCTTCCACGGCATCCTGAAAGGTCATGTTCTCCACATGAATCAGATAATCAAGCGCCGTCCGGCCTCCGATGTTCTGCGAAAACCACATCCACTTTCCGTTTGAAATCCGGAGACTTCCATGTGCTTTCGTCTTATATTCCCTGCCTACCTTAACCAGCTCGTCCGGCCTGTAATTCATAAAATAAGTAAGCAGGTCCATTTCTTTTGCTTTTTTTACAACCTCAGGCGGAATCCATGGCATATATATCCCCCCTTCATAATGCTGCTTCAAATGGCGTATCGTTGTATGCCTCATCCGTCATCCGTGCAAGCTTATCCATAACGGATGCAGCGGTACGCCGGCTTTCATCATCAAAGCCGTCATATTCTGCAATCAGCTTCATAAGCCTTATCCTGTTATCACATCTTTCAAACATTGCCACAAGATTTGTTTCCTCAATTGTAAAACCATTTAATCCTCTCATATCATCACCTCAGCATTTCCCAGTTTTCATGTGTCTTAATCCCTGAATACAGCTCCGGCGGTTTTGAAATCTCCGGCTCAACATTGTAATTCAGCTCACGCCTTGCAGCCTCTGCCCATTCAAGCATCATATCCTCATACATGCCTGCCGTCCGGCTTCCTTTTGACAGCGTGCTTTTTGCTGCGTCCACCGTGTCAAGAATCTGTATGTGCCGGTGCATATACCTGTTTACGTCTGCAGATATATTGAGATAGTCTAAGAAGTTTCTCCTGCCCTCTCCGAGTATGACCACATCCGTCTGTTCTTCCTTTCTTCCGGCATATGTATAGCTGACATTGATTCTTAAGAAGTTTCCCTTTAAGCTTTCCTGTGACAGCCTTTCATCGACTTTGTCAATGACAGACACGGCTTCATATATGCTCATCTGCCTTCCCGTCACAATCTGCTTACAGGAGCTGTAGGTTACGGTTATCATCGGCCATGTATCATCTTCCATCTCAGCCCGTTCAAACCGTTTTACCTCCCTGTAGTAATCCGCCGTGTTTCCCGACTTGTCCGGACGTATCGGATTAATGTCAAGCTTTATGCCGTTTACGCTGACGGGATTTTCCGTGACGGCATTAAATACGTCATCCTCCCTTTCGTCCCCGGTATATTCCACCATGACCTTTGCAACCCTCGGCTCCCCCGGGAGCTTATAGCTGCCATAAAATCTTGCACTTACGGCCTCCGCATCAGAAAACGGCATCAGCTCATTTAAAACATCCTCCACCTTTTCCTTAGCAGCGTCTTCAAGCTCCTTCGGTCTGACACCGTCAAGCATCCTTTCTTTTTCTGCGAAGTGGTTTTCAATGATGTCTATGATATTCCCTGCTTCCTCATGAATCGTCCGCATGCTCCGTTTTAAGCTTTCCTCCGGCTGTCCCTGTGCCCATGCGGCGACATATCCGAAGCTGTAGTCGCTTGTGTCAAGTCCAAAATGTTTGCATACCGCATACGCACAGCCCTCGGCTTCCACTTCCTTTGCTGCACGCTCCTTTATGTCATCCATGAAATGCACCCTTGCGTGTGCCGTCTCATGTATGGCCGTCTTAATCGTCTGCAGCTCACTCATTCCTGCTTTTATCACAATGTTTTCAGATACATAGTCACACCAGCCCTTTGCCTCACCTGTAATTTCCTGTATGTTAATGTGGAATGGTGCAGCCACGGCAACAGCCTCCATCATCGTATTGTAATTCGCAACATCACCGTTTAATTCCCTGACAAGCTCCGGCAGCTCCTTTCCCTCTGTCTGGCTTACGTCAAATACGGTAACCGGCCGGAAGGAAATGATTTCACGCTTTTCCCTGATGGCATTGCCGCTCTCATCCACACGGTCAGTCTCGATTTCAATCTGATGCTTCTGCGGTGCAAGAATCCTGATTCCGGTTTCATTTCTTTTCACATGGCGGTCAAAATTTTTTATCCAGGAATTATATCCGGCAACATATGTTGCTTCCGGCTTCTGGGTGGCAATCAGTATCTGATTATTCAATGAATAGCTGTGGAACCTGCTCATGATATCCAGATACCGTATGAATTTCTCCGACGTGAAGAAATCCTTAACACCCTGTTCAAGCTGCTCCGTAATCTCTGCCATTCTGTCTTTTTTATCCATTCCTCTGCCTCCTTTCCCTGAACCAACGCATAAAGGCACCCTCACGGATGCCTTTATGCCAGTTCTTATTTATCTTTCCTTTTTCTTATCAGGATTAATGCGGTTATACCGATGAGTGAAATAACTGCAGGTACCATGATTATTTTAACCGGCGTGCCGTCTCCCGTTTTCGGTGTGTCAGGCGGTGTATACGGCGGAAGATTAATTGTCTGCCCCTCATCATTGATATCCGCATGGACGGCAATCAGCTTCCCGTCATGGTAAAGCTCCTCAAAAATAACGATATCCTTCCCGGAAAGACCTGCAGCGTCAAACGTAAATGCGACGTCAACACATCCGGTCTCCGTAAGAGGAGTAAATTCCTGTGTTACTGTTACAGGCTCCCCATCCACCAGCCACGGCTCATCCGTGTCCCTGTTCATGACCGTGCCGGTTAAGGTATATGTTCTGCCCGGCACCAGGCTGCTGTAATACACCGTATCGATTATTTTTATTACCCCGAGGGGTTCTGATGTATCAATTTCAGTCTGCAGCCTTGCCGTTGTGTGGATCTCCGGAAAATGCAGCGTCTGCCCTTCATCATTGATATTCTCATGGCCTGTGATAAGCTCATCCGGATATGCCGCATCATACAGATACTCGTAAAATACAATATCCTTTCCGGCAAGTCCCCCGGTCTGAATCAGGTAGCTTACATCTACATCCATCACCTCTGCATCTGCGGTAAATGTCACGGTTTCTTCGATGTTACCGTCACCATTCTTTAACTGCTCTGCAGTCTCCTTATCAACCGGATAACCTGTCAGCGTATAACTGTGTCCGATTTCGAGTCCGTCAAGGTGTACCGTATCAACGGCGGTTATCTCCCCATCCGGTGCGGCCATGTTTGTGCCGGTGACGGAATCCTTTACTGTTGTCCGCATCGATGGGAATTTCTCATTGAACACATCCCCATAATTAACAACTGTTGAATTTTCCGTAATGGTAACTGTAAACGCCGCAAGGTCTTTATACTTATTCTTATTTGCATCACACCGCTGCTCTTTTATCGTATATGTGCCATATGGCAGTGCTCCTTTGCTGTCATCCACCGATTCAGAGCCGAACCATACACCAGAACCGACATTTCCGCTATTCGTATTTCTGCTGTGTGGAATATGTGCGGATGCGGTTGAGTAATAACCATTTTCGTCTGTCCATACAGTGTAGCTTTCGCCGTTTTCATCCGTGATGGAAAACTTCACATTTCCTATTGGCTCGTTAGTATCTGCATCCTTTTTTGTAAAAGAAAGGTCACCACGAATTTCATATTCCGTGACAGCAGGTGCGTTGTATGCGGATACAGAACCGGGATCAACACCGGGAACTATTTTTCTGACATATATCGTATCATCCAGCAGATAGCCCTCTGGCGCCTTGGTTTCCTGAATGGTGATTGTTCCGGATGGTAACATAGCTACACCTAAAGCATTTACATAAAAATCATCTCCAGTTAATTTATGTTGTCCATCAATTGTTATTCTTCCATCTTCATCCGTTTTAAACACCCAAGACCGCTCTGCCGTATAACCTGACTGCGCCGGTTCCGTATCCATCTGCTCCGTATAATACTTTATTGTATATTCTGCATCTGCAAGCTTCGTTCCATCCTCTCCCTGTTTTGTAAGAAGTACTCTGACCGGATCCATGGACGGTGTATCCGATACATTCAGATGCACCCTGTTGTCTGCTGTGTTTGCTGCAGTAATTGTTACCGTATAGGTTGTATAATCAAGATAGTAACCTTTCGGCGCCTTTGTTTCCTTCAGATAATATGTTCCGATTGCAAGGTCATCCGCTGCTGCATAACCGTTTGCATCTGTTACAAGTGTCCTGACCGGATTCCTGTTATATGCTGCATCTGCCCTGCTCTGATACAGGGTGTATTCTGCATCTTTCAGGGAATAGCATGTATTCCCGTCCGTCACGTCCGGATTTGATGATGTCTTATAAAGCTCCATGCAGCCGGACTGCTCTGCAAAGCTGACCGTAAACGACGCCGTATTGCTCCCCGTTGCAGCAAACATGATGCCCTGTACTCCGGAGCCGGTACGTGCCCATGAGTCCGAATGTACCTCATACACGCTTGTCATAAACTGCGCCGACACGGAACCTGTCCAATCGAGGTCTGTGCTCTCCGGCATGGTAAGATAAAATACATCCCCGCCGGTGATAGTGACTGTCCCCGTATTTGCCGTATTGAGCTGTTTTGATGCATTGCTTGACACAAAATAAAGCTCCATTCCTGAAGCGAGCGTAAGGTCACAGTTGACGCGCACGTCTGCAGTAAATGTAATGCTGCCTGTCTTCTGCCTCCCCGCCGCTGAATCTGCGGATGCGTTCCATGAGTCAGCCGTAAAGCTCATGGATGACGACGGAGGATCCGCGTAATCCCTCGCAATGTTGATCAGCGGGTTGTTCCCTCCAAGATATGAGGTTCCCGTGACTGCCCACTGCATCGCGTCAACCGTATACGCTGTCTGGTCATTTGCCGAATAAGCCGACAGCTGGTTTCCAAGTCCTTTATATCCGTAATACAGTATCCGCCTTACATATTTCTGTGCGTCTGCCGACAGACCGACCTGGGATGATTCAAGCGGAAAATAAGCATAATCGTATGTGTTTATTTCCCCGTCTTCGCTTCCGATTGCACGTCCTTCGTGGTTCGTGCAGAATCCGATACAGCCGTTTGACAGCGAAAACGAGCTGAATGAGCTTCCTGATGCCGTTGCCGTATTGAGTGCCGTAACCCTGACTGTTCCTGAGCCTCCCGGTACAAGCCCGACAATCGGAAGTTCGTCATAATCCAAAATCGGTTCAGTGGGTTCCGAAATCGGTTCTACCGGTTCTGCATTTGTGTCCGGTTCTGCATCCGTGCCCGGTTCTGCATCCGTGTCTGTTGCTGTCTGTGTTGCTGCTTCTGTTGTTACTTCGACTTGCGCTTGCTCTTCTGCCCTTGCATTTCCGGGCAAAAAATTGACAGCCGTTATTGTCATAACCGCTGTCAGTATCATTGCTACTATTCTTTTTTTTAGCAATCTTCTTTCCTCCTTTTAAAATATGATATCTATGTAAAACCCTTAAGGGGTATAATTTTCGGCATAGAAAAAGGAACGTTCCTTTTCGGCTCGTTCCTTTTGCTTTCGTTATTATTTTATATATAGTCTCCTCCGGAGACAAATCTGAATTTAATATCTCTTACTTATATTATTGCCAATACTGATTTGTATTTATACCGTTTGTTGGCATTGACTGATTGTTACTGTACAAATATATCTGTTGTTTCTTCTCAAGGCTTTTCATTTTATTTTTATAAATTATAAAAACAATAATATTACCTATTAGTCCTATCGTTAAACCAAATATCCCATAGAAAAGTGCTATAACAAGTTTAATTACAAGGTAAAAAATCCACAGAAACCATTGTTCTGGTCCACCGCTTCTAAGCACAAAGAGTGACTTCCATGTTTTTCTTACTCCATATGGTATCGGGGTGACCAACAATATATTAATTATTTTATCTCTATAACTTGATGTGTCCCCACCCAAACTTTCCATGAAATTAATAAATAAAATACCACAAAAAGTGCCCAGAAAAAGGTACAAAAATACATTCATGATTTCGTGTCCGGCTTTTTCACATTTCATCTTGCAGTATAGAAATTCATTCATTTGGCTTCACCTCATGCTTTTATTTATATCTTTTTTATTCCCAGTACCCGTCTTTAACAAGCTTCTGTTCCCAGTGTCCCACCTCAGGATGCGACTCCGTTTCGGTTCCTACTTGAACTTGATATGTTTCATCATAATAGCCCGCCAAACATGGATGATTAGATACCTCATCTTGTGTATACATATAACATCCACATCCATAACACACAATTCTCACTCTGGTCTCATACACCGGATAGGTTTCTGTCCATGCTTCCTCATCCACAACCCATACATTCTCATATACCGGTTCATGCCATGTCTGCCCTGCATGATTTCCGTTTCCGGATTCCGTTCCGGCGGCAGAGCCGGTTGTTGATGCCGGAGCAGCCGGTGTGGATGAGCTGCCATTGCCGCTTATCTGTGTACCTGTGCCGCTCCCGGTATCTCCTGCTGCAGCTCCCGTGCCGCTGCTTCCTCCGGCCGTGTTCCCCGTCACTGTCCCTGACGGCTTATTATCTTCCTTATCCCCATCCGGAGTATCAGCATCCGGTTCGGTATTTCCTGTGATACTTCCTGTTTCGGCCGGTTGTTCTGTTCCCTCATCTGCAGCTGCCATATCCATATATCCGGTTCCGATTATTTCCGCCAGCATGCTCTCTGTTTCTTCTGGCTTTGTCCCTTCACTTAATATCATCCGGTCTGCCGTATACTCCGTTGCTGCCGCCTCAGCCGGGAGCATGTTATTGACTGCATATATCCCGAATCCGGCAGCTCCTGCAGCCAGCGCAGCTGCGACTGTTATGATTATATTTTTCTTCTTCATAATAATGCCCCCTTTGATTTACTGATTTATAAATCACCTGTTTCTAAGGATAGAATAGCACAATGTACATTTTTATGCAAATGTGCGAATCAAAAAAAATATACATTTTTTTATATAAACCGGAGCTGTCCGCTCTGCTCTTCACCGATTCTCATCTTTTTCATACGTTCTGCAACGCACATCTCCGGCAGATTTGCCTTTACCAGTGCAGCCGGAATAGGCGGACATACCGCATTGCCGCATCGCCTTACCTGTTCACTTCTGGGATAATCATTACCTGTGTAGTCATGGTCAATAATGTAATCCTCTGGGAATCCCTGGCACCCATATAGTTCTTTTGGTTCCAGCATCCGGAGACCGATATCATTAATTACATAATCAACACCCTGTATCGTTATAAGCCCGAATCGGTCATTAGCCGTCACGGTGTCCAGAGGTTCCTTGATATCCTGTCCAATACCTTGTCCGTAGTATTTAATTAAAAACACTCTGTTCTCTCCAAAATGTCCGTCTCCAGCCGTTATAGTAGGAATCGGCTCAGTAATGTCCCTGCCATCACAATGGTTATTCATCTGGATGAGATGAACTGCACATATGCTGTTATGGTCTGTTGCTGTTATTGTCCGAAGAGGATTTTCAACTTTCTCTCCTGCTCCGGTATATCCGCCGTTAAAATACTTCTGGATAAATGCACTGACCAGTCCGTATCGGTTGGAAGAGTCTACTGTCATAAGTGGTTCATTAATCTTCTGACCACGGACATCTCCCCTTGTCGTCTCCGAATGATACTGTATCAATGTCGGAGCTACAACAAAGTTGCGGTTCCCTGTTGTAATTGTTGGTAATGGTGTCCCCACGCTTGCACCAGTGTTATTCTCGTTATTACACATAATGTAAGGTGCAAGTTTGTCTTCTACTACGCAGTGTTTATTCTGCACAATGAATGGCTCCGGATTATCAATCACAAATTTCTTTAGTCCTTTTGCAATTCTTTCCATTGTCTTTGGTGCAAGCGGACGCACCGCTCGTATTCCATATTTCTTTTTGATTTCCTCGGCTGTATCAAAAATGGACGGACATGGCAGAGAAAAATCTATCTGTGTATATGCCCCGACATAAGGCTTTAACAATCCTGCTTTAACCTGTACACTGTCTGCAGGTGCATGTGTCGGCTTCGGCCAGATAATAGGCTTCCCATCACATCTTGCAATCAGGAAGAATCTCTTGCGCATAGTAGGCGCTCCGTAGTCCGCTGCCACAAGTTCCCTGAACTCTACCTCATATCCCAACGCTTCCATCTGACTTACAAACTTACAAAAAGTAACACCTTGCTTTGCCTTAATTGGTCTGTGGCTCCTGTTGAGTGGTCCCCAGGTCTTAAATTCCTCAACATTTTCAAGCATGATTACTCTCGGTCTGACCTTGCCCGCCCATCTAAGAGCTACCCACGCAAGGCCTCTGATATTCTTATCCTTGGGCTTGCCGCCTTTTGCCTTAGAGAAATGCTTACAGTCCGGTGAAAACCACGCCAAACCTACCGGATGACCGTTACAAACTTCCACGGGATCTACATTCCACACGCTCTCGCAGTAATGTTTCGTGTTCGGATGATTTGTCTTATGCATCCTGATTGCTTCCGGATCATGATTGATTGCTATATCAACACTGATTCCTGTTGCTATTTCTATGCCGGTGCTGGCACCGCCGCCTCTGGCGAAGTTGTCTACTATTAATTCTCCGTTTATCATTTATCCTCCATTTTATTTTCAATTTTCCACGAAAAAAGGAACGTTCCTTTTCGGCTCGTTCCCTTGGTCTGTTTCATGTTTAGTTTTTCTTCTGTAAATCCTCCATACACGCTTTCTTGTCACCGTCATAAAACTTATCTATGAACTTCTGCAGAATATCCTGACGCATCTCTTCCTTTGTGTAATTTGCAAAAACCAATCTGCTTGTTTCAGTGTTCCATGTAACAATGCCTCTCTCTCTCAAGCGGCTTACCATCGTATATACTGTTGTACGCTTCCAATCGCATGTCTCTGCTCCCAGCTTCACGAGCTTTCTCATTGTTATTCCGTCTCCGTCAGGATTATCCCATATAATCTCCATCAAATTCCATTCCTTGTTAAATATCTGCGGTATATTCTTACTCATTCTTCTTCCTCCTGATTCTTTATCTGTGGCGGGCCGGAATCGAACCGGCGACATCACGAACACGGACTGACAGCCGCACCGCAGCTTTCTTTCACCGTGCCCGTCCCTCTGCCTGCCGGGGTACCGCCGCAGCAATCTTAACAGATACTAGCGTTCCTTTTCATTTTCACGTTCTCTTGTTTTCTCTCTGTGCACATCCGTAAGCTGTGTGATTTTCTTTTCCTGAGCATCAAATTTGTAGATGTTGTCCGACAGGAAATCTTCTCTGCTTACTTCATGCATATTGATGTCACGGACTACAAACGAAAAATAGTCAAGAGCATTGTCATCTTCCGGCAATACCAGTATTTCATGTATGCTGCTTGGGAAAATATAGCAGTTGCCCTCTATCCCATACTGCTGCAATATACTGTCTATCAGCTCGGGATAAGCAATATAAGCGGCACCGTTGCATCCTCTTTGGTTCGTAACAACCAGCAGCGTCATTCCGATATCCGGCATCTCCTCACCGGTCATTGCAGACAGCATTTCTTCCACTGGTGCATACCTGATTGGGAAAAGCTCCGGTGTGTTTTCCCTTGCCTGTTCAAATATTTCCTTTCTTGACACGCCCCATCTTGCTATATCCGCATTGCCGACTGAGGCTGAAGCTATGCCGTTTTCATCCTCCATCATGATGTATCTGACTTCAATCGCTATATCTCCCATTTTTTCATAGATGCTGTTTTTCAGAAATGCCTTGTTGTTTTCATAGTTCAGTGCACGCAGAAACAGATTTGACCGGCTGTATGTGTTACCGCTGAACTCATTATGCCTGATTACGGTACGTGCCCCCTCTCTGTATACAGCCGCCATGCCGTTCATAATGTCATCCATGTCCGCACCGGCAATATACTGATTGTAATAATTTTCCAGATATATGACCGGAGTAACTTCCGTATCTCTTTCCTTGATACAGATTCCCTCACCTCTTCTGGTTGTTACAAACCGTATTTCCTCAACATCACAGAATAACATTCTATCAGAGATGTTATCCCGTATATAGTTTTTAAACGCTTCATAATCCATCCTATTCTTCCCCCTTATTCTTTGTTGTGTCTTTGTCTTCTTTCAGCTTCCCGGCTGCTTCTGCATATCTCGCCAGTCTTTCAGACTGTACGGCATACTCTTCAAATTCAACTTTTACCATACTTATTCACCCCGCTTTCCGATACCATTTGTAATAACCTTACCAGTCTGCCAATGCGGCTGTTATCCATCTCTGTCACTATCCGTTTTCCTTCTTCAGTCAGTTGCTCCCTCCACGCTCCGTCAGGCTCACTGATATAGTTTTTCTGGATTTCATCCAACGTCATGCTATCTCTCCCTTTCCATTCCATCATGTGTTTTTACCGATACATTTTTCTGCTGTGCCCGTTCTGTCATTAATGCCTGAAAGAGCTGTCTGTCTGCCATTGATATTCAGCTTTCCAAACCCCCTATCCATAGCGTTCTGCTCTTTCAATATCCTCTCATACATATACATAAAATTTCGTGCCATCCTATCACCCCTTCTTTTTAGGGCACCACGCCGGAGAAGTTTTGATAGGAACTGTTTCGCTGAATGGCTTTCCAAATCCAATAAACCCCTCCATCTTCTTTATCTTGTGTTCTTTATAATATTTTCTGATATACTCTCCATCCGGATGCTCACACGAAAAATGACTCCTAGTATTTCCGTATGGTCTATATCCTTTGCAATGCTCACATTCAGAACACTTTATTGCCTTCTTTTCCATCCTTACCTCCTGTTGGCCTTCTTGGCTCTCTCAATCTCCGTAATGGCCGGCTTGTTGACGCATTTCTCCATTCCCTCGGCAAACTCCTGTTCCTCAACAACAACATCTGTTGTATATATCTTATTCCCCTCCTTATTCGTGTAACTTCCTGTCTGGATTCTGCCGGTGACTGCAATCTTCATACCCTGTCTTAGGTACTTCTCAGCAAACTCACCGGCTTTCCCAAACGCAACACAGGAGATGAAATCAGCTGTCTGTTCATCTCCTGTGTTATTTTTCTGATATCTTCTGTCAACGGCAAGTGAATATCGTGCGATTGCCATCGGCTCCGTCCCCTGTGAATACCTCACATTCGGATCTCTCACCAGACGTCCCATTAATATTACCTTATTCATTTTTCGTCCTCCTTACATGTTTCGTTCTCTTTCATTTTTTCTGTCATTAATCTTAGATGCATACTTATCGTAGAAGTCCAATGCTTTGATTATCCTGTCTTCCAGAGCATCATCCGTGATATCATGCTGTTTCCGATAGTTGAGAAGCCTGTCACTCTTAAAAATTAATTTTTCTTTCTGGTTTGGTTTGTCAGTCTGCAGCAGCTCATAAATGACTTCTTCGTCAAGCTCCTTTCTCTTCTCTTTCATTTCCTTTGCCTGAGCCAGCGATGGCAGTGTACCGACTGTCTTAATGTTTCCGTCTTCATCTCTCACCTCCCCCTCTTTGTAAAACTCGTAAATATGTCTTTGACTGATACTGTCCAGATAGCTTATTTCAACAGCCGGTCTTAATGCCATAACCTTAGCATCCACAAGGTCTAATAATTCAGGTATCAGATTTGTAAGACGGATATACCTCTGAATTTGATTTCGGCTTTCGCCCACCTTTTCCGCAAACTCAGCATCGCTCCGCAACTTTGTCCCCACTGGGGACAAAGTTAAATCTGTACGTTTGCCCTGCCGCTTCATTGCATCATACATCGCTTTGTAGGTAAATGCTTTCTCGGATGGCAGGATTTCCTCCCTTGATTGGAGATTCGTTTCTCCCATGATGATTGTTGCCGTGTCCCGGTCAATATTTTTGATGATAACAGGCATTGTGTTATTTCCGATTATCTCGCTGGCTGCCATTCTTCTGTGACCGGATATAAGCTCTATCTGGTCATCCTCATTCCGAAAGGCTATCGCCGGTACCAGGATTCCATTCTCTTTGATGGAGTTTGCAAGCTCATTTAGTTTTTCATCGTGCCTGACCTTAAACGTGTGCTGCTTGAATGGAATGATATCATCAATTTTTACTGTTTTAATCTCGCCGTTATCCCTCATGTCCTGGGTTGAGAATAAATCATCAATACCTAATGTTAAGCTGCTTTTCCAATCAGCCATTAAATCATCTCCTTTCCTTTCTCTTTATCCTGCTCCTGCGTTTTATGGTTTTCATCTTCTTCATTTGCATAGGTGAAATTTTTGATGCTTCTTAATCTGTCAGCCCGCTCCGGTGTTACATTATATAATTTAACCTGAATATTCTCTAACCCCAGAACTTCACATGCTTTAAGACGTCTCCAACCATCTATCAATTCTATTTCTCCAGATGGAGTCCTATAAGCTTCAATGGGTTCTCGCAGTCCGTCTTTAGCGATTGAAACGGCCAGTCTGTTGTAATTAAGGATGGAATACATTCCAAACCCACGATTCCTTATTTCGCTTACCGGTATGTTTTCCATCGTGTATGCATCCCTGCCGGTAAATTCTCTGACAAACTGCATATATGCCTGTGCCACATTACTGTGGCTGTCGAAACTATATACACTTTTCCCGGTTGTAGATGCATATGCTGCAGCAACGCCGCTCGGAATAATGGTATCGTAAACATTGAGCAGTTCCCCATATCCGTCTTTTATTGTTTTTGCGACATCCTTTGATAAGTTGTCACGACCGTTTGAAAGTGTTATCAGCAGGCCATCTATATTAAGCTCCTGATTCATGTGTTTTTTTACTCTTCCTATTGTCTGCACAAGCTGCATCATTCCCATCGCCGAGAGATACTGAGCCTGCACGGGAATAATTACACTGTCTGCAGCCGTAAGTGAATTTATGGTTATCATTCCCAGGCTTGGCATACAGTCAATAACGATATAATCATAATCATCCTTAACCTTGGCAAGTAAATTTCTCATTACTCTTTCTCTGCTCATTGCAGTTACAAGCTGCATTTCCAAACTCGACAGTTCAATGTTTGAGGGTATAAAATCAACTCCCTCGTCATGATGTATGATTGCTTCTCTGACTTCCACTTCATTGTCATTAGTGTATTCTCTCATCAATCTGGCAAATGTATTGGGCAGCTCATCCTTATCCTGACATCCAAGACATGTTGTCATGTCTGCCTGTGGATCAGCATCAATCATTAATACCTTATAATTCATTCTTGCTAATCCAATCCCGAGATTAACAGCTGTGGTAGTCTTTCCGACACCGCCTTTCTGGTTACATACTGCTATTGTTTTTGACATAATAAAACCTCCTCTTTTCCAACAAAAAAAGAGCTTATCTTTTCTTGATAAACTCTTTTCTGTCATATAATTTATAATTTACCCACTAAAATTTCACACACTCACCTGCGCGCAAATACTTTCATTTTTTTTAACAGCTGTTTATCCGGTTTAATACCGCCATACCGTACATCTGCATAGATATCGGTCAAAGCATGCACATCACCTATATTCTGTTCCTGTACCTCCTGCTCTAATTCCCTGCCGGTCTTATACTCGCTCAGGGAAATATCATAACGATACTTTAACATCCTGTTGCGGTACAGACGTCTGATTTTTTCCTCGGCTGTCAGATTATGCGGACGTTCATGAGCAATCATCTCATATATTATTTTTTTGCGGACCGGAAGCTTTACCGTCTCCACGACATCATTTTCCTGACGGATATTCGCAAGCACAAGGCGAAGCAGCCGCTTCATCAGCCGGCAGAACAGATAAACCGCAAGCACAAGCAGCGCAAATTTCAGCACAGCCTCCATTATGCTTCCGATTTTTCCTGCCTCCGCGCCGAGCTGTTGTCCATAGTAATTGCCATACTTGCTCAGATTGCTTTTCCCGGTGGTAATCATGCTGCTGATAACAGAGCCGAAGAAAGACAACACCAGCCAAACCACGCGCAGCACTGCCGCCGCAGCCCGGCCCAATCTTTTCAATATAATGCTGAAGTCAAGCGCCCTGCACAGTATCATAGCCGCCAGCAAAATTATCATAATAACGGCCACAATAACCGTGTTTGTCAACACGATTTTCCGAACCGGAATATCTCCCACATCTTTTGTCGCTTCCAGATATCCCTTTAGTCCATCCAAATATATGCTTGCCAGATATATAAATATCAAAATAACAGGTATGATATATGCACTGAATACGATTTTGTCACTCTTTGTAAAATATCCATACAGGTATATAACAAAACTGATTAAAAACGTCGCCCAAGGGAAATCAGTCATCGGTTTTAATACCGCATGCCCGCGCACATACAGATAAGCCGTGTCAAAAAGATAGCAGGACAACAGGATACAGATAACCAAAAATCCCCTGCTGACAGGCATCAGCCCCATTATGCCGACGGGTATAACGTGGCAGAGCAGCAAAATCAATATATTCGTGCTCCACTCCCTCGCCAGATATGATATAAGATACAGTCCCAGCACAATAAACATCCCATAAAATGACGGTTTTTCCTGAATAAAGATAATCAAAAAAAATTCCATAAGCAGTACGGAAAAAAGGGTCTCATATCCAAACCGCAGTATTCTTCTCATTATCTCAACGTTATGCTTCATCCAGCTTAACCTCCCAATTATGTATATAGCTCCGGCTGTCGTTCGGTGTCTGAATATCATAATACGGAACCACCATACTGACATCTGTTCCCATGCTCACCAGATAATCAAGCTTAATCAATAAATCCTCTTTGCAATACGGAGAAACAATCACATAGGAAATATTTGTGTCCTGTTCGGCAATCTCCCTGTTAAGCATCTCCATAAATATATCGAGACCTGCATTATCCGTGATGCGCGCCAGATATTTATCTACAGATATCATGTGGTCCAACGCCGCGCCTGCCTCCACTGTGCCTGCCTCACCGGTGATTTTATCTGTACCGTTTGAAGCCAGCATAACAGAAATATGTGCATTTAAAAGATACCTTGCTATGGAACTGGCAAGCTTAATACTTATTTCCTGCATGTACTCTACTTTAAGCATTACCTGCGGCTCCATATTCAATAATATTTTTATTCTCTGCTCGGCACTGTGCCCGTATATATTCACCTTCATATCTCCGGTTTTTGCAGTCGCCTTCCAGTTGATTCTTCCCATATTACAGGTACGGTCATAATCACGAATTCCGCGAAAGGTATACGGATCCTCCGCAAGCGCACGTCTTATCTCTATATCCCCCATCAGGTTATGACACAGCACATCAAAGTCCGCATCCGCATATTTTCCCGGAAATACATACAATTCCGATTGGTTTTTGATATGTCTGGCGAAGCTGCGCGTCATGAAAAAATCTCTGGCAATCACATCGGTCCCTTCGATCGTATAAAATCCTCGTCTTTCCGAATAAAATTCCAGCGTTCTGGTTATTTTCTGATTTCCCATCACCGAAAACACGTCATTCCTGTGATACGAGTCTGTAACAGCCGCATTTTCATAATCCGGAAACTGCAAGCTGCGGTCGGTAAAGAATTTGACATGAAAAACCGGAAGCGGCAAAAACTTTGCATTGTATATCGTTTCCGTCAAATATGTTTTCTCTCCGCACGCCACATAAGAATCATGAAAATCAATACATACCTTCAGATTTTTATCCCACAGCCGACCATATAATCTCTGCTGCAGCACATATACAATTATTGCTACAAATATCGCAATGACAAGCTGCATTTATATCTCCCATTTTTCTACCGGAACCGGAATGCCTGACACGATTTCCCGAATTGTTTCCGTATTTTTTCTATAGTGGCTGCCCCCGCCATATATAATAATCCTGTGTCCCAAAACATACGGTGCAAGCGCAATCACATCATCAGGCTCCACGTATGCTCTGCCATGCAAAGCGGCATGCGCCTGACAGCACCTGAGCAATGCCAGCGTGCCTCTGCTGCTCACACCATTTGCAAGCTTACTGCTCTTTCTTGTTGCCATAATAATATCAACAATATACTCCCGAATACAATTATGTACAAATACATGCGGAATCTGCTGCTGCGCATCACATATTTCCTGTATATCGCATACCGTCCCGAGCTCTGCAAGCGGCCGGCTGTCAATATATCTGTCAACAATTGCCAGTTCGTTTTTCCTGTCATTCTCCCCCATGTCCAGCTTCATCGTAAAACGGTCAAGCTGCGCCTCAGGAAGCGGATATGTGCCCGTTGTCTCAATCGGATTTTCTGTGGCAAACACGACAAACGGAGCCTCAAGCGGCATTGTCACGCCGTCTATTGTGACCTGTTTTTCCTCCATTGCCTCCAACAAGCTCGACTGTGTACGCGGCGTTGCACGATTAATTTCATCCGCAAGCAGTACATTTGTAAACACCGGTCCCTTCACCAGCTCAAATGACGAAAGCTTCTGATTAAATATATTCAAGCCCGTGATATCGGATGGCATAAGGTCCGGTGTAAACTGCACACGTTTAAAATTACCGCTCATGCTTTTTGCAAATGCCTTCGCCAGCATGGTCTTTCCCGTTCCCGGGCGATCCTCTATCAACACATGACCTCCCACAAGCAGCGCCACGGCGATTAACTCAATCTCTTTTTTCTTTCCGACAATCACACGTGACACATTATCACACAGCCTGTTTCCTATCTCCTGTACCCTTTTTATCTCCATTGCCGTTTTTTTGCTCCTCTTATCCCTCTAAAACATATCCGCACTGTCCCATACAATCGTAAACGGTCCGTCATTCAGCAGTTCGACCTTCATATCCGCACCAAACTCCCCGCAGGCAGCTGCCCCATACTTGTCCCGTAATTGTTCTTTAAAGTATTCGTATAGCTCCTCCGCAAGCACAGGGGGCGCAGCTTTCACGAAGCTCGGACGGTTTCCCTTCCTGCAGTCGGCATACAGCGTAAATTGGGACACCAGCATAATCTCTCCTCCCACATCCTGTATGCTGCAATTGGTCTTACCATCTGCATCTTCAAAAATCCGCAGCTTGAGCAGTTTATCCGCAAATCGTTCCACATGGAGCTTGGAATCATCATGTCCTATTCCCAGAAAAACAAGCAGTCCCCGTTCTATCCTGCCGATAACATGATTATCCACCGTCACGCTCGCATATTTCACCCGTTGTATTACCAGTCTCATCTATATCTCCTATCCTTGCTTTTTCCTTTATTGTCACGCTCTTGTATCACTGCGTTCACACATATGTTTATGATACCATATCACCATTAAGAATACAACAAGATGTACCACTGTCTATTTTCTCATATATTTGCTTTATCAGAAGCCGTATATACCGCATGTACAATAAATATTATTTTTTAAAAAGAGATATCAAAATGCTCATTTATATGATAAAATTTATACAGCAGATTTTGACAGAACAATTACTGTAAGGAGGGATACTATGTACTGCAAAGAATGCGGACATATACTCAACGAATATGGTGTATGTCCTATATGCGGGCAGACGCAAGCCGGGCAGAACCAGGCCGGGCTGAATCAGTCCGGACAGAATGCGGGCAGCCAAAACCAGACAAATCAAAACGCCCCTTATCAAAATAATACATACGGAGCACAGTATGGGGCGCAATACGGGCAGCAATACGGGCAGCAATATGATTCACAATACGGAGCAGGTACCAATCCATACAATCAGAACCAGACTTATCAGAATAACATGTATCCGTATGCCCAAAACCAGACCTACCGGAACAATGCTTATCAAAATAACCAATACAACACAGCTTCCGGCCAGCCATATCAGACAAACCGGATGAACCAAGCACCACAGATGCCTTCCCCTGTCAAGCCGAAGAAAAAATGGCCTTTGATTGCGGGAATCTCAGGAGGAATCGCCCTGATTATTGCAGTTGCGGTAATCGTTATAGTATCCAATAACAATGTACGTGACTATACAACAACCGGCAGGACAACAGATGAAGCAACAACCGAAATCACAACCGGGGAACCTGCCACCTCCGAGCCGGCCGCAGGCGGAGGTACAGGAACCAAAACGATAATGATGTATATCGTCGGTTCCAATTTGGAAAGTGACTACGGTGCAGCCTCCGAGGATATCAGCGAGATTCTCAATGCTGATTTTGATGACGAGGAGATTCATTTTCTGATATACACAGGCGGCAGTAATAACTGGGACAATTCCGATATTCCGGAAGGCGCAAACACAACCTTCCTTGTTCAGGATGGTGCGCTGGTAGAATTGGAACAGGATGACGAAAAAAACATGGGAGATGCATCTACCTTAGCGGATTTTCTTACCTATGGATATGAAAATTATCCGGCGGAGCAATACGGTGTCATTCTATGGAATCACGGTGGAGGTTCATTCTATGGTTTCGGATATGATGAACTGACGGATGACAGCTTATCCCTTATTGAATTATCTGACGCATTTGAGTCAAGTCCTTTTGGTGAGAGCAACAAGCTGGAATGGATTGGATTTGATGCCTGTCTGATGGCGACCGTAGAAACCGCGAATGCACTGAGTCCTTACGCAAATTATCTCATCGCATCACAGGAATCTGAGCCATCCTGGGGATGGGACTACGGTTTCATGGACGAAATTGATGACTTATCAGACGGTGCTGCCATCGGAACTGAGATTGCAGATGCCTATATCGAAACCACGGAGGATAATTTTGCAACATCCCTGTTCTCATATAGTGACATCACCATGTCTGTCCTTGATTTATCACAGACAGCGGCTGTGGAAACCGCAATTAATGACCTGTTTTCACAGGCAAATGCATCATTAAATGACGCAACCTATACCAAATACTCCCGTATTCGTTCCAACACCAAGGAAATAGCGTCCGAATTCACCGGCGAATATTCCTATGATGTGGTTGACCTGATGGATTTGACACAGAATATGAAAACAGAATTTTTATCCGAATCCACAGCACTTGAAAATGCATTATCCGATTTTATTGTATATAGCAACACAAACGAATCAAATGCAAACGGGGTATCGATCTATTATCCATACAATGCAAAACAATATTCCAGCTACTATATACCAATGTACTACGAACTTGGTTTTGCAACGGGATATGCAGATTATATATCAAATTTTGCTGCACTGCTGACAGACTCCGCAACCCTGACAGCCGAATGGGATCCGAATACAATGATTCCGACAGCAAACGGTGACATGACCTTCTCTCTGCAATTAACAGATGAACAGTCAGGCAGCTATCAGAAGGGATACTATGTAATTTCAAGAGCTGATATAGACCAGCCCGGCAATTATATATTTGTGGCTATGAGCAATCAGGTTGAATTGTCCGAGTCCAACACACTCACAGCCGATTTTGACGGTCAGATCATCTACATGCAAAATGCCACAACATCAGAGCAGTACGAAGTAATGTATACCGAGCAGGAGTCCACCTCCGACTATACACGTTATCTCCTGTCAAGCATCCTGTACAATGATGACATTGAAGGCGATGACGCAATGTATGCATATTTTGTACTGGAAACCACACCGGATAATCCACAGGGTGAAATTGTCGGTGCCTATCCGATTGAAAACCTGATTGTAAGCGAGGGCAGCGAGCTTTTCCCGGACCGCTATGAAATTGACATTAACGAATATCAGAATATTGCTTTCGGCTCGGCCTCTCATCAGTTTACCACCACCGAGGACCTGACAAACTTTAACGAGGCAGACTGGAGTGACGTATCATTGTGGTACAGCTCCATGCCAATCAGCGAGGGCTTCAACACAACCATGGGCGGCATGATACCTGATATACCGTATTTCGGTATGTTTATCATTGAGGATTCTCAAGGCAACCGTCACTGCTCCAATCTGGTCCAGCTTCAGTAACATATAACCGCAACGGTACTACTGCCAAATTGTCTTAATGCGACAGCCCCTCATCTATTTTACCGTCTTCCTTCACCTCCAAAAAGTGAATTCAGTGAAAACCCGCCGTTTTCCGAGGGAGCATAGCCGGATGAGTAATTGACCACATCAGGGCAGGAATACCAATATTCGCTGCCCTCGGACAGGCCGGACGTAATCTCCACATATTCGCCGTCCGACACACCTGTGGTGACTTCCGTCAACCCGCCGAAGGTTTCGCTGTCCTCATCGTACCTCGTGTAAACATACACGCCCGTCTCGTCCTCCACCAGCGCAGCTGTCGGGATCACCGGTATGTCATTGGTTGTATCCAGTATAATCTTTACGGAAGCATTCATACCGGCAAGCATATTCTCGTTGCGGTCAATCGTAATGACCGCCGTATACTTGCTGCTGCCCCCTGAATTCGTGCCATTCCGATCAATGGATGTTACCACTCCGTCAAAGGACTGTCCCGGAAGGGCATCCAGCGTCACGGCCGCCTCCTGTCCCACCTTCAATGCCAGAATATCCATTTCGTCTACGGAAATCGTAATATACATGGAATCCTGTGGTGTGATAGACAGCCACGTCACTTCTGTCACACTGTAATTTTCTTCTGCTTCATCTGCCGCCGCAGTCCGGTCATCATCGGATGTGCCACCGGCCGTCCCCTGTTTGCCGCTGCCGCCATCTGACATACCCTCTCCGCCGGCGCTGCTGTCCGTGCCGGCATTCTCACTGTCAGCATGAACGCCGTTATTGTTTTCATACTGCTGATTCTGCCCGTTCTCAGACGAGTTTTTCTCCTGCGGCTCCATATATACAAGAGAAACCGGTTCAACAACAGGTGCGTCCGTATTCAGGTCAGGCTGACCCTCAAAACAAAGCACCAGAAGGCATCCCCTTTGGATATCCTGCAGATTTCCGACGGTTATTTCACCATCCTTATACAGATAAATTGAATCCTGATCGGGCAGCTTAAGCCTCGCCGCAACCGTCATCCTGTCCGTAAGGCTCTCAAGCACACTTTGATCAATATTGCCATCCATACCGTAAGTCTCGGGGCACATCAAAATATCTATCCCTTGATAATAAACATCATTGACAACGGCGATATACCTTGTTTCCGTCGGAATGTCAGCGGCCTCACCTGTTTCCCCGGTTTCTCCTGTCTCCTTCACACCACCGGCTGTTTCTTCCATATCTGCCGCAGCGGAAAGAGTAATCATCATGCAGGAGCTCACTGACAGCTGCTGTTCTGCATTGGAGGAGTCTCCAGCCGTGTCTGAGGACGCCGGCAGTTGAAGTCCCGCAGCCGCATCAGACGTTGTATCATTCTCGCTAATACCGGAAATTTTTCCCGCACACTCAGCATAAATATATTCCTCCTCATACAGCCTGAAGAGGGTTTTTATTTCCGTCTCAAGCTCCGCACGCTGATCGGCCAGCGTCTCATATTCTCCAATATATTCGGTATTTTCAAGTGTCAGCATGCGGTCTCCGGCATCTATCTCATCCTCCACAGACACCAATACATCCGTTACCGTTCCGATAAAGCCTGTCACCTTCAGTTCGCTGTGAATATACAATTCACCGCCGCCAAGCGTCGTTCCGTCCTCCGCAGCCACAGAAACCACATCACCATACGCAGGGCCATCGTCCGTAATCGTGATAACCGCCGTGCCTCCGATAACGCTCTCAACCTTTCCCGTCTCTTCTGTGCCATCGGAAAGCGTCACTGTTACTGCATCCCCGACGGAAAGGGCTTCCTCCGTTTCAATTGATACAGCCATGGTTCCATCCAGAGAAATCAGCATTAAAGCGCCATATTCGTACATTGTATCCTCAACGTTCACATCTTCTTCGGCATAAACTGCCTTGATTCGTCCGCCCGCTGTGGCCTCCACCGCCTCTGAAACCTCATCATCTTCATGCTCTGCCATTTTCCCGTCCAATGCATCCAGCTTATCCTGGACATCTGCAATCGCTGTCATTACGGAAACCTTATCAACCTTCGCGAGCCTGTCTCCTTCCTCGACGATATCTCCGTTAGAAACATACCATTCTGTAATTTCCACATTCTCAGGTAAATCCAGCGTTTCCGCCATATCCTCAGCCAGCGTACCGGTTCCCGGAAGTACAGTACTGATGCTTCCCGTTTCCACCTTCGCCGAATAGATGCTTGCCTCTGTACGCGAGAACGTTTGTTCGTGTTGATTAGTCATAAACTTTACCGCTGCAACCGCCAAAAGCAGTCCTGCAACAGGGACAATCCGGTTTAGATATGCGTGGCGGTTTCCCTTTTTAGGCTTACGGATGAGATGCACTTCTCCGTCAGCCTCCATTTTTTCCTTCAATTCCAAAAGCTGTCTAGTACGTTCTTTCTTTGTCAGGTGCACCAGCAGCACGATGCAGGTAATATCCGACAATGCCAGTATAATAGAAATCATAAGCCAATGCGATTTCACCGCATACAAAAAGCGCACAGCCAAAGAGCCTCCGCTCCGGGTGTCAACGGGATTCTCTCTTGCCGTCCGGTCCCGGTCATCTCCTGCTCCATTCATATCAGGCCGACCATTCATACCACCTGTATCAGGCATTTCACCTGCATCAGGCATACCACCTGCATCAGGCATTTCACCTGTACCGGTATGACCTGTTATTTCTGACATGTCCAGGTCTTCCGGCATACCCATATCTGTCCTGTCGCCCATATCCCCGACTGTTTGGGGTTGAACATGGACAAACAGCCCGAACCCGATATCTGCCAGCAGAAGAATAGAAAATACAATCACCCAGGCTGCATAGAACGCTCTCTTTTTCACCATGGAAAGAATTTTATTTTTTATAGAAATCACAATTCTTTTTGCCATATCCATCCTCCTTGTCAGCCGCCATAGTGCAAGGCATCGATTGGTTTCATCTTTGCAGCTTTATTTGCCGGATAAAGTCCAAATACCACGCCAATGAGGAAACAGAACACAACCGCAATCAACACAACCGTACCGTCCATCTCAAAGCTAAGGTTCAGACCGGAGACAGCCACTGAAACCAGCTCCAGAATCATCCATGAAAGAACAATCCCGATGACACATCCGATCATGCACAAAACGACCGATTCCAGCAGAAACTGCCGGAGAATCACGCCCCTGCTTGCGCCAATTGCTTTTCGAACACCTATCTCCCGCGTTCTCTCTGTAACCGTTACGAGCATGATGTTCATTATTCCGATGCCCCCAACCAAAAGGGATATGGCGGCAATCCCGCCAAGCAGAATCGTCAACACGGATGTAATGTCACTGACCGTGTCCTCAAGAACGCTCTGTGACGCGACCTCAAAGGAGTCTTCATCCTCCTCGAATCTCTCCAGAAGGATGGCTGTGATCGCCTCCTCCGCCGCTGCGGTAGTACTTCCCTCCTCTGCACTTACATAGAATTCCGTAATCTCTGTGCTGACGGAATCAGATAGCCGAAGCAGCGTTGTATACGGAATATACGCCACCATGGAGCCGGATGAAAAAACGGAAGTCAGGGAGCTGTCATTATCCTCCATCACGCCGATGACCATAAACTTCATGCCGTCAAGGGAAATTTCCATGCCCACACAGTCAAGATAACCGACCAAATCTGTTGCCATTGTTTCATTGATTACACAGACATAATTGTTGTTGTCAACATCAGTTGTTTTTAAAAATCTTCCCAGCAAAAGCTCAAGTTCCTGCACATCAAAATACATCGCCGTCGTTCCGTACACGGTTACACTCTCGCTGGTGGAAGCATATTTACCTGTTGCTGTGGTGGAAGCAATGGGCGCCACAAGTCCTATTCCTTCCTCCTCACTCCATTCCTTAAGGGTATCCAGCTTTACCGGTTTCCCCTTATTATCTGAAATTGTGACCGTAAGCAGATTGCTGCCAAGATCTGAAACCGCATCCGTCACAGAGTTTGTCGCCCCATTGACCAGGCTCACCAGCACGACCAGTGCCATAACGCCTATGATGATGCCAAGCATGGTTAAAAAAGCCCGCAGCTTATTTCCGGCAATAGACTTTAATGCCATTTTCAAGGACTGTGTCATACCGTCACCTCCGATACTTTTCCGTCACGAATATGAATGCTTCGGGTTGCCTGTTCGGCCACCTCCTCATCATGAGTAATAAGTACAATGGTGTTCCCTTGCCCGTGCAGTTCATGAAAAATCGTCATAATCTCCTCACTCGTCCTTGTATCCAGATTCCCGGTGGGTTCATCCGCAAGTATCAGCGACGGTCTTGTAACAATAGCCCGGGCAATGGCTACGCGCTGCTGCTGACCGCCGGAAAGCTCTGTGGGAAGATGTTTGGCGCGTTTCTCCAGCTGAACCCGTCTTAACGCTTCCCTAACCCGTTCCTTACGCTCATCCCGCTTCACTCCCTGATAGATCAAAGGCAGCTCCACATTTTCCTCCGCTGTCAGCTTCGCAATCAGATTGAAGCTCTGAAACACGAATCCAATCTTTCCGTTTCGTATCTGAGCCAGCTGTTTTTCCGTATAATCCTCAATGGGAATCCCATCCAGCATATAAAGTCCCGCATCGGCTATATCCAGACAGCCGATAATATTCATCAATGTCGACTTTCCGCTGCCGGAGGGCCCGATAATGGAAACAAATTCTCCCTGAGAAATATGCATACTCGCATGATCCAGTGCCCGCACCTCCTCCTCTCCAACAAGATAAATTTTTGAAACATCCTTTAAATCGATCATAGTCCCGTCACCTTTCCTGCATCCCGGTTATTTTCCCGGCATTCCCTGCATACCTCCGCCGGAATTGCCGTCCGGCATATTACCGCCGGAATTGTCTCTGCCCATATCGCCGCCCATGCCGCCGAAGCTACCCATGTCACCGCCCATGCCGCCAAAGCTGCTGTCATCATCGGATGCGGCATAATAGACCGTATCCCCTTCGCTCAGGCCCGATGTAATCTCCACATAGCTGCTGTTGGAAAGCCCTGTCGCTACTTCCACCATTCCGCTAAATTCTCCGGCTGACTCATCATATTCGGTGTACACATAGGAGGTGGATCTGGTCCGGTACAGGGCATCCACCGGAATCAACAGTGCATTATCCACGCCCTCAATGGTGATCACTACCGTGGCAGACATGCCGGAAAGCATATCCTCGGTTTTATCAATAGTCACAATCGTCGAATAGCTGGTTACTCCCGAGCCGGCGTTGGCTGTAGTACTGATTTCCGAAACATAACCCATGTAGGTATCCTCGCCAATGGATTCAATGGTCACACCTGCTTCAAGGCCTTCACTCAGGGAAAGAATATCCGACTCGTCCACGCTTATCGTAACTGACATGGTGTTATTCGGGGATATTCCCGCCACCGTTGTATAATCCGAGGAGGCGGACTGATTCCCCATGCTGCTTTGTTCCGTCGAAGTATCCGAAGATACAGCCTGACCCTCCGTATTGTTCTGATCCACAGAGGAGTCCTGGGAGCCGGACAGACTCTCAACAGTACCGGCGATAGGCGCGTAGATGCCGCCCTCCTTTTTTATACGAATCAGGTCTGTCATTTTGTATTCAAGCTCTTCACGCTCCTTCAGCAGAGTATCATAATTTACTGATGTTTCCGTATCAGTCAGTGAAAATAGCGTTGTACCTGAAGAAACGGAAGCGTTTTCGGACACATTTACCGCTGATATTGTGCCGGCGTAGCCTGTGACCTCCATCGGACTGTGTATGTAAAGTGCACCGCTCCCCGCCGGGTTGCCATCCATATCATAAACTGTCACCATATCCTCATAGTCCGTTCCCTTGTCTGTCACAAGAATCGTTGCCGTTCCGTCGACGATCTTATCTACCGTTCCGCTGAATGTATCCCCACCGCTCGATTCCACTGTCACGGATTCCCCAGCTTCCAATGTATCCGTCTCGACATCCACAGCCATATAGCCATCCAAAGACAGCAGCATCAAAGCTCCATACTCATACATAGCCGTCGTCACATCATCTCCGGATACAGCATAAATTTTCTTCACGCGACCGGAAACACCAGCTGCAATCGTGGAATTCACCTCATCGTCGGCGGCGTCCTCCAGCTCCGCGTCAATGGCGTCCAACTCCTCCTGCAGCTCTGACAGAGCCGTCAGCATAGAGGAGGCCGTAACCGTCGCTATCAGATCGCCTTCCTCCACTGTGTCGCCTTCCTCCACATAAAAATCGGCTATCTCCAAACCCAAAGGAATCTCTACATTCTCCGTATTTTCGGCCATAAGCGTACCGGAACCCGACACCGTCGTGCTGATACTGCCCACAGTCACCTCCGCAGTCTCCACTGAGCTGCTGCCGGAGGAGGCAAACTGCTCCGAAATACGGTTTCGGGCGTAGGATACACCCACAACAATCACCACTATAACAACCAGAACGATTCCCGTCATCGTTACCATGAGCTTTCTCCTGTGCCTTTTTCTTGCTTTCAAATGCATCAATACCAGTTCATCGTTGACCGGCGTTTCCTGTTTTTTGTCCATAACTACAATCTCCTTATTTTCTTTGCCATTCGAAACTCTCACACAAAAGCGTATTGTATCAGTATAGAGGGAGAAGTTAAAATCAACCTTAAGAAAATTGTGAAAGAAATAGAAAAAAAGAGGCTGTCGCAATAGGATATAAATATATCCTATTGCGGCAGCCCCCCTTTAGACGGCTCAGCTATCCTGCGTCCGCCGTCTTCGCTCCTTTAAAAGCGCATCCGGTGTTTCATCATACTTGTGTTTCAATTTATCCATATCCGACTCATTACGCATCACACCCAAATGAGGCAGTTCATAATGACGGCCGTTTGCCTCCAAAAAGCGGTATGCAATCATAAATGTGCTGTCATCAAACGAAGTAAAATATCTCTGATTGATTGCGTCAATACAATCATCTACAGTCGTATAATTTCCCGGATTTATATCACGGAATATCTGGTCAAAGCTGTCCAGACAAATCGTCCTTTGCAGTTCAAAATCCGATGATACGGATTGTACCGGAAAAGCATGCAGATATGACCGGAGCCAGCCGGAATCTCCGCTATACCATTGGAATACAGAGTCATACTCTCTGTTCATATCATATATTTCCCGTTCCCAGCAATTGGACATATAAGAGGCATCCACAATACGGTCAATCTCTTTTTCCGTTAAGCTGAGATTATATTTTTTATTAAATTTCTCCACTATCTTTCTGCGCTTCGGAACGGAACGCGTCAAACCCGTAACTGTCGTTCCCGCGGTCTTCGGCCTTGACTGCTCCTGATAATGATTCCGGTAATATGTATAATCTGCTTTTTGGTCACGCGCTTTATCTTTCCCCAAAAGCTTTCTGATAAGCCAGAAAAGGAAAATTAACGGGCCGAAAGCAACGCCCAGTCCAATGATGACAGCTACGGAAAATGACAGTGCAGACGGCAATGCAGAAGATAAAATACTGAGTATAATCAATGCTCCCATAATCTTCGGTACTTTATCCGAAAGCTCCCTGTATATCTTGGGGTTATTCCTGCCAAAAAAGTTATACCATATTATAAAAATAAACAAAAGCGGCATAGTTCTCCCTCATATAAAATCCAATGTTCCTATTGATGCTTACTCATCCCAGTTATGATACACACTCTGCACATCGTCATCCTCATCAAGCATATCAAGTATGCGATTCATCCTCTTAATATCCTCCTCGGAGGTAAGCTCGACATAATTCTGCGGAATCATGGTAACCTCAGCCGATGCCATCGGAATGTTCTCTTTCTCAAGCGCCTCGCGCACTGCTGTAAAATCCTCAGGGCTTGTTATTATCTCATAGCTGTCTTCCTCGTCCGCAAAATCCTCAGCGCCCGCGTCAAGAGCAATCATCATCAAATCGTCCGCATCCATGCTGCATTCTTCCTTATCAATGATAACCTGCCCCTTCTCATCAAACATAAAAGAAACGCATCCGGTTGTGCCTACATTACCGCCACCCTTTGTAAACGCATTTCTGACGTTTGAAGCAGTTCTGTTTTTGTTGTCCGTCAATGCATTTACAATAATCGCCGTGCCGCTCGGTCCATATCCTTCATATGTAATCGAGACGTAATTGACAGAACCTGCATCACCGGCAGCCTTCTTAATCCCTCTGTCAATCGTGTCATTCGGCATATTATTTGCCTTCGCTTTGGCTATCACATCACGGAGCCTGCTGTTATTCGCAGGATCAGGTCCGCCTTCCTTTACAGCCACCGCAATCTCGCGCCCGATAATCGTGAATATCTTGCCCTTTGCAGCGTCATTTTTCTCCTTTTTGTGCTTAATGTTCGCAAATTTTGAATGTCCTGACATCTTGTTTACTCCTTATCCTCATTTTCTTCTTTTTCATTTGATTTTTCTATTTTGACAAGCGTAATCATCTTGTCTGATATTTTAACCGGCGTGAATTTATAACCCTGATATATGATTTCTATCTTCTCCTCCTCCATCGGAAGCCTTCCCAATTCATAGAGCAGGAAACCATTCAAGGTTTCAAAATCCTCATCCGGGAACTCTATCTCTATCACATCCTCCAGCTCATCCAGACTTGCACCCCCTTTTACGAGATAAGCGCCTCCATGTAATTTCCGAATACTTATCTCCTCATCCTCGTCGTGCTCATCCAGAATATTACCTACAATCTCCTCAATAATATCCTCCATAGCCACAAGTCCCTCTGTCTGTCCATATTCATCCAATACAATTGACATATGTATCTTTTCCAGCTGCATCTTCTGAAGCAATTTGGAAATATTATATGTCGGATGAATAAAAATCGGATCCTCCCTGATTTCCATGACCGGTGTATTCGGATTCTTCAGATAAGCGGCAATCAAATCCTTCAAATGCACAACACCGATGATATTGTCGATATCCCCCTCATATACAGGATATCTTGAAAACTGGTTTTCCAGGGCGAAATGCAATACCTCATCCACAGTGCTTATATTTTCCACTGCGATAATCTTCTGCCTGCTGGTCATAATATCTTTGGCGTATTTATCACTAAACTCAAAGATATTAGAAATCATTTCCACCTCATTCTCTTCTATGACACCCTGCTCATGTCCTTCCTCCACCATAGAGAGAATTTCCTCTTCCACCTTTTCCTCAATTGCTTTCTTTGAAAACAGCTTTCTCAAGCTACCGGGACCACTTTGGGACATACGTTACTTTTCTCCTTATTTATAACTCAAGACTGATTCTAAGCGCTTCATTCACCCGACTGATAATCTGATTATCCAAATGACACACCTTTTCCTTCAATCTCTGTTTATCTATAGTTCTCACCTGTTCTAATAGTATAACAGAATCCTTTGCAATATCGCAATACCTTGAATCAAGTTCTACATGCGTCGGCAGCTTTGCCTTGTGTAATTGTGACGTAATTGCTGCAATAATCACTGTTGAACTGTGCTTATTGCCCGCCTCATTCTGTATAATAAGTACCGGTCTGACTCCTCCCTGCTCCGAGCCAATCACAGGCCGCAGGTCGGCATAATATATATCGCCTCTTCTGATGATCAATTGTTTCACACTCCTATTGTTATTGCTAACTAATCAAAGTATTTCCAACAATCATCTGCCGTATACGCTACAAAAGATAATTTACACAGATTGTATCACGACCATTTTCTCTGTATACCCTCGGAACACGCCTGCTGATATTGCAAACAAGCTCGTAATTAAAGCTTGCTGCCGGTGCAGCCACCTCCTCGACAGATATATGTGCGTCTCCGCCGTTTCCTATCAAAATCACTTCATCCCTTACTGCAACATCAGGGATATCCGTTACGTCCGCCATAATCTGATCCATGCAGACTCTGCCTATAATCGGCGCATATTGTCCATGAATAATCACCCTGCCAAGATTTGACTGTGCCCGCGGATAACCGTCTGCGTAGCCCGCCGTAATGGTTGCAACTCTCGTTTCCCTTTTCGTAACAAAGGTCCAGCCATAGCTTATGCCTATCCCCTTCGGCAGAGTTTTCACACAAGACACATGGGCAACCAATGACATAGCAGGCTTAATGACGACAGCTTTGTCAATTTCCTCCGATGGGTATAAGCCATACGTCACGATTCCAAGTCTTACCATATCAAACTCATCATCATCCATCTCCATTGTACCCGCGCTGTTATCAATATGCTTTAATGCGAACGACATTCCTCTGTCCTCGAGTGCTTCGATAAAATACAGAAATTTCTTTTTCTGTTCATATGCATATGTTTTATCAATTTCATCCGCTTTCGCATAATGTGTAAAAATCCCCTCAATATCAAGTCCCGGCATATCCTTTAATCTGCATGCCTCCTCAATGCCCTGCTCCGATACCGGGAAACCGATCCTTGACATGCCCGTATCCACCTTAATGTGGACCTTAGCCTTCGTTCCGCGGCTTACGGCGAGTGCCGAAAGCTTTTCACATTCCCGCACATCATAAACCGTCTGTGTTATATTATATGCAAGCAGCTGTTCATAATCTTCACAATCCGTATATCCTATGATTAAAATCGGCTTATCAATACCGGCCTGACGAAGCTCAACCGCCTCATCCACTGTTGCCACGCCATAATAATCCGCCAGATCATCAAGCCTTTGTGCCAGAGCAATCGAGCCGTGTCCGTAAGCATCCGCTTTAATAACCGCCAGTATTTTCATATCCGGCTTAACCAGAGATTTCATCCTTGTGATATTATAACGAATATTATCTACATCAATCCTTGCAAAAATCCGGTTATAACCCACATCTTTAGTCAACATAATAATCTCCTTCCAGTACTGTGGTTATACTTTTTACAATGTCACGTGCAATCATGCTGTAACGTCCCTTACTGATTGCAGCCTCCTGTCCGGCAAGACCATGCATATAGACGCCCAGCTTTGCAGCTTCAAAGCCGTTCATACCCTGTCCGCAGAGCCCGGCAATGATACCTGACAGAACATCGCCGGAACCGCCTGTCGCCATACCATTATTTCCGGTCGTATTAATATACGCGGAAAGCTCCCCGTTTGACACGATTGTGTGTGCATCCTTCAGCACAACCACAACTCCGTTTTTCTTTGAGAAATCTCTCGCCACATCGTATTTATTTTCTTTTATATCGGCGACACGCATACCTGTCAGTCTTGACATTTCCATCAAATGAGGCGTCATAATCAGCTTTGCCTGCGTATTCCGCAGAAGTCCCAAGTCCGCCGATACGACATTTAATCCGTCCGCATCAAGAATGATTGTCTTCTCATAATTCCGAAGAATCTTTTCCACTATATAAACGGCATCCTCTCCCGTGCCGAGGCCCGATCCGAGAGCAAGGACATCCGACCACTCACACACGGACTTTATACTCTCCCTGATGCTGTTTTTATCCTCTTTATCATAGGTGGTAAGCATTGCCTCAGGCAGCTTCATCTGCAGGATTTCACGATTTTCCTCCACCGTACATACCCGCACCAGACCGCATCCCATACGATAGGCAGCTTCAGCGGCAAACATGACTGCTCCTGCCATATTTTTGCTTCCGCCAATCACACCGATCTTGCCATAATTTCCTTTATGGGTATCCGAGCGTCTGTATGGCAGCATCCGCTCCACATCCTCCGCATCATATGTATACAGCCTCGGTCCCACAAAATCAACCGCCGGCGTCGGAAATCCGATATCAGCCACAGTTACCTTTCCGCCGTATTCATATCCCATGGCAAACAAAAGTCCCTGTTTCATAAAACCGAACGTAACGGTTGCATCTGCACGAAAGGCGGTTCCAAGCACAAAGCCTGTGTATGAATCAATACCGGATGGAATGTCAATCGCAAGCTTATAGGCATTAATATCATTTAATGCCTTGATGGCATCTGCCTGCTTACCTGTAACCGCACGGGATAATCCCACACCAAATATACCGTCTATCACTATATCATAGCCGGAATCAACAATCTCGTCTACAAATTTCATATTCAGCTTCTTCGCTATTGCATACTGTCTGTCAAAGCCGTCACTGGCAGCCTTGAGCCCGTTCACCCAAAATACCTCCACGTCATATCCGGCCTGCATCAGCATTCTGGCAACGGCGATTCCGTCTCCGCCATTGTTGCCACTCTCCACTGCAACAAGGACGCAGGAATTATTATCAAATTTTTCCGCAATAAAATCATACACGGCAAGCGCTGCCCGCTCCATTAAAACCATCTGCGGTATACCGATTACGCTGGTCGTATACTCGTCAATACGTGACATTTCACTGCCACTCACTATATATTTCATAAATTATTCCCCCCATGTGTTGTTGGCGCAATTCTTTGCATAGACCCCACAGTGCGCAACTCGGAAACCGCCGGTTTATTCCTGACTGTCTTGGCACTGCTCATTGTCTACGCGAACATTATACCACGTTCTTGGCGGTATGTTAAATAAAATTATAAGTCATTTCCCAGTTATATACCAAAAAAGCAGCACAGAGCAACAGGCTTTATTACCTGTTATTCTGTGCTTCATGAGCTAACATGTATAACTAAGGACGAACAAGAACATACTGCAAGCTTCCAAACTTATCCGTAAGCTTATCCTTGCTAATTTTATTGTCCCATTTTACAGTATTTTTCGCGTACCAATTACAGTCAACATAAGTAACTGTATTTCCACTGACAGCAGTAATCAAAATTGTATGCGGACCCTTTGCCCGCCGAAAGCGCACTATATCTCCTGCTTTCAGATTATTCAGATTATAAGCTTTCTTCCAGTTAAGCGGATCACTTCCTGTAACCTCACTTCCCAATGTTAAGGCAAAACCATGACACTGCCACGCTCTTCCCTTATAGCTTCCGTTCCAATAGCTTTTGTCCTTGTATTCATTCCTAACCTTTGACCAATCAAGAACGCTATCACTAACCTTCGTTAATTTCCACTGCTGCGCCTTCCCTGAATGATAAGAATACACATGAATATTTGCTCCCTCTTTGGATTTTCCACCTGATATGTCGATATAATATCCCAGTTTATTCTTAATAAAATAGTTTCCATTACCTGCACTGTAAAAACGCCAAAGCTGTGCATCCGAGCCATTATACTCCCACAGTTGGATATTTACAGCTTCTCCTTTTTTGCCTCCCGCTACATCCAAAACCTTGTCAGACTGTATTGCGCCAATCTTATACCAGCCGTCCCGTACCTTTTCAATACGGAATCTTTAATTATCTCCCTTGTGTGATGTGTAAAGTGCTATATTCGTTCCATTTTTCGTACCACCGCCATACACATCTATTACCTTTGAGGTACTTAAAGCAGAATGAAATTCATAGATTCCTTCTTTAATATTCACGTATTTTGCAGGTTCCTTCTTGCTTGCCGCCTTCGCAGGATTTCCTGCAAAGGAAAGAACAGCAATTACAGCCACCAACATCATTGATACATATTTTTTCATCTTCTTCATAACAAACACTCCTCTCATACTTTAAGATAACTTGGTTTTTATTGTTGTGTCAAAGGTTGTTTTCCTTCTGACAGAATTAGTATAGCATGCGAGAAAAAATAATTTTTTATAGTTTTTCTCTTAGCTCCATGCTTTTCAGGTAATATCTCTCAGCTTCTGCGGCTTTCCCCTGTTCACGATAAAGTATACCTATATTGTTATATACATCTGCCAAATCTCCTCCGTATCTCTCGGCATTCCCCTCATATAGTTCTTCTATTAGCTCCATGCTTTTCAGGTAATATCCCTCGGCTTCTGCGGCTTTCCCCTGTTCACGATAAAATATACCTATATTGTTATATACACCTGCCAAATCTCCTCCGTATCTCCCGGCATTCCCCTCATATAGTTCTTCTATTAGCTCCATGCTTTTCAGGTAATATCCCTCGGCTTCTGCGGCTTTCCCCTGTTCACGATAAAATATACCTATATTGTTATATACACCTGCCAAATCTCCTCCGTATCTCCCGGCATTCCCCTCATATAGTTCTTCTATTAGCTCCATGCTTTTCAGGTAATATCCCTCGGTTTCTGCGGCTTTCCCCTGTAGATGATAAAATCTGCCTATATTGTTATATATGTTATATACAACTGCCAAATCTCCTCCGTATCTCTCGGCATTCCCCTCATATAGTATGTCTATTAGCTCCATGCTTTTCAGGTAATATCCCTCGGCTTCTGCGGCTTTCCCCTGTTCACGATAAAATATACCTATATTGTTATATACACCTGCCAAATCTCCTCCGTATCTCCCGGCATTCCACTCATATAGTTTTTCTATTAATTCCATACTTTTCAGGTAATATCTCTCGGCTTCTGCGGCTTTCCCCTGTAGATGATAAAATCTGCCTACATTGTTATATACACCTGCCAAATCTCCTCCGTATCTCCCGGCATTCCACTCATATAGTTTTTCTCTTAGCTCCATGCTTTTCAGGTAATATCTCTCGGCTTCTGCGGCTTTCCCCTGTTCACAATAAAATATACCTATGCCATTATATAATTTTGACAATTTTCCTCTTCTACATCAGCCCCTGGCATTAAAAAAAGCCACTCAACCCTCTTATACACATCTCCTGCACTTTTATCATTCTGTTCATTCAAAAAATCTGCATAGTTAAGCACTTCTTCGTATCCTATAAAATTCCTAAGTGCAATCTGATATATATTCTCATAGCAAGACCTGATAATCTGTATCCTTTCCTCCGTACACTCCTGCATTTCCTGTACATTTATTTTTTCACGATGCAAGGCGAGCGCCCTTTCCGCCTCACCTTTTGCACGATCTGCACTCTGCTGTGCCAGTTCTGCGATCTCATCTATTCTCTTTTTGTCAAGCACCTTATCTGCTCCTGCTAAATCTCCTTTCTCCAGACAACTGTATGCTTTCTTTAACATAGTATCAACCCTACCCTTGGCAATCGTATTATACATATCTCTCATATGCTTTAGTGTCTTCGCCTCCAAGTCATGTATCTGCTTTTCCGCCTCTTCTATCGCATCCGGATCATACTTTTCGGTGGCTTCAGCCAAAAGCTTTTTAAGTCGATGCATCTCCGGATTGTTTGCAATCTCAGGAATATTATCAAGATACATCAGCTCCTGATTATCAACAAGCACCTGGTTGTCCTCAAAACATACCTCAAACCTGTCTTCTGACAACTCAGCTATTTGAAGCAGAAATCCAAGTTTAACACTGTCTATATGTTCGTATCGATTATAATAATGCTGCAACTTATTGCTTATTCTATCCATTAATTCATTTAATTCCTGTGATAACTCTATTTCATCTGTAACTTCTCGGAAATATGTAAATATTTTGGGATTGTCACTCTCCTTAAATGCCTCCAGCGCTATTTCAAATTCCTGCCTTGTGTATTCTTCAAGCTTAGTAAAAAACAGAAAGAATACAAAATCTGCCTCCTTAATATACTCTGCAAATTCTTCCTTTCTTCCTATATATTCTTCCAATTCTCCAAATATATACGGTTCCAACTCAATAAAAATACCTCTATTGACAAAACGGTTATTTAGCCCTTGAACAAACCTCGCCAATTCATTCCTGTCTGCTGAAAACTCATCGATTGATGTCGCAATAAATATTTTTATCTTTTTTATTTCCATATTTGTACACCTCTCTCGTCTCTTTGTCCCATTTACATTCTACTTCTTTCAAATTATAACACCAGTTACAAACGATTAAAATCCCTTTTGTCATTCTTCCGTATAGATACTCGAAATCTGAAAATAAACGCCTGAAACAATAAACGCCATGGCAACACAGAAGAAAAAATTCAATATGAATAAAAAATTACTAAAAGTAATTTCCGAATAATCACCTGCTTCAACGCAATATCTGAGACTCGAAGTAAAGTAGTACAAAATACGTAAGTAAATTATACTTAACCCAATATGTACCGGATATACGACAATCGCCAAAACGCTGATATCCTTTCTTATACTAAACAATGTAACGATAACAAGGATAATACCTCCGCCAAAGCATAGCACTTGAACAACACTACCCAGTATAGCAAAAAGACCAATCGACCAGTTCACAAATGCAATAACAGCAATTATCAACGCAACAAACAAACCAATAATAGATGACATATGCAACACCCCCTGCTTTATTTATCAAAAATATCATCTACAATTTCGCTTCCTATTCCCCAAAACAACCCATAAGCAGCCAGACATACGATAATGACAATTGATATTAGACGGCATACAATAAAACCAATAACACCGAATACTATAGGCATCAAAAATGCAAAAAGAAAATTCATCCTTTTTTTTATATAAATCCCAAACACTATAGATGAAACGATCGGCGCCGCCAGGCAAAATACAGCCCCTACCAATGAGTTATTTTCTGAAATACCATGTACCTTGTCCATGTAAACAGGATATAGCCTCATACATACGATTCCGACACATACACTTGCTGCAATTAAAATTAAAAAGTATATTGCCGATTTTAAACTCTGATTATGCTCTTGATTCACATTCATACTATCATCCTTTCTGTCTAAAATTTTTTCATAGCGACCACTCTATTTAATAATGATTATATACCCTCGATAAAAAAAATTTTTCAAAAAAAACAGTAAAAGCATACCATATCGCTTTTACTGTTTTAATAATCTTTTGACTTTCTATATTTGTTTCACAATGAATATATTAAATAAAGTGTCACACGAGAATAATTACATTTCTCTCAATAAGAACGCCATATACAGTGGAAGTGTAAGTATTTTCCCATTTCTTCCGACATTATAGTCGCCCAACTTGATTGCACTGTAAACATGATATTTTTCAGGATGATTCAAGATAGTTTTTGTACTTTTTACATTTCCAGTTGCCGCCTTAACCTCAACAAGAGTACATTCTCCCTTGTAACGAATTACAAAATCAATCTCCAGACCGGAATCTTTGTGGAAATAGTACAATTTTCGCCCCATTTTGGCAAAAATATCTGCTACCAAATTCTCAAAAACAGCCCCTTTGTATCCGTATAAATTACCGCGCAAAATATCGTACTGTGTACCATCCTCCAGCATACTAACAAACAGACCACAATCTATCATATAGACTTTGAATACATCATCCTTAGCATTTCCATCCAGAGGAAGTTCAGTGATAGAAAGATTATAACACCGTGAGACGATACCGGCATCCTCAATCCACTGCAAACTGCCTGCATATTTCGAGGCAGTCGAACCTTTTTTTACAACCGAATACTGAAATTTCTTATTTTCCTTACTTAACTGCTTAGGAATAGACTCAAAACATTCTTTAATATGGGATTTGTCCCTCTTTTCAGCATACTTCACCATATCATCCTTATAGGAACGTACGATATCTCTCTGAATACGCAGTACATCATCCATCTGCCTGGTATCTACAAAGGTCTTGACCACTTCCGGCATACCACCAACAACAGAGTATTGCAGAAGCAACTGTTTCATACGGTTGTGTAACGCTTGGGGAATAGGTGTTTCCGAGCTCATACATTTTGTTAGCATCTCTATAACAGTATCTGCTATTCCATTTGCCCACAGAAATTCTTCAAAATCCAGTGGATACATATCAATCACTGTCTCCGAACCCACAGGAATAGATTTCGGTTCTTTTCCATAGCCCTTTACTCCCAGCAGAGAGCCTGTACCAATTACATCAAATCTACCATCAATCCGAAAGAATTTTAGAGCTGTTCTGGCTTCGGGACAGTCTTGGATTTCATCCAGAATTAATACAGTATGATTAGGCTCAAACACCGCCTCACTGCCCAGCAAAGCAGACAACATGATGATAATATTGTCAATTTCCAGAGAACCATCAAACACAGAAGCATAATCCGGATTTTCAAAGAAATTCAGATAAACGACATTTTTATAATTCTTCTTCGCAAAATCCAGAACAGAGAAAGTCTTTCCGCACTGCCTACAGCCTTTCACAATCAATGGTTTATGATTCACTGTATTTTTCCAATTAATCAATTTTTGTTCAATTTTCCTTTTCAACATATCAATTCCACCTCCTCCGCATATAGTATATGCAATTATTACAATTTTTTCAACCGAATTTTATAGGGTATCAGCAACTTTTTCAAACGACTTTTTTAATAATAGTATATTTTTTTGTACAAATCAATCTATAAATATTGAGTCTGAATCCTATACAATATCATCCTCCACTATTATTGGAAGTATAGGAATCTTTTCTTCTATTGCATTCTTCACATAATACATCTATCATCTTACTAATACAATCAAATGAACAAAATGTATTTCTTTCCCACCATTTAGTGATATACATTTTGCCCAAAATCCTTATCCAAAAACTCCTTAACATTCTGTTTCGTATCTTCTTCTCCAATACTTTTCAGACACCTTCTTACCAAATGTTTTTTTGCATATTCTAATAATATTATAAACAGCTCCTCATCTTCCACTGCAATATATTGTTTTCGTTTTATGTCATCAACATATGTTACTTTTATTTCCATCGCGATAAGCATTTCTGAATCTACAAGCATATATATCTTGTATTTTCTATCATTGATCCGAATTGTCTGTAAATAATAGAGCTGTATTATCTCTTCTTTACCATTCATAATTGTCCAAATATTTCCATTCATAAAAAGTATATCACTGACTTTCATTTTACTTTCCATATCATACAACAAATTATTTACATTATACTCCCCGTCTTTATTCGGTGCTTTAAAACATTCACTGACTTTCTTAAAACACATGGTTTTTACCATACTCATTGTTCGGACCAATTTCCTATTTTCATACTCACTATAAATTAACAATGCCAAGCATACAGAATCCATAACCAACCCAACATTTCCAACAAAAGGGGTACTCACTGTACTATCAATCAAGCCACAACTATATGTAAAATCAAATATTGTTCGCAACACAATTCTTGAAAACGCAGATAAATATATAGGATAAAATGTCTTATATTTGCAATATCTACTTTCAAGAAAATGATATAAACCAGCAATAAATATTATAAGAATAATTAAATAAAGAAACTTACCCTGCCAGCTTTCATGCAGGGAAATAATACGGCTTGTATCAAACAGTCCAATAATTTTATAACCTGTAAAAGATTGACCGACTCTACGATTCAGGAGGAGAAGAAAAATCCAAAATAATGCATATAGGATACTCATGCACAAGCACTTACCGATTTCCTCCATACAATTATGATGCATATATAATACAAATGATAGTACTGTAACAACATTTAACAGTGCCATATTAACTAACCATGCATTACCAAGCTTATGAAAGATTAAAAATCCAAATAAGCTTACCAATACAACAACACTTACTGCTGCAAATTTATTTTTATTAGAATTAACTTTAACAACTGCTTTTTCCAAAATCATCACTATTGTTGGGAACAGAATAATCACCCATACATCAAAAATCCATTTCTTATGAATCTCTATAAACCCAATACAAATTTTATTTTGGTCGGTAATTGAAATTTCAGACAAACGTTGTTCTGCTATAATTGCTATCACCAAAAAAAGCGATGCAATATTCATACCTAACATAATTTTTTTCATCTTAACCATCAAATAGTCACTGACAAAACATTTATATATCCATATACACAAAAGCTCGCCAAGAATTATCGCAATAAGCTTGGCAAAACAAATTCCAGCTTGCCAGACAGATGTGTAAATATTCATATTAATTAATACACAAAAAACACTCATCATTAAAACAATTAGCAATATTGCTGCTTTATCATCCATCTTTCTCATAACTGTTTCCTCCCATTTTTATTTCAAACCCTAGTTATTCCCAGCTTCCTATGAGCCGGTTAATCATTCCTATGCGCCTTTCGATTACATCATATAAGAAAAGGAGTTCACTCGACTGATGTATAATAAGCGTTATATCTTTGTCAATACTCTCGTATATTTCCTTTATCCGATTTACAATAAGAGACTTCGCATCATGATATGTTGCGAGTGCTTTCAAATATTGACCGCTATTTTCCTGCGGTACTCCAATATCAAATATGCTGTTTGCCAATTCTTTAATTCCTTCTTGGTCTTTAAAATGATTGTACAACAGGCGGAATAAACCATATACAATGCTATAGCAGGCAATTGCTTTGGAATAACTGATGGTTTCATCATCAAAACAGTCTTCATCTGGTTCATACATACTAGCATTGTATGCCATCATTTTTGCATGACAACGATAAGTGGTCCGAAGCTTTAACTCATCTTTTTCTGTAACCAGCCTGTCAATATCAAGAGAGCCCATACAGTCATTTAGCAGTTCAAAATCGTTGCAATATTTTTTTGCCTCACATAATATTGCATGATACAATTCACTTTTAGTGGTATCTAAAATATTCATGATATGTTCCTCCCTATATTATTTCTATGCGTGTATTAAGACTTACTAAAAATCAAAGTTCCTACCATTCCACATGTCATGATAAGAACTTTGGCTAATATATATCAACTGATTTTCCAAGCAACTAAACTATCTTGCTATGACATATCCGGCAGGCTTTTTTGTTTTTATAAAATTTGAATATGTCATCTTCTGAACTATACAATCTTTTCCTGCATCATATCGACCATTTCCGTCAGTATTGCATTCGGAAAAGTATATATATTTAACTCCATTGATTGTTTTAACATCCTCAATATACATAACATGACCATAAGTTCCGGTTGTCCGAACTGCTATACAGTTTGCTTGTATATTGGAAGCTCCATATATCACTTTTACACGACTGTCACCTGCATTAACAGAAAGCCATTTATTTGCATTTGGTGCAGTTTTTAATTTGATCCCCGTCCTTTCTGCAAATCTGCCATAACACCACCATGTACATTGTCCTTTGTAGCCGCCATTATAACTAAGATTTTCTGTTGTGTAATATTTATTATTAATATCTGTCGGAACCTTACCCACCAGTGAATCATAGGAACTACTTGAAACACCTGATTTTACTGAAAGGTTTCCTTTTACAAACCCAAGCTTGTATCCACCAGATGATACCGGATACAAAATCTGCTGATTAGAACCAGATTTACCTATTACATATACATTATCACCAGTTGTAGTTGTACCAAGCTTGTTTTTTAAATTCGACTTGTAATATACCGTAGTATTTTTTTTGGTAACAACTGATTTTTTTTCAAAATATGGATTGACAAAGAAATCGTTGCTAGCGGCATATGCTGTTTTATATCCTTTTGCTGTCGGATATTTTACTTTAACAACTCCGCTATCATATACAGCTAAAATCACACATACATCGCTAGGATCAATATAGCTTGTAGTGCTAACATTTACATTAGTCTTTCCCACGTACTTTTTCGCTTCTGACAATGATAAATATGTACTGATTCGATTGTTGCCAAGTATCTGACATGTAATTGGCAGCTTATTCAATGTTGTAGCTTTACGTGCTGCTGCCTCACTAATGGAGGCTGGTATCATAAGCATCATTGTAAATAATATCGACATCATCAATGCTATGATTTTCGTTGTTTTTTTTCTTACTTTACGCATAAAATCACTTCTCCTTTCAACAATATACATTTAAGCAAACCCATATCCCGTCTTATTTTCGCCTGCGTCAATCACTTATGAATCCCATATTTCTGCCAGGCAAAGCAATAATATAAGCCATCCCATGCAAATCCCTCCTCTCTCTGTTAGTCTGATTATATTTTATACTTCCGGGAACAAAATTTTTTTTGCACAACTACAAAGCCATATTATTTACCTGATACTCTCAAAGTTTTGAGTACGAAGGAAGTCGACAAGATATTATACGTCATCGATATTTACCATTTACAACTGGAAAGTAATGAAACATAAAAAATCCTTGAGCAAAAATATATTTTAACATTTCTACTCAAGGGTAAACGTCAAACCACTCGCCCTGGATAATTAGCATATTTGTGCGACACTCTAAAAGGCACGAAAAAACTAGTAGTTTTTTAGAGGAGGGATAACTATCATGGAACAATGGTCAGTTCAGGATTCGATATCCGTGCATACTTCAGGAACGATCGTAGCGCAAAAAGTCGCTGATTTCTCGTAGAAGCTGATACATTTCTTTCCTGCTCAAGATAAACAAGATATTCGCTTATTATGGATGCGCTCCAATGTTGGAATGAGATCTCATCGTACCTGACAGCTTTTGATTTCTCAACAAATGTCAAAAACTGATTTATCCCCTGTTTATACGACATTGCAGTATGTCCGCTCAATCCTCTTTGCTTAGGTATATATACAGTTAAAAAGTCGCGTATCTTCTCAAACATTCGTCTGCTTTCTTCAGTCATCAGCATTCACCCCCGGTAAAATTCCTGAGAACTGTTCAAAATCAAATCCCGCCATATCAGAGAACAACTCAGGGATAAAGTGCAGATAATACAGAGTATGGCTGTAATGGCTATGCCCCATATAGGCACTGAGCACTGGAAGTAAAGATCCGATATCCTTGCCGGCACTATGCCATTGATAGATTCGGTGAGTTGCAAAGGAATGACGGAAACTGTACATATTTGGGGCTCTTGTTACGGATGCTTTTATACCGGAACCATCACGGCAATGCTCGAAAAGATACTGATGTGTGGATTGTGAAAAATGACAACCTTTCCGGTCAACAAACAATGCCGTGCTGTCTGGAAATATCACACTAATTTCATTAAGATAGTTTCTTGTAAGTGCCAGAAGACTATCTGGAGCATAGATGATCCGTTCTTTATTATATTTTGATGCTCGGATAAATATCCTTCCAGTGCTCAGATTTACATCTTCACGGCACAAACGCCTTGCTTCGACTGGACGCAGACCACAGCAGTACATATATCTAAACATAACCGGAGCCACAAGATGCCTTACAGTCGACTGATAGTAGCGTTCCATTGTATCAGCGTAACTGAAGAAATCATTAAGGGCTGTCATGGAAAAAATATATGGTAAGAGCGGCATATCTCCGCCTTTTAAACCGTCTGGCAGAATAAACGCATCTTCACCAATCATGGCAAGATATTTGCCAAACTGACGTAATGTTGTGATCCTTGATAAGTAACCGTTAGAAGTTTCTGTTGGTTTGATTACAGCCCATTGCATAGCTATCTCTTCGGTCAGTTTTTCGGTATCCGGGTATTGGGCCATGCAAAAACGGTCGAAATCCAGCAAGTGATAAGTCTGGGAATCATACGCATGCCCAAACTCTTTCTTGAATTCAATAAATGCCTCTTCTTTATGGCGGAGAGAACTTTCAAATTTCATCCTGATCATTTTTCTCCGCCCTTTCATTTATTTCCGGCATCGGAAGAGGACATTCCTTAAGCATCCTTTCAGAAATAGCAATATAACCTTTCGTTGCCTCCTTATCTTTATGCCCAAGAATCTGGGCAACCATTTCCAGACTTTCGCCTGAATCAACCATTGCAGTCCCAAGGCTCCTGCGGAAGGTGTGCATGTTGATCTTTTCCGATGAAACGCGGCTTATTCCTGCCTTTTCCATAAGTTTCTTGAGTCTCTGGCACAAAAGCGAAGATGTCATTGCAGAATCAGAGTATGATTTTTTAAGGAACACATACGGAAGGTCTGAAGTTCCCCTTGCATTCAAGATATAGTCTGCCAGAGCTTCGCCTGTTTCCACTGAAAATGGTGCTGTATGAGGGATGCCAGTTTTTTTCTGTATTATGCTGATTGATGCGGAACGCCAGTCTATATCTTCCAGCTTCAGGCTGCATATGTCCGAGCTTCTTATCCCACAGTCTATTGCCAGCATTATTATTGCTTTATCACGTTTCCCTGTCTCCGTGTCCGAAAGTTGCGTCGCAGCACCCTTTATCCTTTGGATTTCTTCAGCAGAAAAAACTCCATACACCCTTTTGTGAGGTGTATCCCATGGCTTTATGGCAAGAAGTATGTTTGCGTCTGCCGTCCCTGCCTCTATCAGGAAAATATAGAAATGCTTCAAAGCTGATGCCACGCTCTTTAATCCTGCAGGTCTGTGTTTCTTCATAAAAGAAAGGAACGCAAGGATATCTTGTGCCTTGGCGCGGGCAATATTGATTTTATTTTCCTCCGCATATATGATATATTGCCTGATTATGTTCTCGTCTCGTTTTATTATGGACTCGGCATGTCTGTGCTCCCTACGCTCCATTTCAACATAAGAAGACAAGAGGGCTTCATCCGAACCGTTACCATAAATTTTCCCATATAACGGCGCACATTTCCAATTGATCTGCCCGGTTTCAATAAGTTGAAGAATCCGAAACGCAAGTCTCCCAACCTTAGCAACTTGTTCCTTGAGATTTCTCCGGATTCGAATGCCTTTTCGACCTGTTTAATGCCTTGTTGGACTACACTGATAGGTTTGCATTCCTTGGCGCTGCAATAATCCCTTACAAAAACGTTGTAAGTATACCTTGTCCTTTTCAGTGTTGCCTCGGAATATCCGAGACCATCTCGCAAATGTTCAGCGACTGTCGCCCATTCTGGAATAAATGTTTTTTTCTGCATTGTTTTCCCTCCTGTATTGCAGTTAATTGATACAAGTATAGGGAATTACTTATTCCGATATTTTGCAACTAATTTTTGAATGCAAGGCCTTTTAGGCTAATGTCACGGAATAACTATATAATCGGAATAACTGCTCTGGATGGGGGATGGATTTCTGTTACTCTATAAACGCTTTGAGGCAGGATCACTTTCATGGCCCCGTAATACGCAGGAAGCTGCTGACCTGACCGGGGAATAATTCAACTACCTGATGCTCGGACTGAATCCTTTGGATCCGAAAATCAAAGAGGTATCGCCACGGAAAGCATGCTGATTTTGTGCAAAACAGAGATTTTTTACACACCATTTTCTGCTCCTGCAGTATTGGTCAGAACACTGTGTTTAACCCATAGCTGACGCATTATATGCGGGCACAGATGGAGTGAAATAAATATTTTTGAACTTTGAAAACTCTATATCTCCTTATGTTTATGGGCATTTACGCGCTTTCTATCCATAGGCAGAATGACGGAATCAGATTCTGAATAAATTCGCTTATTGCAGGCATTTCTGTTATAATGGAAACAGTTTTTAAGGAGCGAATCAATGGCAGTAAAACATACACCTGATGAACTGAATAACCTGATCCGTGAAGAACTGATTACCATGGTTCTTATGATGCAGGGGCAGCTGGATACTTTGAATCAGAACATCGAAAAACTCATTGAACAGGTTCGCATTGCCAACAACTATCGCTTTGGCAGGCGTAGCGAAACCTTAAATGTCATCGATGGCCAGCTCTCATTCTTTGATGACGCTGATGCTGCTTATGACGAATCTGTACCGGAACCGGATGCTGACGATGTCCTTCCACCAAAACGCGGTAAAAAAAAAGGACAGCGCAATCTCGACCTGATGGATTTTCCGGAAGAAATCATTCCGCCTTATAGTGTGAGTGAAGAACAGCTTGATGAGTTCTTTGGTAAAGGTAACTGGCGCGTATGCCGGATGAAACCTATAAGAGGCTTCGGCACGAACCGGAGTCATGGACTGTCGAAGTACATACTGTTGAGGTCTATGTCGGAACAGATGGTGACCATCAGGATGAATTCATGCGTGGGAACCGACCAAAGGACCTGCTCAGAAACAGCATTGTTACTGCATCACTTCTGGCTTCCATCTTAAATGTAAAGTATGTGAATTCCTCTGCACTCAACCGGATTGAGCAGAAGTTTGAACGCAATGGTGTAAATATATCCAGGCAGACAATGTCAAACTGGATCATCCGTTGTGCAAACAGGTATTTTGTTCCATTTGTCGAGAGAATGAAACAGGAACTTCTTTCTCTTCCTGTGACGCAGGCAGATGAAACACCGACACAGGTGATAGGGGACAGTGACCATCCAAACAGTAAATGTTACATGTGGGTGCACCGCTCCGGGGAACTGTACAAGGATCGGCAGATTGTAATCTACGAATACCAGAAAGAACGTGATCACCGGATACCTCTGGCATTCTACAAGGATTACAAAGGCATTCTTGTAACGGACAGTCTTGAACAGTACCATCTGGTCGATAAGAAGCTGACCGATGTAACAAATGCGAACTGCTGGGCGCACGCAAGGCGGGATTTTGCAGATGCGATAAAGGCTGCGGACAAGAGAAATCCAAATGCAGTCAGAAGGTCCGTTGCATATCAGGCACTGCAGAAGATTGCGAAATTCTATAATGCTGATACAGAGTTAAAAGGGCTCTCATCAGAGGAACGTCTTCAAAAGCGACAGGAAGTAATCAGTCCGCTGGTTGAGGAGTATTTTGCGTGGGTAAAAGAACAGCTTGCAAATACAGCAGTTCCACCGAAAGGAAAGACTGCAAAAGGTCTAAACTTCTGTGTGAATCAGGAAAAGTATTTAAAGGTGTTCCTTGAAGATGGTGACGTGCCGATTGATAACTCGGCTTCGGAGCGGGCAATCCGTACTTTCTGTCTGGGCAAAAAGAACTGGATGTTCCACAACACAGCCAATGGCGCCAATGCAAGTGCTTTGGTCTACAGCATCTCCGAAACTGCAAAATTGAACAACTTACGTCCATATAACTATTTTAAATATATTCTCACAGAGATACCAAAGCTCTATGATGACAAAGGGAATATAGAACCTGCAAAACCGGATGATCTGATGCCATGGTCAGAAACACTGCCGGATGAATGCAGGAAACCACGTCGCTCATAAAACCAGCGGCGTTAATTTTGACGTCAGGCGGATGGTTTGACGTTTACACTCAAGGATTTTTATTATAATCATATCTGCGCTAGATTAATTTTCTTTCATTTCGGTAGCCCATCCGCCCCTCTCTTCCATAGACATTTCTTCAAGACCAATTTTTTCTTCCAAATTAATTACAGTCATCTTTCCATCTTCTAGTTCAAAGAACCTTTCGCCTTTACAGTCATAATTAAACATACGAATATCTGTTGTAAACCAGACTTCTTGCTGTTTGTACTGCTCTACAATGCTTTTAACACATTCCGCTACTTTCTCCATATGTTCATCGTCTTCGCAAACAAATGATACGATCGGTCGAATAGGATAAACTATCTGCTCTCTTGTAGATGTATAAAGCTTATCTTCATTATCAAACAATTCTATTACTCGAAGCATTTTTTCCTGAATCGCAACAACATCGCTTTCCTTTTCAAAATCTTCACATCTACGTACTGGTTCTGCAATAATAGATATGGTACCCAGATTGATACCAGCATATATTCTCGCTCCGTTCCATTTTAAACCTATCAAGTTGATATTTGTATTCACAGAATAATCTAAAATATCCCCTTTGGCATAATGTGTCAACCAATATACAAGCCATTGATTCGCAGAAAGATGTTTTTTTACTGTATTTCCATCTGCCAACACTCCAAATGGGTTCCAACGTTCAGGATGACGTCCCATTTCTCTTAATAGATTGTATCCCGTTGCTCCTAAAGTATGTACACGATATACTGAACTTCCACCGTCCGCAAGAGGATTTCCATCATCATCGACCGCAACAAAGTTGCTTGACTCAATTAAATCGTATTTATAAAGCCTGTTCATTATATCTGTCATCTTATCTGCAGTAATACTATTTCTTTCACCAAGCGAAATACATCCAGAAAGAACCAGATCTAAAATCATAGTTTTTTCTACGTATTTAAATGTACTTACCCATTCGAGAATTTCAATTTCAAGTGGTCCTATACCTCCATTTGGACTATTAATTGCATTCACAATACGTCGTGTTAAACCTTTACGATTGATAGAAACATCAACTAGCTTTAAAACAGAATGTGGAACAAACGCAAATGCCGTATTTTCCGCATTGCGCACACGTTGCATCTGGTTTCTTAACGAGAGGAAATGCTTCTTTTTCTCTGACATCTCCTCTCTTTTTTCAACAGTATCATTCTCAATGTCAACCAAAGAAGCTTCTTCGGTTTTCCTGCCTAAGGCTTCCGTATCGTCAACAGTAATTATTTTTTCTTTGGAATTGTCTTCCAAAAAAGTACGGAATCGACTTTTCAACATATCACATAAAACATTCCATGGATATCGAGGATTCATCCATTTTTTATTCAAACTTGAAGGTAAGCTGACAATAATTGACCCATCTTCCGCCTGTTTCATAAAAAAATTCTTCCAGAGATACTCGCTATTAGGCAACGAAAAGTCTACATTCGCATTCACTGTTTGACCTATACAATCACCTATCTTAATGGATATTAAGTTTCTATGATCGCATACAGGAAGTGAATCGTTAAAAGCCGTCTTACTCAACTCCGCGAGTTCTTTCATCTCTATTCCCATCTCACGAAACATTTCTCTTCCAGCAGAAGGAATATCCAATCGTATTTTTTCATCTTTAGTAAATAGAAACCCCGCAATATCATCATTCCCATTTATTACATGAATTGATATTTCATATTTATACTCTGTTGAGCAAGAACGGAACTCTGTTACAAATCCAACTCTATCCTGCACTGTTGTTCGTATGGTATCTACATATTCTCGTTCTTTTTGATATTGCTGTGTGATTTTTTGACGCACATTTTTCCAAGAAATCTCATCGTATCTCCAGGTTGTACCCAATAATTGTGGCATATAGACACTTATGCCACCAGTTTTATCATTTTTAACTTTGAATCCCTCGATGCGAATTTTGCTTTTGGGCAATATTATTCCCGCCATGCAATCACCTGATTTTTCATCAAAATTATAAAGATTTACAAACAAATCTGCTGGCTCAACTTGAACTTGTGGTTTCTCTTGATTTTGCGCCTTAGTAGATAATAATAACATTCTCTCTGCCTGTGTTTTATTCGCAAATAGTGAGTTTAAAATTTCACATATTTGAGGATTTTTGAGATATTCGCCTGAAATGATGCTACGAACATATGCCCATTCGATTTCTTTGTACTGCCAATCGGTTCCCATTCCTTTAGGCATATGTACAATAACACCTTTACCATTAGATCCTGGAACCACCACAAAACCACTTATAAACAAGTTTAAATCTGTGAGATCAAGATCGACCTTACATCTGCCATTTTCTTGAATTTCGTATATGTTAGTCTGATAATTCATTAACAATACCCCCATTCTTTTTCAAGAACAACTGTGAGTTAGCGCTTTCCATGTTTCCTTTAATATTTCTAAAACTACAACCAAAAATCCATATCCCTGTATGATTCAGATATTCATACACTTCATATTTACTTCTTATATCATAAACGATAACTGTTGGGTTAATTGCATCTTCATCTTCAACTGATTTTCTTTTGTTACTTACATCTACTCTTCTATACATATTGTAATGAGTTGTTTTCATTTCAAAACACCATCCAGATGGAATTGCTTTTCCAGTTTCAAATGAAAACCTATAACCATTTGGAAATAAAGCATTAGGTCCGAACAGCATCTGAATTTCCTTTGTCTTCCTATCTTTCACCCACACAAACCTAGAAGGTAAAATCATTTTTCTCATTCTCAAAACGTTCAAATGGCTATCCAGTTCCTTTATCGCACCTTCCTGTGAAATCAAATAATACTTTTCCGATTCGTTAGTCTCATCGTTTCTATCTTCTACTACCACGCCATTACTTCTAGGTATAAACATGATGATATCCGATGTGGACTGTCCTTGTAGTGTATTCACAATAAACCCTCTATCGTCCAAAATCATAACTCTCTTACCTGCTGCCAAAACAAATCCACTTTTCCTCAAATACTTGATATCATGAATATTGACCCTACCAGTGTATGTCCATAATGGGACAAGTCCATCCACGTCATCTCCCAATGAATATTCTAAAACATTGTTTCCCACAGCTACAACAAAACGATCCTGTTCATTATTGATTGTAATAGCATGTATCCTTGTGGTTTTATTTGTATTCTCAATATCCATTCCCAGCCATCTTGTTTTTACTCGACCGGCATTATTCTTAGATTCAATCTGGTCATAGTCAAGGATACAAATGTTTTTACCATACAAAGTATAGATGATTTTTCTTGCTTTTGGACACTCACAAGCACACCCTGTCATTACTGAATAGCATAGATTTTCAGCTTCTTCCTCCCCTGTAATCAGGTCATACCAACGAAAAGGCTCTAAATCGTATGCGTATTTTGTCTTTCCTTCACCATCAAACTTTGCATATCTAAAACCTTTTGAACCGGTTTCATTATATCTGGAAAATATTTCTCTATAGTTATTGCAATCAATCAGATTTATTTGCTTTTCTAAAACAATACAAAGATGATCCATGTCTAAATTATATACCAATGCTTTGGGATGCCCATGATATTTTTTTATTCGAATTAATTTATCCATGAGATAATTCCATGCGAATAACCAACCGTCTTCATCGATACTATATACCCAGCCTGGTTTTCCTTCTGCCACGCAAACCACATTACTAGCATGACCAGAATTTAAGAAGAAAGTATCGTCTATAATAGCCCCATCAAAATTCGAAGTGTATATTTGCTCCTTGTAGAACTCAGAAAAATGGCAGCCATTCATCCTACACTTTCTTAAATCCAGTTTTGAATAATCACATTCGAAAAGATTATTATTTCTACTAAGGCGCAAAATCCCCATCAAGTTTGCAACAATGACACTTACTCCTGGATTATTATCCTCGTCTTTATTTTTTAAATTATGTAATGCAATTTCTGTTGCACTATAATCTGAAGGATTTTGTCCATTCTTTCCTGGAAATACATACCCATTCTCTTCTAACCTAGGACATGCGCTTTCTTCATGTAACACACCTCCACAATACTCCAGAATTTCTTCATTCATCACCTTGTCACTCAAACCAAGAATATCCCTAAATTCATCAGTTACATACTGTCTACTCTTTCCCAGCATTCGAATTTCATTTGCAAAATATACCCCAGCAAAATAATCTCTAAACTCCTGATGCAAAAATTCTACTGCCGGATCATTTTCATAGTCAGATCTATTATTCACGTAAAGGAAGCGGTAATTTTTAATTGCAAACTCATGAATTTTTTTTATGTCATTGCGACTAATATACTCTTCATCTACGCCAAACTCCCACCAGAGATCTTCGAGAATCACATCTGTATACCATTGAAAATGCTTATTATCCTCGTCTAGTGTTTGTTTCAGAATCGAGCGAATATCTTTCTCAGTAAGCAAACTATCAGATTTAATCATTTGGTATGCTACTGCAGGTAATGCATAGTCTATTAGTACGTGATACAAGATATAATCACTGTTCTCGTTGGATACAGACGCCATTTGAAATAACTGTGTCTGCATAAAATTGTAAATAATCTTCGTTGCTGAATCGGGGTCCGATTCAAGTTTAATATTGTACTTTCCACTCTGCTTTTTATACATTTCAGAGTATTTTTCAGAATCAGCATACAACCCTAGCATCAGCGGATTATTAATTAGGGACAAGACCTTAGGATTGGTTGGAATCCTTACATCTAATTTTTCAAGAAATTCAATGATTTTTGTTTCTTCAAGCGGAAGCATATCCAGAACTCTAATGTCCATGGATTCAATTTCTGCACGCGAAGATATGATTATTCTTGTGCCGATCCATTCTCGCGAATCGCCTGCATTTTTTATAAACTCAGATAGAGGCTTTAAATCAGAAATCGCCAGTTCATTGGCTCCATCCAAAAATAAGTAGACATTATTTGGAACATCAGCATTTGCCATACTCTCAAAAACACGAAATAGTGAATTGTCACATCCCATAATATGCTTATAAATGTATTCTTTAATAGGATCCTCTGTTCCTTTAAATCGAATTTTATTCAGGGGAATATATACCGCACAGGTGCCATTTTCAAGAAGCTTTTTGCAAGTCTGCAACATAGAAATCGTTTTTCCTGTACCCCCTGAACCTTTTAATAATACCAATCTATTCTCACGATTTTTTTCCAAGAAATCAATAAGAGATAATTCAGATGCACCCTCTGACCGATAAATATCGTGTTCATTTGTATCAATAATATCTGTAAACAATTCCTTGTGAATTTCATTTAAAACATAATTCCCGCTATGATGGTATGTATGTTCACAATGATTTTTTAATTTAGTTAATATTTGTTCTCCTGCAAAGATATATCTTACCGGTTCCTCACCAGTCTTCTTTTGTTTTAATCGAACTAAAGATACATTATCCTGAATACTTTTCCAGTGCTCTTCAAAATCCTCTTGTATACCTTTTCCGTAACCATATAGATTCCCAGCAAACGGAAAAGCATTTGGGTTGTCATTTTTTCTGACATCATCAATTACAATGGCTACAAAATTTCTATTTTCAGCATCAGCAAGTTGGTATTCCTTTTCACAATAAGGCTTTGTTATATATGATTTTGATAAGCACTGCATGAAAACAGCACATTCTCTGATGCCATTTTTTATATCATTAGAAAAATACCGCCCCCTATTATTTTTATAATCTACCCAGACGCAAAATCCTTCTGATTCTAAACGCTGTACGAGTTTCCTCACTATCTCTGCATCGTCATGAGAAAAAGAAATAAAAATATACGGCTCAATTATTCCTGAACTAAAGTGACGTAAATCTTGAACTGATCTCATCCTAACTCCTCCTTGGTAATCATTTTTGTATTTTATGTATACTCTTGTGCCATCTCCTTATTACTCATCCACAGATATTCTTTGACGGAGCTTATTAACCTATCATTTAAGTAATTTTTAAACTGATTCATACATTACCAACCTATCGGACTTGCATATATCTCTGTCCTCATAAATAATTCCTTAGTCCAATCGTTCACATTTTCTGTTGCAATAAAGTCATGAATTGCCTCCAAATCAATTAATAACCTATGTTCAAAAACAACAATCTCCTTATCAAATTCTTCATGTTCACTTTCTGAGTCAACAAATCCCTTTTTCAACATCTCTCTGGCATGTAATGCTTCCTGTATTTTCTTGTTGTTAGCATATGCCGGGATATTTTCTAAATTCAGGATTTTTCTTCCGTTAATCCATGCATTTTTATCTTTAAAATCTATTTCCAGATTAATATGATTTCTCCTTGCCAGGCGCATAATTTCCAACAAAATTCTCAATTTCACGCAATCCACATGCATAAAGGGCAGACGCATAATTTTTGTATCTTGATTTATTCGAGACTTAAGTGCTGTAATACCATCTGTACCATTCCCATCTCTTATAAACGGAAAAATAATTGGATTTCCCTTGTCATCATGCGAGCTAACTGCAACATCAAACTCCTCCAAAGTATATTGTCCCGCTTTCTTACCAAAGAGAAATACAACAAAATCACAGTCGCTTATAAATCCATTATATTCAGACTGCTTACCTTGGGCAGAAATAGAATTATCCATTTCTTCACACACCTTAAAATGAAGAAATACTTCCGATTTAATAATCTCATTATTTAACCGGCAGACAAACGAAGATATTTCGTTTCTTTCATCCTTAAACTCCTCTAAAGAGGATGCCAAAAAAGCCTTAATTTCTTTCATTGCACTTATTGTCCTCCCTACTATAACGAAGCAAAGCCTTGCATCTTTAAGCGTATTTCTCAAACACCTTTTAATAGCAGGTTCTCCATTTTGTATCAACTCATTATATAACTCAGAAATAGCCTGATTTAAAACAACTGCCTCGCTCTGAATATTTACATCCTGACTTTTGACCGTCTTTACCATATTCATTTATCACTGAAAAATAATGTTTCAATTTCCCCGACATCCTTGGGCAGAAAAAAAAGCATCAATACACCCCCAATTTTTTAATTCATGAAGTATTTGCTCTAGCCCTATATCTTTGACCATTTTGCTGCTAACCGCATAAGATATATTATGATGTACATTGCCATTACTATAAGGCATAATCCTGTGCATACAAGATTCATTGTATTTAGCAAAGAAAGCTTTTAATATCTGTATTTTTCCTTTTTCTACAATTTCCACTCCTTATAAAATAATTATTTATTAGGCGTTTGCGAAACGACAAAATACGGCATATTCTTTGCTTCAAAATAAAATATCTCCTCTCGGTTATGGTATAATAGAAGTGACCAATCAACTAAAAATCTCACCTAAAGGAGATGATTCTATGATACCACAAAAACAACTCACTTTGGCAGATATTTTTGATGATTGTCAGGAATTTTATGATTCCGACAAACCTCAGCTTCTGTCTCTTCTTGAAAACCATATTGACCTTGATTCAATGATTCCGTCGTCTTTTCGCAGGCACTACTATGCTTCTGCCGGTCGACATCGTAAATATCCTTTAACTGCAATGCTTTGGGCTTTGATTATCCAACTCATTTTTTCTATTCCTACAGATTCTCTTTTACTTATTTTTCTTAATTACTCAAGACACTTAAGAGATTTCTGTGGCTTTACTAAAGTCCCTGATGTTTCTAAAATCACTCGCTTTAAACAGGACTTTTTACCGGACTTACAATTAATTTTCGAAAATCTTGTTGATCTTACGGAACCAATCTGCCAGGCTGTCGATTCTCAAAAGCTGACATGACCATCTTTGATTCTTCCGGAATCGAAGCTTATGTCACGGAAAATAATCCCAAATATACCAACCGCGTTATCAAACAGCTCTATGTTGATGGTCATTTTTGCTATGTTTACAAAATCGGCATTGTCACAAATGGTCTTGGTATCGTTTGCCATCTAAATCTTTATAACAAAGACTTTTTGGATTCCATTGATATCTACAAGGAACTGCTTAACGGAGACTCCTTTGGAAACCATGATGACGGAACATGCAAAACTTTTCAATCTGCTTATATTCCACTGAATTCCCGTTCGAAGCTTTCCGCTGAATGTGAAGTCCCATGTACCACATCCAAGTGTGGTCGTATGTTTTACATCTATCCGAAGCAGAATCTACGGGCTTATCCCGGCACACTTCGTGGCACAGAGGAATGGGATAACACCTACGGCATCCGTACCACTGTTGAGCGTTCCATTAATCACTTTAAATATAGTTTCTGCCTTGCTGAAAGGAAAACACAAAACGAGAAAACGCTCCACGCGGATTTAATACTTGCCGGAATCACCCAGCTCGTTTCTGTTATATTGGCTGATAAAATTCATCGGCACCAATACATACGAAGTCTTAAACCACTTGTTACCGCATAGGACTTACCAACTTCACAAACCTCATGAGGTTTATTAAATTCGCCTGTTTTTTTCGATTTTTCAGTCATCTTGCTCTAGTAAGATAAATTTCTTGTTTTTATTCAAAATCGCGAACTCACGAAGTGAGTTTCGCAATCACCTATAATTATTTATATTATAAATTCATATGTATTATCAAATTCGCTCTTACTGATAAAATTAAAGTCTGCATCTACAATTTCACCGTTAACATCCTTATGAATACTGTAAAATACCAAAACTGCATTTATATCTGCATTTAAATAAGTTCCCCATAGTGGTGCGCCAAAATATCGTTCTTTATTTTCAACATCAAGTTTCAATCCTTTATGTATAATCAAAAATTCGATTTCCTTGCACATATCATCCCCATACTTCCATGCATTAAGGGGATATACTTTTTGCATATAACGATTTCCCTCAATAGCTGTATGATTTTCCTCAAAAAAACTTTTTTCATTGGGATATGGATATCCTGTAGAATCAATCTTAAAATAATCACCAACCGACGCTTTCTCACCTACATTATTAACAGCTTCCTGAGAAAAGAGCTCATATTCTCCTTCTGATATTTTTTTCATCTTTCCCTCAGATATCAATTTATCCTCAATATCCTTACTTGCTTCTGAACCCAACTGATATGCAATAATCTCATTTCCCTGCTTTTTCATTATTTTTCTCATAATCTCACATTTCCTCTCTGTTAAAAACTATTATACTTAATAATTCCAGAAATAATAATCTATCACATAAAATCACCTTCTCTCCGGTTGTTTTATGTATATTTTACCTCTATCAGGAAAAAATTTTATTGAAAAATCCCTTATAATGCTTGGTCTCTATCCTGCATTAACAATACTTTCAATAGTTTCACCAAGTATAATTTCTATATTTCCGTTTTCATCTGTTCTCTCAATATCATCCAGATTAATATAAGAAATCCCACTGTAATCTGCACGATTTTGTGCTGACATCATTTTTTTATCATTTGCCGATACTAAAATTCCCTTTGTATCTATTCCAAGGTTTTTGCATTCTTCAGATATCTCATACAAATGTTCATTTACGGTTTTTGACAATTTTGATGAAATAAAATATGTCTTCCCTTCTTTTGTTCCGATTAAATCAATTTCATTCTTTGTTATATCGTTTGACCATATGATTTCAGAATTTATTCTGATATCATCAAAAATGCCCTTTGCCTTAACCTCATGATAGAGCAGCGACTCAAGAATATTTCCTTCTTTTTTCAATATTTCTTTAATTTCTTTCGATTTATACCAAAAAGAGAGAGTTCCATCTTCTACGTTCTTATTTATTATTGCAATTAAGTCTCCTTTTCCCATGCTTTCAAATATTTTCATAATATCATTAAAGTCTGCTTTGTCTATTTTTCCATCCATATATAACGAATCATCTCTAAATTCCACCCTGCTATATCCATTATAACACACGTAATAGAGATAGTATCTATGTCTATCCGGCTCTTCTCCTGCTTTATCTATTAATAATTTTAATTTTTCTGCAACATCCGGCATATCGGTAATTACAGTAAACGTTCCAATCTGACCGTCAGGCATAGAAAAATCTCTGATAAAATTATAAACTTTCAACTTTTTACACAACTCATCTATACCGGCTGAAACCAGATGGTTTTTCCGAACATGTTCCACCTGATATGTTTGTTCTTCCTTCCTGGTATTAAAGTCTACCTCCGGAATACCATTATTTTTACCCAACCTCTGCAAACAGACAATAAATTTATTCCATGCCTTTGAATTCTCTCGAAATATACGCCATATTTTTCTGACATCACTTCTACTAATTGATATCGCGTAATTATCTTTTCTTTCCGAAACAAGTTGTACGCCAAAAAGGCTCAGGGTTCCTTTTACAGTTATCCCACGCCTGTCCAATCCATTATAGACATCTAATAAGTTATTCTCTGTTCTCGTTTTAATTTTTCTATCGGCTATTTCAAATGTATTCTCTTTAGAATATATTGGCATCTCAACTATTTCCTGCCAAAGATTTCCTACTGTTCCTGTTGTATCAATATAAATATTATCATTAGGATGAACAACATTCATCAATTCATCATACGAAACTATGCTAAATTGTGTCATCAACCCATTCTCATCTAAAATATTTTCATAATCATTTATATTCTCAATATTTTGCCCTCTATCCGTGACCAATATCAATTTTTCAGGTCTAATTATCAATGATGAGAAAACATTCTCCCATATTTTATTTGAATAAAGCTTTACAACCATACATTCACTTCTTCTATCCTTATCATACATCTCTATAAGCTTAGGAATCACCCTTACCAAGTCTTCGTCAGATGTTTTAAAATCCCGATATCTATTTCTCTCAAAAACCGGTTTGAGCATAATATCTAATTCTTTCATTATGTTATCTATCTTTTGAGTATATATTCCATCTTCGTTACATAATCTGATATATTCTTCTCTAGCCTCATTCCATAATATATCTGAATTTGTCTCTCCTCGTTCGCACTTATTAAATGCTGCTCGTAAAAATTCTTTTATTTCATATAATTTCAAGATATTCTCCGATGAGCAGTTCTCTACTTCCATCAACTCCTTTACTCTGTTTTCACGTTCACTTCTCTTTTCTCTACATCTTTTTGCAACTGCATTATGAACCCTAAGACTAAAAATTTCCAGTTCATCAAGCTTGTCAGCATGATTCAAATTTACAACCAGATTTTCGGAAAATTCATCAAAATCCTCAGGCAATAATTTTCTACCAGGTGTACTGTTTTTTAACATAGGGTGTCCAACATGATTTGGAATACTTTTGTCTTTCCAATCATTTTCTCCGCAATAAACATAATTATCCAAATCATTCTCAGCTACTATTCTGGCACCCGTTAATAACAGATAAGCTGTCCATGATTTATGTTCCAAAACCACTAATCTGTCAAATAAGTTCTTTGTCAACCCGTTTTTATCGCTTAACACCATGTCATAAAACCTTCTTATAGTCTCTTGATTTGATAATAATCTTTCCTGTTTTTTATCATAAAATTTTCTCTCTTTGTCTTTTCCGTTATCATTCCAAGGCACTAAGCAAAGACCGATAGAAGCCAATTTATATATGGTATGTATACCGCAACGGATACTGGAATACCATTCATATGAACTGCTCGATTTATATTGTTCCTTAAATGTTTCTCTTATTTCTTTTTCTTTTGTTTTGGGATAATTTCCATATAAATAAAACATATGAACAAGCAAGCCCAAATCATATGCATGTGACGAAAATATATCTTCATTATAATCTTCTGATATTCTATTTGAAGATATTCTATGTATTGTTACATTATCCCCTTTAACATCCTGTATCTCCAAGTCACTAAGATATCCTATAAATGTCTGCCTATTTTTGCATGTATGAGCAATTGTAAGAGCATTTTTCCTGTTAACATCAGCATTATCATCTATGCAAATATAATACTGTATAGCTTCATTATTTTCATTTAAGATATCTTCAACGCTCTGTTCCGGATATAAATGCATATATGCCAAAGGCGTATCTGTCAACGATTTATCTATATCTCCGCGTTTATACCAGCGTTCTTCATGTCCATTTTTCATTAAATATGTTTCAACCGCCTGCTGAAGATTTGGATTTACATTTTCAGAAACAAATTTGTTCCAAAATGTCTCTGAATCATGGGATATAATTCTTACATCTAATCTTGTATCCAGCATCTGTCCACATGAAATAAGTGCTACCAGCAGCTGTGTCCTCATTTCCGAAGAACCTACTATACAAACATCCAATATTCTTTTTCCGTTGTCATAATCACAATAATTAAAAACAGGATATTTCTCGATAAGATCATAAGCCAAATACAGCATATTGGCTTTTTCAATGACTTGTGTGTCAATTTTTTTTCTACATTGGTCAAGTTCTGCTTTAAATGGTTCAGCGGTATAATATCTTTGTTCAAACGCTTTTTTTAATATAGCAATCAATTCCTGAACCAGCTTGATATCCTGAAGCACATCTATATATCTGTTCTGCAACTCATCTACTAATACATTATCAAATAATAAATCTTTTAAATCTTTATCTGAGGGCATTCTATCAAAAAGTAATTCAAACAAATATTGAGCAAGACAATAAACATCTGCCCATGGTTGAATATACAACCACTTTTTTTCAGAAAAATCTACTTTCCCTCTTATTACATTTTCTTTTAATCGTGCAATTTGCGGCGAACAATATGTTGAATTTGAATATATATGTTCCGCCCTAACATCATCTAATTGGTCATATTTTATAATACTATCAGTATCAAGTAACTTAACATCGCCAGCGCTTGTCAAAAAAAAGTTTTCTGGTTTAATATCAATCATCATATATCCATTCTTGTGCAATACAGTAAATAATTCAAGCACCTGTACCATAGAATATAAACGGCTTTCTAAATTAGGAAAATGCATTTTACTCAATGTTGTTCCCATATGAATATCGCTGATAATATATATACTGTCTCCAAATTCTCCATACATATATGGATGGACAGCTATCTCCATAACATCATTCCTTGACATTTCCTTTTGCAGTTCATAACCGCGTTCAAACTGTTTTTTTCTCTTTCTTATTTTTTCAGTTTGTTTTTGATTAAGTGACAGCAGGCATAGTTTTCCTTCATTACGCTTCGTAGAATACAAGGAGGTCATATCTTTTGGATAAAATTCTTTTATAACCACAGGTGTCCCCGAAATAAGCGTCTGATTATCTAATATTGTCCCATAGTATGTAATACATGAGTTTCCTTCTCCTGCATACTCGTTAATGCGAATTCTGATTCCATTTATCACAATTATGTCACCATTTTGTAAATAACTTCTATTATCCATTTTTATCCCCTCCATTTATGTCATTAAACAACGTATATTTATCAGACCAAATTGCTTGAAACAATTCCAAAGGAGCATCACATGTAAGTAACAGCATTAGAAATGCATCATACGGATTACTCATAGACAAAGGCTGAAATCCACAGCTACTCATTTCCTCTGCTACCATATAATCAAATTTAGAAAGAACCATTTCCGTTGGAATATCCTGTTCTGTTTTTTCTATTTCGTAAGTTTTATTACCAATATCCTTGATGACATATTCTATAAAAAGCATGGTTAATATATAATTTCTCTGCCGTTCCTCATCGCCAATCCACGAAGATATCACATTTCTCGTAATTCTTGTTTTTTTAAACATCTCAGTGTTAAGGAAAAAATCTTCGCCATAATCAGGAAAACCTTTATAATAAACTACACTATTTGTATTTTCTCCATCAATATTATAGATGTACTGCAATAGCAATGAAGTATTATTTTCAATATCACCATTACAATCGTCCTTATTCTCACCTAATGGAGGAATCACAATCCTTTTCTTAAAATAAGCTTTTTGTATTCCTTGCGAATCACATTGCAATAACGAACCTGAACGAATAATCTCAAGCTCTTTATTTCTATTTTTTCCTAATGGTACATATTTTTCTGTATCTTCCCATTCTACTAAAAACTCTTCTTCCGGACAATCTTTTCCTTTTATATCTTCAATAGTCTCATACTCAAATCTGATTCCCTGTATTTGAAGATAAAAAATCGTCCCTTTAGGTATAAATGTTCCAAATCTACATTTTATTTTTAAATAACCAACATTGCTTTTCTTATCAGAATGTACAAATCTAATTTTTCCATTCATGGAAATATCCTGTATATTCTGTCTCAATTCATCGTCCCCGGTAGCGATGCCAAAAGAATGCTCCTCCAGATATTTTTTTGTAACAAACTGCAGGTTAATGATTTTTTTTTCTTTAGCCCATGCTGTTTTCTTCAAATCCTCTAATTTACTTTCAGCAGAAATTGCTTTAACCTGCACGTTCTGCTCATATTCTCTTTGCCTTGGCAAAACAGTATCATTTTTCAAGGAAAAGCATGTTACATCATTCCCATCAATCGATTTTCTTTCCGTATTACACTTGAACACCATCCCCTCTCTTAACTTGATTTCCGTGTCAACCGCATATTCAACTGTCATCTTCGCCTCATACTTTTTCTTACATGCACTTTCTTGCTTTGCTTTCTTTTTCGCTTCTTGAATACTTATCTTAAAACGATCTAAATCACGGTTTTTAACCTGATTATAAACGATATCCCACAACTCCTTAAACTTCTTCTCCGGAAATCGTGCATATCTATTTTCTTTATCATTTTTCATAATTACATTTATATATTCTATCTTTTTAAAGTATTTTTCTAAATCTGGTAAACTCTCTTCCAATAAAAGAGCAATATCTGCATCTAAGATTGATTCTATTTCATCTTGCAATGAGATTGTATCCACACCATCAATATCAATTATACTATCAACGTCCCCTCCATCAAATTTCAACTTACTCTTTTTGGGATATAATTCTTTTAATGTATTATAGGCAAAGAAAAAGCTGTTACACCCATGTTCATTCCCATATTTCAATGTCAAATAAGTCAACACTTCATCTCTGCTATACAAATTTATACAAGCACGCTTTAATACCTTATTCAAAAAAATATTAAAATCCTGTATTGTCATTTTTAATCCAAATGCCAACTTCCTTAGTTCTTCCATGTTAAACTGTGTTATAATTTGACAAAATTCCTTTTCCCATGAATATCCTTTTTTTCCACTAAATACATATCCATTCTGAGCAAACAATTCTCTTACCCTTTTTGACAAGATTTTCCAGAGAACACTTAACTCTCCCGTCTCCATTACAGTCATATTATCTGCATTATCACATTTCATCTTAGAATAGAAATTCACTTCTTCATCACTAGACAAATATTCAGGCGTATCAAAATTAATATCTTCAATATAGCTATAAAAGCTAATCAAATTATCTTTACCAATAGGCAAAACGCACTTTATCAACAAATAATTTATGATGTATTTATATCGTGGAACTACTTTAAGCTTTTCTACAGCTTCAAGAAACGGAATCGGATTGGCAAAAACACTCTCATAATCCCAGCGATTTGAAATGACTGACAAATTACTTTCATAATTATCATCATATAAATGAATCCATTCCTCCTGCATCTCCTCCAAACACTCTGTTTCTCCACTGGTTAACTTTCTCTGTTCTTCATAATCCATTTCAATTTTAGCACTTGTACTCATTTTAGTTTCTCCCTAATATTATAATACTTTGGTCATCCTCTTGTTCTGTCAATACACTTTTATTTGCTTTTATACACTCAAATGTATCGCCAAGCTGATAGTAATCATAAAGAATATTATCTACTCCATCTGACAGCAAAACAAATTCTGATATGCATCCCACATCTCCCCTAAACAGTTTCATTTTTGAAAAGGCTAATTGGGAAGTCGTCAAAAATGTCTGATTTGGGCATAATCCATTTACAGGATATGATAGTACATCTATTCTGTTCGTTTTTTTTAAAATTATACCATCCCCCAAATGTATTGCGCAATATTTACTTGCCTTTCCATCAATACATACCGCTAATAAAGTCGATGAAAATTCCATTTCTGATATTTGAAATTCTCGACTTAGATTTTTTATAATTTGTCTAATTCCACGCAATAATTTTTCTTTAATATTATCTTCCTTCTCTTTCATAATTAATTCAAAATATGTAAGCAGAAAATCGTTTGTATATTCCGTAATCTTTTCACCCGCCACAATATTAATATCTGTATCACCAATTCCATCAACCAATACTATAGACTGTAAACTGCCTTTCTCTTTGTATGCAACTCGATCCTGACACAACATATTTCTATCCTTATGATGTTTCCCTTTCATAGATTGCATATAACACTTCCATTTTTCATCCATCCTATTATCACCTCGCAATATGCTATACAAAAATATTATTCTTCAATGTATCGTCTTGTCATATTATAATCTTTCGGAAATTTATTTTTTTTATATAATCCATTCAATCATAAAATCCCAGATTCAGTAAAAAAACCAAGATTATAGTTTTGGTTTTTAACTAAGCAAGCGAACGCCCGCCCAGGTCTTGAATTAATTTCGATGTTGGGAAACCCTGAAAATAAAAGACTGCCGGACAGGGATAAAAATAAATCTCCAGCAGAATGAACGAAAATCCAATGTTTTTCAGACCTGCGGCCAGAGAAATCCG
>CAYOOW010000005.1:0-98090 GCA_964405715.1 uncultured Bacteroides sp.
CAGGCATTTCAAGGCCTGTAGCAATTTTTTTATAATTTAACTGTCAAACTCCCGACTATGTCAAGCTGGTGGACAGACTATTGACAGAAGAAAGTTAAAAGGTTAAAATAAAGCTTAACGAATTTTTGAGAAAAGGTGGACGGTGTACATGAAGAAAATGGTTTTATCATTGCTGGTTGACAATACATCAGGTGTGTTATCCCGTGTAGCCGGCTTGTTCAGCCGAAGAGGATATAATATAGACAGTTTATCTGTCGGTGTGACAGAGAATCCGAAATATTCCCGAATGACTGTGGCAGTCAGCGGTGATGACAGAATATTAAGTCAGATAAAAAAACAGCTTTTAAAACTGGAAGATGTTAATTCTATCACGGAGCTTAAGGATGGAGAGTCTGTTTGCAGAGAGCTTCTCTTAGCTAAGATTAAGGCGTCTCTGGACGAAAGGCAGCAGATTATTTCGCTGACAGATGTTTTCCGTGCAAAGGTTGTCGATGTTGCCAAAGATTCCGTTATGATTGAGATCACCGGTAATGTTAATAAAATCGAGGCGTTCATTTCTCTGCTTGACGGCTTTGAAATCGAAGAAATGGTGCGTACAGGTCTGACAGGTCTGATTCGCGGTGATGCAAAGGCAGAGTAGAGCATATTATCCATGATGTCATTACTTTCTCAGTAAAAGTAATAACTATATAAATTTTTTTAATATCTAAGGAGGAATTAAAATGTCAGCAAAGATTTTTTATCAGGAAGATTGCAACTTATCTCTTTTAGATGGCAAGACAATCGCAATCATTGGTTATGGAAGCCAGGGACATGCACATGCACTTAACCTGAAGGATTCAGGCTGTAACGTAATTATCGGTCTGTACGAGGGAAGCAAGTCATGGGCAAAGGCAGAGGCACAGGGCTTCAAGGTATATACAGCAGCAGAGGCTGCCAAGTTAGCAGATATTATTATGATTCTGATTAACGATGAACTTCAGGCAGCTATGTATAAGAAGGATATCGAGCCGAATCTTGAGGCTGGAAATATGCTGATGTTTGCACACGGCTTCAACATTCATTTCAATCAGATTATCCCGCCTAAGGATGTTGATGTTACAATGATCGCACCAAAGGGACCCGGTCATACTGTACGTAGCGAGTATCAGGCCGGTAAGGGCGTTCCTTGTCTTATTGCCGTTCATCAGGATGCAACAGGCAAGGCACAGGATATGGCGCTTGCATATGCACTTGGTATCGGCGGCGCAAGAGCAGGTGTTCTTGAGACAACCTTCAGAACAGAGACAGAGACAGACCTCTTCGGTGAGCAGGCAGTTCTCTGCGGTGGTGTCTGTGCTCTGATGCAGGCAGGCTTTGAGACACTTTGCGAGGCAGGATATGATCCTAGAAATGCATACTTTGAGTGTATCCATGAGATGAAGCTGATTGTTGATTTGATTTATCAGTCAGGCTTTGCCGGAATGAGATATTCCATCTCCAATACTGCCGAGTATGGCGATTACATAACCGGACCGAAGCTTATCACGGAAGAAACAAAGAAGACAATGAAGAAGATTCTGAAAGATATTCAGGATGGTACTTTTGCAAAGGACTTCCTGCTTGATATGTCTTCAGCGGGCGGACAGGCTCACTTCAAGGCACTCAGAAAGCTTGCTTCCGAGCATCCGTCAGAGAAGGTTGGCGAGGAGATTCGTAAGTTGTATAGCTGGAATGGTGAAGGAAAGCTCATCGATAACTAAGATTTATATTTTCAGGGAACCTGGAGCGATGTGATCCGGGTTCCCTTTTTTAAGATAGGAGGCAAAATCGGCATGACATGTCTGGAAGCTCAATCGAATATTATGGCGTTCATTGATAAGAAACTGCCGGAAGATAAAGTGTCTGATTTTGTTCGCCATATGCGGTATTGTAAAAACTGCGCAGAGGAACTGGAGATATATTACACGCTGATTATCGGTATCAGACAGGTAGACAATAATGAGGAGCTGTCACAGAACTTTAAGCAGGAGCTGGACGATGAACTGAATCGTTTGGAACATAAGGTAAAAAAAGCAAAAAGGTTCAGAATTTCAACCTTCAGTGTTGTCTTTATCGCAGCGGTAATTGCAATGTTTTTCTGCTACGGACGAATTTTAAATAAGGTATATAATATTGAACAGGTTATGATTAAACAGGAGCAGGGAGATTATTATTTTTATGACCATTTCGGAGATGAAATTGAGCTCTGCAGGGAGGATATGATTGCTGAATCAAGGCTGAAGGATAAGCCGAAGGAATTGACATATTATGAACGAATCAGACTGTACAACAGGCTGCACGCGGATGATGACACAGAGGAGACTGTGGATAACGCGGGGGAAACCGGGACAGAATAGAGACAGCCGGACTTGTCATTTCGGAGATTGGGAGAAGGTTAGCTTATGAACAAAATATTATTGATTGACGGAAACAGTATCTTAAACAGAGCATTTTATGGCGTGCCGGATTTAACGACAGCAGACGGCAGACACACGAATGCTGTGCTTGGATTTTTAAATATTATTTTGAAGGTTATAGACGAGGAGCAGGCAACGCACATCTGCGTGGCCTTTGATATGAAGCATCCCACCTTCAGACATGAGATGTATGCTGCATATAAGGGCACAAGAAAGGGCATGCCGGAGGAGCTCGCTGAGCAGCTTCCGCTTATGAAGGAGGTCCTTGCGAGTATGAATATTCATATGATTGAAAAGCAGGGATATGAAGCGGATGATATTCTCGGAACCTTGTCCAGAATAGCGGATAAAGCGGGATATTCGGTTACCATACTGTCCGGTGACCGGGATTTGCTGCAGCTTGCGACTGATAAAATACTTATTATGCTTCCGAAAACAAAAGCGGGAAAAACGACAACGGAGCATTATTATGCACAGGATGTCATAAATGCCTATGGTGTAGATCCTGTCACATTTATTGACATGAAGGGGCTGATGGGCGATTCATCGGATAACATACCGGGTGTGCCGGGAATCGGTGAAAAAACCGCGCAGAAGCTTCTCGTTGACTATGGCTCCATGGATGGCGTTTATGCCGCTTTGGATTCCATGAAACAGAGCAAGATGAAGGATAATCTTGTCACATATAAGGAACAGGCATATATGTCAAAGGAGCTTGCAACCATCAAGCTCGACTGTGAAATTGATGACAGCCTTGCTTCCATGCTGTATCAGGAGCCGTTTAATAAAAATTCATATGAGATGTTTTCCTCTCTGGAATTTAAAAGTCTGCTGAATCGTTTTTCGGATGATGAAAAGCAGGTTAAATTTGAGGTGAAATGGCAGCTTGTGGACGATTATAATACCTTTATGGATATAATCAGCCGGGCGAAGAAATGCGATATGATTGGTTTTAGCTGTATTGCACCAATGAAAAAAATGCTCGGAGCTGCATTATGCTGCAATCGGGAAATTGTGTATCTGATCAGGCTCGGAAATATGCTCACAGAGGAAACTGTTCGTGAGGGTGTCGCCGGAATAATAGCGCATAATGTCCGGCTTGTCTGTATGGATATAAAGAGTCAGCTTGCATATATTGACATCAAAGAAACAGATCGTGTTTTTGACTGTAGTATCGGAGCGTACTTGATTAACCCGCTCAAGGAGCATTATTCCTATGCGGATGTCGCAAAGGATTATTTGAATCTGGAATTGCCGGATTACAAGGAATTGGTCGGAAAGCAGGAGATTACATTTTTTTCCTTTGAGGATGAAAAAATCAGCGCCTATATGGCATATTCCGCCGTGGTTCCGTATATGGCAAAGGAGGCAATCACAGACAAGCTGCGTGAGCTTGAGATGGACGGGTTATATGAAAATATTGAGCTTCCGTGTTTATTTTCCCTGTATGAGATGGAGAAGAACGGAATTCGGGCAGACAGGGATGAGCTGATTGCCTACGGAGAGAATCTGAAGAAGAGAATTGATACGCTGACTGCGGAAATATACAGACTGGCAGGAAAGACGTTTAATATAAACTCAACGAGACAGCTCGGAGAGGTTTTATTTGAGGATTTGGGACTGAAATGCGGGAAAAAGACGAAAACCGGATATTCGACCAGCGCTGAGGTCCTTGAAAAGCTGCAGGGAGAGCATCCGATTATTGATGCCATTTTGGAATACAGGCAGCTTACAAAGCTGAATTCTACTTATGTGGAGGGCCTTGCGGGCTATATCGGAGAGGATGGCAGAATTCATGGAACATTTAATCAAACCGTGACCGTGACCGGGCGTATCAGCTCAACCGAGCCGAATTTACAGAATATTCCGACCAGGCTTCCTCTCGGAAGAGAAATCAGGAAGGTTTTTAAGCCGGAAGAGGGATTTGTTTTTCTGGATGCGGATTATTCCCAGATAGAGCTGCGTGTATTGGCCCATTTTTCGGAGGATAGGACGTTGATTGAGGCATATCACAAGGATACGGATATTCATTCCATTACGGCATCAGAGGTATTTGATGTGCCGATAGATCAGGTTGACAGCCTGATGCGCCGGAGAGCCAAGGCGGTAAATTTCGGAATTGTATACGGAATCAGCTCCTTCGGTCTAGGACAGGACCTTGATATATCGAGAAAGGAGGCCGAGGGGTATATTGAAAAATATTTTAATACCTATGGAGGTGTGAAGCTTTTTCTGGATTCCACGGTAAAAAAAGCAAAGGAGGCCGGGTACACGACGACCATGTTTGGCAGAAGAAGACCGCTGCCGGAGCTTAAATCTTCCAATTATATGGTTCGAAGCTTCGGGGAACGTGCGGCTATGAACTCTCCGATTCAGGGAACGGCAGCTGATATTATCAAGATTGCCATGATCAGGGTAAACAGAGCGCTTCAGAAGCAAGGCCTAAAATCCCGGCTCGTTTTGCAGGTGCACGATGAATTGATAGTGGAAACTGCGGCAGAGGAGCTTGAGACGGTAAAAGAGATTCTGGTGACGGAAATGATGCATGCAGCCGATTTATCTGTTCCGCTTGTCGTTGATGTGCACAGCGGAGACAGCTGGTATGCGGCAAAGTAGGAGCTTGACCGGAGGGAGTATCTAATGATTGTTTTGGGTATAACGGGTGGCGTCGGTTCGGGCAAAAGCAGAGTATTATATGATTTGGAAAAAAACTATAATGCATATGTTGTGGAGGCGGACAAGCTTGCACATAATCTGATGGAGCCCGGCAGACCGATATACAGAGAAATTATCAGGCAGTTTGGGGATAATATTGTAACGGACGAGGAGCCTTATTTTATTAATCGGGAAAAGCTCGGCAACATTGTTTTTTCGGACAAGGAGAAGCTTGCATTGCTCAATTCCATTACACACCCTCTGGTAAAAGAGGAAATATTACGCCTGATAGAGGAAAAAAGGGCATCGGGCGGCACGCAATTATTTGTCATTGAGGCGGCTTTGCTCATTCAGGACGGTTATAAAAATATATGCGATGAAATCTGGTACATATGGGTACCGCAGGAAATCAGGATAACACGGCTGATGGAACAGAGAGGGTATACAATAGAAAAATGCCTTTCCATGTTTCAAAATCAGGAGAGCGATGAATATTACAAACAATATGCAGATTTCACGATAAATAATCAATTTGATTATAAATATTCATCAAAACAACTAAATGCAAGGTTGAATAAATTGATTCTTGATGATATAATGAATTGAATATGGCTTGTCATGCCTATCGGCATGTAAAAATGGAGGAAGAAAATGGCAGCAATCATGAAGTACCCGGAACCATTGATATTCGGACTGGATATTGGAACAAGAAGTATTGTGGGCACAGTTGGATATAAGGAACAAAATAAGTTTAACGTTGTTGCCATGGCTGTAAAATATCATGAGACCAGGTCAATGATTGATGGTCAGATTCACGATATCAATAAGGTAAGTGAAGATATTTTATGGGTAAAAAATGAGCTTGAGAAGCAGCTGAACGGAAGAAAGCTGACTGATGTCTGCATTGCGGCAGCAGGAAGAGTTCTAAAAACCGCAGTTGGGCACGGGGAGTATGAATTCAGTGAAAACACGACAATTACGCAGGAATATATTCATTCCATAAACTTAATCGGCGTGGAAAAAGCACATGATTTTATTTTGGAAGAGCTGTCTGAGAGCCAGGAGACAACAAAATACTATTGTGTGGGTTACACTGTTATAAAATACTATTTAAATGATTATGAAATTTTGAATCTTGAGGGACATAGAGGGACAAGAATAGGTGCGGATGTCCTTGCGACCTTTCTTCCGGAGGAGGTTGTAAGCAGTCTGTATGCAGCTGTGGAGCTCACGGGACTTTATGTTACGAATCTTACACTTGAGCCGATTGCCGCAATCAACGTGGCAATTCCGGAACAATTCAGATTATTAAATATAGCGCTGGTTGATGTCGGCGCAGGTACATCCGATATCTGTATCACGAAGGATGGAAGCATAATCGGGTACGGAATGATTCCGTCTGCCGGTGATGAGATGACGGAGGCGTTGATTAAGAAGTATTTGATCGACTTCGACACAGCTGAAAAACTTAAAATGGTGAATTCAAAGCGGAAATCCGTCACTTATAAGGATATTATGGGAATCAGTCACAAAATCACGCCTGAAGAGGTTTTAGCTACTTTGGAACTGGTAAAAAAAGAAATCACGACGCGGATTGCATCAAAAATCACAGAATTGAACGGCGGAGAACCTGTGAGTGCAGTGTTTGTTGTCGGCGGAGGCGGTAAGCTGCAGGGCTTTACGGAGCTTTTGGCGAAGGCGTTAAAGCTTCCGGCGGAGCGTGTGGCATTACGTGGGCAGGAGGTTATGAATAATATTAATTTTCTGGTGGATGGCATCAGGAAAGATCCGCTCTATGTTACGCCGATTGGCATATGTCTGAATTATTTTGATCAGAAAAATAATTTTATTTTTGTAACCGTAAATGGTGACCGCATTAAGCTGTATAATAATGACCGCCTGACGATTTTTGATGCGGCAGTCCAATATGGTATGCCAAATGAGAAGATATTTCCGAAAAGAGGCGATGATATCACCTTTAAGATTAACGGTAAGAGCAGAATCGTTAGAGGATATGACGGTGAGGCTGCCGTTATCAGGCAAAACGGTAAAACGGTCGGAATGAATGCGCTGATTGAGGCGAATGATAAAATAGAAATCAGGGAGTCGACAAAGGGTGAATCTGCCAAAATTTTTCTGGAATCGCTTTCCGAATACAATGGCGTTCTGACATTTATGGTCAATGATGTTCCTATCGTATGTCCAAAGTTTGCGCTGGTAAACGGAAAGCCTGAATCCCGATTATATCAGATTTGTGACGGGGATGAGATTGAAATGCAGGGATTTTATACACTTGAGCAGCTGCTTTTATATATGGATGTGCATCCTGAAGGCGTTGTGTATATTAATCACGTGGATGCGGATATGACCGATAGGATATATGATAACTTTGTCGTTACATGGAAGGATGATATTTCGGCTGAGAGCCTGAGTATGACAGAAGCACAGGAGATACAGGATGACCGGGAAGATGCGGAGCATAAGCAGTCGGATTCCATACAGACGGAGTCCGAGGAGGAAAAAGCTGCTCCCGTACAAGCCCGTGATATGAGCGTAATAATAAATAATCAGCCTGTGATGCTGAAAGGCAAGACCGATTATAAGCTTGTTGATATATTTGATTTTTATCCCTTTGATTTAACATCGGTCAGAGGAACAAGGCTGATTACAAATGTAAACGGGCAGCATGCGGAATTTATTGCGCCCCTGCGTGATGGGGATGCAATCGATATCTATTGGGAGAAGTGATTATAATGAATTTGAACGCAAATAATATTATAAAACATGATATCTTTTATCACAGATTCCTGTACATAGCAGTGATTTTGCTTGCTGTATTGACCAGATTGCTTGGCTTCACCGACGATACGGAACGCATCATAATCTTTGTCTCGATTGTCTGCGCTTTCTTTGTTGTAAATATTATATTACAGAAGCTCAGATTTTTTGATTCGGAGAAAATGTGTATCATTTTCAGATATATCGAAATTATAGCGTACAGTATTTTGCAGGCATTTATTCCGAATAATCACGTGCTGCTTGCTGTCATGTGCATATTTAACGCACTTCTCAGTGTGGAATTTGCGTTATACGGAACGGAATATGATAAATCCTCTGTATTTGTCAGAAGAATTATGCTTGTGGGTGTGACGGTTATAAATGCCGGAGTTGCTTTTGCATGCAAGGGTGATGCTGAATGGCTGTGCTACATTATATTACAGGCTTTTGCATTGTGTACTGCCTTTTATGTTATTGACTGGCTTGTGTTACAGAATGAGATATTTGACAAGAGAACAAATCAGCTTATCCTTGAAAAAAGTAATATTGAGGACACCAATGAAAAGCTGATGGACTATCAAAATCGGGTAAAGGCAATCAACGAACAGATAAATTATCAGAAAATAGACTTGGCAAGAGCTATTAAGGAGCTTGAGGATCTGAATATTGAGTCAAAATCGCTGACAGAGGTGATGAAATACATAGCGTCAACTTTTGACATTGCGAAGTGCATTGATGTGATTACAGATGCAATTGTGGATGTAAAAAAGACGAAGCTCTGCGCATTGTATGTTGAAAAAGACGTATACATGAATAAAATGCCGAGCTTCACGGTAAAGACAAATTACTCCTCGCTCGAGAGAAGAATGAAGAAGGATATAGATAATTTCTATCGGGATTTTGTACAGAAGCACAAAACAGAATCCGTAGTTTACACCGGTGATGCACTGAAAGAATTGAAATTTATCGGTGAAATCAACCTTAACAGTATTGCAATTCTGCCGCTGGTGGATGGAGAAAAAAAATTCGGCTTTTTGATTGTGGGTTCAGATAAGGCTGATTATTTTGAAAAGGGTTTGAATTATTTTGAATCGTGTATCATCGGGTTCAATGTAGCCGTAAAAAGTACCAATCTCTATCTTAAGATGCAGGATATTGCAAGAAAGGATGGCCTGACAGGCATCTATAACCGCTTGTATTTCAAAGAGCTGTTCAATGTGGCGGTCGGGAGGATTACGGAACAGAATCAGCCGATATCGGTCGCACTGTTTGATATCGATAAATTTAAAAATGTAAATGACACCTACGGACATCTGGTTGGTGATGAGGTAATTAAGATGGTTGCCCATGTCAGTGCTGAGTATGCTGAAAAACACGGCGGATTTGCCTGCAGATATGGCGGCGAGGAATTTTTACTTGTCTTTCCGAATTATGATGAACATCAGATATTGCCGTTATTGGAAAAAATGCACGAGATAATCAGGACAACAAGAGTTAAATACAAGGATGTAGAGCTTTCTGTTAATGTCTGCATAGGCTTTTCTTCCTATCCGGGTATTTGCGGTAATGTTGACATGCTTGTAAGCCGTGCAGATAAAGCAATGTACTATGGTAAACGCCACGGACGCGGCAGGCTGGTTATGGATAATCCGGCTATCGATAAGACGGAACAGGAGAAGAGATGAAATAGGAGGTAAGTATGAAAATCTTAGTGATTAATTGCGGCAGTTCTTCCCTGAAGTATCAGTTGATTGATTCCGAAACGGAGCAGGTCATGGCAAAGGGAATTTGTGAGAGAATTAAGCTGGATGGAGTGTTGACGCATCAGACTACAGGTAAGGAGAAAATTAAGGCTGAGATTCCGATGCCCGACCACAGTGCAGCTGTGAAGCTGGTTTTGGACAAGCTGCTTGATTCCGAGGTTGGAGCAATAAGCTCGTTGAAGGAGATAAATGCAATCGGGCACAGAGTTGTTCACGGTGGAGAAAAATTTGCTTCATCGGCATTGATAAACGAGGAGGTGCTTACGGAAATTGAGGCATGTAATGATTTGGCACCATTGCACAACCCCGCCAATCTGATTGGTATTCGTGCCTGTGAGCAGCTTATGCCCGGAGTTCCGCAGGTTGCGGTATTTGACACGGCATTTCATCAGACAATGCCTTCCTATGCATATATATACGGGATTCCTTATGAATATTATGAAAAGTATAAAATCAGAAGATACGGATTTCATGGTACAAGCCACAGCTTTGTATCAAAAAGGACAGCCGAGCTGCTCGGGAAGGATATTAAGGACACAAGGATTATCGTGTGTCATTTGGGCGGCGGTGCAAGTATCTGTGCCGTGCAGGGCGGTGAATCTGTCGATACGACCATGGGGCTCACCCCGCTTGAGGGTATCACCATGGGAACAAGAAGCGGAAATATCGATCCTGCAATCATAGAATATATTGCAAATAAAGAGGGTAAGAGCATAGGTGAAATAATCAATATGCTGAATAAAGAATCCGGTGTTTATGGTATATCCGGTGTGTCCAGCGATTTCAGGGATATCAATAAAGGCATTGCGCAAAATAATGAGCGGTGTGATATCGCAATGAATGTATTCTGTTATCAGGCTGCCAAGTTTATCGGCGGTTATGCGGCTGCAATGAATGGTGTGGATGCTGTTGTGTTTACAGCAGGCGTCGGAGAAAATGATCCGCTCGTCCGCAAATTAACCTGTGACAGGCTGCAGTTCCTTGGCGTCGAGCTTGACGACACAGCCAATCAGTTAAGAGGAGAGGAAGTCAGAATATCGACGGATAATTCAAAGGTTTCGGTTTATGTTGTACCGACCAACGAGGAGCTTGCAATTGCCAGAGAGACGGCGGCGTTGATTTAGCCGTTTCAGTTAAGAATATGGAAAATTATTGTAGAATAATGCAAATTTAATGTTGACAATCAAAACCATAATTAGTATAATGTCCAAAGTGTGATTTTTAAGGAGGTGTAACCAGATGTCAATTTGTCCTAAGAATAAAAGCTCAAAGGCAAGACGCGATAAGCGTAGAGCCAATTGGAAAATGAGCGTTCCGGGCTTAGTAAAGTGCAGTAAGTGCGGCACTTTGATGATGCCTCATAGAGTATGTAAGGCTTGCGGTTCATATAACAAGAAGGAAGTCATTAAGGTTGACTGATAAGAAGACCATCGCAAATTGATGCGGTGGTTTTTTTATTAGGAGGAAACGGCAATTGCCGGCAATTTTAAATGGCGGTATATGTCAAGCAATTTTAAATGGCGGTATGTTGACTTAATGGTTTAAAATGGATATAATGAAACGATGTTATATAATGATATTATGTAAATATCGGATGTAGTATTGACAAAGGAGTATATGAGAATATTATGGATAACAAAATGACAATTGCAATTGACACATTAGGCGGGGATAACGGATGTGAATACATAGTCCTTGGAATCGGCGAGGCACTGGCGAAATATGATGACATCAATATGATTGTGACGGGAAAGGAACAGGAAATTAAGGATGCCATAGAAAAATATCAGGTTGACAGCAGCCGGGTTACAATAATAAATGCGACTGAGGAAATCACATGCCATGATGCGCCGGTGGACGCAATCAGGAGAAAGAAAAACTCGTCCCTTGTTCTTGCGCTTAACACAGTAAAAGAGGGAAAGGCACAGGCGTGTATCTCCTCCGGCAATACAGGGGCAATCCTTGCGGGCGGACAGTTTCTGGTAGGACGTGCAAAGGGCGTAAAGCGCACACCGCTTGCACCGCTTATTCCGACAAAGGATGGTTCATCTTTGCTGATTGACTGCGGCGCAAATGTTGATGCAAAGCCGGAGAACCTTGTACAGTTTGCAAAAATGGGTTCCATTTATATGGAAAATATAGAGAAAGTCAAGAAGCCGAGGGTTGCGATTGTCAATATCGGCGTGGAGGATGAGAAAGGAAATGCGCTTGTCAAGGAGACGATACCTCTGCTTCGTACATGTGAGGATATTAACTTTATAGGCAGTATTGAGGCGAGAGAAATTCCGAATGGAGGGGCGGATGTCGTTGTATGTGAGGCATTTGTCGGCAATGTGATACTAAAATTTTATGAGGGCGTCGGAAAGATGTTTATGTCGGAGATTAAGCATACTCTGAAAAGCAGTCTGAAAACCAAGCTTGGCGGTGCCCTGATATACAAGGATTTAAAGAAGTGCTTTAAACGTTTTATGGCGGATGATAAGGGGGGAGCACCATTGCTCGGTTTACAGGGGCTTGTTGTCAAGATTCACGGGAACAGCAAAAACAGCGAGGTGTCAAGTGCGATTGCCCAGTGCAGAACTTTTATTATGAATGATGTCAATAATAAAATCATATCTACATTTGAGGATGGTAAATTAAAATGATTACACAGCAATACGAAGCATTGGAATCGGCAATTGGTTACCATTTCAAAAATACAATGCATTTGACCACTGCACTTACACATAAATCGTATGCCAATGAGGTTGTGTGCGGACATAAAGAATCCTATGAGCGTTACGAGTTTCTCGGTGATGCAATTCTGGAATATATTGTAAGCCGGTTTCTATTCCTGAATTATCCGGAAAAAACTGAGGGAGAATTAACAAAAATGCGTGCCAGTCTGGTATGTGAATTTACGCTTTCAAAGATATCCAGAGAGTTAAAATTAGGTGAATATGCTTACCTCAGCAAGGGGGAGCGGAATACGGGCGGTGCAAACCGGGATTCTATTTTATGCGATATGTTTGAGTCCCTCCTTGGTGCTATATTTCTGGATGGTGGCATTGAGATGGCAAATGCATTTGTTGAGCGACTCCTTCTGACGGATATCGGGCATAAACAGCTGTTTTACGATTCCAAGTCAAAGCTGCAGGAATATGCACAGAAACAGGACATGCAAATCTGTTACGAGCTTCTGGATGAAACAGGGCCTGAGCATGACAAGGAATTTCTGGTGCAGGTACGCCTTGGAAACAAAATTCTTTCAAAAGGCTCCGGACATTCCAGAAAATCAGCTGAGCAGATGGCGGCGTATAATGCACTGAAAATAGTATGTTAGAATGGTCAGGTATAGAGCATGTATTTAAAAAGTATAGAGGTAAACGGCTTCAAATCCTTTGCCAATAGAATTGTTTTTAAATTTAATAGCGGAATCACCGGCATTGTAGGACCGAACGGTTCAGGAAAAAGCAACGTCGGCGACGCTGTCAGATGGGTACTCGGTGAGCAGAGTGCGAAGCAGCTGCGTGGTTCTAAGATGGAAGATGTAATATTTTCAGGGACGGAGCTGAGAAAACCGCAGGGCTTTGCATATGTGGCAATTACGCTGGATAACAGCGACCATAAGCTGCCTATTGACTATAATGAGGTTACGGTTGCACGCAGAGTCTATCGCTCCGGCGAAAGTGAATACCTGATTAATGGTGTTGTAAGCCGTCTAAAGGATGTCAACAGCCTGTTCTTTGATACGGGTATCGGTAAGGAAGGCTATTCTATAATCGGTCAGGGACAGATTGAACGTATTTTATCCGGTAAACCGGAGGAACACCGGGAGCTTTTTGATGAGGCGGCGGGAATCGTGAAATATAAGAAAAATAAGGCTGCCACGGAGAAGTCTCTGGAGAGTGAACGTGAGAATCTTGCCAGAGTAAACGATATCTTACACGAGCTTGAGCGGCAGGTCGGACCGCTCAGGGAGCAGTCCGAGACAGCCAGAAAATATCTTATATTTAAAGAAGAGCTTAAAAAGCTGGATATCAATGCATTTCTACTGGATGTGGACAATAACGGAAAACAGCTGTCCGATTATGAGAAGAAGCTGTCGGCAGTGGAGGAGGACTCCTCACACCTGCGTCGGGAATTTGAACTTGCAAAGGAAGAGTATGAGAGAGTAGAAAATGATCTGGATGCGTTTAATACGCAGATTGATGAGATAAAAAACGAGATTCACGAAAAAAAGCTGTCAAATCAGAAATACGAGGGTGAAATTAATGTTGTTGAGCAGCAGATTATTTCACAGCAGCAGAACGAAAGCAGTCTTAATGAACAGCTTGAGAAGGTGAACGGAGATTTGTCCCGCTACAGGACAGATTTAAATCAGTTTTATGATGAGAAGCGAAAGCTGGATGAAAAGCTTGATCAGGCTGATGATGTAGTCGATCAGGCAAGCGCAAGGCAGGATGCGTTGAAAAAGCAGATTGCAGATGCAGAACAGGAGATTGAGGATTCCAAGAGTGAAATCATAGAATATCTGAATGAGGGCGGTACACTGAAGGCTAAGGTGGGCAGATATGACACGATGCTCGAAAATATCCAGCTCAGAAAATCTCAGTTAAACCAGCGGTTTCTGGAAAATAAGAGCGATGAGGAAAAGCATAAGGCTGAGCGGGAATCGCTCAATCAGTCAATGGCTGACATTGACTCGGAGCGTGATGCATTAAACGAGAGATTCACTGTCCTGCAGCGGGACTTGGATGAAAATAACAAACATATATCTGAGATATCGGAAAATATAAAAACGTATAACCACGACATAGTAAGTCTCGGCTCAAAAAAGGAAGCGCTGCGAAATCTCACGGAGCGCTATGACGGTTACGGAAACAGTATACGCCGTGTAATGGAGCAGAAAGCGCAAAATCAAAGGATTATCGGCGTCGTTGCCGATATCATTGAGGTGCAGAAGGAGTATGAGACCGCAATTGAAACAGCGTTGGGCGGCAGTATTCAAAATATTGTCACGGAGGATGCAGATACAGCCAAATCCATGATAGATTTTTTGAAAAAAAACAAATACGGCCGTGCAACCTTTCTGCCGATTGATAACATCGCGGAAAGACCGGACATGAATACAGAGGCTGTGCATGAGGACGGCGTGGCAGGGATTGCGTCGAAGCTGGTTCGTTTTGACAGCAGATATCAGACTATTGTAAACCATTTACTTGGCAGGACTCTCGTCGTCAATCACATTGATAATGCAATCCGTATTTCAAAAAAATACAAGCAGTCTCTTCGCATCGTAACACTTGAGGGAGAACTGATTAATCCGGGCGGCGCCATGACGGGCGGTACGTTTAAAAATGTATCGAATCTCCTCGGGCGGAAACGGGAGCTGGATGAGATAGACAAACAGATTGCATTATTAAAGGGCAAGCTTGTCGAAAGCGAAAATACGAGTAAAGCACTGTACGGGAAGAAGGAGCAGTTAAAGAATGAACGCGAATCAGCCAGTGAGAGGCTGCAGCAGCTAAATATCCGGGGTAATACATATTCCCTGAATCTTAATCAGGTGAATGCCAGGCTTGCGGAAATTGAACGTATTTACGCCGGTATCGGCCGTGAAAATAATGAACTGGAAAAGCAGATTCAGGATATCAACGCAAACAAGGAGGAGCTTTTTAAAAGCAATCAGAAGCAGGAAGAGTCGGTGAAAGAGCTGGAGCAGCGAATCGAACAGCTTGAAGAAAAGATGATATCTGATAAGGCTGACTTGGAGGAGGCAGCAAACGAGGTCAACAGGCTCAGCATTGCATTTAATACCGTCAAGCAGCAGTATGATTTTGTATTACAGAATATAAGGCGTGTAAAGGCAGATGAGCAGCTGGCGCAGGAAAATCAGGATTCACTGCGGACAAGACTTGCAAACGGTGCCAATGAGGTTAAGGTATTGAACGACCGTATTGAGGAGCTGAGCGCCTTTGTAGTTGAAAACAGGCGAATTATTGCCGTAAAGGAACAGAAGCTTCAGGAGATTAACGGGAAAAAGGAGCAGTTGAATGAGAGTCACAAGGACTTCTTCCGCAAACGGGAGGCTCTGTCCGAGCAGATTAACGTACTGGATAAATCGGCATTTAAAATAAATTCAGCCATAGAGAAGCTTTCCGAACAGAGTGAAAGCCTCAACAATTATATGTGGGAGGAATACGAGCTTACCTATAATTCAGCGGCAGATTTCAAGGACAGCAGCTTGCAGGACATCGCTTCCTTAAAGCGTGAGATTACGGCTGTCAAGGGTAAGATTAAGCAGCTCGGTGATGTCAACGTCAATGCAATAGAGGATTACAGGCAGATTTCGGAGCGATATACATTCCTGAAAACACAGCATGATGATATTACGAAGGCAGAAGAAAATCTTTTAAATATCATTAGTGAGCTTGACCGCGCAATGCGTGAGCAGTTTGCAGAGAAATTCAAGGAAATCCGCATTATGTTTTCCAAGGTATTTAAGGAGCTGTTCGGCGGCGGTAAGGCAGACCTTGAGCTTGTAGACGAGGAGGACATCCTTGAGACGGGAATCAGGATTCATGCTCAGCCACCCGGAAAGAAATTGCAGAACATGATGCAGCTGTCAGGTGGTGAAAAGAGTCTTACCGCAATAGCACTGCTTTTTGCCATACAGAGCCTGAAGCCATCTCCGTTTTGTCTGCTTGATGAGATTGAAGCCGCACTTGACGATTCTAATGTCAGGCGTTTTGCAAAATATCTCGGTAAGCTGACCAAAGATACACAGTTTATCGTTATTACACACAGAAAAGGAACGATGGAGGCGGCGGACATACTTTATGGTATCACCATGCAGGAAAAGGGTGTGTCAACCCTGGTGTCCGTCAGCATGATAGAAAGTGAGCTTGATGATTAGAATATTCGTATAAAAAGGAGGCTATGCTATGGCAGAGGAAGAAAAGAAAAAAGGCTTTTTTGCACGTCTGAAGGAAGGTCTGTCCAAGACAAGAAATAATTTGGCAGAGAGCTTCAACAATCTGTTTAAGGCGAACGAGCTGGATGATGATTTTTATGACGAGCTCGAGGAAACGCTTGTCATGTCCGATATGGGGTATGAGACGACCGAGAAAATTATTGACGACCTGAAGCAGAAGGTAAAAGAACAGCATATTAAAGAGGTTGAGGCGTGCAGGCAGCTGATTATCAATATCATTCGTGATCAGATGACGGTGGATGAATCCGCCTATGATTTTGAAGAAAAAAAGACGGTCATGCTTATCATCGGTGTTAACGGTGTCGGAAAAACGACTTCAATCGGAAAGCTGGCTGCCAGATATAAAGCACAGGGAAAGCGTGTTTTGATAGCTGCTGCCGATACATTTCGTGCCGCAGCGATTGACCAGCTGAAAGCATGGTCCAATCGTGCCGGCGTGGATATTATAGCGCAGAATGAGGGCGCTGATCCGTCTGCGGTCGTCTATGACGCCGTGGCTGCTGCCAAGGCACGAAACACGGATATTCTGCTGATTGATACGGCGGGACGTCTGCATAACAAAAAGAATTTGATGGATGAGCTTGCAAAAATGAGAAGAATCATATCAAAGGAATATCCTGAGGCAAATGTTGAGTCTTTGATTGTGCTTGACGGAACGACAGGTCAGAATGCACTGGAGCAGGCGAGACAGTTTTCCTCTGTCACGGAGATAAACGGTATCATCATCACGAAGCTGGATGGAACAGCCAAGGGTGGTATTGCTATTGCAATACAGTCCGAGTTAAATGTTCCGGTTAAATACATCGGAATCGGAGAGAAAATATCGGATTTGCAGCGTTTTGATCCAAACAGCTATGTGACGGCGTTATTTGCCGATTTTGATGTGAAATCCGATATTGAAATACTGATTGACAATGATATTGAAAAAATGGAACCGGATGATGATTTGTTTGATATATAAAGGAGATGCATGAAATGTTGACACTTGAGAAATTTGAAGAAGCATATGATATTGTACAGAAGGTGGTACATCCGACGAAACTGATAGAAAGCGAATTTTTTTCTCAGAGCTGCGGAAACAAGGTGTATCTGAAACCGGAAAATATGCAGATTACAGGGGCATATAAAATCAGGGGTGCTTACTATAAAATCAGCACACTGTCTGATGAGGACAGGCAAAAGGGCTTAATTACTGCATCCGCCGGAAATCATGCGCAGGGAGTAGCCTATGCGGCGCGTGAATATGGTGTGAAGGCTACAATTGTCATGCCTACCACAACTCCTTTAATCAAGGTAAATCGGACGAAAATGTACGGCGCGGATGTCGTGTTGTACGGAGATGTGTATGATGATGCCTGTCAGTATGCGTTGAAGCTGGCAGATGAACACGGATATACATTTATCCATCCGTTTGATGATTTGGATGTTGCTACGGGGCAGAGTACGGTCGCTATGGAGATTCTGAAGGAGCTTCCTTTTGTAGATATCATTCTTGTTCCTGTCGGCGGCGGCGGACTTGCTACAGGTGTGTCTACACTTGCTAAAATGCTGAATCCGAAGATCCGTGTAATCGGCGTAGAGCCCGCAGGTGCGGCATGTCTGAAGGCGTCCTTTGAAAACAACGAGGTAACAACGCTTTCGACGGTTGATACGATAGCAGACGGGACAGCCGTGAAGACGCCGGGTACAAAAATTTTTCCGTACCTGATGGAGAACATAGATGATATCATAACGGTAGATGACAGTGAACTGATTGTTGCATTTCTTGATATGCTGGAGAATCATAAGATGCTTGTTGAAAACAGCGGGCTTCTGACTGTGGCGGCATTAAAGCATCTCGAGCCGAAGGGGGATAAGGTAGTCAGCATCCTAAGCGGCGGAAATATGGACGTAATTACGTTCTCATCCGTGGTACAGCATGGCTTGATTGCAAGAAGCCGTATCTTTACCGTGTCGGTTCTGTTGCCTGACAAGCCGGGTGAGCTCCAGAATGTTGCAGGCGTCATTGCCGGGGAAAACGGAAATATCATCAAGCTTGAGCATAACCAGTTTGTTACAATCAATCGAAATTCCGCTGTTGAGCTGGTTATCACGATAGAGGCGTTCGGACCGGAGCATAAGGAACAGATACTAAATGTTTTAAATGAGAAAGGCTACAGGCCGATTGAGAAGAAACCGAAAGCGATTTTTTAAATGAGTAATGGAATTGGATTTGCGGCAGACCTTGGCACCACAACCATCGATGCGTGTCTTATCGACAGTGGGAGCGGCGGACTTCTTGCCAATACAAGCAGGAAAAACCGTCAGGCACGTTATGGGAGCGATGTCATTAACCGAATATTGACAGTGACGAGAGATGCGTCATATCTCGGTGTTCTCAGAACCATGGCATGTGAGGATATGCGGGATATGCTTTCCGATATGTTAGTGCAATGTGGTTTGAAAGCAGATAAAGTGGATATGATATGTATATGCGGGAACACGACTATGGTGAGCATTCTGCTTTCGTATGATATTGAACCGTTGGGCCGATATCCGTTTACCACAAAGCTGACAGAAAGCGTACTGTGTGATTCAGAAGTTCTTTTTTCCCTTGAAGGCCTGTCCTGTCCTGTATTGCTGTCAGGCTGCGCCTCAGCATTTATAGGCGGGGACATTCTTGCGGGTATGGTATTCCTGAACAGACGCTATGCGTTTGGTGAGAGCGGAACGCAGCTTCTGCTTGACCTTGGAACAAACGGAGAGATGGTATTATACAGGACGGGCAGCTATTATGGTGCCTCGACAGCGTGCGGACCGGCATTTGAAGGGTGCGTGCGCAGACAAAACGCATACGGGAGCAATGTGATTGATGCGGTGTCCCTCGGCGTAAAAGCAGGAAAAATCGGGCATGATGGAGTTATTTCTGAACCGTTTTTTGAAAAGGGACTTGATATCCAAGGGATACATCTTGACATGAATATCATGCAGCAGCTCATGCTTGCAAAAGCGTCGATACGGGCGGGAATCGACTGCCTTGCTGACACAGCGCAGATTACCGTTTCGGATATTGATACGATATATCTGGCAGGAGGGTTTGGCTTTTATCTGAACCCTGAAAATGCGATGGCAATCGGGCTTTTGCCGGATTGTTTTCGGGGGCATATCAAGGTCTGCGGAAATACATCACTGTCAGGTGCAAGGGAAATGCTATGCCATACTGATGCCATAGCCTCCATGGATAAGCTTACCGATGGAGCCATACAGGTTGTTCAGCTCGCCTCATCAGACGTATACCACCAACGTCTGATGGAGCATATGCATGTTTAATACGAAACATTATATCCCCGTGAAGAGGAATATCTGAATGGCTGATTTGTCTTTATATACAAAGTTAATGAACAGTGCTTATAAGCTTTTCAGCGAACGCTGCGGAGAGCTTCCGCTGTATTATGGGAACGATATCCCGGAATATCTTCCGCCGGCGGAGAGCACCGATTTGGAGCATATATCTTTCCGGCGTGCCGGTGTCAGCAGACAGGCAGTTGCGCGTTTAATAGCTGAATTAAAAAATGACCGGAAGATTCATTTGTCCGGCTTTGGCATGCTGCTTGACGGTAAGCTTGTATGTGAATATTATCCCGAATATAATATTCCTGTTTGCAGACATGTGTCGTTTTCCGTCTCCAAGTCTGTTGTGTCAATGGCTGTCGGAATTGCGGAAAAACAGGGAATATTAAATCCGGATGAAAAATTATATGACATTTTTCCATCACATAGCGGCGTATTTCAGAAGCGCGGAATGAAAAATGTTACACTCAGACATTTGCTTACGATGACGGCGGGCGTGACATTTGATGAGCTTTCTTCCTTTTTCAGTATGGATTGGCGTATGTCGTATATGGGAAGTGACCTTGGATTTGAACCCGGTTCGGATTTTGCATATAACAGCCTCAACACCTACATGCTTGTGGCGGCAATCACGAAGCGGAGCGGAAAAAAATTCACAGATTATATAAACGAATATTTATTCACACCTATGGGAATCCATGATGTTACATGGGATAAATGCCCGCAGGGAATTGAAAAGGGCGGATGGGGTATGAAGTTATCCGTTCCCGATATGTTAAAGCTCGGGCAGCTGTACCTGAATAACGGCAGCTGGATGGTACAGGGTGTCAGGCGCCGGCTCGTACCTGAAAAATGGGTGCGGGAGTCACTTGCCTGCCATGTTCCTATTCAGGATAATCAGATGATACGCGGATATGGATATCATATATGGCTGCTTACGAACGGTGCTTTTTTATATAACGGTGTGTTCGGGCAGAACGTATATATACACCCTGACAGGCAGCTTGTCATTGCGACAACGGCCTCCGCATATGCGCTGTTTCCTGACGGGAAACCGGTTGAATGCTTATGTCGTTTCTCTGAAAATGATATGAATTTCAGACCTGACAGGGTGACAAATAAATTGAAAAGCCTGTTGCCCTCCCGTGAAACAGAGGGTATGTCCGTGCGGTTTTATTCATCAAAGCAGAAGACAGGGATGAACCTGAATAATCAGCTGTCCCGGTCTGAACGAAAAGCACTGCAGCAGCTGGTTCCTTATCTGGAACGGACCTACAGCTTTGATGAATATGCCTCGGCTCTGGTTCCTCTGTCAACGCAGGTGCTTTATTCCAATTATATGACAGGTATCGGACAAATCCGGTTTGGATTGGCGCGGGGGACATTGGTTATGCATGCGACGGATGACGGTGTCACTTACCATATTCTGCTTGGCTTCGGAGAAAAGACATACAGACAGCAGACGCTTGTCGTAAACGGAAAGGAATATAGAATTTCAACACATTGCATTTTATCGTTGAACTCGGAACGCCGTCTGACACTCGAGGTCCGGATTTATTTTCCCGAGGAGATAGCGGATAAAAAGCTGATATTTTTATTTGATGAAAATGAGCTTGAGCTGCATGCGTCCGAGACACCGGATATCATTAGTTTCTCCGGGCTTTTTGCGGGAGAGAAAAGGATGCTTCGTACGCGCAGGCTGGAGCATGGCAATATTCCGAATTATATGAAATACAAGCTGCAAAGGCTGATTGCACCTGCTGTAATCGGCCATGCGATTGAATAAATGCTGTGATATACACAGGATGGAGGATAAGATGAAGTTAATGAGCATTGCAAGCGGGAGCAGCGGTAATTGCGTCTATGTGGGGAGCGAAACGACGTCTGTTCTGGTTGATGCAGGCGTGAGCAGAAAGCGAATCAGTGAGGGACTCTCATCAGCTGATATGGAATTTCAGGATATAGATGCGATTATAATCACCCATGAACATATTGACCATACCCGAGCTTTGGGTGTAATATCAAGAAGCTGCGGAATTCCGATGTATGCAACTTCGGATACCTGTTCGGCGATTGCACATATGCCGGAGCTCGGGAGCTTTGATTGTTCCCTGCTGCATCCCATATCACCCGATGTGGATTTTGAAATAGGAGATATCAATATCAAAGCCCATTCAATATGGCACGATGCAGCGGATCCGGTATGTTACACGCTGCAGGCAGATGGTAAAAAAGTATCAATTGCGACGGATATGGGCGGCTTTGACGACTATATTGTACATAATCTGCAGGATTCGGATGCACTGCTCGTCGAGGCAAATCATGACGTGCGTATGCTGCAGGCCGGTCCTTATCCATATCAGTTGAAGCAGCGCATTCTGGGAGACAGAGGACATCTGTCTAACGAATCAAGCGGCAAATTGATTTACAGCCTTCTGAACGACCATATAAAAGCGATTATACTCGGGCATTTGAGCCATGAAAACAACTACCCGGCGCTTGCATATGAGACGGTAAAGACAGAGCTTATGGGAAACCCTTATACGGATGATGTAAGAGATTTTAATCTGCAGGTTGCAGGCAGAAGTATGCCGGGCGGGCTGATAGAATTATAATAAATTATTGATTGCCATGACGCTAGGAGGATAAGAAAATGAAAAAGACAATTATTACAGTATTAGGCAAGGATCAAGTCGGAATTATCGCAAAGGTATGCGTATATCTGTCCCAGAACAATATCAATATACTTGATATTGCACAGACGATTGTTGACGGATATTTCAACATGATGATGGTTGTGGATACCAAAGCTGCCTCAAAGGATCATGACAGAATCGCAGAGGAGCTGTCTGACCTTGGAGATGAAATCGGAGTGCAAATTAAGACACAGCGTGAAGAGATATTTGACATGATGCATAGACTGTAGTATGGATTCTATTTAGAAAGGCAAAAAAATGATTAGTATAAACGAAGTAATTGAAACCAATGAAATGATTCAGAAAATGAATCTGGATGTCAGAACTATCACGATGGGTATAAGCCTTCTTGATTGTGTCGGAAACACACTTGAAGAGACCTGCGGCAGGATATACAAAAAAATTACGGAATCAGCAAAAGACCTTGTACATACCGGGGAGGAGATATCAAGAAAATACGGAATACCGATTGTCAATAAACGAATCTCCGTTACGCCGATTGCTTTGGTGGGCGGTTCCGTGTGTAAAACAACGGATGATTATGTCGAGATCGCCAAGACCTTGGATCAGGCTGCAAATACCTGCGGCGTCAATTTTATAGGCGGATATTCCGCGCTGGTATCGAAGGGTATGACTCCGGCAGACGAGCTTCTGATTCGTTCAATCCCGAAAGCCCTTGCCGTGACCGGAAAGGTTTGCAGCTCTGTAAATACGGGCTCAACCAAGACTGGTATCAATATGGATGCGGTAAAGCTGATTGGCGAAATCATTAAGGAAACCGCAGAGCTTACCAGGGACGATAACTGTATGGGATGTGCCAAATTTGTTGTGTTCTGCAACGCGCCGGACGATAATCCGTTTATGGCGGGAGCATTTCACGGTGTAACTGAGGCAGATAAAATAATTAATGTCGGTGTCAGCGGTCCGGGTGTGGTTAAGGCGGCACTTGAGTGTGTGCGCGGCGCTAATTTTGAGGTACTCTGTGAGACAATAAAGAAGACGGCATTTAAAATCACAAGAGTCGGTCAGCTTGTTGCAAAGGAAGCATCTAAAATGCTCGGCGTACCTTTTGGAATTATAGATTTATCGCTTGCGCCGACACCGGCTGTCGGTGACAGCGTCGGTGAAATTCTGGAGGAAATCGGTCTGGAGTATGCGGGTGCACCGGGGACAACTGCGGCGCTTGCCATGCTGAATGATCAGGTGAAGAAGGGCGGCGTTATGGCCTCGTCCTATGTGGGCGGCTTGTCAGGTGCATTTATTCCTGTCAGCGAGGACCAGCGAATGATAGATGCAGTGTCGGCAGGAGCACTTACACTGGAAAAATTAGAGGCGATGACATGTGTATGCTCCGTCGGCCTTGACATGATTGCAATACCGGGTGCTACTACAGCCGCAACTATTTCAGGTATCATTGCGGACGAGATGGCGCTGGGCATGGTAAATCAGAAGACGACAGCTGTCAGAATCATCCCTGCAATCGGTAAGGATGTCGGCGATCAGGTAGAGTTCGGCGGCTTGCTCGGCTATGCACCGATTATGCCTGTCAATAAGTTTTCCTGTGATGCGTTTATCAACCGCGGAGGGCGGATACCTGCACCAATTCACAGCTTCAAGAATTAGCCGTAAATAAATGAGTAAAAGGATAAATTATATGTCTGAGCTTGCATTGCCGGAATATGTTCTCATGAACATTGAGAAACCGGCGAGATATATCGGAAATGAAGTAAATATAGTAAAAAAGAATACGGACGAGATTGACATCCGGATAGCTATGTGCTTTCCGGATGTCTATGAAATCGGTATGTCCTATCTCGGTATTCAGATTATCTATGAGCTGTTTAACCGAAGGGAAGACACGTACTGTGAGCGTGTATACAGTCCGTGGCCTGATCTGGACGCCATTATGCGTAAAGAGCGGATTCCTCTGTTTACCTTGGAAACCCAATCCCCTGTCTCTGACATGGATATGCTCGCCATCACAATCCAGTACGAAATGTGTTACACCAATATCTTACAGGTGATTGATCTTTCGGGGATTCCGATTTTTGCAAAGGACAGAGTAAAGGGCGATACATTTGTAATCGGAGGCGGTCCGTGTACCGTGAATCCTGAGCCGATTGCAGATTTTTTTGATATGTTTTATATCGGGGAGGCAGAAATCTCCTATGATGCGCTGCTCGAGATTTATAAACAATATAAACACAGTGATATGAGCCGGGAGGAGTTTCTGCATCGTGCTGCCCGTGTGCCGGGTATCTATGTCCCGTCATTATTTGAGGTTGAATATCATCAGGACGGCACGATACGCAGCGTAACGCCGCGATATGACGATATACCGAAAAAAATCAAAAGGCAGGTTGTGACGGATTTCAGTAACGCGGCATATCCCATGAAGCCTGTTATCCCATATATCCGGGCAACACAGGACAGAGTATGTCTCGAAATCATGCGCGGCTGTATCCGCGGCTGCAGATTTTGTCAGGCGGGCATGATATACAGACCGACCAGGCAAAAGGATGTCGGCATGATGAAGGAATATGCACGCACGATGTTAGATAACACAGGATATGAGGAAATATCCCTGAGCTCCTTAAGCTCCAGCGATTATGAATATCTTGATGAGCTGCTTACTTACTTGATTGAGTTAAAGGACAGGGACCATGTAAATGTTTCCCTGCCGTCTCTCAGAATCGATGCATTTTCATTGGATGTAATGAGCAAGGTGCAGGATATACGAAAGACATCCCTCACCTTTGCCGCTGAGGCAGGCACGCAGCGCCTGCGGGATGTCATCAACAAGGGTATTACCGAGGAAAATCTTCTGCAGGGCAGCCGTGAAGCATTTCTGGGTGGCTGGGATAAGGTCAAGCTTTATTTTATGCTCGGCCTGCCTACGGAAACAGATGAGGATTTATATGGAATTGCGGAGCTTGCGGAGAAAATATCAGAAGTATATTTTGAAACCGTTCCGAAGGAAAAACGAAACGGCAGGGTTATGATTAACGCCTCCGCGTCTTATTTTGTGCCAAAGCCATTTACACCGTTCCAGTGGGCACCGATGATTCTGCCGGATGAATTTACACGGCGGGCACGGTATGTCAAGGATTCTTTTCAGCAGCAGAGAAACCGGAAGAGCCTGAGGTTTTCATATCATGATGCGGGAATTTCGATTCTTGAGGGAGTTCTGGCACGAGGTGACAGAAGACTTGCGCCTGTCATCTATGATGTATATAAGCAGGGTGCGATATTTGATGCATGGACGGAATTTTTTTCCATGGAACGGTATGAGAACGCATTCAAAAAATATAATGCAGATATTGGATTTTATACGGCGCGGGAACGCAGTGCGGATGAAATATTTCCGTGGGACCATATTGATGCAGGCGTATCAAAGCAATTTTTGCTGCGTGAATGGGAAAAGGCAGCTGCCGGTACGGTTACGTCAAACTGCCGGGCGCAGTGTCAGGGCTGTGGTTCTGCTGTATACGGAGGAGGTGTATGCTTTGAAGCTGAGAATTAAGTATACAAAGACAGGCGTCCTCCGCTTTATCGGACATTTGGATGTGATGCGTTTTTTTCAGAAAGCAATCCGCCGAGCTAAATTGGATGTGTCCTATACAAGGGGCTTCTCCCCGCATCAGATCATATCCTTTGCGGCGCCGATGCCCCTCGGGATGACCTCGGAGGGAGAATACTTTGACGGAGTGTTTGATTCGGTGACAAGCACCGACGACATGATGCGGCGTCTGAACGAGACGATGCCAAAAGAAATTCAGATACTCGATATCGTGAAGCTCCCTGAGGACGCAAAGCCGTCTATGGCAATCGTGTCTGCATCAGATTATTATATATACAAAAACGATGAGGCAGATGCGGATATCATCTCAAAACTGGCAGACAGGCTGTCGGAATTTTATGAACAGCCGGAAATCCGGATTTTGAAAAAAACAAAGAGCAGGGAAATCGTGACAGACATCAAGCCGCTTATATGGGATATAAAGATTTACAGGGACGGAATCTATATGCTGCTTGCATCGGGAAGTAAGGACAATCTGAAGCCCGAGCTTGTGATTGAGGCGTTGTGTGAGTATGTAAATTTGTCTTACAACCGCTATGATTACAGGATTCATCGCCTGGAAACCTATATGGGAAAACGCGGAGGTCTGAAGCCTTTATCGGCAGCCGGAACCAGATTTTAGCACAGCAATGCGGGAGGAGAACATCATGGAAAATGTCACGGATAAACAATATATAATAACGCGCCTGCGTGGTGTTACAATGGGGTTTCTCCTCGTCAACGGACACCCTGAGGAGATACACTGCTATGAGGAAAACTCACGAATCGGAAATATATATATGGGGCGCGTGTCAAATCTTGTTCCCAATATCAATGCAGCCTTTGTGGATATATCAAAGGATGAAAGCTGTTATCTCTCGCTGGAGGATTATCGAGGAGAAAAGCCGATAAAAAAAGGAGATTTGATTGCGGTACAGGTTGCGAAGGATAAGATAAAAACGAAGCAGGCGACCGTCACGGCAAATATTTCCATAACCGGGACCCATGTTATTGTACAGACAAATAATACCATAGGCGTATCCTCCAAGATTAAGGACGCTCAGATACGAAATATGCTGAAGAACCTGTTTGCCGGTGAAATACAGAAGTTTCAAGCGCAAAAGAAGTGTGCGGATATTGAATATGGAGGTATCATGCGCACGAGGGCAGAGCAGGCAGCTTCGGAAGCCATAGAAAAAGAAACTGTAATATTATTATGTGAACTGGATGATATTATGCATCGTGCAAAATATTCTACCGCCTATGCATGTCTGAGAAAGTGCAGGCCGTCATACATTACCGATATCGACAACCGGAAAGACAGCGGTATCAGTCTGAAGACGGACTTGCCTGAAATCATTGAGGCATGTAAAACATACGGTACAGCTTTACCGGAGCTGTATCAGGACGCCATGGTATCCATGCCGGCAAGATACGGGCTGGAAAAGGCTCTGGATAAGACGTTATCAAAGCGCGTTTATCTTAAATCAGGAGCGTACCTTATTGTTGAACCGACAGAGGCATTGACTGTTATTGATGTAAACAGCGGAAAGGCAGTCAGGGGAAAGGACGCGGAGGAAATCCGGTATAAGCTGAACGTTGAGGCCGCACATGAGGTCGCAAGACAACTGAGGCTGCGGAATCTGTCGGGAATTATTATAGTTGATTTTATCAGTATGAAATCCGAACAAAGGCAGAAAAGTCTGTTGGAGGAGTTAGGCTCCGCAGTCGCCAGTGACTCTGTTCCCACTAATATTGTAGATATAACAAGGCTCGGTCTTGTGGAGATAACACGGAAAAAGGTCAGGAGACCGTTACATGAGGTAATATGAATAGGTTATATGAAATTAACCGGAAACAGACTGACGTACTCACCGCCTTAATTTGCTTCCTGAATTTGTAAAAAACGGTTGACATTTATTTTCATTTCTGATATTTTATATGAGTATGCCGCACAGTGTGGTCTAAGTCTGTTTGTTTATGAATAAACAGCACCGAAGCTGGCGAGTAATGATAATAGGAGGTAACCATATGTACGCTATAATAGCAACAGGCGGAAAGCAGTACAAGGTAGCTGAAGGAGATATCATTAAGGTTGAGAAGCTTAATGCAGAGGAAGGCTCTGAGGTATCATTTGATGTATTGGCAGTGAACACAGATAAGGATATGTTTTGTGGTGATGCCTGCGCGAAGTCTTCAGTGAAGGCAACTGTTCTTGGCGAGGGTAAGCATAAGAAGGTTGTTGTATACAAGTACAAGAGAAAGACCGGCTATCATAAGAAGCAAGGTCACAGACAGCCTTTCACAAAGGTCAGGATTGAAGCTATCAACGCTTAGGTTTTATTATGATTAAGGCAATTTTTTATATGAATTCCGAACAGGACTATGTTGGATTTCAGGTGAGCGGTCATGCAGGCTATGACAGAAGCGGTAAGGATATTATATGTGCTTCCGTGTCAATTCTTACAATAAATACAGTCAATGCAATAGAGCAGCTTACCGAGAATAAATTCAAGTGTGAACAGGGCAGGTCGGGACTCATACAGTTTAAATTCCTGTCGGGCTTCGGGCAAAAGGAAGAGCAGAAGCTGATGGGGCAGATTTTACTTCGTACCCTTGATTTAGGCATAACAGGTATAAGCAGGGAGTACGGTAGCGAGTATGTACAGGTACACTACAGGGAGGTGTAAGGACGATGTTGAAATTAGATTTACAGTTCTTTGCTCACAAGAAGGGTGTTGGTTCTACCAAGAACGGTAGAGATTCCGAATCTAAGAGACTTGGAGCGAAGAGAGCAGACGGTCAGTTTGTGAAGGCTGGTAATATATTATACAGACAGCGTGGAACCAAGATTCATCCCGGTATCAATGTTGGTATCGGCGGAGACGATACGCTGTTCGCGCTTGTTGACGGTGTTGTTCGTTTCGAGAGAAAGGGTAGAGATAAGAAGCAGGTTTCAATCTATCCTGTATCAACCGCTGAATAATATTTATGTAAATGGATGGGGCTGTCGTAATAAGATACATGCATATTATCTTATTGCGACAGCCCCTTTTATAGAATATGTAAAGTTGTGGAGGTATTATATGTTTGCTGACAGAGCTAAGATATATATCAGATCCGGAAAGGGCGGAGACGGACATGTCTCGTTTCGCCGGGAGCTGTATGTGCCGGATGGCGGACCGGACGGCGGAGACGGCGGGAAAGGCGGAGATGTGATTTTTGTTGTCGATCCGGGTTTGAATACTTTGACTGATTTTCGCCATGTTCGCAAGTATCAGGCTGAGGACGGAGAAGAGGGCGGAAAAAGGAATTGTCATGGCGCAAATGGCAAGGATGTCATACTGAAGGTTCCGGCGGGCACAGTTATCAAGGATTTTGAGACCGGCAAGGTCATTCTCGATATGTCAAACAGAACAGAGCCTGTGACGCTGTTAAAGGGCGGAAGAGGCGGAAAAGGGAACAGACAATATGTCACTTCTGTCATGCAGGCACCGAAATACGCACAGCCGGGGCAGCCTGCGAAGGAGCTTTGGGTTACACTGGAGCTTAAAATGATTGCGGATGTCGGCCTGGTAGGTTTCCCGAATGTGGGAAAATCCACTTTTTTATCCCGTGTAACAAACGCAAAGCCTAAAATTGCAAATTATCACTTTACAACCCTGAATCCGAATTTGGGTGTAGTTGATCTGGGTGATAAAAACGGATTTGTAATTGCCGACATTCCGGGAATTATTGAAGGTGCTTCCGAAGGCGTCGGACTTGGAATTGAATTTCTGCGCCATATAGAACGAACCAAGGTATTGATTCACATGGTGGACGCAGCCTCCATGGAGGGCAGGGATCCGATTGCGGATATAAAAGCAATCAACGCGGAGCTGCTCGCATATAATCGGGATTTGGCAAACCGGCCGCAGGTGATTGCAGCAAATAAATGTGATGCTTTGTACGGCGACGATTTTGAAACGGTTATTTCCCTGCTCAAGGATGAGTACGAGCCGAAAGGAATTAAGGTATTTCCTATATCTGCCGTATCAGGGAAGGGCTTGAATGAATTACTGTGGTATGTCAATAATCTTGTTAAAGAAATTCCAGATGAAGTAATTGAGTTCGAGCCGGAGATGGACGTTGATTTCAGAGATGATCCGGATTTGCCGTTTGAAGTCATGAAATCGGATGAGGAGGAGCATCTTTTTATTGTTGAAGGTCCGAGAATCGAACGTATGCTGGGATATACGAATCTGGAGTCCGAGAAAGGGTTTGCTTTCTTCCAGCGCTTTTTAAAGGAAAACGGTATCCTTGTGCAATTGGAGGAGCTCGGAATTGAGGAGGGTGATACCGTCCGCCTTTACGGATTGGAATTTGATTATTACAAATAAGGAGAAAAAAATGACAAGCAAACAACGAGCATATTTGAAAAGTCTCGCTATGAATATGGACCCGATTATCAATATCGGGAAATCAAGCCTTACTCCGGAGGTAACCGAGGCAGTCGATGAAGCGCTCACAAAACGTGAGCTGGTTAAAATCGGTGTTCTGAAAAACTGCATTGATGATCCGATGGAGATTGCAGCTGCGATTGCGGAACGCACCCGAAGTGAGGTAGTTCAGGTAATCGGCAAGAAAATAGTATTGTATAAGAAACCAAAGAAGGATGCGAAGATTATTCTTCCATAAAAAAAATCAAAAATTACGGAGGAATGACGTGGATATAGATATAGAACACCTGCATTGTATCGGTATACTGGGAGGAACCTTTAATCCCGTTCACAACGGGCATATTATGATGGCGGAATGTGCCCTTCAAAGGAAAAAGAATATCGAGCGTCTTATATTTATGCCCAATAATCTGCCGGCCTATAAGGATACTGACGAAATAATCGATACGGAGCATCGGATTAACATGCTTCGTATTGCTCTGCGCGACCGCAGCAAAATGTGTATATCGGGGCTCGAGATTGAACGCGGCGGTATCACCTATACAGCGGATACTCTGGATGAGCTGCTGTCATGGAACCCCGGTTTAAAGATTTATTTTATTATCGGAACGGATTCCCTGAAAAGCTTTGATATGTGGTTTCGGTATAGAGATATTCTGCAGAGCTGTACGCTTTTGGTTGCGGTCAGAAATACAGGACAAAAGAATCAGCAATTGTGGGCGCAGGCATTATTGAGACAGGTTCCGAGTGCCGAAATCGAATTTCTTGACAATGATGAAATTCCCGCTGCATCCTCCGATATCCGGGAGCAGCTTGCGGCAGGTCATATGCCGGATACATTGCTGCCGAAGGGAGTCGCAGATTACATCAGACAACATGGCCTGTACGGCTTTTGTAATCACACCGATTGTGTGTGATAATAAGAATACATGCTATTGGAGGTAAACATGAACCGTGATAAAATTATAACCCGTTTAAGGGGCAAAATAAGCGATAAACGTTTTGAACATTCTCTTGGAGTGGAATACACTGCCGCATGTATGGCAATGCGCTATGGCGCAGATATTGAGAAAGCCAGACTCGCCGGTTTATTACATGATTGTGCCAAGGGACTTCCGACCGGAGAAAAACTGGATAAAGCAAGAAAACATAATCTTCCCGTAAATAAATTCGAGGAAAAAAATCCGGATATGCTGCATGCCAAGCTCGGAGCATATTATGCAAGATATAAGTACGATGTGACTGATCAGGAGGTTTTGGATGCAATACAATATCATACCACCGGACGTCCGAACATGTCTTTGCTTGAAAAAATTATTTTTGTAGCTGACTACATTGAGCCAAACAGAAAAATGATACGCGATATGACTGAAATCAGAAAAGAAGCTTTTTTGGATTTGGATCAATGTGTGATGCATATTTTGAAAAATACGCTTGACTATTTAAACAATACAACCATGGACATGGATTACATGACGCAGATGACATATAATTATTATGTGAATAGCAACAGTTAATTTAAATGGAGGATTTTATGTCAGTAAAAGAAATCGTGAAGCTCGTTGTTGACGCATTGGAAGAAAAAAAGGCAAATGATATCAGGGTTCTTGATATCAGCCATATATCCTCCATGGGGGATTATTTTATCATTGCGGACGGCTCAAACAGAAATCAGGTTCAGGCAATGTGTGACTGCGTGGAGGAAAAAATGCAGCTTGCCGGGATTGATTTAAAAAACAGGGAAGGTTATTCAAATGGAGGATGGATTTTATTGGATTATTATGATATAATAGTTCATATATTTTCGGAAGAGGAGCGTTCTTTCTACGATCTGGAACACATATGGAGGGACGGAAGCATCGTTTCTATGGGGGATTTGTAGTTACATGAAGCAAAATAATCTTATAAATGAAAATTATATTAAGATTAATCAGATATCTGCCAGATGTATGAGAGTTATAGCGCTTGTGCTTCTTATTGCATTTTTTTATTGTTATTATACAACAGATATTGATTTTACTGTGCTGGTTATATTTTTCGCATCTGCTATTTTTGTTGCATTGATTCCCTCACTTATAATTAATGTTTTAAAGTTCGATAAATCATCGATTACAAAACATATTGTTATTTTATGTATCTGTATTATTTGTATGATAATGATGACTCTTTTGTCTTCCTATGCTTTTCCGATTATGCTTTTCCCGATTTTGATGGCATCGCTGTATTACAATCAGACATTGGTATTGTTTACATCCCTGCTTGTCTCGGTTGATATTGTAATATCAAATTTTCTGTCGATTCGTTTTCAGCATATTTTTATAGGAAACCAATATACAGATTTGTATGATTCTCTGATGGGGTATGTAATCCCGCATATTGTCATTGTTTTTGCTATGTCGATAGTGGCATATTCTATAGTACAGCGCAATTCCATGATGATAAATACAGCAATAGATACTGCCGTTACGATGGAAGAGAATCAGAAGGGCCTGATTTATTCTTTTGCGGAAATCAGTGAGAGCAAGTCCAAGTTTACCGGTGAGCATATCAAACGAGTGGCGGAATATATGCGTATTCTCGGAAAAGCCTCCGGCTTTGACGATGAATATCTGGAAAAGCTGTGTACGGCATCGATGATGCATGATATCGGTAAGCTGATGATCAGTGAAGATATTCTGGATAAGCCTGATAAGCTGACTGACGAGGAATATCAGATTATGAAAAATCATGTTTTATACGGGGAAGCATTGCTTGAGAAATGTCCGGGTGAGATGATGCATCTCGCATGTATCCTTGCCAAGGAACATCATGAGCGTTGGGATGGAACGGGATACCTTGGAATGAAAGGGGAAGAAATTGCATATATCAGCCGTTTGATGGCGGTCTGTGATGTCTTTGATGCGCTTACCTCAGACAGATATTATAAAAAAGGATGGTCTTTGGAGGAAACCTTTGATGAAATAATCAGACTGAGCGGAAAGAGCTTTGATCCCAAGGTGGTAAAGCTGTTTATAGAGCATTTTGACGAATTTAAGGCAGTACATAATAAGATACCTGACAAACAAATATATTAACAAAAAGATAAAAATCACCTGAACAACCGGAGGCTGCAATGTATAAAATAATCAACAAATATATGGAATGTGTAAGTTTGCAGGCTGATGATGCGATTTACAATCGATTGACGGAATTTCTGAAGAATACCTCCGGCATAAAAAAATACTCTGTTAATGTGAATTTTAAAAGATATGTGATTAATATTAAAATGGAAGATTACTCTGTAGAAGGAGCAGTAGAACTGTTTAATGCCTTTAACGCACGGATATCATATCCGTATTCTGCCATGCATATTCGCTTTAATGAAGAAAAATGTGTCAGATACCGCTATATTACCTGCAAAGAAAACCGCGAGGGCTTTTATTGCGATATCGTGTTATCATAATGATGGGCTGCCACAATACGGCATATATACATGCCGTATTGCGACAGCCTCTATATTATTTATCTTAACGGAACCGGCTTTTTACCTGCCCTTTACTGAAATGTACGGAATAAACCGATTACCTTGCCCAATATTGCGATATCATCATTTACGATAATCGGATCCATGGTATCGTTTTCCGGTTGGAGACGAATATGACCGTCTTCTTTATAGAAGGTCTTGACTGTTGCGGAATCGTCAATCAATGCAACAACAATATCAGCATTTCGAGCTGTGTCTGATTCCTCAACCATAACGAGGTCACCGTGGAAGATACCCGCATTAATCATGCTGTCACCCTTTACCTTTAACATGAATGTATTTTTTCCGTTGGTGTGCAGATATTCAGGTGGTACAGGGAAATATCCCTCTATGTTCTCCACGGCAAGAATCGGTTCGCCACAGGTGACAGTTCCGACTATCGGAATATTTACTAACTCGCGGCGTGATAAATTAAATGTATCATCCAGAATTTCGATTGCTCTCGGTTTGGTTGGATCCTTTCTGATATAGCCCCGTTCCTCCAATGTCTCAAGATGTGCATGGACAGAGGATGTTGATTTTAAATGAACTGCCTCGCAGATTTCTCTGACGGCAGGCGGATAACCCTTCTCTAAAATACATTTTTTCATATAATCCAGAATTTCCTGCTGCTTTGCAGATAATTTTCCAGTTGGCATATATATCCCTCCTCAATAAATATGACGACATAAATCGAATGTTTGTTTTAGTATAACATACATTTTTATAAAATGCAAACGAATGTTCTGATATTAAAAATATGTATATGTGTATGCATATATGAAAAAAAATGATAAAATAACGAATGACAGCGGATTTTTCATAAAATAAATGACAGCGGATTTTTCATAAAATAAATTGACAAATCACGTTTATTTTTTTATAATCAATAAGCTGTTTATTAAACTATCGAATTATCACTTTAATGTGATAAAGTTTTGTGGCTATGTTAAGGAGAACGTATATGAGCGAAAAGTTGTTACATACCCCTGAAGGAGTTCGGGATATATATGATTCCGAATGCAAGAAAAAGCTGACGGTGATGAATCAGCTTCATCATGTATTGGAGCTGTATAGTTATCAGGATATAGACACACCATCCTTTGAGTATTTTGATATTTTCAATATGGACAAGGGCTCCGCGCTTTCAAGCGAGATGTATAAATTCTTTGACAGAAACAATAATACTCTTGTTCTGCGCCCCGACATTACACCGGGGATTGCACGCTCCGTTGCAAAATACTATACGGAGGAGGAGCTGCCAATCCGGCTGTGCTACAGGGGCAATACATTTATAAATGCCCACCAGCACCAGGGAAAGCTCAGTGAATTCACGCAGATTGGCGGAGAGCTTATAAATGATGACAGCTCGGCTGCAGATGCAGAGATTATTGCATGTGTTATCAGCTGCCTGAAGGCAGTCGGCTTAAAAGAGTTTCAGATTGAAATCGGAGAGATAGAATTTTTTAAGGGTATTATTACCGAGGCCGGACTTGACGAGGATACCGAGACGAAAATCAGGGAATATATTCAGATAAAAAATTTTTTCGGCCTGACCGAGTATGTATCCAAGCTGCAGATTTCCGACAGCCTGAAGCAGCTGTTTTCAAATTTTGACAACATGTTCGGCGGTCTTGAAATGCTTGACCGCGTTGAAACACTTATCACCAATCCGCTGTCACATTTCGCCATTGACCGTTTGAAAAAGGTATATACAGCTTTGCAGAGCTACGGATATGAAAATTATATCGGCTTTGATTTATCGATGCTGAACAGATATAATTACTATACCGGTATTGTATTCAGAGGATATACATACGGAACCGGAGATGCCATTGTTAAGGGCGGGCGTTACAATAATCTGCTTGCAAAGTTCGGAAAGGATGCGCCGTCTGTCGGATTTGCAATCTATGTTGACGATCTGATGAGCGCAATCAGCAGGAATAATATAGATGTTGTAATCGACCATTCCAATTTGCTCATCCTGTATGACAGAGAGTATCAGAAGCCGGCAATCCGGCTCGCAGCCGATTTGCGCAGCAAGGATAAGAAAATCGAGCTTATCCGGCAATCCGCAAGGCACAGCCTCGACGATTATATTGCCTATGCCGGAAAGATGCATTTTTCGGGTATATATCATTTTCTGGATCAGGAAAATGTTGAGGTGATCGGGCTGTCGGAGGAGACGCGTGCGACAGTAAAGGCAGTAGAATTATATTAATAACCGGAGGATATTATGAGATATTTAACATTTGCACTTGCTAAGGGCAGACTTGCAAAGAAAACGCTTTGTTTATTTGAGCAGATGGGTATTACCTGTGAGGAGGCAAAGAACCCCGATACAAGGAAGCTTATTTTTACCAATGAAGAACATAAAATACGATTTTTCCTCGCGAAAGCATCCGATGTGCCAACCTATGTAGAGTATGGCGCTGCGGATGTAGGCGTAGTCGGAAAGGACACTATCATGGAGGAGGGCAGGAACCTTTATGAGGTTATGGACCTCGGCTTCGGCAAATGCCGCATGTGTGTGTGCGGTCCTGCCTCCGCAAAGGAACTGCTCGCCAAAAACGAGATAATTCGTGTTGCCAGCAAATATCCGAATATTGCAAAAAATTACTTCAGCGAGAAAAAGAATCAGACAGTTGAGATCATAAAATTGAATGGCTCTGTGGAGCTCGCACCGATTGTGGATTTATCCGAGGTGATTGTGGATATTGTCGAAACAGGTTCAACCTTGCGTGAAAACGGTCTCGAGGTACTTGAGGAGATATGCCCGCTCTCGGCAAGAGTTGTTGTGAATCAGGTCAGCCTGAAGATGGAGCATGACCGTATCCGTCGTCTTTTGAACGATCTAAACCGAATTATTAACCGGTAAGCTTACGGTATTTTGAAAGGAGAATTACATATGCGAATCATTGAACTGAACGAGGAAACCAAAAAAGATATATTGCGTAATCTTTTAAAGAGAAGCCCTGATAATTATGGTGCATACGAGGAAACCGTGAAGGAGATTGTAGAAGATGTCCATATGAACAGAGATGCCGCTCTTTTTAAATATACGGAAAAGTTTGATAAGGCAAAAATTACGGCTGCGAGCATTCGGGTAGCGGAAAGCGAAATCGCGGAGGCATACAAACAGGTAAGTCCCGATTTATTGGAAATCATCAGAAAAGCTATCACGAATATTCGCGCTTATCATGAGAAACAGAAGCGGTACAGCTGGTTTGATTCGGAGGACAACGGCAGTATGCTTGGGCAAAAAGTAACACCGATAGAAAAGGTTGGTGTATATGTACCCGGAGGCAAGGCGGTTTACCCTTCGTCTGTACTCATGAATGTAATTCCTGCGAGGGTGGCAGGGGTTAAGTCTATTGTTATGACAACGCCCTGTGACAGCACAGGAAAGGTATATCCGATGACGCTTGTTGCCGCAAATGAGGCAGGTGTGGACGCTGTATACAAGGCAGGCGGAGCTCAGGCAATTGCAGCTCTTGCGTACGGTACGGAGTCTGTTCCGAAGGTGGACAAAATTGTCGGTCCCGGAAATATTTTTGTAGCACTGGCAAAAAGGACCGTATTCGGACATGTGAGCATAGATTCCGTGGCAGGGCCGAGTGAGATCCTTGTTCTTGCCGATGAAACGGCAAACCCGAGATATGTCGCTGCGGATTTGCTGTCGCAGGCAGAACACGACGAGATGGCATCTGCAATCCTCGTGACAACCTCACGCGTGCTTGCTGAGCAGGTTTCAGCAGAGGCAGAAGCGTTTATTGAAACCCTGTCCCGCAAGGATATCATTCGCAAATCGGTGGATACCTACGGTTACATTCTGGTTGCGGAATCCATGGACGATGCCGTAGATACCGTAAATGATATTGCCAGCGAACATCTGGAGATTGTGACTGCCAATCCGTTTGATACCATGACAAGAATAAAAAATGCGGGTGCTATATTCCTTGGAAATTATTCCTCAGAACCGCTGGGAGATTATTTTGCAGGTCCGAACCATGTTCTTCCGACAAACGGAACCGCAAAATTCTTTTCGCCGCTTTCTGTTGATGATTTTATAAAGAAATCAAGTATTATATATTATTCACGGGAGGCGCTTGAGCCTGTATACAAGGATATCATTGCCTTTGCCGAATCCGAACAGCTGACAGCACATGCAAATTCTATTCGCGTCAGATTTGATTGATTAATCCGAAAAAAAATGCTATAATACTTTATTGTATTTTTGTATAAAGGGAGTGATTATTTGGCTGACAGAATTGCAGCGGTTTCCAGAACCACGAGTGAAACCGATATACAGTTGGAGCTGAATCTGGATGGCGGAGGCTATGCACAGATTGACACAGGAATCGGCTTTTTCGATCATATGCTTACCAGCTTCGCAAAGCATGGTTTTTTTGACCTGAACGTGAAGGTAAACGGTGATTTATTTGTTGATTCACATCATACAATTGAAGATACCGGTATCGTTTTGGGGCAGGCTATCGCCAAAGCATTGGGAGAAAAGCAGGGAATCAACCGGTTTGGCTCCTTTATGCTGCCGATGGATGAAACGCTGGTGCTTTGCGCACTTGACCTGTCAGGCAGGCCATATCTGGTGTATGATTTGAATCTCACCACTGCGCAGGTCGGATACATGGACACGGAAATGGTAAAGGAATTTTTTTATGCGGTGTCCTACAGTGCAGGCATGAATCTGCATGTAAAGCAAATACACGGCTCAAATAATCATCATATCATAGAGGCTGCATTTAAGGCGTTTGCAAAGGCTTTAGATCAGGCAACCTGTTTTGACTCACGCCTGGATGGAAAAATTCTTTCCACGAAGGGCAGCTTATAGGAGGAATTGTATGGAATACAAAAAGATAATCCCATGTCTCTCTCTGGAAAATCCGATTGAGGATGCAATATATTACAACGATGCGGGTGCAGATGAAATCGCTTTTTTTGACAGCACCTGCACCGATGAAAATATTGAAAAAAATATTGCCATAATACGTGAAATTACAAAACAGGTCGATATCCCGCTTATTGCATGCGGCGGAGTCAGGAAACTGGAGGACGTCAAGAAGCTCCTGTATGCCGGAGCCTCCAAGATATGTATGAAGCGTGCGCCGCTTGAAAATATTGATATTGTCAGGGAGGCGGCAGAGCGTTTTGGAGGAGAGCGCATTATTGTCACGATTGATTTGGCGGAATGTCAAGAACCAATCACATATGCAAATAAATTAAAAGCCTGCGGAGCAGGAGAATTGCTTCTGATTCATAATCAAAGGGTGGATAATTACGAGGAATTAGTCAAAAATATCAGAAGGGAGGTCGCTTTGCCGGTCATTGCCTCTTCCTACGCCACAGCGCCTGAAGAAATGGCATATACGCTTAAAGCAACTGAGGCGGAAACTCTGAGCCTCTATAATTTGAGCAGGCATGATATCATGGAAATCAAGCAGGTATGCAAAAAGAACCAAATACCGGTCAACCTGTTTGAAAGCTCTATGCAGTTTTCCGAATTTAAGCTGAATCAGGATGGCCTGATACCTGTAATAGCGCAGCATTATAAAACAGGCGAAGTACTCATGATGGCATATATGAATGAAGAAGCTTTTGAAAAGACGATTCACACAGGCCGCATGACATATTTCAGCAGAAACAGACAGCAGCTGTGGACAAAGGGTGAAACCAGCGGACATTTCCAATTTGTAAAATCTTTGACAATCGACTGTGACAATGATACGATACTTGCCAGAGTGTCACAGATAGGCGCAGCCTGTCATACGGGCAGTCCGACCTGCTTCTTCAAGGATTTGGTAAAGAAAGAGTATGACCATACCAATCCGTTAAAGGTATTTATGGAGGAATATGATATCATTGTTGACAGAAAAAACAATCCGAAGGAAGGCTCCTATACCAACTATCTTTTTGATAAGGGAATCGATAAGATTCTGAAAAAGGTCGGTGAGGAGGCAACAGAGGTTGTCATTGCAGCGAAAAATGGTGAACCGGAAGAAATCAAATATGAAATATCCGATTTTATATATCATTTAATGGTGCTCATGGTAGAACGCGGCATAACATGGAATGATATAATCAAGGAATTAGCCGATAGAAGATAGTATATAGAATGGTTTGGAGGGATACGAATGAGTGCTTTACTCAGTGAACTGGTAACATATTTAATTAAGTTTTTTGCAATGCTTGTTTTTGCTTTTCTTGGTATTCTTGCAGGTAAAAAAATTCGTTCCAATAAGGATGCCAGGCTTGCGGTTGAACAGCATGAAAGGGATGAATAAAATACAATTACCGTTAATAATGTAATTGTGCAAACCAGGAGGATTTATAAATTGAAGAACTATGGTGTGAACGAATTGAGGAAAATGTTTTTGGAGTTTTTTGAAAGCAAGGGACATCTGAAAATGAACAGTTTTTCACTAATTCCGCATAATGATAACAGCCTGCTTTTGATTAATTCCGGTATGGCTCCGTTAAAGCCGTATTTTACCGGACAGGAGATACCTCCCCGCAGAAGAGTGACTACCTGCCAGAAATGTATTCGTACAGGCGATATTGAGAATGTAGGAAAAACAGCAAGACACGGTACATTTTTTGAGATGCTCGGCAATTTCTCATTCGGTGATTACTTTAAACATGAAGCAATCGCATGGACGTGGGAATTTTTGACTGAGGTAGTCGGACTCGATGCCGACAGACTCTATCCGTCCGTCTATGAGGAGGATGATGAAGCATTTGACATTTGGAACAAAGAAATCGGAATTGCACCGGAACGAATCTTCAAATTCGGCAAAGAGGATAATTTCTGGGAGCATGGCGCCGGACCCTGCGGACCTTGTTCAGAGGTGTATTATGACCGTGGTGAAAAATATGGCTGCGGCAAACCGGACTGTACGGTAGGCTGCGACTGCGACAGATATATGGAGGTATGGAATAACGTATTTACACAGTTTGACAACGATGGTCATAACAATTATACCGAGCTTGAAAATAAAAATATTGATACGGGAATGGGACTGGAACGTTTGGCTGTTGTCGTGCAGGATGTGGATTCCATTTTTGATGTAGACACCATTAAGGCACTCCGTGATAAAATCTGTGACATGGCCGGTGTTACATACAAGGAGAATGAAAAGAATGATGTTTCAATCCGTCTGATTACGGACCATATTCGTTCGGTTACCTTTATGACATCCGATGGTATTCTGCCTTCAAATGAAGGACGCGGGTATGTCCTCCGCAGACTGCTGCGCCGTGCGGCAAGACACGGGAGACTCCTTGGCATTCGGGGAAGCTTTCTGGCTGAATTATCAAGGACGGTAATAGAAGTCTCCATGGATGCATACCCGGAGCTGCTTGAGAAGCAGGAGCATATTTTTGCCACATTAAATGCAGAGGAAGAAAACTTTAACAAGACAATTGACCAGGGACTCTCCATATTAAACAGCTTTATCGATGAACTGAAGAAAAGCGGCAGACAAGAGCTTTCCGGTTCCGACGCGTTTAAGCTGTATGATACCTACGGATTTCCGCTTGACCTTACAAAGGAAATTCTGGAGGAGGCAGGAATTTCCGTGGATGAAGACGGCTTCAACGCATGTATGCAGGAGCAGCGGGAGAGAGCGCGGAAAGCGCGCAAGGTTACGAACTATATGGGTGCGGATGCCACTGTATATGAACAGATTCCGGCAGAGCCTGCAACGGCCTTTGTCGGATATGATAAGCTGGTATATGATTCAAAGATTATAGCCATGACAACCGAGGATGAGGTCGTCAATTCCCTTGAGGAAGGCTTTAACGGCTCGGTCTTAGTCGCTGAAACACCATTTTATGCAACAATGGGCGGACAGTGCGGCGACACCGGTGTGATTGAATCCCCGACAGGTTCTTTCGTCGTAAAGGATACGGTCAAGGTTGTCGGCGGAAAAATTGCACACATAGGATATGTGGCAAGCGGGGAGTTTAAGCTTGGTGAGAAGGTTACCCTCTCTGTTGACGCGAAGCGGCGTGCGCATACCTGCATGAACCATTCCGCAACACACCTGCTGCAGAAAGCGCTCAAGCTTGTGCTCGGCGGACATGTAGAGCAGGCAGGCTCTTATGTTGCAGAGGATCGCCTGCGCTTTGATTTTACGCATAATCAGGCGATGACAAAGGAAGAGCTTGTACAGGTGGAGGAGCTTGTCAACAGAGAAATCGAAGCTGACCTCGCAGTATCTACCGATGTCATGTCACTCGAGGATGCAAAGAAAACCGGTGCCATGGCGCTGTTCGGAGAGAAATACGGAGAGACCGTGCGTGTAGTTAGCATGGGAGATTTTTCAAAGGAGCTTTGTGGCGGTACACATGTAGCAAGCACCGGTGTTATCAGCACGTTCAAGATAATTTCCGAGCAGGGTGTAGCGGCGGGTGTCAGAAGAATCGAGGCACTTACATCCAAGGGTGCGTTTGATTATTATAAACAGATGGAGGATGAATTAAAGGCTGCAAGCCAGGCTGCAAAGACCGAGCCTGCAAAGCTTGCAGAGAGGATTGAAGCCTTACAGGCGGAGATTAAGGCGCTGCAGTCCGAAAACCGGAAGCTGAAGGATAAGATGGCAAAGGAATCCGTCGGTGATGTTCTTGCAGATGCAGTTGAGGCAGGCGGTTTCAAGATTCTTCCGGTATCTGTGAAGGATGTAGATATGAACGCTCTCCGCAATCTTGGAGATGACTTAAAGAATAAGCTTGGGGGCTCGGTTGTTATATTGGCATCTGAGCTTGCGGGAAAAGTCAATTTAATTGTAATGGCAACAGATGATGCAGTAAAAGCCGGGGCACATGCAGGTAATATTGTGAAAAAGATTGCGCCGATGATCGGCGGAGGCGGTGGCGGCCGTCCGAATATGGCGCAGGCAGGCGGCAAGAATCCTGCCGGTATATCGGATGCACTTTTCGCCGGTGTAGCCGAGGCATCTGCACAGCTTGCATAATTTATATCAGAAAGAGAGGTCATAAAAATGGCATTAGTACCTACCGTCGTAGAGCAGACCAGCCGTGGTGAGCGCGCCTACGATATTTATTCAAGATTATTAAAGGAACGTATTATCTTCCTTGCTGATGAAGTAAATGACACGACAGCCAGTCTTGTCATTGCACAGCTTCTGTTTTTGGAATCAGAGGATCCGTCTAAGGATATCAGTTTGTATATCAACAGTCCGGGTGGTTCTGTCAGCGCCGGATTCGGCATATATGATACCATGAACTATATCAAGTGCGATGTATCTACCATCTGTGTGGGTATGGCTGCCAGCATGGGCGCATTCCTGTTATCAGGCGGAACAAAGGGAAAAAGAATAGCGCTGCCGAACTCTGAGATTATGATTCATCAGCCGCTTGGCGGTGCACAGGGGCAGGCAACCGATATGAAGATTCATACCGACCACATTATTCGTACACGTGAGAAGTTAAATCGTATTCTTTCGGAAAATACCGGAAAGCCGCTTGAAGTAATTGAGCGTGATACGGAAAGAGATAATTTCCTGACAGCGGAGCAGGCACTGGAATATGGCCTGATTGACCATATTTATACCAACAGAGATGAAATCAAATAAAAAATCGCAATTTTTTTCAAAAAATTGGATTAAATATCATTTTTTAGTTGACGAAATAATTTATTGTGTTATAATCATTCTTGTGCAATTTTGGAAATTACCCAAACAGTTGTTGATATGCACATTGATTCACAATATGCAACTGGAGGGAGGTTGAGGATAGTATGTCAAACGTAATAGTTAAAGAGAACGAGACTTTGGACAGTGCGCTTCGCAGGTTCAAGAGAAACTGTGCAAAAGCTGGCATTCAGCAGGAGATTCGTAAGAGAGAGCATTACGAGAAGCCAAGCGTTAAGCGTAAGAAGAAGTCAGAGGCAGCTAGAAAGCGCAAGTATAAATAAGTTTATGGCATATAAAGGAAACGCCGCAAGAGCATACACATTGTTCTTGCGGCGTTTCCTTTTTTTAGTATATCCGGACGGAGTAAGGAATAAACTATTAAAAAACGGTGATTTATATGACCAGAATTATACTGTATGATCAGAAATCCATGCACATTGACGGTTACAAAAATATTCTCCGTTTCAGTGAGGAAAAAATATATATACAGTGCAAAGAACAAATACTTGAAGTATCGGGCAGCAAGCTGTATATCTCATCCTTTAACGGTATAGAAATGACGATCAACGGCATGATATCCGGTATAAAATGGATTGACATGTAAATAAAGTGAGGGTATATGTTTGATGCCTTGTTAAAATGGTTAAGGGGATTCCTGATTATCAGTATATCCGGAAACGCCCGAGACAGATTCCTTGATATATGTTCAAAGCACAATATTGTTATGTGGAATATTGTATCGGATCAGGATACAACCCGGGCATGCATAGCCAAAAAGGCATTTCGGAAGCTTGAAGCATATCGTAAAAAGACCGGAGTTGATATTCATATATGTGACAAGCGCGGCCTGCCGTTTTTCTTTTATCGGTATAAAAAACGTAAATGCTTTGCAATCAGTCTTATATTATGCGTGTGCATAATTTATACTTTTACGCTTTTTATCTGGGACATCAATATCTCCGGTGAGTCCGTATATACGAAGGAACAAATCAGACAGGACATCACGGAAAATTACATATCTCTCGGGACCTTCAAAAAAAATATTGACTGTGCAGAGCTGGAGAAGCAATTGCGTGAAAAATATGACCGGATTGCATGGATAAGCTGTGAAATTAAGGGAACACAGTTAAATATCACCTTGACTGAGACTGTGACGCCGGAGCTTGTTCGTGAAAGTGAAGAACCATGTAATATTGTGGCTGTTAAGGATGGAATTATCACGGATATGATTACCCGCAGCGGCAGTTCGATTGCACACAAGGGTGATGAGGTGAAAAAAGGGGATATCCTCATTACGGGTGTCGTTAATATTTATAATGATTTTGATGAATTGATAGAGACACAATATCTTCCGGCATCGGGCGATGTATATGCAATATCGGAGTATCAGTATGATGACTCGTTTTCCATGGAATACTATGAAAAGGAATACACGGATGACGGAAAGCAATATTACAGTTTAGGCTTTGGAGACCGCTTTTTTTCCGTAATTAAGCCAAAGGCAGACACAGCATACACAGATGTCATATCCGAGGACCACAAGCTTGTTTTTGCCGGAGATTTTTATCTTCCCCTGTCTGTAAAAAAGACTACGCTGCGTGAATACACGTCTGTTTTTAAGACATATACCGAGGAGGAGGCCAGAAAAAAAGCTGAAAAAAGGCTTGCTCTTTATCTTGATAATTTGCGTAAAAAGGGGGTGGAAATACTTGAAAATAATGTTACAATAGAAATTGCGGACGGAACCTGTATATCTTCCGGTTCAATCGTAACGAAAGAGCTGATTGGCGTTCCGGCCGAGATAAACATCATTGAGCAAGGAGAAGCACCATAGATGAGTTCTTACAATGAAAACATAACCCTTCCGGGTGAACATATCCAGAACATTTTCGGTCAGTTTGATAAACATATAAAAATAATTGAAAAAGCCTATCATATTACCGTTGTGCTGCGCAATGATACATTGAAGCTTGTGGGCGGCGAAACAAATGTGAAGCGTGCGGCAGCCGTAATACGGGAATTGCTCAGGCTGTCGGAAAACGGGAATGAGATTACGGAACAGAATGTCAATTATGCGATTTCGCTTACAAAAACCGGTGATGATGTCACTGCGGTCGGCGATTTAGACCGAAATGACAATCTGATCTGCCATACGATAACCGGAAAGCCTGTCAAAGCAAAAACGCTCGGGCAGAAAAAATATGTTGATGCTATCGATAAAAATATGATTGTGTTCGGGGTTGGTCCGGCGGGAACCGGAAAAACATATCTTGCCATGGCAAAAGCTATCACTGCATTTAAAAACAATGAGGTAAACAGGATTATTCTGACAAGACCGGCGATTGAGGCAGGCGAAAAGCTCGGCTTTCTCCCCGGAGACCTGCAGAGTAAGGTGGATCCGTATTTAAGACCTTTATATGACGCGTTGTATGAGATAATGGGCGCAGAATCATTTATGAGGAATATGGAAAAAGGATTGATAGAGCTCGCACCTCTCGCGTATATGCGCGGACGCACGCTGGATAATGCCTACATTGTTCTGGATGAGGCACAAAACACGACACCTGCGCAGATGAAAATGTTTTTGACAAGAATCGGGTTTGGCTCCAAGGCAATTATAACGGGTGATTTGTCTCAAAAGGATTTGCCGGGTGATGTATCCTCAGGTCTGGAGGTTGCCTTAAAGGTTCTGCGTGATATAGAAGATATTTCAACCATACATTTTTCCGGTGAGGATGTTGTACGGCATCCGCTGGTACAGAGGATTGTAAATGCCTATGAGGTATATGAAAGCAAAATATCCGGAAATAAATCCTCCGGCATACGAAATAATCAGAGTTCACACGTAAAACGCGGCAATTCAGGCAATAATATGCGTGGGAAAGCTTGATTATGCCGGGTATTTCAGGTATAATAAATAGGCTAAAACGAGGTGAAGCAATGAGTGTTTTTTTTGAATATGATTCCGATGTGTCTGTACCCGAAGCGTATGAGAGCATTGTCGGGGATATCATTTCGGCATCCGTCGCATTCGTGGATTGTCCTTTTTCCTGTGAGGTGAATGTTATATTTACGGACAATGCCGGAATACGGGAAATGAACAGGGATTACAGAGCCATTGACGCGCCCACGGATGTTTTATCATTTCCGTTGATTGAATATGAGCAGCCTGCGGATTTTAGTGATATTAATTCGTGTTCTGCGGACTATATCAATCAGGATACCGGAGAGCTCATGCTGGGGGATATTGTATTAAATATTGACAGAATTGCCAGTCAGGCAGAGGAATACGGTCACACGAGAAGAAGAGAAGCGGCATTTTTAACGGCGCACAGTATGCTGCATCTTTTCGGATATGACCATATGGAGGATTCCGAGCGGATTGAAATGGAATCACTTCAGGAGCAAATACTAAACCAGAAAGGATATACAAGAGAAAATGAAGAAGAATAAAATTGCGATGATACTGACAGGAGCTATGCTTGTATCATCATTTATGGCAGGCTGTGGGAAAAAGGAGGATACACCAAAAGATAACTCGATTAACGTTTCACCGATTGCAACAATGGGTGATGCAGAGGAAATACAGGTGAGACAGAAGGACGGATATGTAATAAGCAACCTGACCGGTGAATGGATTGACGAATCTCTCGAGAATCAAAAGCCTGTTTGTATCATGATAAACAACATCATCGACGCTATGCCGCAATCCGGTATTTCTCAGGCAGATATCACATACGAGATGCTTGTGGAGGGCGGTATCACACGGTATATGTGCGTATTTAAGGATTATGCCGCTGTAGGAAAGCTCGGCCCTGTCAGAAGCGCGAGACATTACTATGTCATGGTAGACCAGATGTATAACGGTATATATGCACATGTCGGATGGTCAAATTATGCTCATGACTATATTGTCAATAACTACATGACAACCTTAAACGGTTTATATGATACAACAACCTTTTACAGAGACGAGACAAGATATGCGCCGCACAACTGCTATACAGACGGAGAGAAGCTTCAGGCAGGTATTGCAGCTGCAGGCATTTCAACCACATATGATTACGAAGTAGAGGATATGTTCCTGTTTAATTACGATGATACTGCTCTGAATAACGGCCAGATTGCAAACAAAATTACGACGGCATATAATTCCGGCTCTACACGCTGGTTTGAGTACAACGAAGAGGACAAGCTGTACTATCGTTTCCAATATGGAGAAGCACAGATTGACGACCAGACCAATGAACAGCTTCGCTACAAGAATGTTATTGTCATGTTTGTGCAGTACACGGATTTAGGTGAAGGCCTGCAGGATATTGACTGGGACAAGGGTGGTACAGGCTATTATGCAACCGACGGCGAATATGAGTCCATTACATGGAAGAAGAGTAACGGTGTCATAAAATATTACACAGCGGACGGCAATCAGCTTAAAATGAATCCGGGCAAGACCTTTATCACTGTATTTGATGAAACAATGCCGGATCAGATTACTATGGAATAATTCCATATAAAACGGGAAATAATTTCTTCAAGGAGTGAATGCCATGAAGAAATTATTTTTATATATAGCCTTTTTTGGCCTTATATTCTGGTCGGGTTTTATGATTCTGCGGGATATATACCGTAATAAGGACTATGCCTATGAGATTATTACCACAGAACAGGAGCAGACGATTCTGCCGATTGAGGCCTCCCTACAGGCGGGACCGGAAGCATATGAGAATGAGAGCTTATTCCGCATCATAGGTTCGTCAGCCGATTATGATTTTCCGGCTGAGACGACGGATGCATTTACGGTTACAATCAAACAGAATTCGGTTGTCGTATATGATGAGTCAGAATGTATTTACGAATATACCGGAATAGATGCGGAATTAATCAAGGCACTGAACAGTACTTTATATCACGATTTAATGACAGGAATGCATTTTGAGTCGCTCGAGGATTTATACAGATTTCTGGAATCAATATCCAGTTGAAGAAACATTATTGAGGAGAGACACGTGTACGATATATGTATTATTGGCGGAGGGGCAGCCGGGATGTGCGCTGCCGTTACGGCTGCCAGACAAAACAAAAAGGTTATTATCATTGAGAAGAACACCAAGCTTGGACGCAAAATATACGCGACAGGAAACGGAAAATGTAATTTGACCAACACGTATATGAATTATTCGGATATATATCATTCCTCCGGTCATGATTATGTACAATTTCTGCAGGAGGTCATGGGCGATGCACCTGATTCAAAGGTCAAAGCCTTTTTCTCGTCAATCGGTGTTCCTACATATACAAATCCGGAGGGTTATGTCTATCCGGCAGCTTCACAGGCATCGGCGGTTGTCTGGGCGCTGTCGGATGCGCTTGCTTCCGGACAAGTGGAAACTGTCTGCAATACCGAGATAACAGATATTCAAAAATCCAAAACAGGCACCGCATATCAAATCTGCGCATCCGCCAAAACGGTACAGGCAGATAAAGTCATTCTTGCATGCGGCGGCTGCAGCTATCCCTCACTGGGGGGAACATCAAGCGGCTATAGGCTTGCTCAAAAGCTTGGCCATTCTATTCAGGAGGTACGTCCGGCACTGTGTGCTCTGGTTTCGGGGGATGTACCGGAAGAGCTGGCGGGGATTCGTATTCCTGCAATAGCGACCCTGATATCCGAGGATAAAGCCCCGATAGAATCTCATCGTGGAGAATTACAGTTTACGGATTACGGGTTATCCGGTATTTTGATATTTAATTTATCCGCAGGGGTGAACGCTTTGCTTTCCGCGCATCAAAATGCACGGATTAGCTTAAACCTGATTCCCCGGCTTACGATTCACGATTTCGATGCATTATACAAAACAGCCGGACACAGAACGGTAATCGGTCTGTTAAACGGATTTATACATGACAAGCTTGCTGCCTATGTTGTGAAGCAGATGAAGCTTGACAGAAAAACAAGGGTATGTGATATCAGCCCGGAAACCCTCCATAAAATCGTTCTGAAGCTGATGGATATGCGCTTTTCCATATCATGTACCAGAGATTACGAGTATGCACAGGTGTGCGCAGGCGGAGTTCCTCTTGATGAAATCAACCCTGCAACCTGTGAATCAAATTTGTCACCGGGTTTGTATTTTGCAGGAGAAATTATGGATATTGACGGAATATGCGGCGGCTATAATCTTACCTTCGCCATCATATCCGGAATCAGAGCGGGGGAGAGCTGTATATGATACGAATTAATCAGATAAAGGTTCCTGTAGATTCAAATCAGGATATACAGGATATATTGAACAACAAAATATCAAAGCTGCTTAGGGCAAAGGATTACCGGCTGGAACGTATCGTGAAAAAATCCATTGATGCGAGAGATAAGGAACAGCTGATGTATATATACGCCGTTGATGTATCCTGCGGAAACGAGAAAGCTGTCCTGAATTCTAATCACAATAATAATATTATGTCAACAAACAAACGAAGCTATATATTTCCGATAACATGCAAGGCGGATTATCCGGATTCGTCCGCATCCCCTGTTATTATCGGTGCAGGACCGGCAGGCTATTTCTGCGGATTATACCTTGCAAGAGCGGGATTTCACCCTGTTATAATCGAACGCGGAAAGGCGGTGGAGGATAGAACCCGTGATGTACACGCATTTTGGGATGGCAGCGCGGTGAATCCCGAATCCAATGTGTCCTTCGGTGAGGGCGGTGCAGGTACATTTTCAGATGGAAAGCTGAATACGGGAATCAGGGATCCGATGGGCAGAATCGGAGCTGTTATTGATGATTTCATTGATTTCGGCGCTCCTGAGGAGATAGGTTATCTGAACAAGCCGCATGTAGGCACGGATATGCTAAAGCATGTCATGAAACAGATGCGCGAGGAAATCATATCCTGCGGCGGAGAAATTCATTTTCAATCGAAGTTCACCGGCTATAAAAAAATTGCGGAAAACAGACTTGCAATCACGATATCATGCAACGGGGACACACAGGTTATAAATACCCCTGCGTTAATTCTCGCTATCGGACACAGTGCAAGGGATACATTCCAATATCTCCATGAAGCAGGCGTTCCCATGGAGCCAAAGGCATTTGCCATGGGGGTGCGTATTGAGCATCCGAGGCAGGTGATTGACGCAGGGCAGTATGGAACCGGCAGTGCCGCAAAAAGGCTTCCTGCGGCCGATTACAAGATGACATACCGTTCAACCGAAGGAAGAAGCGTGTACAGCTTCTGCATGTGCCCGGGCGGATTTGTAGTAAATGCCTCCACAGAGGACGGGCAGGCAGTCACAAACGGTATGAGCAACCATGCCAGAGATGAGCGCAATTCAAACAGTGCGATTGTTGTAAATGTGACACCCGAGGATTTTAAGACGGAGGGATATACGGGTACATTGGCCGGTATGCAGTTTCAGCAAAGGTATGAGCGGATGGCTTATGAGGAAGGGAAAGGAAATATCCCTGTTCAGCGTTTCGCCGACTATGAGGCAGGAGAGCCGAGTACGAATATCGGGCATATCAAGCCGAATATCAAAGGCAAATATACGCTTGGAAATATAAATAACTGTTTGCCCTCATATGTAAATAATGCTATAATTGAAGCGATTCATTACTATGACAGAAAGCTGGCTCATTTTGCCGATGGTGACGCGGTTTTATCAGGCATAGAATCACGAACCTCATCCCCTGTCAGGATATGCAGAGGTGAAGGCTTTATGAGTGATATAAGGGGCATTTTTCCCTGTGGGGAGGGTGCAGGCTATGCCGGCGGTATCACCTCAGCTGCAGTTGACGGTATCAAGACAGCAGAGGCGGTAGCGTCATATCTAAACAGTCAGGTTTGAAGGAAGCATATATATTAATACAATCAGAAGGAAATAGACATGAACTACAGAGAAACCTTAAAGGATAAAAAAAGAATTGTGATTAAAATAGGCTCGTCATCATTGCTCCATGAGGAAACAGGCGGGGTGGATTTCAGGCGGCTGGAGAAGCTTGTCCGCATCCTTTGCGATTTAAAAAATCAGGATAAGGATGTGGTGCTTGTTTCATCAGGCGCGATTGCGGTCGGATTTCAGACGCTGGGCTTAAGAATAAAGCCGAAAACCATATCACTGAAGCAGGCATGCGCTGCCGTCGGTCAGGCTCAGCTTATGATGATGTATCAAAAGCTTTTCATGGAATATAATCATCAGGCGGCTCAGGTATTACTCACCTTCGATGCCATCACAGACATTGAGCGCAGAAGAAATGCTGAAAACACCTTAAATGAGCTGTTACAGCAGGATGTGATTCCGGTTGTAAATGAGAATGATACTGTGGCAACAGAAGAAATAGAATTTGGAGATAACGATACGCTTTCGGCGATTGTTGCACATTTGATTAAGGCGGATTTTCTGATATTGCTGACCGACATAGACGGTTTTTACACGGATGATCCGCATAAAAATAAGAATGCGGTTAAGCTGTCTGTTGTGGAGGAAATCACGGATACACTAAAGGATATGGCAAAGGGTGCGGTCACAAGCTACGGTACGGGCGGCATGGCAACCAAGATTGCGGCAGCAAAAATTGCAACGGATTCCGGTGCCGATATGGCTATTTTGGATGCCTCTGATCTTAATCTGATCAATGCATTGATAGACGGTGAGGATGTCGGAACATTGTTCCTTGCCCATGATGCAGAGGACTTTGACACTGTTGATTTCATTTTACATAAAAAATATCTTGAGTAGAGGGATGTCATGACGGAAGAGGGAATCAGACGAATCAATGAATTATATAAAAAGAGCAAGTCTGCGGAGGGCCTTACTGCAGGCGAAAAAGAAGAGCAGGGAAGGCTCAGAAGACAGTATATAGACGATTTTAAGCGCAGCCTGCGCGGAGCTTTGGATAATGTAGATATAAAAGAAAAGGACGGAAGCATCACGCATGTTAAGGATATACCGAAGCACAGGCAGAGACTGTAATGCTTCAGAATAAACAGAGGAACCAGAATGCCGGATAAACATGAGTTAAAAAAAGAGCTGCGAAAAAAAATTCTGAAACAGAGAGCTGCGCTTACGAAGCAGCAGGTTTCGGCGTATTCGGAAGTTATATGCAGAAAAATATTAGGCAATCCTGTCTACAGGCAGGCCCATAATCTATGCCTGTATATCCCGATACGCAATGAGGTTGATGTCATGCTTTTGGCAGATTCGGCAAGAGAGTCCGGCAAACGTGTCTGGCTCCCCAGGATTGTGGAGGGGCGAATGGATTTTTTCCTCTACAGCACAGATACAGCCTTAACAGAGGGCGCCTATCATATACCGGAGCCGGTATCAGAGCACAGACTGATCCCTGATACCACCACACTTGTCATTATGCCCGGAGCGGTATTTTCAGTGACACATGACAGAATCGGATATGGTGGAGGATATTACGACCGATATCTGTCAAAATATCCTGTTTGCAAAACACTGGCAGTCTGTTATGACTTTCAGGTCGTACCGGAGCTTCCCGGCGAAGAACACGACATAAAGCCGGAAAATATAATATATAATTGATCGTTTTAAGGAAGGGAGAATACATATGCTGAAGGAACTTGGAATGGCTGCAAAGGATGCATCCAGAATCATGGCGAAGCTTGGTCAAACAGAAAAAAACAATGCGCTTCTTGCTGTGGCTGACGCATTGACTGCACATATGGATGAAATCATAGCGGCAAATAAAATTGATCTTGAAAACGCCGTAGAAAACGGTATGTCTGAGTCCCTGCAGGACAGACTGCGGCTGACAGAGAAAAGATTTGAGGACATGGCGTGCGGTATAAGACAGGTGGTATCGCTTGAAGATCCTATCGGTGAGGTCCTTTCCATGAAAGAACGTCCGAACGGATTATTAATCGGGCAAAAGCGTGTACCGATGGGGGTTATCGGCATTATATACGAATCGAGACCAAATGTGACGGCAGATGCATTTGCACTGTGTTTTAAGACGGGAAATTCCGTAATACTGCGCGGCGGAAGCGATTGTATTCATTCCAATATAGCGCTGGTAAAGGTAATCCGCGATGCACTGTCAGATTGTCATATCACACCGGATGCGATTAATCTAATTGAAGATACTGACAGAGAAATTGCAAGGCAGTTTATGCGCATGAACCGGTATGTAGATTTGCTTATTCCAAGGGGTGGAGCAGGGCTGATCCGTACTGTTGTGGAAAATGCGACCGTACCGGTGATTGAGACAGGAACCGGCAACTGCCATATATTTATAAACAGGGATGCAGACCTTGATAAGGCAATTCCGATTATAAAAAATGCAAAGTTGCAGCGTCTGGGTGTCTGCAACGCCTGTGAATCGCTTGTCATACACAAAGACATTGCCGAAAAAGCCGTACCTGCGATTGCCCGAATGCTGCATGAACAGGATTGTGAAATTCGCGGGGATGAGCAGGCGCAGTCCTTGTCTCGTTATATTGTACCTGCAACAGAGGAGGATTACAAAACAGAATATCTCGCAAAGATAATATCCGCAAAAATCGTTGACAGTATAGATGAAGCGATTGACCATATTAACAGATACAGTACGGGACATTCCGAGGCGATAATCACGGAAAGCTATGAAGATGCACAGAGATTTTTAAATGAAATAGATTCCGCCTGCGTCTATGTAAATGCATCAACCCGTTTTACAGACGGATTTATGTTTGGCTTTGGGGCAGAAATAGGCATATCGACACAGAAGCTGCATGCCCGTGGTCCTATGGGACTTCTGGCTCTGACCTCCACAAAATACATTATATACGGTAACGGACAGATTCGAGATTAAATCACAAAAAATAAATACAAAAGGAGTATAAGAAACCATGAACGACATGAAATTCACAGGTTCCAAGGAATATGTGGCATCACCTGAGCTGATGGCTGCGGTGGATGTGGCACGCGCACTTGAAAAACCCCTTTTAATTAAAGGCGAACCGGGTACGGGTAAAACGATGCTTGCGGAGGCAATCAGCCAGGCTTTTAACATGAAGCTCTTTATCTGGAACATTAAATCAACCACAAAGGCACAGGATGGTTTATATGTTTATGATACGATTCAGCGTCTCTATGACAGCCAGTTTGGGGAGGAGGGCGTTGATGATATCAGGCGGTACATCAAGCTCGGAAAGCTGGGAGAAGCTTTCAGTCAGGAGGAACAGGTTATCCTTCTCATAGACGAGATTGACAAGGCTGATCTGGAGTTTCCGAATGACCTGCTCTGGGAGCTTGACAAGATGGAGTTTTATATTCACGAGACCAGGGAAACGATTAAGGCTAAAACCAGACCTATCGTGATTATTACCTCCAATGCTGAAAAGGAGCTGCCTGACGCATTTTTAAGAAGATGTATTTTCCATTATATCAGTTTCCCTGAGAAGCAGGAGATGGAAGAGATTGTACGCGTACATTTTGAAAATATAGATGAGCATCTGCTCAAGGCAGCCATGGATACGTTTTATTGGCTTCGTGAGATTAAAGAAGTACGCAAGAAGCCAAGCACCTCCGAGCTTATCGACTGGCTGAACGCGCTTGCTTTGGGTGGAATCGATCCCGAGGTCATACGGAAAAACCTTCCATACCTTGGTGTATTGATTAAAAAGGACGAAGACATGGATATTGTAAAAAAGAGGAGTATATATTAATTGTTTACCGAATTCCTGTATGTCTGCCGGGAAAAAGGGCTTATGGTATCCATGACCGAATGGATTACATTTATGGATGCGCTTGATAAAGGTCTTGCATACTCATCACTGGAGGGGCTTTACAACCTTGGCAGAATGATATTAGTAAAAACAGAATCAGACTATGACAAGTATGATATCGCATTCCTTGAGTATTTCAAAGATATACACACAGGGGAAAATGAGATTCCGGAGATTATCATGAAATTTCTTGATAAGGGTGAGATGAATACAAACGGGTTAAATGCCGACATCTACAAATATGATATCAAACGCGATATGGCTGAAACCAAGCGAATGTTCCGTGAACGTGTCACGGAGCAAAACAGTGAGCACAATGGCGGTAATTACTGGATTGGAACCAGCGGCGGCTCCGCCTTTGGCCACCATGGCAGAAATCCGGGCGGTCTGCGTGTGGGCGGACAATCCGGTATGCAGTCTGCATTTCAGGTAATCGGTGAGAGAAAGTACGCTGATTTCCGTCATGACAAGACACTGGATATACGGCAGTTTCAGGTGGCATTCAGGCGTTTAAGACAGTTTTCCGCCAAGCTTGACGTAGCAAAAACCGAGCTTGATATCGATAAAACCATCGATTCCACCTGCAATAACGGGGGATATCTTCAGCTTGAGTTCGATAAGCCGCGCAAGAACTCGGTGAAGCTTCTTCTGTTGTTTGATTGCGGCGGAACCATGATGCCGTTTGCCGAGCTGTGCAATGATTTGTTTCAGGCGGTGCATAAAGCCAACCATTTTAAGGATGTAAAGACATATTATTTCCATAACTGCATATACAGTAAGGTATACAAAGATGCGGAATGTGAAATGGGAAACTGGGTGGACCTTGATTATCTGTTCCGCCATACCGACAAGGATTACAAGGTAATTATTGTCGGTGACGCGCAGATGGCGCCTGAGGAGTTATTTGATGTAAACGGCAATTACCGCGGACCAAACGAGGGGATGAGCGGATATGAGTGGAATCAGCTCTTTCGCAGCAAGTATAAAAAAGTAATATGGCTGAATCCAAGATTTCACGGAGCGCTAAACAGCCTTGCATGGATGGAGGCGGAGAGTACGCTCGCTCAGATTTATGACATGTATCCTCTTACACTGGATGGTCTGAAAGCAGGTATATCCAAGCTTATGGCACCGCGTTAAAGCTGCAGTCTGCATCCGCTGTATATAATATTAGAATATGTTCGTAATTGTAATCTCTATAGATATTAAAATGAGGAGGTATACTATGGGAGAAACAGCAAAAAACAGTGTCGGTCTTGTACTGGCGGGCGGCGGAGGCAAGGGAGCGTATCAGGTCGGTGTCCTGAAGGCATTGAAGGAAAAAGGCTTGCTCGACGATGTAACCGCCATATCCGGAGCATCTATCGGTGCGGTCAACGCCATGTTATATGCGATGGACGACATTGATATTATGTATCGCGCATGGGATGATATTGATTTACAGACTGTATTTGATGTCGATTTGGAGATGCTTTTTGACAGCAAGCCATATTTTTTCCGTGATGAAATGTTGAAATTGGTGGATAAATACATTGATTTTGAGAAGCTGGTTCATGGAAAATATAAAATATACAATGCAATCTGCAGATTGCAGGATAATCCGTATCCGCAGGGCAGAACAAATCTTATAACGGATATTTTAAATAGCAGAGATTTGACACCGGAATACCGATGTCTGAATGATTATACCGAGGAAACAATCAAGAAAATTCTCCTTGCATCCACAGCGCTGCCTCTTATATATGAAGCTGTGGAAATAGACGGTGGCTATTATAGAGACGGCGGCATCTGTGATAATGAGCCTGTAACGCCTCTATATGAGGATGGAATCCGAAAGTTCATTATCATCGGAATGGCATATGGAAAGATTAAAGACACTTCAAAATGGCCGGATGCAGAGTTTATAACCATCTACCCAAGCCATGATTTGGGTGATTTATTACGTGGTACATTAAATTTTTCCGAAAGACAAATAGATTTTCGTGAAATGCTGGGTTATAAGGACGGCTTGCGGGCAATTCGGACCAAATTTCATCCCGAAGACATTTACATCAGGATGGAGCCTGAACTTGCCCGAAGTGATTTCAATGAAATAACCATGCAGCTGCGTGCAGACAATGCTTATAAAAAAATGGAAGAAAAGGTCAATTCAAGCCTTGAAAAATTCAATAATTTAGCTAAAAAATACGAAAATTATTAATAATATTTGACAAAATGCACAAAAGGAAGTAGAATAAATACAGTAGGTTCTTCAGATAAAACAACATAGCAAATTGAATTGCACGACGAACGCAATCAGCATCTTTGCTCAGTTGCCAGAAAAGGGGGCATTCGTATGGCAAAAAACATCATCACTATCGGAAGACAGTTTGGAAGCAGTGGAAGAGAGATAGGGCACAGGCTTGCAGAAAAGCTTGATATTCCTTTCTATGATAAGGAGCTTCTCAACGAAGCGGCAAAACATAGCGGCATCAGCGAAGCCCTGTTGAAAAGTCTCGATGAAAAGCCAAACAAAAGCTTTTTATATAACCTTGTTATGGATCCATACAGTTATGGTTTTACAAGCACAGGTTATCAGCCAAACTTGAATCAACAGGCATTTCAGGCAACATATGATACGATTAAAAAGATTGCAGACAACGGGCCTTGTGTTATTGTTGGTCGATGTGCAGATTATGCGTTGCGCCACAATCCGAATCTGATTCGACTGTTCATATATGCGCCGCTTGAGAAAAGAGTTGAAACTGTGTCGAGACGCTTTAATTTGACGGCGGATAAAGCGAGAGCTCAGATTAATAAGGAGGATAAGGGCAGGGCGTCCTATTATAACTACTATACCTCTAAAAGGTGGGGCTCTATCGACAGCTATGATGTATTTATAAACAGCGGTCTGATGAGCGTTGATAAGACAGTTGATTATATTATTAACTACATAAATGCAATTGAATAATAAAAGAAAAATAAAAGAAAATTCTTTTACGAAAAAGTTATGAGGCTGTTATACTAAGATAATATAGCATGTATATAAGTATGATGAAAGCGGGTTTTCCTGTATCATGCTTATATAGACTGCATTATCTTAATATGACAGCCTTATAATTTTTTAAAAGCAATTTTATTTTTCACGAAGCTGGACCTTGTTGCGGGCAGTCCTGCGCCGTTCATTATCTATATCGGCATAATGCTTTCTGGTTGTGTTGACATCACTGTGCCCAAGCACATCGGCCACCAGATAGATATCGGAGGTTTCCTGATATAAGGCAGTTCCGTAGGTGCTTCGCAGCTTATGTGGCGTAATATGTTTTAATGGAACGGAGCACTGCGCATACTTTTTTACAAGGTTTTCAGCGGTTCGGACACTCATGCGTTTTTTCTGAGAGGAAAGAAACAGGGCATTTTCATGACCGGGAGCAGCTTCAATGCCTTTTCTTTCCTCCATATATTCCATAAGCGGATCGCTGGCCTCGTCACTAAAGTAAACAAGGGCCTCCTTGCCGCCTTTTCTGGTGATTTTAATGCACATATTATCAAAATCAACATGATTGATGTCAAGACCGATACATTCAGATATACGAATGCCGGTAGAAAGCATCAGACTTAACAGAGCCAAATCACGTTTTTTATTTTTTTCATGGTACTGTAATTGCTTTTCCGTCAGATTATTGCCATATTCAACGGTATCGAGAAAGGTTGCAACCTCAGCAGCATCCATACGCACAATAGTTTTATCTTTCAGACGCGGCTTATCCACCTTTGCAATCGGATTTGACGTCACAAGATCGTTTTTATAATAATAAGAATAATATGCGCTGAGCGCCGAGAGCTTTCGTTTGATGGAGGCTTTACCGTTTGTATAAATTCTGCCGTTTTTTTCGTATTTTTGGAGGTAATCCATGTAATCCTCGATAAACTCAGCATTCAACGAGGAAAGGATATCCAAGGATACATCCTTGGGAGACTGCAGAGGACGTTCCGTATACACATCGCATATGTACTCATAAAACGTCTTTATATCGACGGCATAACCAAGCCTTGTCCGGGATGCTTTGGATTGTTGAATTGCACGAAAGAATTTCTTTGAATAATCTGGTAATTCATTGCAGATATTCCGAATACGGTCAATGTTGTCTAAATCAATTTGTTGTTGATATGAAATCTCAGCCATAGTGAAACCTCCAAATAAAAATAATTTTTAGCTATATAAAAGTATAATTTAAAATAATAATTGCAGCAATATGTGTGTAAATGCAAGGCTTTTTATAATTATATCATGTTTGTTTTTCAATGCATAGTTTTTTCGTAAAACCTGAGTTTACCGAATAATTACATCTAAACAACACACTGATTATTACACCTCTTCTGTCGTTTTACCTTCTATAAAACATTGCTCAGTACCAAGCCGTTTTAGTATTTCACGAAAATATACCGGAAGCTCAGAATGAAATTCCATATATTCACCTGTAATCGGATGATTAAATCCAAGCACGCCGGCATGTAATACCTGACCATCTGTTTTTAAGGGTTTGATTTTGGGTCCATATAATTCATCGCCTAATAAAGGATGATTTATACTTGACATATGTACACGAATCTGATGTGTCCGGCCGGTTTCAAGCCGACATTCAATCAGTGAAAAATTCTGTTTTAAATTCTCCAGAACCGTATAATGCGTTACAGCGTGGCGGCCGTTCATATCAACAGCCATTTTTTTGCGGTCGGCTTTGCTTCTGGCAATCGGCTTATCCACTGTGCCTGTTAAATCATGGAAATGATTGTATACAATCGCCGTATAAGCTCTGGTAATATCATGTATTTTAAATTTATCAGCCATAATCCGATGTGCTGCGTCATTTTTACATACAACAAGCAGACCTGTCGTATTCATATCAATTCTATGAACAATTCCCGGACGTAATATACCATTGATGGAAGAAAGACGATTTTGGCAATGATACATCAATGCGTTTACCAAAGTACCGCCGGTGTGCCCCGGTGCCGGATGCACCACCATGCCTTTCGGTTTATCTACCACAATAATATCTGCATCCTCGTATACGATTTTTAAGGGAATATCCTCCGGCAAAACAGAAAGCACCTGAGGCTCCGGAATACATACAAGAATTTTGTCTCCGGTTCTAAGCTTGTAATTTGATTTGACTGCTTCATCACATACGGTAACGCGTCCGTCATCAATCAGCTTTTGCAAAAAGGACCTTGAATGCTCCGGAAGTGTTTCTGATAAGAATTTATCAATACGGGTTCCGGCAAATTCCGAAGTATCACCATTTATTTCAAATGTAACCTTCTCTGCACCTCCGTCTGCAGATAAGACATCATCCTCATCCTCCATACAGACATCCACATTATTGTCTGACAGCATTACACTTCACCTTCACCCTTATCACTCTGCTCATCTTTTTTATCATCAGCTTCTATGTTTTCTCTATGACGCCTGTTTTTTTTCTTAATTCCGAGAATTTCATCAAATTCCTCATTACTATATTGAAACATAATCAATACAAATACCCCTATCATACCGACAACAACAAAGATATCTGCCACATTAAAGATTGGAAAATCAATGAACTCAAGGCAGAAGAAATCAACAACATAACCAAGCTTAATCCGGTCTAACATATTTCCTGCGGCACCGGACACCAGCACAATCAAAGAGATTCTTAATAAACGGTATTTTTTCTGCTCAGCAATATTGATATATATATAAAAGCAAAACAACAATACGACCGCTGTGAGAATCAGAAAAACAATTCGTTTTCCCTGAAACATCCCCCACGCTACACCGGCATTCCTGATATAGGTTAAAGAAAGTATATCATTTATAACCGCCCTCGATTCATAAAGCTGAAAGCTGCTTGTAACCATGTATTTTGTCAGCTGGTCAAAGGCCGTAAGTAACGCAATAAAAAGAATCGGCAAAATAAAAATTCTGATACGAAATTGTTCCTTTTCTTCCATATCCGAATCTGATTCTGATATGGATATATGGTTTGTTTGATTTGTCTTTTTCATCATTTTTTGCTTTCTTTCTGATTTCTATTTAATAATTCCATAAGTGCCGCTCCCATATCTTCATCTGTCACGCTCGTATCAATATAGGCATCACCAATCCCGCGCAGCAACACGAATTTAATCTTATCGCCGACTACCTTTTTGTCATTCTTTGTATATGAAATGATCCGGTCTGCGTCTGCATCCTGAGGAAGAGATGGTATCTGATATGATCCCAAAACTTCTATAATCCTGTTCTTATCCCGAAGAGAAAGCTTCCCTTTGTTGTATGATATTATTGTCGCCAAAATACAGCCGAGAAAAACACATTCCCCATGCAGGAACTCAAAATGCATATATTTTTCTATTGCATGTCCCAATGTATGTCCGAAATTCAGTAAAGCGCGCGCTCCCTTTTCCGTCGGATCATTTTCTACAACATTCTTTTTTACAATATTGCTTGTGCGAATCATCTCCGCAAGAATATCGAAATCCTTTGCAAAAATTCCTGTTCGGTTCAGATTGAGCCAATCAAAGTAAGCTGCATCACGAATCAAGCCGTGCTTGACAATCTCACCCATTCCTGAGCAGAATTGTCTGTCGCTCAAGGTATCCAAAACGCTCAGGTTCATGTAAACGAGCTTCGGCATATGAAATGCACCAATCATATTTTTGTAGGAATCGAAATCAACGCCCGTTTTTCCGCCGATGCTGGAATCCACCTGTGCCAACAGGCTTGTAGGAATCTGGACAAAATCAATCCCCCTCAGATAGGTTGCAGCTGCAAAGCCTGTCAAATCACCCACAACACCGCCTCCGAGAGCAATCAGTAAATCCTTTCTGTCAAATTGCTCCTGAATCAGATATTTATATAATTGTCTTACAATATCAAGATTTTTACTCCGCTCTCCTTCCGGAAAAACAAAGTGTACGGCCTTTTTACAATTACCTTTTACAGATAATAATATAGCATCCAAATATAAGGATGCTACATTCGTTTCCGATACCACGCATATCTTCCTTTCATCATACCCAAGTTCGGATAAATATGCAGGAAGCTTATCAAAGCTATCAGAATAAATTATATTATATATAGGCCTACCATCATAATGTACCGTCAAATCATTCATGTTTTCAGTTCTCCTATATCGTATATAATATACCTGCCGCCCTATGCGGTAGTTGTTTTGGCTGCATTGGCAGGTGTACGTTTATATTTTGTTTTGTTCTCGCCCGGTTGACTGACCTTAAACGAGGATTCCCCTTCTTTTTTGGTTGATGTTACAGTACGGCCGTCGAAAGGATTGTAACGTCCGTTTTCTTCCTTCGGATTAAAAGGATCCACAAAATTCTCATTTGCCCCCAGATTAGATGTATAGACCGCACTGGTACTTGTTACATCTCCGCCGCTGCCGAACTCACCTGCACTGCCCATACCGCCAAGCGTAGATTCATCCCGCATCTGAGGATCACCGTTAAATGCTCCAAAGCCGCTGTCAACGGAATTTTGTGCGACCGGATTTCCCCCCAACAGAGAAAGAGCCTTATCATCTATGTACGCATCAACATCAAAATCCTCTTCTTTGAGAAGCTCAAACTGTTTTTTCATCAGGGAAGAGAAATTTGACTTATAAGCCGCATACTGTGTCTCAAGAACAGCAATCTCCTCCTGTATTTTTTCCAGCCGTGTCTCCGAATCGTTCAGTATTATTTTGGCTTTGTTTTTTGCATCCAAAATAATATTCTTAGCTTCTCTGGTTGCGTTGGATTTTGTATCCTCTGAGTCCTTCTCCGCCAGCATCATGGATTTTTCGAGCTCAGCTTCCTTTGATTTGTAATGCTGCAGCGCATCTGTGAGCGTTGAAACCTTCGCCTTTAAATCTGCATTGGAACGATATAGCTGTTCATAGCTTTCCGCAACCGATTCAAAAAAAGTATTTACATCCTTTTTATCATACCCCAGACCAACATGAAACTTTTTCTGTTGAATGTCAACCGGTGTTAGCATCCCCTACTCCCCCTTGTAATACAATTAAATTAAATCAATATTTACCGAGCTGAGGAGATACTGTCGAGTCGTTTAAAATCTCCTCCCGCAAGTCACCTGATACTTCAATGGAATCCGGTGCCGCAATAAATATATTGGCAGATACAGCCTGTAATGAACCATTCAGTGCATAGCATGCTCCTCCGATAAAATCAATGATTCGCTGAGCAGGCGCAAGCTCCAACCCCTCCATGTTAATTACAATCGTCTTGCCGCTCTTTAAGAAATCCGCAACTGTTTGAGATTCGCTGATCTCCTGTGGTTTAATTACATACACTTCACTCTTACCTCTATAATTCTCATTTCTTTGTTGTCTGCCATTATTGAAATCAACCAGCTTGCTGTTATTTGCCGCCGGTCTGCTCTGCTGCTGTCTCGGTGCTGAATAGTTTCCCTGTGTACTGCTTCTGCCGGCTGTATTATATGAATTAGAATAGCTTGTTTTTTCCTGTACCGGCTCTTTTCTTACCGGAGCTTTATTGCGGGATCTTGGAACATATTCATCCTCGTCATCATCCTCATCCTCGTCATCAAACAAATCATCATCAAATTCATCGTCGTCCAAATCTTTCATTTTAAAAAAGTCAAGAAAACTTCTTTTCCCTGCGTCCTTAGCCATACCAAATCTCCTTATTTATTTATTATAATTGCGCTCTCCGAAAATGCCTGTGCCGACACGCACCATTGTCGCACCCTCTTCAATTGCAATTTCATAATCATTTGTCATTCCCATAGACAGTACACTCATATTAATATTATCAATGTTTTTTGATTTTATGTCAAGTAATAATTGGTGTAATTTTCTAAAGTGCACACGATTTTCCTCAGCATTTTCAACAAACGGAGCAATTGTCATGAGTCCCTTTACCCGAATATGCGGATAATTCTTTATCTCGTCCAATAAATCATATACGGAAGCTTCATCTACTCCGAATTTTGTATCCTCATGAGCGATATTTACCTGAATCAATATATCGACGATGACGTCATGCTTTGCCGCTTCTTTCTCAATTTCCCGCGCGAGATGTACTGAATCAACAGAATGAATAAGGCATGCCTTGTCCACAATATATTTTACTTTATTTGTCTGTAAATGTCCGATCAGATGCCAGTGTACCGGTGATGAAACACGCTCATATTTATCTACCAGCTCCTGCACCTTATTTTCCCCAAATTCCGTTTCCCCATATTGCATCAATGCTTCAATATCCGATAGCGGCTTGGTCTTGCTGACAGCAATCAGTGTAACATCATCATAGGAGCGCCCTGCCCTGTCACACGCTTTCCTTATGTTCCCCCTTACAATGTCCAAATTTTCCTTTAACATTGAACTTCACCTCACTGTATAATCTGATTTGCATCAATATATAATCTGATTTTCCGTCACTGTCTTGGAATCCAGAATAATATTGTCAAAAACATTTAATTCTTCATCGCTTTCTACCAGGGCAAAATCATCTATGGTCTTTATGACTGTCACAACCCGAAATTCCGCGATTCCGCGATTTGCAGTATATACACCACGAATTGATTCGGTTTCAAGGACAGAAACCGCCACTGTCTGATTGGTTTCTATATCTATCAGGACATCCGCAGCCTCAAAGGACAAAGGATCTGCATAGCAATATTCCTCATCAGTCTTATATATATTAGGCGTCACCTGTTTGATTGTTATTTCTCCGCTTTCATCCCGAACCTGCACATTAAATCTGTTTGAAGCGCTCTGATTTCCGCCTGCAGATAAATAGCCAATCGGAATTTTATATACCTCCTTATCCACAAGTGCGGACACGGGAACCTTGAGTCCCATATCTTCCTCCATATATATTTCGATAGTCACAAAACGCTCGGAAATGTAATTCAAAAGATATTTATCGAGCATAATATTAATATAATTCCCGTCCTCTTTATTTATAATCTCAAAGGGCATGGTAATAAAATAGCTCGAGTTATTGATTGTAAACCTGACATAATCTCTGTCCGATAAGGCACTGAGCTGCTCCTCGGAAATCGGAGCGATAATATTCCATGTTTCGCTTGGTATAATTTTTACGACCGGCGTTCCCTCTGTAATGACATCCCCTGTTTTCAAGGTATTCTTAACGTAAGCAGACTGGTCGAAATCCGCCTGCTTTACATCGGCAATATTGTAATCCTCATATCCGTCCATATAATATGTCACGAGACCGCTATATGGCGATGTAACCGCAGACAGTGTCACGGCAGCTCCGTCGGCACTGCTCACCTGCTGCATAATGATTTCATTTGTGAGCTCCAGCACCTTATTATTTACATTGTTCTGAAAGTTATATGCGTTGTAAAATTCTGAATCCTTATATCCGACCTTATAGAGTGAAATCAGAGACCGGATTTCATTGTAATCGTCCGCTGTCAGTAAATCGTCATATTCCTCGGAATCGGCAATCACATTGTATACCTGCCCTGATTCATCCACAGTGCAGACAGTTGAGTTCTTCTCAATCTTTTCTCCGTCCCGTATATAATAACATATATAACCTGATTTAGAGGCGCTTAAAACCTCCTCGTCACGAATAATCAGCCCGGACAGTATAATATTATTATTGATATTGCTTTTATTTACCTTATATGTTGTAATGGGATCCTTTCGCACGTAATTTACAATACAGATGACAGCATACAGCAAAATAGCTGCAATAACGCAGGTTGCAGCATTAATCTTGATATCTCTGTTAAATTTTATAAGCTTTTTGTTCTTGCTCATATTATCACAACCTATAAAAACATGATTTATAACTTAATATTATATAATTCCTGTCCTAAAGCACGCATGAAACACAGGCTTTGTATTGTGCCGGAATCTCATTTTCCTCTACAGCGGTACTGATAACAAAAATAATGTCATAACGATTTGACAGACGTTCCATCTCATTCAATACATCAGACAGCTCATCAGAATTTATACCTGCCAGCCACATGAAATTGTCCAAAAAAATATGGGTTAAATCATGATTAGAAGAAATAAGTCCCTGAATAAAACCAAGAAAAGCATCCTTTGATGTAATATCAAACTCATGCAAATTAATCAGGCGGATTACATTGCTCAGCTCATACATATGCTTATTGCTTTTATCAATATAAATAATGGAACCATTGGTGACCTTGCTTTCGTTGTTTGCACGTTCCACCATCTTTCTTGTCTTTCCTTTTCCTTTTGCGCCAATAATTAAATCTAACATATTCTTTTCCTCCATTGTATCGAATTTATATTTTAAAGGGATTCCCCTATATTAAACATAGTAATCTGACCAGAGCGTCGTACAGCACATTTCTTGATATACCGCTTGCTGCAACCACAAAATAATCCTTACCATCCTTAGTCAGATACATGGACAGACAGTTCCCTGCCCCTGTGGTTGTGCCTGTTTTCCATACCTCTATATGATAGTTAGCCGGCAAATCCACTTTTCCGTTTACAAACAGATTAGTAGCGGCTATATCTACATTGACAGGAACATTATTCACATCATAATATGTATACGTGTACTCACTCATTGTATCAATTGTACGAATAATATCATGGCTGTAGGCTTCCTTTGTTATCAGGTAGATATCATAGGCTGTAGAATAATGATTGGTATCATCAAGTCCATGCGGATTCATGTAATGTGTATTTGTCGCACCAATACTGTAGGCTTTTTGATTCATAAGTGCACAAAATGCTTCGGTGTCACCCGCAACATAATCGGCAAGAATCAATGCAAAATAATTATTAGACTCCAGCATCAGACCGTACAACAGGTCCTTCACGGAAATCTTATCTCCCGCAGTCAACACACTCGGCGCAACATCATAAGATGTCAAATTATAATTCTGCGTCACGGTTACCATATCATCAAGACTGATTTCGCCTGCTTCTATCTTATCACATACAATAATTGCGGTCATATATTTGGTCATGCTCGCAGGATACATTCTTGTATGTACATTTTTAGCGGCATAAACCTCATGCTCTGTCTCATTCAAAAACAAAGCAAAAAAGCAGTCCGAAAAAAGTGCCCCGTTGGTATCGTCGTTCCGATATACGATTGTATTTGCCGACAGCTCACTCAGATATGTTTCGTTTACAACCTGCTCCACATCAAAATCAACATCTGTCATTGACGGATATCGGTCTTTGACGTTGCAGTTCAATGACGAAATTGTAAAAAATACAATTCCGATTCCAAGCAATATGCAGCAATATCGCATTATGTATCTCAGCATGTTTTATCACCCGTATCTTCTCACTCATATTTTAATGCTTAAAAAGCTCACGCCAGTCCAAGTCACCTCTGTCAAGAGCTTTGATTAAAAGCTCGGCTGTGGCAAGATTTGTTGCCAGCGGAATATTATGAATATCACAAAGCATAAATATATTATTAATATCAACCTCGTGAGATTTTTTGGTTTGCGGATCACGCAAAAAAATCATCATATCCAGGTCGTTACTTTCAATCATGGAACCCAGCTGTTGTTCTCCCCCTGTATGTCCGGCCAAAAACTTGTGTACAGAAAGATTTGTGACTTCTTCAATCATTCTGCCTGTAGTTCCGGTCGCATATAACTCATGATGTGACATGATTCCTCTGTATGCGATACAAAAATTCTGCATCAGCTTTTTCTTTGCATCATGTGCTATCAAACCTATATTCATAGTGCCCTTCTCCTCTAGTATTTTGTTCTCTGTAAACTGATATTTAAAACTATACCCATTCCTGCCATAATGCTTAACAGTGAGCTCAATCCATAACTGAAAAACGGCAATGGAATACCTGTATTCGGAATAATGCCTGTCGCAACACTGATATTGATAAAAGCCTGATATGCAATCAGGGCAGCGACACCCGTTGCAATCAACATTCCTTTTGTATCCCTGGCATTTCTGGCAACCCTTATACATTGTAACACTATTAACAATATAATTGCAATAATTATTACACTTCCTACAAAGCCTAATTCTTCTCCGATTACAGAAAAGATAAAATCCGTCTGCTGCTCAGAGATAAAGTTAGCATCCTTTACCGTCGCGATTGTGGATGTATTAAGTCCTTTTCCTGTAAGTTGCCCGGAACCGATTGCCATAATCGAATTATTTTGCTGGGAATACTCTACACCGTACTCACTCGGGTATATAAACTGCATGATACGTCCAACCTGATAATCCTTGAGCAATATCTGGTCCGGTCTTTGAATATACCATAAAAAGCTTCCTGCCAAAGGCACCAATATCAGCAATGCAAGTCCGATAATTTTGTAGCTTAGTCCCGAAACATACATCATTGTAAGCAGCACCAGCATCAGACAGATGGTAGTTGACAGATCCGGCTCGGTGACAATCAGTAATAGGCACAGCCCCGAATACAGCGCAAAAAATGCAATACATTTAAAGGAATTAATTTTACCCTTATCCTTATATTTCGCAAGAAAGGCTGCCATAAATATAATCATAAACTGCTTGGAGAACTCCGATGGCTGAAACTGTATACCGCCGTCTCCTCCGATATTAATCCAGCGCCTTGCATTGTTTACATTGACGCCTACCAGAAGCACAAGTACAAGCAGCGCCAGATTCACTATGTAGAAAATGCTGTAAAATTTACATACAAAATCATAATTAACAACTGATATAAACAGCATGGCAGCAAGCCCTATGACAGCGCCTATAATCTGCCGGCCGGTAAAGCTGTCATTTGCGCTGTTAATTACAATAATTCCTGTTACAACAGCAATTACAATGAGTGCAAGCAATCTGAAATTATAATCTTTGAGATTGAATTTTGTGAACATTTTTTCCCTTCTTCTTTAGCCATTTCAGTAATCCGATTCCCGGTTCGTCCTCCTGATAACCTGCTTCTCCGGCAATCCTCCGCGCTATGTTATCATACGCTTTTCCCGTCTTTGTATTCGTTCCTGCAATCGGTTCTCCTCTGTTGGTTGATATAACAATCGTCTCATCATCCATAATTGTGCCGATTAAATTGATTGCCAGTATATCAACGACATCATCCACCGACATCATATCGCCGCGGCGTACCATATCATATCTTATTTTATTGATAACAAGGTCTATGCGAGGCATATCATTTGCATCTAAAATACCAATAATCCTGTCCGCATCCCGTATTGCAGATACCTCGGGCGTAGTCACAACGATTGCGCGTTCTGCTGCCGCAATCGCGTTTTTAAAACCATGTTCGATTCCTGCCGGACAGTCTATGATAATATAATCGTAATCCGGTTTCAGCTGTTCTATCATTTTTTTCATCTGTTCCGGTGCAACCGCCGTTTTATCCCTTGTCTGTGCTGCCGGAAGCAAATAAAGATTTTCCTTTCCCTTATCCTTAATTATTGCCTGCTTTGCACGGCAATTCCCCTCTATCACATCAACCAGATTATATACGATGCGGTTTTCCAGGCCCATAACAACATCCAGATTTCGCAGCCCGATATCAGTGTCGATCAACAGAACCGAATAGCCAAGTCTTGCCAGCCCTTTTCCGATATTTGCCGTGGTCGTAGTCTTACCTACGCCTCCCTTTCCTGATGTAACAACGATAACCTCACTCATTTTGAATTCCTCCCTGATATTAAGCTATATACAAAGGCGTCCTGTCTTCCTTTGCATCCGGCCTCGGCATATCCGTTTAATTCACCGATTATGACGATATTACCCTCGGAATAAACCGCAGCGCCCTGTTCTATGTCGCCCACAATTACAATACTTTCTGCTGCATTTAATGTTTGCCCATTTCGCAGGCATCCAATATAAAACAGTCCGTTTTTCTCAGGTTGTGGATTAGGTTGCTCCTCCGTATGTTTTTCTATGAAACTCTTTGTCTGAATGTTAAGTCCTATGTCTCTCAATGCATCTAAAATGATATTCGTTTCATCCTCGGTCAGCTGTTTTCCTTCGAAGGTAACAGATATGGGACGGATGTTGTGATAATATTGCTTTGTTGTCTGAAGTTTATCACTTAACTCACATAAAATTAAGTCCAGCGTAGCCTCAGGCGCAATAATCAATCGAATTCCCATCTTGTTACCTTTAATGATAACGGGACTTATAATCATTCACCTCTTTTTACTTAGTCTGATACTACAGTATTTCCACTCATCTCCTCATCTGCCAGCATATCCGGATTGTACAGATATGCATATATAAATCCAGCAAGCTCTCTCGCATTACCGGATGAATAACCATTTTGTATAACACAGGTCACCGCAACCTCAGGATTTTCATATGGAGCATAGGATACAAAAAGTGCATGATTCGGTCTAATCTCGCTCTCCTGCGCAGTTCCCGTTTTACCGGCTATATTGACACCGACCCTGTTAATGAGCTCTGTTGAAGGTGTATTTGCCGACACCACGCTTCTCATACCGGTATGCACAATATCCCATATATTTTGACTGATATCAACCTGATTCAGCACCGTTGCTTCATTATCATACACAAGATTAGCCTGATAATCCGTGACTTTATCAATCAATGTCAGATTATAGCATGTACCGCTGTTTGCTACTGTCGTAATATATCTTGCAATCTGCACAGGTGCATAGGAATTTTTCCCCTGACCTATCGCACTTCGCACCGCGTCATTATCGGAAATCGCAGGCTCCGCCTCCGGCACCTCTACACCGGACAAATCATTGAAGCCGAACATTGTTGCGTATTTCTTTAATGTCTGAAGTCCTAATGCATCATTGTATTCCCCCTGTTCGTCCAATGCCAGCGCATAGCCTATACGGTAAAAAAAGACATTACAGGATTTTTGAATCGCATGCTGTACATCCAGATTACCGTGACCGCCTAAAAGCCAGCAGTGTGGAGACGGTGTAATTTTATCAAATACGCCGCCGCAATACAGATACGTGTACTGCTCTATGGCTCCCTCATTTAATCCTGCCACCGCAGAAACCACCTTATATGTGGAACCCGGCGCTGTCTTTTGCTGGGTTGCACGGTTAATAAGCGGTGTCGTTTTATCCTCCAGCAGCTTATTGTAATATTCGCCATCCACTTCGTTGGTGAGATAATTGATATCATAGCTCGGATAGCTCACCATTGCCAGAACATCTCCTGTATTTACATCCGTCACAACAACAGAACCGGAACACGGATCCAGAGCCAGCATGTCCGGTGTAATATCAAGCTTCTGAATCTTACGGAGCATAAATTCATATGCATCATATACGCCGTTTTTGAATTCAGCATACTCTGCGTCGTTCTCAGCATCCAAAATATCCTGCTGATACAGAAGCTCAACCACGCTGTACCCCGATATTTCACCCAATTTTATCATGTTTTTGATAATCTGTTTGTCGAATTCAGTATCTTCCTTTAAAGAATTTATAATATATTCGCACAAAAGATTATATATTTCATCATTATCGTAATATGTGCTGGCTGCATCAATTGCCGAGATATCAATCGCCTCAACACTGATGGCATATTTCAGATATTCCTCCAACGATATCATATTATTGCTGTATTCAATGTATACCGTGCTTTCCTTATCTATCAATGAACCGTCATATACTCCGGCATCACGCAGGACTCCGCATATATATTCCATATAATCCTTGTATTCCGTAGTCAAATCACAAAGAGGCGTATAATCTGCCGTCAGGATATTGTCAAGCTTATTCAGCGTTGTTTCTTTTTTGGCTGTAAATTCACTGTATATTGACTTTTCCAATTCCGTGGCTTCCGGTTCTGCCATTTCCTCTATGGACAAATAATTATTGTTAAACAGCCCGAAATACACATCGGATATCGGTATATCTGCATTTTCACCGGACTCAACGGAAAGCTGCGGCGTGATATGTGCCAGCAGAATTGATGCAATCTCTTTTTCCAATGTGTCATAACAATACTTCTGCAAATCTGTATCAATTGTGAGATATACATCGTTTCCGGCCGACGCAGGAGTTGTCTCCACCGTTTCGATTACCTTACCCAAATTATCGACATACATGGTTTCCGAACCGCTTTTTCCACGCAGCTCGGCTTCACAATACTGTTCTATTCCTGTTTTTCCGACCATTTCCTCCCCGGTATATTTATCCTCATCCGATAGATTCTTATTGTATTCCTGCAGCTCATCACTGCCGATGGAACCAATATATCCGATAATATGCGCATAATATTCCGCATCATTATATTTTCGCAGAGATTTTACCGTGACGTCCATACCGAGTAATTCATCGCTGTACTCCGTGATGGCAGCATTGCTCTCTTCACTGATATCATAGGCAATTGTCACGGGCATATACTGCTGATAACGGTTCAGCCACAGCTTATATCGGCATGAAACGATTTTCAGGGTTTCCTCCTTTGAGTATGTGTCGGAAAGATTGAACATGGTTTCCCCTGTCAGATATGTCATGACATCGTCAGCCGTAGCATTTTTCTTTTCATCCTCCAGCGAATCAAAATCGGTAACAGAATATACATCCTTCAAAAAGCTTTTCAGCTGGTTGTCCCTGACTGTATATTTATAACCGCCTGTTCCGGTAAGCGCAATCGGAAAATCGACATACAGACTGTCGCCGTTCTTCTCAAGAATCTGTATTGTACGTGACAGGATACTGTTCTTTAATTCATTCTCACTTACGCCCAGCTCAGCTGCTCTGGCAGATATGCCGGTATCGTTGCTGTACACAACCGAATAAGACAGCTCGTTATATGCAATCAGCTTTCCGTTTCTGTCATATATATTACCGCGCACACCCTCGATTGTCAGGGTTTTCTCGGACTTATAAATGAAATTCTCCATGTGCTCCTCTCCCTCAATAATCTGAAGGACAAACAGCCGTCGTATCAGTATGGAGAAAAGCACAATTACGACCACAGTAACCGGAAACAGTCTGTGCTTTACATAATCCAAAATCATCTCTTTTATTGATGTTAGTATTTCCCGCAGCATCTTATATCCTTTCCATGCAGACGCACTATGCCTGATCAGCCTTCGCTTTCAAATGCCTGTTAATGACGACATACAGCTTATATATTAATATTGTAAGCAACGTAGTGCAAAGCGTCTCCGGCAATATGATTTTTCTGACATACAAGCCGAAATCCAACTGATTGTGTAAAAGGAAAAACACAAAATATATTGCAATGTTAAATATAAACTCATCCGCTACAATAACAAGCAGCGGAAGAAGAACATCTTCAATTATATAGTTTTTGTGAAAAAATCCATTGACATAGCCCAAAACCATATAGAGAAACATATACGGACCAAGGACGCTCGAAAAAAAGACATCCATCAAAAAACCGCTGAATAATCCAACCAGAAGTCCTTCCTTTCGTCCGCGCATCAGCCCAAAAGACATAGTCAGTATCAGCAGTAAATTAGGCGTAATACTATTGATATCATGAAAACCAAATATTGTAGATTGAAGTGAAAAATTCACAATTATGAGTAAGCCAAGCACAATCACACGTCTCATAAAAGATGTCTCCTCGTATAAAAATTTATTCCTCTGTAACCGATTTTTTCTCGTCAGTGATAATCAATACATTTGATATACTGTTAAAATCCACCGCGGGAGTAATATATGCCGTCATAGTCAAATTGTTTGTATCATTGACTGTCTCTGCAACATACCCGATGATGATACCCGGATGATAGCGATCGGATATCGTCGAGGTAACTACCTTGTCTCCGACAGATACGCTGGCATCCTTGTCAATATTCTTTACAATCAGGTATCCGTTTTCATACTGACTCAGGCTGCCCTCCACTGTACACAATGCGTTGGAAGGCATGATACGCGCACTTACATTGGAATTATCATCAATGATTGCACGAACCTTGGAGTAATCGGAATGGCACTCCGTAACGATACCCGCCAGTCCCCCGTCACACATGACATTTGCCCCCTCAAACATACCGTCATCCGAACCCTTATCGATATAAAAGCTGGCAAACCAGGATGACGCATCCTTGGCAAATACGTTGGCTGCTGTTTTATTGTAATCCGGATATTGTTCGTCAAGATTATACAATGCCTGCAGCTCCTCCAGCTCATTCTGCCGGTTTTGGAACCGGGTTAAATCCTCCTTGTACTGTTCCAGCTCCGCTGTCAGAGTCTCAATTTCTGCATTCAACGCTTCTATTTCTTTTAAATTTTCCAGCTTGGAATCTGTCCACAGTCCAATCTGGTTAATGCCGTTTTGAATCGGGGTTATCAGCTTTACAGTGATATTCTTGACTGCAGCTACCTTGTCCATTGCAAAGTATGATGCAAGCAGTAATCCAATACAGATAATCGTACATGCCAACAACAAATATTTGGGATTGATATCCTTTCGCTTGTCAAATTTCATTGTAAAATTCCTCTCTCCATCATGCTCACATAGCATCCGTTTCCGACTATAATATGATCTGACAGACAAATATCAAGTAATTTCCCGGCCTGAAAAATCTGTCTTGTCGTCGCAATATCAGCTTCACTCGGTTCAGGATTGCCTGACGGATGGTTGTGTATCAAAATGATATGTACCGCCTCATAGCGCAGAGCCTCAATAAAAATTTCTCTCGGTGAAAGCAATGTACCGTTCACCGTTCCCTCTGACAGCTGTAATTCCTTGAGCAGCATATGTGACGCCGATAACAGCATGATGTATGTTCTCTCCCTGGTAAGATATTTACACCTTTCCATATAATACACGGCAATTGTGTCAGGATTGTTAAAAATAAGCTCTTTCTTTAATTTTGCAGCATTCATGCGGTTGGCAAGCTCCGCCACTGCCAAAAGCTGCGTTGCCTTTGTATCACCGATTCCTTTTATTTTGAGCAGCTCCTCCCGCCTTATATACTGAAGGCCGTGCAGCCCCTTATGAAAATAATGGGTATTAAGAATCCGGTTTGCTAAGTCAATCGAACTCATATCCCGCGTTCCGTTTCGTATAATGACGGCCAAAAGCTCCGCATCCGTGAGTGACTCAACGCCCTGCGAGATTGCCTTCTCATAAGGCCGTTCACAATCGGCAATATCCTTGATTAAATTTGACATTTTTGCTCCTTCCACCTCTCCGGGAGCAAAACATATCTATAATACCTTATATATAATTATACCAATAATAATACCGATAATACCGGCAATATTAATCGTGATTGTCAAGCCGAACGTGATGACAAAAATCCCCAAATCAAGCACGACCGGAGATGATAATCCAAAGCTCTGTCCATAGGAGAGCCATGATAACCAGCTGATTCCCTCGCACAAATGTCCAATAAAACCGCCCAGAACAATTCCGCATAACAATATCAACAGCAATGTCCATTTACTTTTATTCACTACGCCTGCCATAATATCCTCCAATTATTTTTATAAGCTCACAACCCGCACAGCTTGTGTTCACAAATCTCTCATATTATACCATGGGAACCAGACCTTTTTCTACCATTTTCTGCAATGACATCATAATACCGAATTTAGCATGCTGATATGTTAATCCACCCTGAAAATATACCGCATAAGGCTCTTTCATCGGTGCATCTGCTGACAATTCAATCGATGCGCCTGACACAAATGCACCTGCCGCCATAATTACCTGACTGTCATAGCCCGGCATATCCCACGGAACCGGTGTCACAAAGCTGTCAACAGGAGCCGCAGCCTGAATACCCTCACAAAATGCCTGTATCAGCTCCGGCTTTCCGAATTCTACCGCCTGAATAATATCGTGTCTGCTCTCCGTGCTGTCCGGCACGGTTTTAAAGCCAAGCCTTCCATATACATTTGCTGCAAATACGGCGCCCTTCAAGGCCGCAGCCGTCACCGTCGGTGCAAGGAACAGCCCCTGTGCAATATTTCTGGTCACACCTAACGATGCCCCTACTTCTTTGCCGAGTCCCGGACTCGTCAGCCTGTAAGCACAGTTCTCAATACATTCTCCGGTTCCGCATATATAACCGCCAATCGGTGCCAATCCGCCTCCCGGATTCTTAATCAGAGAGCCAACCACCATATCTGCTCCGACCTCGGATGGCTCTATAGTCTCGACAAATTCACCATAACAGTTATCCACCATACATATCACATCCGGCTTAATTTCCTTTACGAAGCGGATGATCTGCGCTATTTTTGCAACCGATAGCGTCGGCCTCACATCATAGCCTTTAGAGCGCTGTATCTCAATCAGTTTTGTTTTATCATTTATATTTTTTCTGATATTATCATAATCAAACTCACCGTTTGGCAGCAAATCAACCTGTCGGAACGTTATGCCATACTCTGCAAGTGAACCCTTCTGCTTTCTGATTCCGATTACTCCCTCGAGTGTATCATACACCTTACCTGCCGGGGAAAGTATTTCATCACCCGGCCTTAAATTCGCTGACAAGGCAATCGTGAGTGCATGTGTGCCACAGGTAATCTGCTGTCTTACAAGCGCATCCTCTGTCCGGAACACCTTTGCATAGACCGTCTCCACAGCCTCACGCCCGGCATCGTTGTACCCGTATCCTGTCGTACCGTTTAAATGCTCCCCGGCAAACCGCGCCTCCTGCATGGCTTTTATCACCTTTACCTGATTCTGCTCCGCAACTTTATCAATCTCAGCGTAGCGGTCCTTGAGACCATGCTCGATTTCTGCACAGTAATCATAAACCCTTTCATCTATTCCCAGTTCCAGATAATAATTTTTTAATGTGTCCTCCATTGTGTCCTCCATCATATCATGTCAGGAAATAATTCCTTTGTCGTGCAAGACCTCCAGCATAAAAGCAAGCTGCTGTTCCTCTGAAGCAAGCTGCTCCTTATCGACGAAAATGACATCCCGTTCCCTTCTGAACCATGTGAGCTGTCTCTTTGCAAAATGCCTGGTATCGCGCTTTAATATATATACCGCCTCATCCAGAGAACAATCCCCCTCGAGATATTGCAGGATTTCTTTATATCCAAGCCCCTGCATGGAAACCATATCCCGTGAAAGCTGATATTGGGAAACCAAAGCCTTGACCTCGTCAACAAGTCCCTGTTCCATCATCATATCCACACGCCGCTCTATCCTGTCATACAGTTTGGACCTGTCACAGTTTAATACAAAATATGCATAATTATATGGGGGTGCTTTTTGTCTTTCCGCCTCATTATGCTCCGATATCAGCTGTCCCGTCTGATGCTCGTATTCCAGAGCACGTATAACCCTTTTAACATTATTTTTGTGTATACTCTCCGCTGATACGGGATCCTTCTCCAGCAGCATACCATACAGAGCATCCGCTCCCGCAGTTTCATATATCTGTTCTAAGTAAGTGCGGTAGCCGTCGTCTGTGGTCTGTCTGAAATCAATATCATAAAGCACAGCCTGAATATAAAAGCCTGTTCCGCCGACAATCACAGGTATGTGTCCCCTCGAATATATTTCATCCATGGCCTTTCGTGCCAGTGTCTGAAACGCCGCAACAGAAAATTCCTCCGTCGGTTCAAGAACATCAATCAGATGGTGCGGCACTCCCTGCATCTCTTCTGCCGTCACCTTTGCAGAGCCGATATCCAAATGTCTGTATACCTGAACGGAATCCGCTGAAATAATCTCTCCGTTTACAGCCTTTGCCAGCCGGACAGACAGTGCCGTTTTTCCGACTGCCGTAGGACCTGTCAATATTATTAACTTTTCCTTATCACTTTCTGTCATAATAGCCATCCAATCTAAAAATCAAATAATTCTTTTGAATTTTTTCTCCAGCTCGTTCCTGCTGATTGAAATAATCGTCGGTCTTCCGTGCGGACAGGTGTAAGGATTATCAAGCTGCAGCAGCTGGTCAATCAACGCGTCAGCCTCCGAAAAGCTGATATGCATATTCCCCTTTATCGATGCCTTGCACGCCATTGTAGATAATTTCCTGATAAAAACATCATTCGACATATATCCGGCATTATCTACAAGAGAGCCGAGAAATTCGAGAAACATCTCTCTGCCATGCAAGCCGTATAAATTACTTGGAACTGCGTTAATCTTAAATTCATTTCCGCCGAATTCCTCTATATCATAACCGATTTTCATAAACAAATCAAAATTGTCCATAATTGCCTGTCGCTCGGCAAAGGACACCGTAATGACCATAGGCGGCATAAGCTGCTGTGAATAGACCTCCTTTTCATGAAAATTATGCATCAGCTTTTCATAATTCACCTTTTCATGTGCCGCATGCTGGTCCATAATATACAGATTATTCTCATATTCAATCAGCCAGTACGTGTCAAAAAGCTGACCTATCAGACGATGCTTTTTTCTTGCCTTTTCAGTCAGAAAATCATCGTCAAACAGAGATGCCTGTTTACCTGTTATTTCTTTCGCAGCCTGCTCGTTTCGGATATATGCATCCACCGCTCTGTTGATATGTCGTCCGTTCGTTTCGTCTGCTGCCTGCATATCGGTATTTTTTGTTTCAACAGGCTTTGACGGTTCATATTTCACACCGTCATCCCGGAGCAGATTCAAGGCTGCATTATAGGTTCCCGCATCCCCTGACTCCGGTGCTCCCGTCTTCTCTGTTTCTTTTACTTCCGCGGCCTTCTCCTGCTGCTTTAATGCCTCTAAAATACGGTACGTCGGACTGTATTTCCCTGCCCGGACATTTCCCTGCGGAATCATGCTTGTTTTAACCGGCATGCTTTTACGTTCTGTCTCAAACGGCTCCGGCGGTTTTTCTGACGAAGTTTTTCCTTTTTCAACCTTTACGGTACGATTCTTCGCATCCTCGCTGCTTTCCTTGGGAATAATCTCCCTGTGCGTCAGTGTTTCCCTGACCGTGCGGGATATAATCTCAAAAAGCTCCCGTTCATTGTCATATTTAAACTCCATCTTGGTCGGATGCACATTGACATCGCATTTGTCTGTCGGCAATGTAAAATATAATGCTGTAAACGGAAATTTATGCTGCATGACAAAGGTTTTATACCCCTCCTCAATGGCACGGTTAATAATTCCGCTTTTGATGTATCTGTGGTTAATGAAATAATTTTCCAGTCCCCTGTTTCCTCTGGAGATAAAGGGCTTTCCGATATATCCCTCCATCCTGATATTATCATCGGCATATTTGATCTCTACAAGATTCATGGTGATATCCCTGCCGAATAATTGATATACCGTATCCCTTATATTTCCGTTTCCGGATGTATCAAGCTTGCTCTGACCGTTGACAATCAGCTTAAATGAAATATCCGGCCGTGACAGGGCAAGTCTTAAAACCAGATCATTGATATAGGAGCCCTCTGTCATCGGTGATTTCAGGAACTTCTTTCTGGCCGGCGTATTAAAAAATAAATTACGGACCACAATGGTTGTTCCGTCAGGTACACCCACATCTGTAAAATCAATCTCCTGTCCGCCATGGATTACATATTTTACACCGGTCAGGCTGTCTACAGTCTTCGTTATCATTTCCGTCTGAGATACGGCGGCTATCGTCGATAAAGCCTCGCCCCGGAATCCGAGTGAGCATATGGAGCTCAAGTCCTCTACGCGCTCAATCTTGCTCGTAGCATGGCTCATATATGCAGTCCTCACCTCATCCTTCGGAATCCCGCAGCCGTTATCTGTCACACGAATCAGAGATAATCCGCCGTCTTTAATTTCAACTGTAATCGAAACAGCTCCCGCGTCTATGGAATTCTCCAATAACTCCTTAACGACAGAGGAAGGTCTCTCAATTACCTCGCCTGCCGCAATTTTATCGACCGTTGTTTTATCGAGTACTTTAATCATCGCTTATTCCCTTAATCTTTCCTGCAGCTCCTGCAGATACAGCATTGCTTTCATCGGTGTCATATTGTTCAAATCCATTGTTTTTAGTTCGTTTGCGATGGATAATTCCGTCGGAGAGGAAAACAACGACATCTGCGTATAGTTTTCCTTCTTTTCCTGCTTCATATCCCGCGTCTCAATCGCTTTTGCTTTGGATAAAATATCTGTGTCAATCAACTGGTCGCATATTTCCCGTGCACGAGTCAGAACCCGCTCCGGCACGCCGGCCAGCCGCGCAACCTGTATGCCATAGCTCCTGTCCGCGCCGCCCTTTATAATCTTTCTCAGGAAAACGATATTCTCCCCGTCCTCCTTGACTGCGATACAATAATTATTGACAGCTGATAATTTTCCCTCCAGCTCCGTAAGCTCATGGTAATGGGTGGCAAAAAGTGTTTTTGCACCTATGATATCCTTGTCGGCAATATATTCAACCACAGCCCATGCTATGGATAAGCCGTCAAAGGTTGACGTGCCCCGTCCTATCTCGTCCAGAATAATCAGACTGTTTCCTGTGGCATTTCGCAATATATTAGCGACCTCGTTCATCTCAACCATAAACGTAGACTGACCGGACGCCAGATCATCCGAGGCACCGACTCTTGTAAATATCCTGTCACACAACCCTATATCCGCATATTCTGCGGGTACATAGGAGCCGATCTGCGCCATCAGTACAATAAGTGCAGTCTGTCTCATATATGTAGATTTTCCCGCCATATTCGGTCCCGTAATGATAGATACCCTGCTCTCTGCATTATTCAGATATGTATCGTTTGCAACAAAGCTGTCATTTGACAGCATCTTCTCAACAACCGGATGTCTCCCGTTTTTTATATCTATGACGCCGTCTTCATTTATCTTCGGGCGGACATAGTTATTTTTCTCGGCGACATAAGAAAGGGAGGCAAGCGCATCAAGCTCCGCGATATAATGTGCCGTTTGCTGTACTCTGGTGAGCGCCTCTCCTATCTTGTCCCGCAGCTCTACATAGGTTTCATACTCCAGTGCATACAATCTGTCCTCGGCACCGAGTATCGTGTTGGAAAGCTCCTCGAGCTTATCTGTCGTATAACGCTCCGCATTTGCCAGGGTCTGTTTTCTGATAAAGTAATCCGGCACCATATTCTTAAAGGAATTTGTGACCTCAAAATAATAGTCAAACACCTTGTTATACTTTATCTTGAGATTTTTTATTCCTGTTTTTTCCCGCTCCTCAGCTTCAAGTGCGGCAAGCCAGTTCTTACATTCGGTCTTTGCAAGCTTCAAATCGTCAATCTGCTTCAGATAGCCCGGTTTAAAGATACCGCCCTCCTTCACGGTAATCGGCGGCTCCTCGTCAATTGCTGCCTCCAAAAGCGCATACAGATCGGTCAGGGTATCAAGATTCTCATAGATATCCCTGTAGTAATCCGCTGAAAGCTCACAAAGCAGATTCTTTATATCCGGCAGATACCGGATGGAATTCTTAAAGGACAACATATCCCGCGGGTTTGCTGTTTTAAGTGATATTCTTGTCATAAGACGTTCCAGATCATATATGGTATTTAAATATTCCCGCAGCTCCTCCCTTGTAATGATAGAATCGTTCATGGCGCCAACTGCATCCAGACGCCTCTCTATCATTTCCTTTGACAGCAGGGGCTGCTCAACATATTCGCGGAGCTTTCTTGCTCCCATGGCTGTTTTTGTTTTATCCAGCACCCAGAGCAGGGAACCCTTTTTCTGCTTATCCCGAAGCGTTTCTGTAAGCTCCAGATTTCTTCTTGTTGATGAGTCAATTATCATATACGAATCGACGGAATATATCTCAATGTGATTGATATGCTGCAGGCTGTTCATCTGTGTGTCATAGAGATATTGCAGCATAGCTCCCGTTGAAACGACCGATTCCGGAATATCCTTTAATCCCAGTCCCTCAAGGCTTGACACATGGAAATGTCTGGTAATCGTATTTTCGGCTGTATCATAATCAAAATAATGTGTTGGAGCCTCTGTCACGGATATATGCAGCTTGTCCGCCACAGGCATGATATCAAGTCCTGAACGGGCAACCGTATCCTGATATATAATTTCAGACGGCTGATACTTGTTAATCTCATCTAACACCTTCTCTGCACTTGCAATCCGACAGCACTTAAACACACCTGTCGATATGTCCGTCACGGATATACCGTATCTGAAATTATAATAAGATATACTCATCAGATAATTATTTCTTGCCTCGTCCAATATTTCACTGGACATATTCGTACCCGGTGTGACAATACGAATGACCTCACGCTTAACAAGCCCCTTTGCAAGCTTCGGATCTTCAACCTGCTCACCGATTGCAACCTTATATCCCTTTTCAATCAGGCGGTTTATATAAATATCAGCCGCATGATACGGAACACCGCACATGGGCGCACGCTCCTCAAGACCGCAGTCCTTTCCGGTCAGCGTTATCTCAAGCTCCTTTGACGCAGTCAGCGCATCATCGAAGAACATTTCATAAAAATCACCCAGTCTGTAAAACAGGATGCAATCCTTGTATTGTTCCTTTGTTGCCACATATTGCTCCATCATCGGAGAAAGCTTACCCACATTATCACCTCGTTCTTTCCCCCAGGAAGTAGAAACCTTTACATTCATTCAGCTTCACTTTCACGGTCTCTCCTATAAGACTGCTGTCACCGGCCAGATGGACCGTAATATTTTCCTCTGTCCTGCCTGTCACCAGCCTGTTGTCCTGTCTGTTTATTTCCTCGATAAGTACATCCTTTTCCTGTCCTGTATACCTCGCAATCCTCTGATTTGATATCTCATTGACGCGGGTGAGCAGTTGACTGAAACGTCTCTTCACCACATCCTCCGGCACCTGATTCTCCATCCCTGCAGCCGGTGTTCCGGTGCGCTTGGAATATATAAATGTAAACACCTGATCGTACTGTACCCGCTCTACCACATCCATAGTATGAAGAAAATCCTCCTCCGTCTCGCCCGGAAAGCCTACCATAATATCCGTTGTGAGGGATATATCCGGCATGGCAGCTCTGATTTTATCCGTTAAGGCAAGGTACTGCTCCTTTGTATATCGACGGTTCATCCTCGCCAGCACATTCGTGGAGCCCGACTGCACAGGTAAATGCAGATGCTTGCAAATCTTCGCTTCCTGCGTCATCACTTGAATCAGCTCATCCGATAAATCCTTCGGATGACTTGTCATAAAACGCACCCGCTCAATCCCGTCAACAGTGCACACCATACGGAGTAATTCCGGAAAACGCACTGCATTATCATCCGTTATTTCATGTATTTTCCCATCTGTGTAGTCAAATACTTTTCCGTAAGAGTTCACATTCTGCCCTAACAGCATGACCTCCTTGACACCTGATTCTGCCTGCCTTCGTATTTCCGCAATAATATCCTGTGGTGTTCTGCTCTTCTCCCTGCCCCGCACATACGGTACAATACAATAGGTACAAAAATTATTGCACCCATACATAATATTTACCCCTGTCTTAAATTGATATTTCCGTTTCTGCGGTAAATCCTCCACCGTATTTTCACTTTTTTCAAGAACCTCAATCACGGGTTTTCCACTCTCGTAATATCGTGCAATCAGCTCTGCCAGCTTGTATATATTATGTGTTCCGAATATAATATCCACATAGCGATATTTTTGTTTCAATGTCTCAATAACGTGAGGCTCCTGCATCATACAGCCGCACAGACAGATAATCATATCGGGATTTTTTGTTTTCAGATTCTTCAAATGTCCCAAATGACCATACAGCTTCTGATTTGCATTTTCCCTGACCGTACAGGTGTTGCAGATAACAAAATCCGCCTTTTCTTCCGCAACCTCCTCATATCCGATTGCATCAAGGATTCCCTTTAATTTCTCGGAATCATGTGCGTTCATCTGACATCCGAAGGTCTGTACATTATATGTCAGCGTACGATTCATCCTCGCCTGTAAGGAGAGCAGATGCTCCCGGCACCTGTTCATAAAATAGTATTGTCTATCCGGCTCCATAGCAGGAATCGTGCTTTTATCCATGTCTTATTCCTTTCCCGTTCATATATAAAATATTGTCATAATATGGATTTCTCCTCTATTTTCACTGATTATAAAAGTATAATATAATTGCGGGAAACTGACAAGTTATTTTCAAAATTTCAATAAATCAACAGAATGAGCCACCGACGGGAAATCGATGGCTCAAAAGGTATGGTATGGAAAAATAAAATTTATTGCGGTGCAGCATAATATGGTACTACCAGAGTTGCACCACTATAAATTTTGTCACTGGTTAGTCCGTTGATGTTCTTTACCTCGGCGATATACGCTTCAACGGATGTATATTCCTCAGACATATTATCTTCAGCAATAGACCAAAGCGTATCATTGTATTCTACATCAATGCACTTAAAATACTTCTCATTGTGCGCTGACGCATTCACTCTGCCTTCCTTCCCCGCCGCACCGGCGAAAAGCAGGCAGATACAAAGCACAACTGCTATCGCTGCAAATATCATTTTGTAATGTCTATGAATAAATAAAACAGATGCCTTTATCGTCATTATATCTCCTCCTTAAACGTTTATGAACATGTGTTCGTTTTCTGTATATTTAATATATCGTACATTTGTTCGTTTGTCAATACTTTTTCAAACAAATGTTCGTTTTTCCCGTTGGTGGCCGCCTCGGAGCTAAACTCATATTACAATATATTAAGTCCCAAAAAACGTACTTATAGCAGAAGATATAAAAAACTTTCAGGCGACAGCCTTTGATATGACTTTAACAAATATCATCCAGTTCTTTCAGCCATAGAGCCACAGACGCGTCACTCGGCATGCGCCAGTCGCCGCGCGGTGAAAGACAGACACTACCGACCTTGACACCGTCCGGCATACAGCTTCTCTTAAACTGCTGGCTGAAAAATCTACGATAGAATATCTTCATCCACTTTAATATTGTCTCCCTGTCATGTATCCCGTCAAAAGCCCGCTGCGCCATATAATATATCTTGGACGGCGCATAACCGAATCGCATGACATAGTAGAGGAAGAAATCATGCAGCGCATACGGACCGACTGTTTCCTCAGTCTTCTGGACAATGTTTCCCTGTTCATCCGGCGGCAAAAGCTCCGGGCTGATTGGCGTATCTATAATATCCCGCAGCACGTCCGAACTGTCCGGAAACATATCATATTCTATGACGCTGTCTATAAGCCACCTTACCAGAGTTTTCGGTATACTTGCATTGACACCGTACATACTCATCTGGTCGGCGTTGTAGGTACACCATCCAAGGGCAAGCTCGGACAAATCTCCGGTTCCGACTACAATACCGTCTATTTTATTTGCATAATCCATTAAAACCTGCGTGCGCTCACGCGCCTGCACATTCTCATACGTGGTATTTTTTTCTTCAATATCATGTCCGATATCCCGGTAATGAAGCGTACAAGCCTCCTTTATCGGAATGGTCTTTACCGAGATTCCCAGAGTTTCCATCAGCTTTAACGCATTGCTGTAGGTTCGGTTCGTCGTGCCGAATGCCGGCATGGTTATTCCAACCAAATCAGTCATCGGTCTTCCCATTTTCTTTAATGTCTGTGCTCCGACAAGCAGGGCGAGCGTAGAATCCATTCCGCCTGACACACCGATTACCATCTTACTGCCTGTGACAGACAAACGCTTTGCAAGACCGCCTACCTGCATATCGAATATGTCCCTGCAGCGTTTTTGGCGTCTGCCCTTATCTGACGGAATAAACGGATACGGATTTATCGCATAACAGCTTCCGTCCGACTCCATATCCGAGGCTTCCGGCAGTATGACTTGTCTGATATCTGCCCCCGCGCCATAGATTTTATATGCATCCTTAAATGTTTTTCCCTTCATCCGGTCAGCTCTTATCTTTCCGAGGTCAATATCCGTCACCAGAAGATAATCATTGTCGGCTATTTTATCATTTTCCTTTATCACTCTGCCGCTTTCCGCAACAAGACTGTGCCCGGAAAAGATCAGATCGGTACTGCTCTCTTTGCACCCGGCAGAAACATAGAGATACTCGCACATCAGTGACATGGAATGATTCTGTATCAATCGCCTTCTGTAATCCCGTTTTCCTATTGTATCATTGCTGGCGGACAGGTTGACAATAAGCTCCGCCCCTGCCATTGCCTCCCATGTAGACGGCGAAAGCGGCGCCCACACATCCTCACAGATTTCCACGCCGAAGCAAAGCCCTCCGGCCTTATATATGATATTATTTCCGATTGGAATATAGTATTCCGGCTTATCTTTGCCCAATATATCACGGGACGACACGTCACAGACGTCAAGCTCGGCAGCCGATGAAAACCAGCGTTTTTCATAGAATTCATTGTAGTTTGGTATAAAGGTCTTCACATGAATCCCATGAATTATACCCTTATACAGCACAACAGCTGCATTGTAGAGCTGATAATCAAGCTGAATCGGCGTTCCGATCACGACAACCATATCAATCTTTGAAGTAATTGCGGTGATATCTGCCAGAGCTGACCTCGCAGCATGAAGCAGTGCCTGCTGCATAAATAAATCCGCACATGTGTAGCCTGTAATACACAGCTCCGGAAATGTGAGCAGACGCACGCCCTGCTTTTCCGCCTCATATACTTTCTCGATAATCTTATTTTTATTATAGGTCACATCAGCAACCCGCATATCCGGCACTGCTGCACCGACTCTGTAATATTCATACATGATTCTATCCTACCTTTCCTGCAAATCCAGCTGCAATCCTTTCAGATAATGTACTGCCGCACCCGATTCCGGCTTCAGGAAGTATCCGGATTCAAGCTCTTCGTATTTAAAATTTTTTGGATGTCCGTCCTTCACCCTGTCCAGATACCGTTTCAACTCGGCAAAACGCAGATAATAGAACTCATTTCTTGCCGAAAACATGATAATCAGGAAGCTGATTCCCTGCTGCTTTTCAAATTCCTCCATAAACCGAATCTGATGTTCATGAATATTGCGCAATGAAAATGTATCAACCGCACATTCCTTTGCATCAAAGCATACAGGTACTCCCTGCACAACCCCGATATAATCTACCGTGGAATCCTTCTCAAAATACGCCAGCGATATGTTACCGCTTTCCTTATCAATTTTGACAGGCGTAATTGGCGTGGGGATCTTCTGTACCAGCGCAAGCTTCTTTTCACGATATAGTTCATTTGTAAGATTGATGAGTTCCTCCAGGGTGGAGCCCCGAAGTCCCCGGGAATTCCATGTTGCCATAGCTTCCTCCGCTTTCTCTGTCACACTTCATCTGTTTTATCCACATCAAGTCCCAGACCATTACAGATATTCCGAAACATTTCAGGAACCGCGTCCCTGATTATGACAGGCTCCTCGTGTTCTATGTCCCGGTATAAGATAACCTGTCCGGCATGCAGCAGATGATGCTTTAATTTATACTGTTTTCTCATCCGGTTATTGACAACCGCATCCCCGTATTTTACATCTCCGAGGACAGGATATCCAAGATGCTTCAAATGTGCCCGAATCTGGTGCGATTTTCCGGTAATCAGCTTGACCTTGAGCAACGTATACCCCGGTACACAGTCAAGCGGCATAAACATCGTTTCTATCCTTGCATAATCTGCCTTACAATATGTCCTGTGCCAAGCAGCTCCCGGACCTTCATGCGTGTCCGGCAAACGTCTGTAATCGGAATCACCGATGATTTCCGACATATTGTCTTCTCTGTTTTTTCGTATATATGCTGTCACATGCAATTTGTCACGCAGCTCACCGCTCACAACCGTATAATAATATTTATCAGCCTGTCTTTCCTTTAATATTCTTGCCAGATATTGGCTTCCGTGCAGAGAAATACCGGCAAGCAAAATTCCCGACGTGTTTCTGTCAAGCCGGTTGCAGACAGATGGTGTGAAGGTTTCAAGCATATGGGCATCAGGCACACCCTTCATTCTGCAATAATCCACTATGCACTCATTGATGGTATAATCATCAGCCTTCGCCTTTTGGGATAACACGCCTGCCGGTTTGTGAACAGCCATAATATTCTCATCCTGATATAATACAAGCAGATTATCCGCGGAGATTCCGTTTCCCGCATCGGACAAAGCACCGTACATATGAGTCTCTGACCGACTGTCCTGCCGGAACCTCGCAATCGTCTCGTCCGACATATACAGTGTAATCTTATCACCGGCACAGAGAAGCTCGTCACCCTTTGCCCTCGCACCGTTTACCACAATATTCTTTTTCCTGAGCATCTTATAAATAAAGGATGCCGGAGCCTCATTTAAATACTTCATCAGATATTTATTCAAGCGCTGCCCGCCATCCCTGTCCGATATGCTAATCTCCGTCATAATACTCCTATTTTTGTTTATATACTATACACATGTCGTCAATATTTTTTCCCGGATATGTCTGTCAATCATCGCTGTCTTATCATTCGGCGTACTGATTGTCCGAACCTTCTTTCCGTACTCCCGGATATCGCTGCACAGGGTTACCGAATACTTGTACTTGCCATCCTCGACACAGTGCTCAAGCCATGCCCTGTAATCCTTTTTATTTTCCTGATAATCCGCAGACAGCACTAAAGCTATAATCTTTCCGTTTTTTACGCACATGGACTGATAAAATTTCATCCCCTCATATTGGGTTATGACAACATCAAAAAGCACGCCATCCAGATTACTTTGCTTATTCCCGTCTGTTATATCCTGACAAAGCTTTTGATACTGTTCCTCGTGCAAAGGTTCAAACTTCGCGCACATAATCCAAGCAATCAGAAATTTTGCAAATGGCAATGCAAGCAAAATCGCAAATACAATCATAACCCGCCCGGTATCACCAAACAAAAACAGCATTGTTATGATAATAAATGCAATCATTGCCGCAAGAATAAGCGACACAATCAGTTTTCCACGTCTATAGGCTTTTAAATACCCGTATTCTCCTTTATCATATTTATCGAACATGCAGTTTTCCTCTTTTTAATCATTTCAAAAATTTTACCATAAAACCATGCGGCAGCAGTTTACTGATGACATGAAACAATTTCATCGTTACGCCGTACACAGAAATATTTGCTCCGTGATATGCGTCCCGCAGTGCAAGTGCAACCACACGTTCCGGCTTGGCACGCAGCATTTTTTTATAAAATGCGGATTTATGATAAGTCTCAGCGACATCAAAAAATTCCGTGGCAACCGGACCGGGGCAGACAGCCGTCACGGTAATCCCCTTATCCTTAAGCTCTCTTCCCAAGGCAGCAGAAAAGCTGAGCACATATGATTTGGTTGCAGCGTACACAGCAAAGGAGGGCTGCGGCATAAAAGCAGCCGCAGATGCAATATTTATAATATTTGCCTTTCCATTCTGCATATAAGGCATGGAAATTATCGTCATCCTCGTCAGTGCTGCACAATTCAAATCACACATGCCGATGCTCTCCGTCTCCGGAACCTCATCAACATGCCCGAGCTTTCCATACCCCGCAGCATTGACAAGAAGCCTGATGGCTGGAACGTATTTTTGAAGCATGTTTCTGTAGACAAGAAGCTCCGATGGGTTTGTTATATCACACGCAATCGGTCTAATTTTTACATTTTCAATCCCCTGTGAAAGCTGCATCAACCGCTCCGCGCGCCGTGCAATCACCCATATTTCATCAATAGTCTTATATTTTTCGGATATCTGTTTTACAAATTCCCGTCCCAAACCGGAAGATGCACCCGTTACAACCGCTACTTTCATGACATCAGCCTCCAACCTGCCAGATATTTATTCTTCATTGTTCCGTTATTTATTTTGCCCCAGCCAAGCGGATAGGAATCCACACAGACGAGTGCCCAGCCGTTTCTCCCGTCAGCCTCTATCGTCTCCCCGCGCAGATATCGGAATACACGGTCATCTGTGGAAGAAAGATTCACGGGATTATCAAAATCCTTCATCTCAAGCACCATCGCAAGGGACTGGCTTGGCTCAAAACGGTTTTTCTTGATTTTCCCCATATAAAGTCCGCATCTTAATATACGCAATCCACGCACAGCGGGAAATGACTCGGGAATGCAGTACAGCTTGTCTCCCGATATTTCCAGTCTCTGTTCAGGAAAACTCCTGTTGATTTTTTTCAAAAACGCCTGTACCTCGGGCGGAAGCTTTGCCCTTTTTACAGGATATGCCCCTGCATTTCGGGCAGGAGAGCCCGCACCCTCCTTCTCAAGCAGACACACAAAATGCCCTTCACCCGAAAGCCTGTGGGGCCACAGCCTCGCGCATCGGGTAAGCTCCTGTCGTTTGGATAACGACCATTCCGGATGTCCGTCATCAAACAGTTCATATTTATCAAAATCACTGATATGCAGACTTTTATCCAGAGAAAGAAGATATTCGACCGACTGCTCATTTTCAATTGGCGCAAACGTACAGGTTGAATATATAATTTTCCCTCCCGGCTTTAACATTTTTACAATCTCATCCAGAATACTCCGCTGTAAATCCGCAAAAAGCTGATTTCCGTTATTTTCCCATGCTGTAATCATAGACGGGGATTTTCGGAACATACCCTCGCCCGAACACGGTGCGTCAATCAGAATCTTATCGAAATAATCCGGAAAACGCTCAGCCAGCTTATAGGGAGGTTCGCATGTAACCAGTATATTATACGCGCCAAAAACCTCCAGGTTCTTAAGCAAGGCCTTCGCCCTTGATGCGCTGATATCGTTTGACACAAGTACACCCGTACCATTCAGCTTTGCTGCAAGCTCCGTGGATTTTCCCCCCGGTGCCGCACAGATATCAAGCACCCGGTCCCCCGGTTCCACAGGCAGCACATTGGCAGGCGTCATGGCGCTCGGCTCCTGAATGTAATATAGTCCGGCATAATAATATGGATGCCCGGATGGCTTGTCCAGCCTTTCATCATAATAAAAACCGTTTGTGCACCACGGAACCGGGGAAAGATGAAACGGATTAATCATCATAAAATCATCAACACTGATTTTCATTGTATTGATTCTTATGCCATGATACATAGGGCTGTCAAGGCAAGCCTTATATGTCTCAAATTCCTCTTCAAGCAATGTTGTCATATTCTCTTCAAATCTCTGCGGCAATTCCATATAGCTTCCTATATACCCATACTTTTATCAACATAGGCACGGATATATATTCCATCCTCTCTGTATTCTTCCTCCAGCAAGGTTCCTGATTTATGAATTCTGTTAATCAGTCCGGCATCTGCATACGGTATCAGCTTTTCAACATAACACCTCGTCTTGTTTATGACCTCCGCAAGCGTATCAGACAATGTATCAAAGCCAAGCTCATGCTTTGCAGATATATTTATCGTATAATCAGCTGAAAGGTCTTTTAGTACAGGCATATCGTCAAGCTTATCAATCTTATTAAAAGCCGTTATAACAGGCTTGTCCGTAACACCGAGACCTCTTAAGGTCTCATACACAGTTAAAATCTGGTTATCGGCATGTGGGTTTGACGCATCAACGACATGAAGAATAATATCGGCATACCGCGCCTCCTCTAGTGTAGATCGAAATGCGTTAATCAGATGATGCGGAAGCTTTCTGATAAATCCGACCGTATCTGTAATTATAATCTCCTGTCCATTATCAAGCCTGTAGTTTCTCGAGGTCGGATCCAAGGTCGCAAAGAGCTTATCCTCCTCCGGAACACCCGCATCAGTCAGATGATTAAGCAATGTTGATTTTCCGGCATTGGTATATCCGACAATCGATACAATCGGAAGCTTTCCCTCCATACGCTGTTTCCGCATTACCTCTCTATGCTGTTTCACATCCTCCAGCTCCTTGGAAAGCTGCGCAATTCTGTCACGGATCACACGACGGTCAATCTCCAGCTTCATCTCTCCCGGCCCTCTCGTACCGATTCCTCCGCCCAAACGCGACATAGAGCTGCGCATGCCAATCAATCTTGAAGAGCGGTATTTCAGCTGAGCAAGCTCAACCTGTATCTTACCCTCCCGTGTATTCGCCCTGCCCGCAAATATATCTAATATAACCATGGTACGATCCATAACCTTGGTTTCAAGCTCCCGTTCCAGATTTGTGAGCTGTATAGGGGAGAGCTCATCATCACACACTACCCCCGTCGCCCCTGTTTCGGCAACCAGAGCTGCCAGTTCCTCGGTTTTTCCGGAGCCGAAATATGTCGCAGTATCGATATGCTCTTTCTTCTGAATCAGACGACCGGCCACTACAGCGCCTGCGGTTTTGACCAGCTCCTCCAATTCCTCAAGATTATCCTCGATATTTTCACCATTCTCGAGGTCTGCTGCAAATAATATTACTTTTTCAATCAATTCACTGTTATCAAACATACATCACCCGGTATACATAATATTTTTATAGTTATCATTCTACAGCTGCAGCTGCCGAGTCATCACCCGAAGCCGCTCCGTCACCCTGACCTCCAACCCCATACACATCGTTCACAAGTGTTGTATCAGGATTCACTCTTGTATCGAGGTATGCCAGCATATCGGCTCCCGCTGCGTCATCCGGATAACTCGCGCAATACGTCTGTGCAAGCGTGTAAGCCTGAGAATAATCCGTAAGCTTCTCATAGCATATAATTTCCAGATATTTCAAATTCTGAATATAATCCTGCCCGCCAAGCATAATGCCCTGATTAACATAAGAAAGCGCCGTATTATAATCCTCCATATACAGATAGTAATCTGCATATTTATAGCATACATACGGATTTATACCCATTTTTTCAATATAAATATCATAATAGGATGTCATTTTCTCATAATTTTGCTTGTGTTCATAGCAGGAGGCGGCATACATGCATATATCCGTATATCCCCTGTCAACTGCCTCCGCAAAGCATGAAACGGGGCTGCTGTAATCTCCTGCCGCATAGCTGTCCAGTGCTTCACACAATTCAACCATAAAAGCATTTTCATCAGCATCATAATATCTCTTTGAATATTCTTTCCCTATCTTTGCATATACCTGTCCCGCAGATTTATAATCCTGCATCTGCAGATAGCACTCTGCCTTATACAGTTCGATATCCACATTCAGCTTTCCGGCAAACCATTGTTTACAATCCAAAGCTTTATCAAACGCCTTTATTGCATCCGCGTATTGCTCCTGCTCATAAAGTGCTACACCTTCATCGCGATAGTCCCGTTTATGTGTAAATATATGTAGTGCGCCCGTTATGACAAAAACGACAATGGCAGCCAGAAAAAACAGATTGACATACATCGCTATCTGTCTGTAAGCCTTTGTTCTCCTTTTACTTCTTTTTTGATTCTTCTTATTTGACATGTTAAGCTCCTGTATACTAATACTGCTCCATCAGCTGATAAAATTCCTCCAGAGTAAGATTGTTGTTATGCAGGAATGTGGCAGCCTCTATACCGACATACCTGAAATGCCACGGCTCATAGCTGATTCCTGTTACATCCACCTTATCAGCAGGATAGCGCAGAATAAAACCATATTTATAGCTATTCGCAGTAAACCATTGTATAATCGGTTCATCTTCAAGCTCCAGACTGAGTACTGATTCCCCCTGAGGCACCAGATCAAGAGCAAGCCCCGTCTCATGCTCACTGTAGCCTACCGGCAGGATTGTCTCATATGTCTTGTTATATGCTTCCTCCTCGGTCATGCCCTGCTCCATATATGCCTGCACACTGCTTGTAATTGACTCCTGCTGTCTCTCTCTGCTTCTGTACGCAGATACAACACCATAATACATTCCGGCCGCATTCACATCATTGGACATATTCAGGAAATCCTGATAACATCTTTCATCTATATCCTCACCGCAGTTTAATGTATGATGCTCGAAGGTATAACCCTCCTCCAGCGGGTTTGACGCATTGACCAGCAGCAGAAAGTCCTTGTTATTTTCATAAATAATCTTACATTGATCGGACAGCTGTCTCTGCTGCGCAACAGCCGGATCCTCCGTAGCGTCAATCGGTGTACTGATCTCCGTTTCCGTTTTCTTTTCTGACTTGTTTTTCCTGCCTCCAATAGCCGAAAAAAGCTTACCGAACAAAACAATAACAAGAACAAAAATAAGTACTGCAAGTATTGTGTAAACCAGCACACTGTAATCCTTAGCCTTTGTGTGTCGAACCAGCAGACGAATATAGCGGCGGAGCCATCTCACAGCCTTTCTGAAAAATCTTCTGATTTTCTTGTATATTCTTCTCGCCCATTTTTTAATTCCATACCAGATTCTTTCCAAATCCATTTTTATCCCCCATTTCGTTTCATTCTTATTCTGCTATTAAAAGTAACGTAAACACACCATTTATATAAACCTGCTATTTCATAAAATATCTATATATTCTCCTGACAGTGCCTTATTCATGCTGCGGACAGCACAAAATTTACCGCACATGGAACAGGTATCTTCATGTTCCGGACTTCTGTCATCCCTAATGGATTTTGCAGTTTCCGGATCCATGGCACATTTCCACTGTTCCTCCCAATCCAGTTTTCTCCTTGCATCAGCCATTTTGTCATCTGCATCCCTTGCACCCCTGATACCCTTTGCAATATCAGCCGCATGTGCGGCAATTTTAGATGCCATAATACCCTGCTTTACATCATCTACATTTGGTAATGCCAGATGCTCTGCCGGAGTCACATAACACAAAAACGCAGCGCCTGATGCAGCGGCAATTGCACCTCCTATGGCGGAAGTAATATGATCGTATCCCGGTGCAATATCAGTAACCAGCGGTCCCAGTACATAGAACGGTGCGCCCATACATATCGTCTGCTGCAGCTTCATGTTCGCTGCAATCTGGTCCATCGGCATATGTCCCGGACCTTCAACCATAACCTGCACATCCTTCTCCCATGCGCGCCTGGTAAGCTCACCCAAACGCACCAGCTCTTCTATCTGACACACATCCGATGCATCAGCAAGGCACCCCGGTCTGCACGCATCGCCAAGTGAAATCGTCACATCATATTCCCTGCATATATCAAGAATTTCATCATAATACTCATAAAACGGATTTTCATTGCCAGTCATGGTCATCCATGCAAAAACAAGGGAACCGCCTCTGGACACTATATTCATCTTGCGCTTATGATTTTTTATCTGATCAATTGTCTTTCTTGTAATGCCACAGTGCAGCGTAACAAAATCAACTCCATCCTCAGCATGCAGTCTGACGACATCGATAAAGTCCTTTGCCGTCAATGTTGCAAGGTCTCTCTGATAATGGATAACCGAATCATATACGGGAACAGTTCCTATCATGACCGGACATTCGGCGGTAAGCTTTCGCCGAAACGGAATTGTATTACCATGTGAAGACAAATCCATAATGGCATGTGCGCCCATATTGACAGCCTCCAGCACCTTTTTCATCTCTGTATCATAATCCCTGCAATCCCTCGAAATGCCGAGGTTGACATTAATCTTGGTTTTAAGCATGGAACCAATCCCCTGTGGTTCCAAGCATTTATGGTTTTTGTTTGCACATATTACAGCCTTACCGGAGGCCACAAGCGGCGTAAGCTCATCTGGGGTCATAAACTCTTTCTCCGCAACCTTCAAGAGTTCCGGCGTGATAATTCCTTTTCTAGCAGCATCCATTTGTGTCGTATAATCTCTCATGTCAAACCTCCAAATAAAATACTCCCTTAAAAGATATCACAAAACACGTCAAAAAACAACAACGGTATGAAAATTGAAAAGGTGGAACTCTTACAATGATGTTCCACCTTAAAAAAATAATACTCTCGGTCATTATAATTTGAAAATATTCATATGCTCATCCAGCAGCTTTGCAACCTCACGCAATGAGTTTGATTTATCGGAGATATCCTCAACGATTGCTGCAACCTCTGTCGCTGAAGCAGAAGTCTCCTCGGTTCCCGCCGCATTCTCCTCAGCAATGGCGGTCAGGCTCTGAACGATATCAACCACATTCGTTCTTGCCTGATCAAGGGATGTCGTTTTCTCTGAAATCTCATTGAGACCATTGATAGATTGCTCCATACAATCTGTAAGCTGTCCAAAAGCAATCTCAGTCTGCTCCACATGGTCACTCTGTGAATGTATGATTTCCTTTACATCGTACATAGTTTCAACAGCCTTCTCGGAATCAAGCAGCAATTCCTGAATCACTTCCTCAATGCGCTTTGCAGATTCATTGGACTGTTCGGCAAGCTTCTGAATTTCTGCGGCAACAACGCCGAAGCCGCGTCCCTGCTCTCCTGCCCGCGCTGCCTCAATTGACGCATTGAGTGACAGAAGATTGGTTTCCTCTGCGATGGATGTAATCAGCTTTGTCGCCTCGCTGATCTTCAGGGCTGACTCATTGGTTGTATTTGTCTGCTCAGCAATAACGTCTATGTACTTTTCCGCTTTGCTGTTTACCGTCTTCAAATCATTTAAAATTTCCTGTGCATGTTCTGTCGTTTCGCGCATACTACATGCAAAAGAAATAAGCCTGTTCATTCCCTCATTCGTATCCCGAATCATATTTCCCATAACAATAACATTTTCTGTCGCCTGCTGGGTTTCATTTGCCTGAGATGTAGCACCCTGCGCAATATCATTGATAGCGCTTTCCACCTGTTCCATTGTCGTAGCCGTCTCACTTGCATTCGTATTCAATCCATCGGCAGCATCCATCAAACTGCTGCTATTCTCTTTTATCTCGTTTATGACATCAATCAACTCAGATATAAGATGGTCAAGGGCCCGTGCCATACGTCCGGTCTCATCTTTTCTTGCACAAAGCTTCTCCCGCTCCTCGGTCCTTGTAAAGTCCATATCAGCGGTTCTGACCGTAAGCTTTGATATCTGATTAATCGGTTTAACAAGATGATATGCTATAACTGAACCTACTGCAATCACAAATATTATAACCAAAATAAAACCAATTACAAGCATCCTGACAACCTTACTCATTGTTTCAAATATTTCATCAGAGTCGGCAGTGACAACAACAATAAAATCCTGCGTCTCATTTACATAGATACCCGCAAACTTATCCACGCCTTTGTATTCATACTTAATTATTTCATTTTTTACAGTTTCATGCCTTGATATTGTCTCAACTGTCTGCTTAACGGCTGCGTTTTCAACCGGTTGTCCAACCTTATCAGCAGTCGGATGATACAGCATCGTCCCGTCTGCAGATACCACATACACATAACTGCTCTCCATACCGTCTACAGAAACCCCTTCCAGGGATTCCGACAGATTTGAATACGACAACGCAACATCAATGCCATCAAGTATAATCTCTCTCTCAAACATCAATCCATATGCCCTCGCGACATCTTCAATATAATTCTGATTGGTGGACTCAACATTTTTTTTGATATTGGGCATAATTACCGCTGCCAGTACAATACATGCTAACATTGAAATCAACAACATAGAAATAACTATTTTCGTCCGCACGGATGTAAATATTGTGACCTTCTGGTTCATCTTGTGTCTTCAACTCCTTATATTTCATTTTCATGTGAAATAATTTTATCAAAAAAAAAAACATATATCAAGTGAATATTAAAATTCTGTTCTGCTTTAACCATAAAGAAAATACAACAAAAGCATAAACTTATGTAGTGTCTGCTCATGAAGTGGGATATTTCCTACCTCATGGCAAAGTTTTAGTTTA